>JAYQNB010000007.1:0-357782 GCA_038144055.1 Alphaproteobacteria bacterium | reverse complement strand
CGGCCGGTGCCTGCACGGAGTTATGGAATTTGTCACCCGATCAACGGGCGGGCCAGCCTGAGGAGTGCCTCACGACGGTCACCCTGTATATAGCCGCCAGACGCCGGTTTTTCCAGTTTGAAATTGGATGTGAGGCATTGGTCGCCGCAGACTACCTGCCGGTGAAATAACCCACCAGTTCGGCGTTAAGGCGGTCAAGGAATGCGCGCCTGTCAAATCCCGGCGGGTCAATGGCAATAGCAATCCTGTCCTTGTTCTTCACTCGCTCGGCAAAGGGCGCAATGAAGGCAAAATGGTTGCCATCACTGTTCAGCGAAAGACTGTGCAAACGATTGGCCGGAATCAGCGCGCGATAAGGCTCAGTATGAAACTCCGGCCGATTAATCTCGTCCTGCGCCATGCCGTGAACCAACACGCGCTTCGCCGAGAATCGGTCAGGCTCAATATCCAATTCCTGCCCGATTGGCGCAATCAGAGCGATGTCACCGGTAATAAACGGATTTACTGAATAACGATCGCCAACACCGGCATCGAGTTCCGGAAGATCCAGGTCTCTCGTGAATCTCATGATCATCCTGTCTATGAAACCTGCACCGTCGCAAAACGCCGGGTCGTCATTCTCGTTGCAATGCCGCGCCACAAGATCAAGGTCAACCACTGCCCCGGCGGCGGCCATGATTGATACCGTACCAAGAGAAAAGCCGAGGCCATGAATTCTGTCTCGCCGCATGGAGACAGCAAATTCATCCAGTTGGGACACGCTATCAATGGCCTTGCCAAGTTCGGCGACACGCTACGCGAGCGCCGCTGCCGTCTTGGACGATCCGATTGCCGGGTCGGCTGCATGGTCTGGGGCGATCACGATGAAGCCTGCATCGGCAAGCGCCTGAGCAGTCAGATGATGGTTTCGCGCCCAGCCGCCAAAACCATGCGACATCAGTACAATCTCGTACTTCCCTTGACGCAGCGGCGCATCCACCGCCTGCGCCACGTCAAAAGGACCGAGCCGTCCGGCGACCGGTGCACTGTCAGTCGGGTACCAGACATGGACAGGCGCACCATCCTCTTTGATTACACGATATCCGGCCGCTTCCGCAGGACCGGGTGACAGCATGGCAAACCATGCCAGCATAATTGTGCACACGGTAAATTTGATTGTACGGATCACTGTCATATCGGAACCTCAAGGGAGGCAGAAATCGTTATTGGAAGGCTGATCAACAGTAAATTGGCCAAAGGTAATTTTTCGTTAACGGAACTGCCGTAATTGGCAAAAGGGTCAAGCTGTTCTAAGACTTGGTCATGAGTGCCACCCTGCCTGACAATGATCAAACTTCACCGGCCCGCGATGCCGGCGCGGCGCCTGCCGGTTTGCGCGTCGACGGCGTTGCGCTGGTGCGCGGCGGGCGGCTTGTCCAGAACGCGCTGTCGCTTGCCATGGTCGCCGGCGAGGTAACACTTCTCCGCGGCCCGAACGGCAGCGGCAAATCCACCCTTCTTCGCACCATCGCCGGGCGGCTTCCCGCCGCCGCAGGTTCCATCGAATGCGATGCGCCGGTTCTCTATATCGGCCATGCCGACGGGCTGTCGCCGGCGCTGACCGGACGGCAGAACCTCGCCGACTGGGCGATGCTGAACGGGCTTGCCAGTGATGACGCTGCCATCGATGCGGCGCTGGACAGGATGCAGGCGCGCGCCTTCGCCGACCTGCCGGTGCGCCGTCTCTCGCACGGCCAGCGGCGGCGCGTGGCGCTGGCTCGCCTGACGCTGGGGCCTTCTTCCGCGCTATGGCTCCTTGACGAGCCGAATTCCGGGCTCGACGCTGCCTCCAGCATCGCGCTCGACGACCTGATCTCGGACCATCTCGAGGGCGGCGGCATGGTGCTGGCGGCAACGCATCTGCCGCTTGGCATCACGCACAGCCCGCGCACGCTGGTGCTGGAGGACATGGCATGAGCCCGTTCGAGGTACAGCTGCGGCGCGACCTGCGGCTTGGCTGGGCCGGGCGCGGCGATATGGCGGTGATGCTGGGATTCTTTCTGATCATCCTGACGCTGGTGCCGCTCGCCGTCGGGCCGGACGCGGCCTTCCTGCAGCCCATTGCGGTGCCGATGATCTGGATCGCGGCGATGCTGTCCAGCCTTGCCGGCTTCACCCGCATTTTTTCCGAGGATGTGCGCTGCGGCTGGGTCGATCAGGTGGCGCTGTCACCCTTGCCACTGCCGCTCTATGTCATTGCAAAGGCGACGACCCACTGGGTCATCGGCGCGGTGCCGATGCTGCTGGCAACGCCGCTGATGGCGCTGATGCTTTATATGGACACATCGCATCTGCCGGCGCTGCTGCTGGCGCTTGTTCTGGGAACGGCGGCGCTGACCTTGCTTGGCGTCATCGGCGCGGCGCTGACAGAAGGCGCGCGCGATGGCAACGGCTTGATGGCGGTTCTGGTGCTGCCGCTGGCGATGCCGGTGCTGATCTTCGGTGCGCTGGCCTCGGCGCCGGCGGATGGCGGCATCGTGACACCGCATCTGATGCTGCTCGGCGCGGTGCTGGCGGTACTGCTGGCGGTGGCGCCCTTCATCGCCGCCGCAGCGCTGTCCGAGACCGAGTCGGAGAGCGGCGCATGACCCGCCCGACGCCCACATCGATCCGGCCGGAGGCGCCGGTGCCGCGCCGCCGCGTCGCTGCCCCGACAGGCTGTTGCGGCGTTGCCTGCGGCGCGCCTTTCGCGATATGGAACTGTGATGTTTGACTATCTCGCCAACCCCGCCCGCTTCATGCGGATTGCTGACAGGCTGTTCTGGCCGCTGGTGGTGATCGCCACCGGGCTGATCGGCGCCGGGCTCTATTACGGGCTGCTGAATTCACCGCCGGACTACCAGCAGGGCGAGACCGTGCGGATCATGTATGTCCATGTGCCGGCAGCGTGGATTACCACGCTCGGCTATGTGGCACTGGGGCTGTGCGGCCTTTTCTATATTGTCTGGCGTCACCCGCTTGCCGATGTCGCGCTGCGGGCGATGGCCCCGGCGGGTGCGATGTTTGCCTTCCTGACACTTGTCACCGGCGCTTTCTGGGGCAAGCCGATGTGGGGTGCCTGGTGGGTGTGGGATGCACGGCTGACCTCGATGCTGATCCTGCTGTTCTTCTATCTCGGCGTGATCGCGCTGGCGAACGGCTTCGACCAGCCGGAACGCGGCAGCCGCCCGGCCGCCCTGCTGGCGCTTGTCGGGGTGATCAATGTGCCGATCGTCAAATTCTCGGTCGACTGGTGGAACACGCTGCATCAGCCGGCAAGCCTGCTGCGAAGCGGCGGCGTGTCGATCGATCAGGCGATGCTGGTGCCGCTGCTGCTGATGCTGGCAGGCATACATTGCTATTTCGCGGTGATCGTCATCCTGCGGATGAAGGCCATTCTTGCCGAAAGGCGGCTGACAAGCCTGCAGCTGCGGCAGGCCGCCGGGGATAGCCGCTGATGGGCGCGTTCTTTTCCATGGGCGGGTATGCCGGGTTCATATGGCCCTGCTATCTGCTGACGCTTGGCGGCATGGCATGGCTTGCCTGGTCAAGCTGGCGGCGCGCGAAAACCACCGCCGCAAGGCTGGAAGAAATGTCGCCGAAAACCGACGACAAGTCAGACTAGGCGGATCAGTTAGACCAGGCGAGCTAGGCGCTGCGCCGGCGTCCTCCGCGGCGGCGGCCGCTTTCGATGGCGGGTGCCTCGTCCGGCGTCAGGATGCGTTCCGGCAGTTCAACTGCCGAGCCCAGCTTCTCATAGGGTTCCGACTTGTGCGGAATGGCCATCGCCTTGACGAACTGGTCCTGGAAAGACGCTTCCACGGCCGTCTCGATCTTTTCAATATCGCGAACCACGGCCTCGATCTCGCGCCGCGCGCCCTTGTTCAGAAGCGCCATGCGCGCGCCGGTACCGGCGGAGTTGCCTGCCGCGCGCACATTCTCCAGCTCGCAGTCCGGAATCATCCCCAGCACCATCGCGTATTTCGGATCGATATGTGTGCCGAAGGCGCCGGCCAGAACCACCCGGTCGACCTTCTTCAACTCCATCTTGTCCATCAGCAGGCGGAAGCCGGCATGCAGAGCCGCCTTGGCAAGCTGGATGGCGCGCACGTCATTCTGCGTGACGACGACATTCTCGGCCACACGATAGGAGAAAGTGCGGCCGTCTTCCTCGATCCGCGGGGTGCGGGCGGCAACCGTGCCGTCGATGACCCCGTCGGTCGACAGGATGCCGGACAGATACATCTCGGCCAGCACCTCGATGATGCCGGACCCGCAGATGCCGGTGATGCCGGTGGATTTTACCGCCTCGTCAAAACCGTCTTCATTCGACCACTGCTCGACACCGATGACACGGAAACAGGGCTCCAGCGTGTCCTTGTCGATGCGGATGCGCTCGATGGCACCCGGCGCGGCGCGCTGGCCGGACGAAATCTGCGCACCCTCGAATGCCGGACCTGTCGGCGATGAGGCGGCAAGCATGCGCTTGCTGTTGCCGACAACAATCTCGGCATTGGTGCCGACATCGACGACAAGGGTGTTGATCTCGGCCTTTTGCGGAGCCTCGGCAAGCACGACGCCGGCGGCGTCAGCGCACACATGGCCGGCGATGCAGGGCAGCACATAGACACGCGCGCCCTTATTGACGCCAAGGCCAAGCTCGCTTGCGCGGATCTCGACGGCGGTATCGACGGCCAGCGCAAAGGGCGCGCCGCCAAGCTCGACCGGGTCGATCCCCAGAAGCAGGTGATGCATGACCGGATTGCCGACGAGAACGATCTCGACGACATCCTCAGCATCGAGCCCTGCCTGCTCGGCAGCCCCGGAAATGAGTTTCTGCAGCCCGTCGATGACGGCGGTCGTCATCTCCAGATGGCCGCCCGGGTTCATGATGCCGTAGGAGACGCGGCTCATCAGATCTTCACCAAAGCGGATCTGCGGGTTCATCGCGCCGGTCGAGGCGAGGACATCGCCAGTCACCATGTCGCACAGATGCGCCGACATGGTGGTCGAACCGACATCGATGGCGACACCGGCCACGCGTTCCTTCAGGCCCGGCCAGATGCCGATCACCTGATGGCCGTCACGAAGGGCAACCGTTGCCTGCCAGTTGCCGGCGCGAAGCACCGGCTGGAGCTGCTGCAGGATGTGAAGGTCACAGGTAATATCGCCGGTGACACGGTCCGGCCATTGCGATTCCAGTGCCTCGGCAAGGCGACGGAAATCACCGGACGGCTCGTGCATGTCGGGCTCGCGCACCTCGACCAGGCAGAGCCGGATGATCGGGTCCATGTCGATCTGGCGGTCATCGGCCGCCTTGCGAACAAGCTGGTTATGAACCTGGCTTTCCGGCGGGACATCGATGACGACGTCGGACTGAAGGGTCGACTGGCAGGACAGGCGCCGCCCCTCGGCAAGTCCCTTTTTCTCGGCATAGCGGGATTCGACGGCGGTCACGCCGCACAGGCTGTCCTCTCCGGAGGTGATGCCGTGCTTGGCGAATTCGCCGGTTCCGACATCAACCTGGCAGCGGCCGCACAACGCACGACCACCACAAACGGAATCGATATCGACGCCAAGTGTCCGTGCTGCCTGCAGCACGGTTGTACCGGCAGGGACATGCCCCTGCCGTCCAGATGGCGTAAAGACGATCTTGATGTCGTTTCCGTTTTCCGCCATGGCGTTCTCGCTTTCCGTCAGGCGCTGCGACGACGACGCGTCTGGCGACGCTCGCGACCACCTTCACCGGCAGCTGCCGGCTCGCGGAACTTCTGGATCCAGCGGCGGCATTCCGGATCCTGCCCGTTCATCACATTGGCACCCATGATACCCGTCATTTCCTCGGCGTGAAGCGGGTTCATGATGGCCGAAGTCATGCCGGCACCTGCCGCCATCGACAGGAAAGCAGCATTCAGGCCGTGGCGGTTCGGCAGGCCGAAGGAAATGTTCGAGGCACCACAGGTGGTGTTCACCTTGAGCTCGGTACGCAGACGGATGATCAGGTCGAGCGCCGAACGGCCGGCAAGATTGATCGCGCCGACAGGCATGATCAGCGGGTCGACAACCACATCCTCGCGCGGAATGCCGTAATCCTCGGCCCGCTCGACGATCTTCTTGGCAACTTCATAGCGCACGTTCGGATCTTCGGAGATGCCGGTCTCGTCATTCGAGATGGCGACGACGGCGGCGTTGTATTTCTTGACCAGCGGAAGCACAACCTCGAGACGCTCTTCCTCGCCGGTGACCGAATTCACGAGCGGCTTGCCCTTATAGACGGCAAGGCCGGCCTCGAGGGCAGCGACGATCGAGCTGTCGATGGCAAGCGGCACATCGACCGTGTCCTGAACCAGCTTGATCGACTCGGCAAGGATTGCCGGCTCGTCAGCCATCGGGATGCCGGCATTCACGTCCAGCATGGTGGCGCCTGCCTCGACCTGGGCAACGGCATCGGAAATCACGCGATCGTAATTGCCTTCCGCCATCTCGGCAGCAAGCAGCTTGCGTCCCGTCGGGTTGATGCGCTCGCCGATGACGCAGAAGGGCGCGTCAAAGCCGATGATGATTTCCTGCTTGTCGGACGAAATCAGTGTTTTGGTCATTAATCCTGCTCCTGTTGCGACCCGGGCGTCAGCCCTCGGTCACGTTGAAACCGCCTTTCGGCAGCATCTCGATTTTGCCGTCGGCAATGGCACCGGCATAGGTGGCGGTGCGCGCGAATCCCAAATGGATAGAAATGGAAATGCCTGATCAGGCAATCCCCGTCAGCGGCCATGCCCTCGGCAAGACCGGCGATCAAAAGGTGCGGCGACTGCACCGTCATCAGCTTGGCGACATTCTTGGCCTGCTTCGCGACAAAGCGCATGGACGGGCCGATGCCGGAAATCTGGGCAAAGCGGAACAGCGTCTTGATGGTGGCCGGCCCCGGAATGCCGATGCGGATCGGCAGGGCGTTGCCGGCAGCACGAACGCGGCGCTCCCAGTCGAGAACGATATCGGCCTCGAAACAGAACTGGGTCTCGATATAGAGATCGAGGCCCTCTGCCTTGGCCAGCTCGTTCTTTGCGCCAAGCGCCTCGGCGATCTCGTCATCGCTGATGTCGGGGCTTCCTTCGGGATGACCGGCGACACCGATGTGACGGATGCCATGTTTCTGGATCAGACCTGTCTTCAGAACTTCCATGGTGGCGGTGAAATCACCGACCGGGTCGTCAACGCCGCCGCCGATGCACAGCACCTCTTCAACGCCGCAGCGCGACGTGTAAGCAGTCAGCAACTCGTCCAGCTGGTCGGCATTGCGAAGCGAGCGCGCGGCCAGATGCGGGACCGGCTTCATGCCGTCATTATGCAGTCGCTCGCACACGGCGATGGTATCGGCAGGATCGGTGCCCGGAAGGAAGGTCACATTGACCGTCGTGCCTTCATTCAGACAGTCGCGGAAGCTCTCGATCTTGGTGGCGCCTGTCGGCGTGACCTCGATGGACCAGTTGGCGGCCGCGGCCTGGATCTGTTCGATTGCTGTCGCCATGATGGCTCCCGATTACATACTCTGAAACTTGCAGGCACGGGCAACGCCCGCGTGTTTTCCAATGGCCGGAAGAATGGCGATTTCACTTCGCAGGCTATCGCTTGGCGACGCCCCACTCTCTTCCGGATGCGACATGCGTTGTTGGCGCGATATACCAGTACCGGCCTGTCAGGACGGCTCGGAGCCACCATTTTCAACGAGCTGCTTGACGCGTTCCGCCGGATAGTCGGCTTCCAGCGCGGCAGCGCGCGCCGATGCCTCTGCCTCGAGATCGTCGCCACATTCCACCGGCTCGCTGCGACGCCATTCGGCCAGATAATCATCTGTCGAATCTGCGCCATCACGCATCGCCGCCGCATCAATGGCGATGGCGAAACGCCGGTGCAGCTCGATTTTCGCCTGCTCGCGCTTGCGGCCACGACCGCGCTCGGCGATGACCTGAGCGGGAATATCACGCCAGTAAAGGGTAATGAGATTTGCCATGTCAGTCTCCCTTGGCCGGCATATCGGCCGATACGCTTGCGGCAACCCAGGCCGGCAAACCGCCAAACCCGGTGAACCGGTATTCATAAGCCAGCCCGAGTTCGGCCGCGGCATCGCGGGCCTTGGCCTGAAGCGCCGTATCCTCGGTCTGCGCGATATACAGGGCGCGTGTGTAGTTTCCGAAATACATGTCACGAAGCTGGGGATGCTTTCGCAGGCCCATCCCCTGCATCACGATCCGTTCGAAATGCCTGACCATATAGTCTGTCAGGAAGAATGTGCCGAGCTCGCGTTCCATCTCGGCTTCGAATTCGGACGGGCCCATGAACATCTCGTAGCAATGCGGCCCGGGGATCCTGTCCACTTTCTCCGCCTTCAGAAAGGCATCGATCTCGCCGCCAGTGCCACAATCGCCATAGACAACGGCAACGCGGCGTCCCTTGCGCCGCAGGGAGGCCACTTTGCGGCGCAGGCCGGGAACGATCCGTTCAGGATGGTTGTGCCATGAGGCCGGAAGGCAGGTGAGGTCCACGGTGCCTTCCGGAAATTGGGACGTAATCGACAGAAGCTCTCTCGCCAGCGCACCGCATGCAACCAGCGTCAGCCCGGTGTCGGGTGCGTTGAGAGCGCCCATAAGGCGGTCAGCCGGCAGCGGCTTCCTTGCCGCGCTTCTCGGCAACCTTTTCCTTGGCGGTCTCGACAGCCACCGCCGCATCACGGCAGTAAGCGTCGGCACCGACGGAGTCGGCGAACGCCTCGTTCAGCGGCGCGCCACCGACGAGAACGATATAGTCGTCACGGTTGCCCTTCTCGACCATCGCGTCGATAACCACCTTCATGTAAGGCATGGTGGTGGTCAGCAGCGCCGACATGCCGAGGATATCAGGCTTGTGCTCTTCAAGAGCCTCGAGATAGATCTCGACCGGGTTGTTGATACCGAGGTCGATTACATCGAAACCGGCACCTTCCAGCATCATCGAGACAAGGTTCTTGCCGATGTCGTGGATGTCGCCCTTGACCGTGCCGATCACCATCGAGCCGACCTTCGGAGCGCCGGTCTCGGCCAGCAGCGGACGAAGTATGGTCATGCCGGCCTTCATCGCGTTGGCGGCCATCAGAACCTCGGGAACGAACAGGATGCCGTCGCGGAAATCGATGCCGACGATTGTCATGCCCTCGACAAGAGCTTTGGTCAGGACGTCATATGGCGTCCAGCCACGTTCGAGCAGAATCTCAACCCCTTCGCGGATCTCGTCCTGGAGACCGTCATAGAGGTCGTCATGCATCTGCTGAACAAGTTCGTCGTCGTCCAGTTCGGACAGGATGATATCTTCTTCATCGGACATGGCACAGCTCCTCTGGCGCAGCGCGCCCAAGCAACGTTTGAACTTTTCAACCTTTGCGACAAGCAAACCGCCAGATGTGGGGCAAGCACGACTGAATCTATTTGTTTCGCGACAAAGGGGTGAAAACTGGATAACCAGCCCGTTTAAAGAGGCCTGCGAACGGGCCTAGTCCTCAATCTGGTGCTTTGTCATGATCGGCACGCTGACGGCGCCAAAAACCAGTGAAATGGTTGTAATACCGAAGACTTTGAAGGTCACCCAGTCATCCGTGCTCAACGAGCGCCAGGCGATTTCATTGGCCAGCGCAGTGGTCAGGAACATCGCCACCCAGATCCAGCTGAGCGCGCGCCACCCCTCGTCCGTCATGCGGATCTGCGAGCCCATGATGGCGCCGATCGGGTTCTTGCCCATCAGCCGACCAGCGGCAATGACCGCCGCCAGCAGGCAGGTCAGCACCGTCGGCTTGATCTTGATGAACAGCTCATTGTCGAAAATGACCGCCAATCCGCCAAAAAAGGCCACCGCTAGGCATCCCACCAGGGCCATCATCGACACGCGGCGCTCCAGCATCCATCCAGCGGCAAGCGCGATCACCGTTGCGCCGACCAGCAACTGTACCGCCATCATGAAATCGCCGGTCATGTAATTCGCGGCGAAAAACACTACTAATGGCCCGAGATCGAGAAGCAGCTTGCGGCCCGGCTTCTCCGGCGGCCTCGGGGTCTCACCACCGTTATTTTCGGGAGCCTTTGTTTCAGATTTGGCAGCTGGGTCGGTCACGCGTCTCTCCGGAAGGAAATATTGAAATCAGAATCTTATTCAGGCGGCCAGCTTTGCGGCCATCTCTTCACAGGCTGCGGCGACCTCGCGGATCAGCGCACCGCCGTCCTTGCGGTTGCGCGCCTCCTCACCAAGATGACGGCGCCACAGCCGCGCGCCGCGCTGGCCATGATAGAGGCCGAGCATATGGCGGGTGATGGCATGAAGCGGCACACCCTCTGCTGTGCGCCGGTCAGCATAATCGGCCATTGCACCGGCAATCTGCAGGCGCGCCGGCACCTCACGCCCGAAGATCGGCGCAGCAAGGTCGGCCAGAATCATCGGTGTGCGATAGGCGGCCCGGCCAAGCATCACCCCGTCAAATGAAGGGAGCTGTTCAAGGGTTGTGGCGATATTATCGAGCCCGCCATTCAGGATCACCTGCATGTCCGGACGTGCCGTGGCAAGGCGCGCCGCGCGGTCATAATTCAACGGGGGGATGTCACGGTTTTCCTTGGGGCTGAGCCCCTGAAGCCAGGCTTTGCGCGCATGCAGATAGACCGTTTTGATGCCGGCGCCTTCAACCGCATCAATGAAGCTGTCGAGGCCGCTTTCCTCGTCCATATCATCGATCCCGATCCGGCATTTCACCGTGACCGGAAGGCGGGTGGCCCCGGCCATCGCGCTGACGCATTCAGCCACCAGTGCCGGCTCTGCCATCAGGCAGGCGCCGAACCGGCCCGACTGCACACGGTCCGACGGGCATCCGACATTCAGGTTGACCTCGGCGTAGCCATAATCATTGGCAATGCGGGTGGCTTCGGCAAGCCGTGCAGGATCACTGCCACCAAGTTGAAGCGCCACCGGCACGGCAGCGTCAATATCCTCGGGCGGCTGGCCCAGCAACCTGTCCCGGTCGCCATGGATGACGGCATCGGCGGTGACCATTTCGGTGAATAGCAGCGCGTCCGGCGCCACATGATGGTGGAAGTGCCGGCAATGCCGGTCCGTCCAGTCCATCATCGGCGCGACGCTGAGCCGCCTGTCGGGCGCTGTCATATTGCGTTCACTCGTTGCCATGGCGTGGTTATAGCGCATCGATCCTGACTGTGCCAGCAGGGCCGATCAGACCAGATCGAACGGGTTGCGGCCGTGCCGGTCCTGAACCTCGAGCACATAGGCATCGGGATCGATCTCCATCTCTCGTGCCAGCCTTGCTTCCACCGCATCGCGCGCGGCCCAGCCGTCACCGTCAGGGCCGGCAATGACCGGCCGCCACACATAGCTTCCGTCGAATTCCAGCGAGCGCGCCAAAAGCATATGGCGGCCATCCAGCGCGTCGATGTGAACAAGGATCGCGCCTGCATCAGCATGGCCGCGCCGCAGCATTACGCAATCGATCAGTTCGGCACCAGCCCGGCGGATTGCCGCGCCGACAAGGATATCGGTTTTCAGGCGGGTCATTGGTAACCCCGGTACATCTGAGTTGTGCGGCTAGAAATCGCTGCAACGGCCCTTCTGTTCCCAGTCGCCATAGCGGGTGGGTTCAGGCCCTTTCGGGCCATGGATTTCGCGCGGCAAATCGGACCCTTCAGGGCGCGTGGTCGCATCTGTGGCGGCATCGGTTTCGATGTCGCCGGCCTTGCCCTCGGCGCCGGTGTCCCCACTTGTCTTGTCAGTATCCATGAAAACCTATATGCCCCCTTGCATAGCCAAACACAAGAAGAGCCCGCATGCCGCAGAACGCCGCGCCACCAAGACCAGACCGAAGAAAGCCGAAGGCCGCGGGAACCGGGTTGAAAAGCCGCATCGCGGCATACGACATCCTGAAACTGGTCGCGTCCGGCCGCTATCTGGATGAAGCGATGCGCAAGGCAACCGTGCTGGAGCCACGAGATCGTGCTTTTGCAAGGATGCTGGTGACGACCTGTCTTCGGCGCGGTGGCCAGATCGACGCCGTTCTGGGCGTTGCCATGTCAAAACCGCCCGCCGGTCGTGCCCGCGATGCCAATCACATATTGCGCATGGGTGTGGCACAGCTGCTGTTCATGGACACAGACGCGCATGCCGCCGTGGACAGCACTGTCAGCCTGATGCGGGCGGCCGGGTTTGAACGCATGACCGGACTTGCCAATGCGGTGATGCGGCGTCTGAGCCGCGAGGGTGCGGCGCTGCTGGAGGACACATCCGTAGAACAGAACTGCCCCGGCTGGATGCTGGAAAGCTGGAAGCAGCACTGGGGAGAAGATCGTGCGGCAGCGACGATGGACCTCGCCATGACTCCGCCGACACTGGACATCACACCCCGCACCGACGGGGCGGACTGGGCACAGCGGTTGGACGGGCGATTGATTAACGGGCGAACCGTACGCCGCAGCTTTGACGGCGATCCGACGGCGCTTGAGGGTTTTTCGGACGGTGCCTGGTGGGTTCAGGATGCCGCCGCAGCGCTGCCTGCGACACTTTTTGGCGATCTGAAGGGCCGTCATGTCGTCGATCTCTGCGCCGCGCCGGGCGGCAAGACAGCACAGCTGATCGCTGCCGGCGCCGAGGTGACTGCGGTCGACAACTCCGGGCCGCGGCTGGACATTCTGAAGCGAAATCTGGACAGGCTCGGCATGACGGCGCGGATCTGGTCCGCGCCGACGGCAGGACATTCCGCCCGCGCAAAGCTGTTGATGCGGTCCTGATCGATGCCCCCTGCTCGGCCACCGGCACGCTTCGCCGTCGCCCCGACGTGCTGCATCACCGCGCTGTCGCCGACCTCGACGGCCTTGCCGCGATCCAGCGTGAATTGCTGACCCGCGCCGCATCATGGCTCTCTCCTGGCGGCCGCCTCATTTATGCCACCTGTTCGCTGCAACATGAAGAAGGAGAGGCGGTGGTCGCGGATGTGACCGGCGCCATGAAGGGCACGCTCGCCATCGATCCGGTCAGCCCAGCCGAGGCTGGCAGCTTTGCACCGGCACTGACAGGTGACGGGTGTCTTCGCATCCTGCCATCCGACTTCACCGATATCGGTGGTGTTGATGGATTTTTCATAGCGCGGTTACAATCGGTATCACCATGAAGACAATCCGGATGAAAGGCTGATGGCAGGCGGAACGGGCGCAAAGAACGGCGCACGGCCGGCCGCGATGCCCATGCGGTTGTCCGGCATCGCGAAACTCTACCGGCAAAGCGGCCTTTTCACATGGCAGCTTCGCGGGGCGACACGCGACAGCCTGCGCCCCGGACTGCAGGACCCGTGGAAGGGCAATGCCACGCGCGGGTCCGACATTATGGCCTACCGGTCATCACCTGCATCCAACGACGAGGCATATGCATCTTTTGCATGGCTTCGCGACCTGCGCGCCGAAGGCAGCGTCGAGGCACGGTCACGCGCACGCGACCTGATCACCGACTGGATCAGCGCGAACCCATCCTGGACACTTCCCGACTGGCGACCAGACCTGATGGGCGAGCGGCTTGCGATCATCGCCCTGAATTATGGCTGGTATGGCGATTCCGCCGACGAGACCTTCCAGTCACGGCTTGCACATTCGGTCGAAATGCAATTGCGCTGTCTGGCGATAGACTGGCAGCGCATGCACTCGGTCGACCAGCAGATCGGCGCCCTGCGCGGCATTGCGCTTGCCGAAGCGGCGCTTGGTGGAGAGGAATCACGGATCGAGGCACTGCAGGACATGCTGTTCCCGAAAATCCGCAACGTCACCCATGATGATGGCGGCCATGTAAGCCGCATGCCCGACCGGCATATCAGACTGATGCGCCAGCTTGTGGAATTTCGCATGGCGACCAGCCTTGCCTCGGTCGATGGCAGCGCACTGAGCGATACGATCAAGCGGATGGGTGCCGTGGCGCGCATGTGGCGGCATGGCGACGGCCGGATCGCCCATTTCAATGGTGGCGGGGGCATCAGCGCCGAAATCGCCGAGGAAACGCTGCTTCGCGCCGGCGTTCACGGCAAGGCCGTGCAGCAGGCCCCCTATAGCGGCTTCCTTCGCATGGGAAGCGGGCGCACAGTGGTGATCATGGATGCCGGCGACATGGCGCGTGGTGACGATATCATCGCCGGATCGGGCACACTGGGATTCGAGATGAGCGTCGGCCCTACCCAGCTTGTCGTCAATTCCGGACAGATGATGAAGGATCCGACGCTTCTCCGGGTCATGTGCTCGACAGCTGCGCATTCGACACTTGGCCTCGACAACCAGAATTCATCCAGCCCGCGCGAAGGCCGCTTTGCCAGTATTTCAGAGGTCGAGGTCGGCGAGGCACCGGGCGGGCTGCTGGCGGTGGGAGCACATGACGGGTTCGAGCGATCGCACGGCATCATCCACCATCGCAAACTGTATTTGAAAACAGGTGGCGCCAACCTTCGCGGGGCAGACCATCTGGAATATACCGGCGCGCCGGGCGAGATTCCCAATCTTGCAGTGATCCGCTTCCACCTTCACCCGAAGGTGACAGCCGCGATGCTGGCCAACGGGTCGGTTCTGATGAAGATTCGCGGCAGCCGGGTCGGCTGGAATTTCAAGGCCGACGGAGCCACAGCCGAAATCGACAATTCCGTCTATTTCGAGGACGGAGTTCGCCAGTCCAGCCAGCAGATCATTTTGAAAGCCATAATCAACGACATCCGCACCACCGGATCGCACGAGATCCGCTGGGCATTTTCACGCGGCGCACAATAGCGACTTCATGGCTGGCCGCATTGCCTTTCACGGCCTGCTTTGCAATAAGGCAGCCCACCACCCCGACGCATTGACCGAGTGACCAGACCATGACATCACGCCGCGCGCTTCTTTCCGTTTCCGACAAGACAGGCCTTGTCGCCTTCGCCGAAGGCCTTGTCGGGGCAGGCTTCGAAATCCTGTCCACGGGCGGAACGGCGCGAAGCCTTCGCGAAGCGGGGATCGCGGTTACCGACGTGTCGGATGTAACAGGTTTTCCAGAGATCATGGACGGGCGGGTCAAAACCCTGCACCCGAAAATACATGGTGGACTTCTTGCCCGGCGTGACAATGACGATCACCTGGCGGCGATGACGGATCAGGACATCGGCGGAATCGACCTGCTGGCGGTCAATCTCTATCCGTTCGAGGACCAGCTCGCCAAGACCGATGATTTCGCGACCCTTGTCGAATATATCGATATCGGTGGGCCGGCGATGCTTCGCGCGGCAGCAAAGAACCATGATTTCGTGACGGTCGTCTGCGACCCGGCTGATTACGAAGACGTGCTGCGAGAACTGGCCGAGGGCGACGTCACCATCGGCACCCGCCGCCGCCTTGCCGGCGAGGTGTTTGCCCGCACCGCCGCCTATGACCGGGCCATTGCCGGATGGCTTGCCGGCGACGAGTTCGGCGAGACCATGACATTGTCCGGTCGCCGCCTTCAGGAACTTCGCTATGGCGAGAACCCGCATCAGCGTGCCGCCGTATATGCAGGCGGCGAGGCACGGCCGGGCGTCGCCACGGCAACACAGCTTCAGGGCAAGCCACTCTCCTACAACAATCTGAATGACACCGACGCGGCGTTCGAGCTTGCAGCCGAATTCACCGAGCCGACCATCGCCATCATCAAACACGCCAATCCGTGCGGCGTTGCATCGGCCGCAGATCTGGCCACCGCATGGCAAAATGCGCTTGCCGCAGATCCGGTCAGTGCCTTTGGCGGAATTGTTGCTGCCAACATGACGCTCGACGCCGAAACGGCGCGCGCCATAACCGGCATTTTCACCGAAGTGGTGATCGCGCCGGACGCCGATGATGAAGCCCGGGCGATTCTCGCCGAAAAGCCGAATCTCCGCCTTCTGGTCACCGGCAGTATGCCCGACCCGGCAGCAGCCGCAGTAAAGCTCAAATCGGTGAGCGGCGGGTTCCTCGCCCAGTCCCGCGACAACGGATCGATCACGGCAGCTGATCTGCAGATCGTGACAAAGGCGCAGCCCGATGCCGGTCAGATCGACGACATGATGTTCGCCTGGCGTGTCTGCAAGCATGTGAAATCGAACGCCATCGTCTTTGCCAGCGACCGCTGCACCGTCGGTGTCGGCGCCGGCCAGATGAGCCGTGTGGATTCTGCTCGTATCGCCGCACAGAAGGCACGCGACACGGCCGCCCATCATGGATGGGACGCACCGCGCACCATCGGGTCGGTGGCCGCCTCGGACGCGTTTTTCCCCTTTGCCGACGGGCTTGCCGCGCTGATTGAGGCCGGCGCCACAGCGGTGATCCAGCCGGGCGGCTCGAAGGCTGACGATAAGGTAATCGCCGCCGCCGATGCCGCCGGCATTGTAATGGCGATGACCGGCATGCGCCATTTCAACCACTGATTTATAGCTTGCGCTTTGCGACCCTGATGGCGGGAGCCTGGGACTTTCTGGCCGTTTCCCAGACCTTGCGCATCAATGTCGGCAGGCTGGAGACACGCACCTTCTGCCATTCGGCACCGTCCATGATGTTGTCCACCCGTGCCACGGCAACATCCATGGTCAGCGAAAAATGCGTAAAGACGTGGCTGACCTGATCCTCTGCCAGAGCCCAGTCAGCGTCGAACGGTGCATTTGCAAACGGCAAGTCAGGGTCAAAGGACGGATCGGCATCCGTCCATCCTGCTGAAGGAAAGGCTGCCATTCCGCCGAGCATGCCGCGTTCAGGCCGCGTCTGCAGAAAGGCACGCCCATCCGCATCAGTGGCGACAAAGGCAATGCCACGGCGCGTGGGTTTGGCCTTTTTTGGTGGCTTCACCGGAAACATGTTCTGGGTGCCCGCCTGCCGTGCCGCACATCCCTCACCGACCGGACACCCGAGGCAGCCAGGGTTTTTCGGTGTGCAGACAGCATTGGCGAAATCCATCAAAGCCTGCGGAAAATCCGAGGGACGATCATCCGGGCGCACCGCAGCGTAATGCGCGCCAAGTTCAGCCTTGGCCGACGGCAACGGTGTCTCGACAGCGAAATAGCGCGCCATCACCCTCTCGATATTGCCGTCGACGACCACGCTTGGCCTGCCAAAGGCAATGGCCGCAATCGCACCGGCAGTGTAGGGCCCGACCCCGGGCAGCGCGCGAAGCCCGTCTTCATCCTGCGGGAACACGCCGCCAAACTCGTCGCAGACCATCTGCGCGGCACGATGCAGGTTGCGGGCGCGGGCGTAATAGCCAAGCCCGGCCCAGGCCGCCATCACATCCTCGGCAGGAGCAGACGCAAGATCACAGATTTCAGGCCAGCGGCGAGTGAAATCCAGAAAATAGGGAATTACCGTGGCCACAACAGTCTGCTGAAGCATGATCTCGGACAGCCAGACATGATAGGCCGGCGACAGGTCAGGCCACCGGCTACGCCAGGGAAGCGTGCGTCCATGCCGGTCATACCAGTCAAAAATCTGCGTGGCGGGAAAGTCACCTCGGGTCATGGCGCCGAGACTGGCACAGCCCAGATTGCGGTTCAACGCCGCACCAGCAGAAGGGCGCGAGGGGAATGGTCGCACCCATGGCTCTGTGATAACCTGCATGCAGCCAGTTAAGGAAACGACCTGCCAGATGACCACCACCCGGCGCAAACGCATGACCCGCCTTTCCGGCCTGATTGACGGCATGGTGGCGCCAAGCGTCCAGAAACGCGGTTTCGTGATCAGCAGGCTGGTCTCGGAATGGCCAATGATCGCCGGCGACATGGCCCAGTGGAGCAGGCCGGCGCAGATGAACCTGTCCAGAAGCGGAAGCGGCACGCTGAAACTGGCCATTGCCAGCGGGTTTGGCCCGGTCGCCCTACAGATGAAAGGCGCGATCATCGAGCGTGTGAATGCCGCTTTCGGCTACCGCGCCATCTCCGAAGTGGTGTTTGTGCAGACCCTCCCACCGCCGCGCAGCGGCTCACCTGTCGGCTCCGGCCAACCCGCCTCTCCCGAGCAACGAGCAAAGGCCACATGGGCTCTTGATGCAAAGTTGGAAAAGGTCAAATCACCCGAGCTTCGCGCCGCGCTGCGGCGTCTTGGATCGGACGACTGACGGCATGGCGGCAAACCGCTGAATCTGCATTGCCGAGCGTCAGGGGTTTGGCTATTCTGCCGCGATGAAACAGATCAGCAAAAACACCCCCCTGATCACCCGCCGCGCCTTTGTCGGCGCGGCCGCTGCATCGGCTGCCTTCTCTATCCTTCCGACCGGTGCCCTGCATGCGGATGACATGCTGGAAAACGCCTTGTCGCCGCGCGTCATCGGCAACGCCGACGCACCGATCCATGTCGCCGAATATTATTCGATGACATGCGGGCATTGCGCGGATTTTCATAACAACACCTACCCCAAGGTGAAGGCCAAGCTGATTGATGAGGGCATCGTCCGGCTCGAGCTTCGTCCTTTCCCGCTTGATGGACTGGCGCTTCGTGCGCACGCGCTCGTCCGCGCGGTTCCCGAGACAAAATTCTTCCCGCTGGTTAAGATGCTTCTGGCAAAACAGCCTGTATGGGCACGGGCGGCCGACCCGGTTGCCGAACTTCAGAAGTTGGCGCGGCTTGCCGGCATTGGCACTGACGAATTCAACGGCATCATGCAGAACCGTCCGCTTCTCGAAGGCATTGTGAGCCAGCGCCAGAAAGGCATCGACAAATGGCAGATTTCGTCCACTCCGTCGTTTGTTGTCAATGACGACAGCGTCCTGGCCGGAAATATGAGCTACGAGGAATTTGCCGAGGCTCTCAGCGCCTACGGCGCATAATTCGTGACCGTTTCTTTGCCGATTTACCTTTCACGCCGCACCGGGGCCGATAACAGACCGTGATTTTCCGCAGCCTCAAAATGACGGGTTTCAAGTCCTTTGCTGAAGGTGCAGAGGTTGAGATCGATTCCGGCCTGACCGGGATCGTCGGCCCGAACGGTTGCGGCAAGTCGAATATCGTCGAAGGCCTGCGCTGGGTCATGGGCGAGAGCAACGCCCGCCAGATGCGCGGCGCCGAGATGGATGATGTGATCTTCTCGGGCACCGACAAACGCCCGGCCCGCAACCTTGCCGAGATCACCCTTCATCTGGACAATAGCGACCGTTCCGCGCCTAGCGAATTCAACGGCGATGACGAGATCGAGATCACCCGCAAGATCGAACGCGGCAAGGGAAGCAACTATTATGTGAATGCCCGTCCGGCACGCGCCAAGGATGTGCAGCTTCTGTTCGCGGATTCGGCGACCGGCGCACGGTCATCCGGCATTGTCTCGCAGGGACGAATTGGCGCCATCATTGGCGCCCGCCCCGTCGACCGGCGCGCCCTTCTTGAAGAAGCCGCGAATATCCGCGGGCTCCATGCCCGCCGCCATGAAGCCGAACTGCGGCTACGCGCTGCCGAGACAAATCTTGAACGACTCGACGATGTCATCGCCGGCCTTGTCGAGCAGCGTGATTCGCTTCGCAAGCAGGCCCGCCAGGCATCCCGCTACCGGTCTGTCGCAGACCGCATCCGCAAGGCCGAGGCCCAGCTTCTGCTGGCGAGATGGACAAATGCCGAGACGACACTTGCCGAAGGTGATGACGCGCTTCGCGCCGCACGCTCGCTCGCGGCAGAACGTACCGAGGCCGCGGCAGCCTGTGCAACGGCACGAACCGAAAAGGCCGCCGCCCTGCCGTAGTTGCGGGAAACGGAAGTTGCCCGCGCCGCGGAATATCAGCGCCTTGCCATCGGCCGTGACGAGCTCGACCGCGAAGAGGCGCGGGTCCGCGATGCCATCGAGCGCGTGATCGCGCAGCAGACGCAAATGCACGAGGACATCGCCCGCGAGGAAAGCCTTCGCAGCGATGCCGCAGACGCGATGGAACGGCTGCAGGCCGAAGCAGCTCAGCTTCAGCAGCAGATTGATGAGGCAGCACCGCAACGCGAGGCAGCTATCACCGCCCTTGCCAGTGCGCGCGAGCAGGCGAATGCCGCCGATGCAGCGCTTGCCGACGCCGCCGGAAAGGTGCGCGCCGCGGCAAGCACGCGCCAGGCGTTGGCCAACCGCACTGCCGATCTGGAACGCCGTATTTCGTCTGCCGAACAGAACCTTGCCGATATCTCGCTTGATGAGCTGGAAGCGGCTGCAAGCGAGGCGGCCACTGCATTGACCGGTGCCGAAGTCGATGCGGAACAGGCGGCAGCAGCGCTCGCCACCGCCGAAACAGCACTCACAGACAGCCAGACCGCTTTCGATACCGCCATGGCAACACAGCGCGAAGCGGCAACACATTCTGCGCGGCTGCAGGCCGAAATCGATGCGCTCGGCTATCTTCTCGAAGGCCCGGACGGAAGCGACGACACCCCGATCCTCGACAGCCTGACAGTCAGCGATGGTATGGAAAAGGCGCTGACGTCCTATCTGTCGGACGAGCTGTCCGCACCGGCCGGAACCGGCGAGACAGCCTATTGGCGCGGTGGCGGTGATGCTGCCGGACTTGCGCCCCCTGACGGCAGCCGCCCTCTGGCGGCCCATATCAGCGGCGCCAAGGAATTGAGCGCCGCCCTCGCCGGTGTCGGAATCGTCGACAGCGCCGCCGAGGCGCAGGTCATGCAGGCCGAACTGAAACCCGGTCAGGCCCTGACCACGCCCGAGGGCGGATTGTGGCGATGGGACGGATTTGTGCGCCGCAGCACGGCACAGGACCCGGGCGCAGAGCGTATTCGTCAGCGCCAGAGGCTGGAGACGCTTCAGGCAGAGCTTGTTGAGGCCGGTACGGCCGAAAACGGGCTCGCTGAAAAGGCCGATGCAGCATCTGTCACCCTTGGCAATGCGCGCGAAGCCATTGCAACCTGCCGCGCCGCCTCCAACAGTGCCGGCGCCGCTCTCGGTGACGCCCGCCGCACAGACGAAAGTTGCAGGTTACGCCTGACCAGCTCGCGCGAGCGTGCCGACGAGCTTCAGGCCACGCTTGAGACAATGCGCGCTGACCTGGCGACCGCACGGGAAGAGGCCGAAGGTCTTGGCGACGATGCCGCGCTGGCCGAGGCCGAAGCCGCCGCGCGCAGCCTGTCAGAGACCGCAAGAACACAGCTTGCCGAGGCAATGCAGGCCGAATCGCGGCTTGCTGAAACTCTGCGCGCTGCGGGAGACAGGAAGACGGCATGCGCGGGTGAGACCGCCCAGTGGCAGGAACGGCGTGGCGGCGCTGAATCCCGCGTCACAGAGATGAAGTCGCGGCTTGCCGAGGCCGAAGCCGAGCAGGAACGTCTGTCCGCCCGCCCCGACGAGATCGCCGCGCAGCGCCACGAGCTTGCCGACAGCCTCGAGACAGCCGAAGCATCGCGCCAGCAGGCAGCAGATGCGCTGGCGCTGGCAGAGACGGCCTCGCCGAAGCCGAGGCTGCACAGCGTGAGGCTGATGCCGCGCTGGCAGAAAGCCGCGAACAGCAGATTCGTGCCGAAGGCGCGCGTGAGCGGGCCGAAGAAACAAGACGGGTTGTCATCGAGCAGATCAGCGACAAGCTCGGCTGCGCTCCAGACGGGCTGGCTGAACTTGCCGAGGCGGAAGACGCGGCATCGCTGCCTGAACTCGAAGTGCTCGAGGACCGCGTTCAGCGCCTGATTCGCGAGCGTGACAATATCGGGCCGGTGAATTTGCGGGCTGAAGCCGAAATGGAGGAAGTCTCCTCGCGGATTGAGTCCATGAAGGCCGAGGCAGAAGACCTTGTTGCCGCCATCGAGAAGCTGCGTGCGGCCATCAACAAGCTGAACAGGCAGGGCCGTGAGCAGCTTTTGGCAAGCTTCGCCACCGTCAACGAGCATTTCCGCGAGCTGTTCAAAATCCTCTTTGGCGGTGGCACGGCCGAGCTGCAACTGACAGAATCACACGACCCACTTGAGGCGGGGCTGGAGATCCTCGCACAGCCACCTGGCAAGAGGCTGCAGTCGCTGTCACTGCTGTCGGGCGGCGAACAGGCGTTGACCGCTCTTGCCCTGATTTTTGCGGTTTTCCTCACAAATCCCGCACCGATCTGTGTTCTCGACGAGGTGGATGCGCCGCTCGACGACACCAACGTGGCGCGGTTCTGCGATTTGCTGCGTGAAATCACTGCAAAGACGGATACCCGTTTCCTTGTCATCACCCACCATCGGATGACCATGGCACGGATGGACCGGCTGTTCGGTGTGACCATGGAACAGCGCGGCATTTCCAAACTCGTTTCAGTCGATCTTCAGACGGCAGAGCGAATCCGTGATGTGGCTGTTGCCTGAGGCATGTAACAGCAGCCGGATCGAAGCGTTCTGACCCCCTGCCAAACCCGCAGAATTACAGGCAAAATCGACCTGTATTGAAGACTTGACAAAACTCGAGGCGCGCCCCTATTTTGTGCGCGATTTCGGCGTCCGGGATTCGCCGCGTTTTGAGGCGCGTTTCCGGCATCCGGTCACATGGACAGAAACCACACGGGACAGGCACACGCACAGCGTCTTCACCGGCAGACTGGACCCGAACCGGCCGCGTTTCCGGCCTTCACTATCCAGTTTATGGCAGCCCCTACAGACGAAACGGCATGAGCGATCAGGAACCGAACCGCGGCGAGAAACGCCTGCAGGATATCGACCGCCGCATCGCGAAAATGCAGGGGGACAGGGAAGATGCGGCAAAACCGTCCCGCGCCGCTTTGCCGGCAGGAATGGGTGCCATCCTAAGTCGCGTTGCGACGGAACTGGTTGCCGGTGTGGTGGTTGGCGCGTTCATGGGCTGGGTGTTCGATCGCTGGCTCGGAACATCACCGCTGTTTCTGGTGCTGATGTTCTTTCTTGGAGCCTCGGCGGGAATGCTGAATGTGTGGCGCATGATGTCGGGACGCGGCATGGCCACTGGTTATTTTGACGAGCACCGGCAGGATGCCGGCGACAAACGGGAGACAGACGGCGACTAGCCGTCGGCGAGCAAGGAAAGACTGAGAGATGGCGTCTACTGGCATGCACTCACCTATCGAGCAGTTCAAGATCAAGCCGATCTTCGAGCTGAGCGCGGGCGGTTACGACATCTCCTTCACCAACTCCAGCCTGTTCATGCTGCTCGCCATGATTGTGGGCGGCGCCTTCCTCGCCAGTGCGATGAGCAAGCGCGAGATGGTTCCCGGCAGGCTGCAATGCGCCGCCGAAATGATGTATGAATTCGTCGCCGACCTTGTGAAAAGCAACGTCGGCAGTGAAGGGCGTGCCTACTTCCCCTTCATCTTCACGCTCTTCGTATTCCTGCTCTTCGGCAACCTGCTTGGCATGGTGCCCTATTCCTACACATTCACCTCGCAAATCATTGTGACCTTCGCGATGGCGGCTTTCGTTTTCGTTGGCGTTACCATCGTCGGACTGGTCAAGCACGGGCTGCATTTCTTCACGCTGTTCGTGCCAGCAGGCGCGCCCAAGCCGCTGATCCCGTTCCTGATCGTCATCGAGGTGATTTCCTATTTCGTGCGTCCCGTCAGCCTGTCTGTGCGTCTTTTCGCCAACATGCTGGCCGGTCACACCATGCTGAAGGTGTTCGCAGGCCTTGCGGTGATGATCTCTGGCGCAGGCGGGATCGCGATGACCGGCTCGCTGCTGCCCTTTGCCGCAATTATCGGCCTGACTGGCCTCGAATTTCTGGTGGCGGCGCTGCAAGCCTATGTCTTCACCATCCTGACCTGCATGTATCTGAATGACGCGCTGCACCTGCACTAGGGCAGGCTGCCGCGTGGCGTAACGTTTATCGCTGACGTTCAACAGCGGTATGGAACAACAGCTAATAGACTTGAAAAACCTACGGAAGGACTAGGAACATGGAAGTAGAAGCTGCAAAGATGATTGGTGCCGGCATTGCTGTGCTCCCGCTTCTCGGCGTTGCACTGGGTATCGGCAACATCTTCTCCTCGCTCGTCAACTCGATTGCTCGCAATCCGGCAGCTCGCGGCGAAGTGTTCGGCATCGGCATCCTGGGCTTCGCCCTGACCGAAGCCATCGCGCTGTTCGCACTGGTTGTCGCGCTGCTGCTTCTGTTTGCGCTCTAAGCCAGCTTTCCGAATCCTATTTTGACCGTCCGACGGACATGTTCCGGCCGGGCGGTCAGTCAAGGAGACTGGCATGAGCACATTTAAAACAGAAGCTGGCAAAACCGCAGCCGCCGTCCTGACTGCATCGCTTGTGGTCGGCATCGGCAGCATCGCGCATGCAGCCGGCGACGCAGAGCCGGGCCTGCCGCAGCTGAAGGTCGAGACCTGGCCGTCACAGCTGTTCTGGCTGGCCGTGATCTTTGCCGTCGGCTACGTCTTCATGTCGCGTGTCGTCACCCCGCGGATCGGTACGGTCCTCGAGGAACGCCGTTCGCGGCTTGACGATGATCTGGCGCGGGCCCGCGAGGCAAGCACCGAAGCTGCAACCACACGTGCGGAATATGAGGCAAGCCTCGAGGAAGCACGGGCACAGGCAGCCGAGTTCGCCCGCAATGCAAGCGCTGCAGCGCTGGCAAACGCAGAGGCAGCCGAGGCACGCGCTGCGAAGCGGATGGCCACGAAGGTCGGCAAGGCCGAAGACAAGCTGGCAGAGGACCGCGCTGAGGCAGAGAGCAATCTCGCATCAGTCGCATCCGAGGCTGCCATCGCAGCCGCTGCACAGATTGCCGGAGTCAAAGCGACAAAGGCACAGGCTGACAAGGCAGTGAAGGCCAGCGCGGCCGCACTTGCCGGGCAGGAGGCAGGCTGATGGAAGGTATCGTCTGGGAATCCGTTTGGGTCGCCGTTGGCTTTGTTGTCTTCGTTGCTCTCGTCTGGAAGCGCCTCAGCGGTGTGATCAACACCATGCTTGATGACAGGTCGTCCAAGATCAAGGCAGACCTCGACGAAGCACGGACACTCCGCGAGGAGGCTCTTGACGAGCTTCACCAGTTCCAGCGGCTCCATCGTGAAGCTGCAGAGGAGGCGAAAGCCATCCTGAAGAACGCTGAAGCCGCCGCCGAGCGTATCCGCGAGAACGCCGAGGCCGCAGCCAAGGAAACGATCAAGCGCCGCGAGCAGCAGGCGACTGCGAAGATCAAGGCAGCTGAAACTGCCATGATCAACGAGCTTCGCGAAAAGGCTGCAAGTCTTGCCGTTGCCTCGGCAGCGCAGATCATTACCTCGAAGCTCGACGACAAGGCCGGACTGGCACTCGTCGACGACGCCGCTGGCGAGATCGAGAAACTGAACTAAGAGGCGGGCGCCACCCGGCGCCCCTCTTCTTCACCTATTTTCCGTCAAATATTTGGTTATTTGAGCGCCGGAAGCAGGCTGAGAACGAGCCTGTTGCCATCGGCCACAGTGATTTTGTACTCGGCCACCGGATAATTCAGCCGCTGGCCCTTGGCAAATCCGGCCTTGTATTTGATGGCATTGGTCTCGACGACATCATTATCGGGGCCAACGACAATGCCGATCAGGTCAATCTGGGCCACACCCGCCTCAAGATCCTCGCCCGCTGCACGTTTGAGCTTCAGCCCGATCGACACATTCATCAATGTGGCGCCGCCATCTGCTGCCTCACACAGGCCGTCCACACCATTCATCCGCACATCGATCACCTCACGCGTGTCATCCATGCGCATATAGGCCTGGGTGCCCTCACGCGGGGCCGAGACTTCGGGACAGGCGACGTAATCCGGCGTGCTCGTGCAGGATGCCAGCACAAAGCCGGCAGCACCGAGGGCAACAACACGGACAGAAAATGCAGAAAGTGATGTGCGGGACTGGTGTTTCATGCGGCGCATCCTATCTGCTTTTTGGGACAACAGCAATTGACCTGTGCCCCGTATTCGCGCAAGAACAACGGCATGGAAAAGCCCGTGGCAAAAGACCGGAAATACCTTCATCTTGCCGCACCGCGCGGTTTCTGCGCCGGCGTTGATCGCGCCGTGCGCATCGTCGAGGTGGCGCTGGAGAAATTCGGCGCACCGGTGTATGTGCGTCACGAGATCGTGCATAACCGTACCGTGGTTGACGGACTTGCCGAAAAGGGTGCCGTCTTCGTCAAGGAACTCGACGAGGTGCCTGAAGGCGCGCCAGTCGTCTTTTCCGCCCACGGGGTGGCCCGTTCCGTTGTCGAGGAAGCGGATAACCGCAACATGATCGCCGTCGACGCGACCTGTCCACTGGTGACCAAGGTTCATGTCGAGACACGGCGCCACGCCGCGCAGCGCAAACATATCCTTCTGATCGGACATGCCGGCCATCCGGAGGTCGAAGGCACGATGGGCCAGGTCGAGGCTGGCGACATCACTCTGATCGAGACGGTCGAAGATGCTCGCACCGTAACCCCGCCCGAAGACGCCGAACTGGCATTCGCCACCCAGACGACCCTGTCGGTGGATGACACGGCAGAAATCATTTCGGTCCTGCAGTTCCGCTTCCCCGAGATCAACGGTCCGCGCGGCGAGGACATCTGCTACGCGACGACCAACCGCCAGAACGCGGTGAAACATATCGCGCCGCAATGCGATATCGTGCTTGTTGTGGGCGCGGAAAATTCATCGAACTCGAAACGCCTTGTCGAGGTCGCAACCCGCGCCGGTGCGGCCAGCGGACGGCTTGTCGCCGACCGTAGTGCCATAGACTGGGACGAGATCGATGCGGCATCCCATATCGGCCTGTCGGCCGGCGCTTCGGCACCTGAGAGCCTTGTTCACGAGATCATCGACGAAATGCGGGAACGTTATGACCTGCAGCTCGACGAGGACGCGCTTGTCGAAGAGACGATGACCTTCAAACTTCCGCCGATCCTGACAAGACAGGCGTGACCAGCAGATGGCGGTTTATACCAATGTCGATGATGACGCGCTTGCCAGCTTCCTCGAAGCCTATGACCTGGGCACGGTACTGAGCTTTGCCGGCATTGCCGAGGGCGTCGAGAATTCCAACTATCTCCTTCGCACCGACCGCGCGCACTACATTCTGACACTGTATGAAAAGCGTGTAGACAGCGCCGACCTTCCCTTTTTCATCGAGGTGATGCAGGTCCTTGCAAAATCGGGCCTCAACTGCCCGTTGCCGGTCACCGCGCGCGACGGCAGCATCCTGCAGGAGCTTCAGGGCCGCCCCTGCGCGATCTTTACCTTCCTCGACGGAACCTGGAGCCGCTTTCCCAATCGCGAGAAATGCGCAGAACTGGGCCGCACGCTGGCGACCATGCATCTGAACTGTGCGCCGGTGAAACTGCGTCGGCCGAATGCACTTGGCCCGGCGGCGTGGCAGCCGCTCCTGGACTCCATCGGGTCTCAGGCCGATATCATCGGCGATGGCATGCAGGCCGCCATCAGGCAGCGTCTCGACAGCATCCTCGCCGCCTGGCCGACAGACCTGCCATCCGGCGTGATCCATGCCGACCTGTTTCCGAACAATGTGCTGTTCATCGGCGACAAGCTGACCGGTGTGATCGACTTTTATTTCGCCTGTGATGACATTTTCGCTTATGACCTCGGCATCTGCCTGAACAGCTGGTGCTTCGAGCCCGACGGCAGCTTCAACCTGACGAAATCGCGCGCCATGCTGCGCGGCTATCAGGACGTCCGCCCGTTGAGTGACGCCGAATGCGACGCGATCCCGGTTCTGGCCGCCGGATCGGCAATGCGATTCTTCCTGACCCGCCTGTATGACTGGATTCATACGCCGCCCGATGCACTTGTCAGTCCCAAAGATCCGATGGAATATTGGAGCATTCTGCGTTTTCATCAGTCGGTGTCGGGCAAAACCGCCTATGGCATCGGTTTATAGGGTCGGATATGTCGGACAGTATCACATTGCACACCGACGGCTCCTGCCTTCGCACCCCCGGTCCCGGCGGCTGGGCGGCAGTGCTGCAATGGCGTGACGAAATTCGCGAGCTGAGTGGTGCGGTTGCGGACAGCACCAACAACCGGATGGAACTGAAAGCGGCGATCGAGGGACTCAACGCCTTGAAGCGTCCAATGGCCGTCGATCTTCACACCGACAGCAAATATGTCATGCAGGGTGTCGAATCATGGATGCCGCGCTGGAAGCTGAATGGCTGGCGCACAGCGGCGAAGAAACCGGTCCTCAATCAGGACCTGTGGAAGGAACTGGACGCCGCGCTGGAGCGACATCAGGTGACCTGGCACTGGGTCAAGGGTCATGCCGGCAACGAGATGAACGAGCGGTGCGACGAGCTGGCGCGCGCGGCGGCCAGCTCTATCGACAACTGATCAAATGAAAGAGTGGTCAGCTTCTAGAGCTGGGTGATGACATGGGTCGGGCTGGATACCTCATATGCACCGACCTCTTCCATCATCATCTTCGTCAGCACACCATCATCAATAATCATCGCGCAGCGAGTGGCACGCTCGCCCAGAATAGGGCCCATATGAACCGCAAGGCCAAGGGCGCGAGCAAATTCGGCATGCGGGTCGGCGATCATGTCGATCTTGCCGTCCGTACCGTGGATGTCGCCCCATGCTTTCATCACATGTGCGTCATTCACTGAAAGGCAAGCAATGCGGTCAACACCGGCAGCGCGCAGGTCATCGGCCTTTGCGACAAATTCCGGCAGGTGCTTTGCCGAGCAGGTGGAGGTGAAAGCCCCGGGAAGCGCGAACAGAACCGTTCTACCGCTGGTGAAATATTCGGTCGACTCATGGGCGTCTACGCCGTCGTCTGTCTTGATCTGAAAGGTCGCCTGCGGGATGGCCTGACCGACTTCGATGGTCATATTGTCTGTCCTGATGGTCTGTTCTGTTGAAACCTTACGCCGAACTGGCGTCTCACGTTATTTGGCGGTCCGGGCTGTGTTTTCAAGGGCTTTGATGATCGCCGATGACGTTAGAATCTCGGCAAAAACAATATCGTTCCTGCCGCCCGGCGTCAGCAGCATGTTGAACGGAATGCCATAGCGGCCATGGCTCGCCAGAAAGGCCGCGATTTCGGCATCAGGACGCGTCCAGTCGGCGCGTAGCAGCACGAGGCTGCCGTCAGCTACAGCGCTGGCGAGAGCGCCAGCCACCGGATCACGTTCCAGCACGAGCGCCTTGTTGGCCTTGCAGGTGACGCACCAGTCGGCCGTCACATCCACAAAGACGGGCGTTCCGGCGGCAAGGCTGTCCTGCATGGCCTGCATGCTCCACGACTGCCACAGCTCGTCCCCTGCCGCCCGTGCCCGTTCACCACCGCCCACGGTTGCCAGAACGCTGCCAAGCCAGATCATCGTTCCCACAAGCAGCAGCGCCAACACGCGTTTCATCCAGACCATCCATGGCCCGGGGCGCGGCAGCATTGCGACAAGTGACGGGTTTGCAGCGACGAGCATCCAGGGCGCGGAAAGCCCAACCCCCATTGCGAGGAAAATTCCGAACAGGTCGACCATTCCACCCGACAGGGCCGCCGCCACGGCGGTGCCGACGAACGGTGCAGAACAGGGTGTGGCGAGGATTGTCGCCAGCATGCCGGCAAGGAAATCCCCGCGATAGGGCTGGCCACCAGTTGCCATATCGGTTCCGGCCGTTTTCCCGGCCGTTGTTCCCGCAAGCGCCTGCACGAAACGTGGCACCGGAATGATCACCCGGTCGATCAGGCTGAGAGCGAAGATCACAAGCATCGCAATCATCACCCCAAGGAAGACCGGGTTCTGGAACTGGATCCCCCATCCGACCGTTCCACCAGCAAGGCGGAGCGCGGCCAGCCCTCCGGCAAGAAGAAGGAAACTCGTGACGATACCGGCCGCTCCGGCCAGAAAGCGAAACCGCAGGACATTGCGTGGTGCGCCGACAGCGACAAGCACTGCCGACAGTTTCAGCGCCAGAACGGGTAACACGCAGGGCATCAGGTTCAGGATCAGCCCGCCAAGAAAGGCGATCGCCATGATGCGCAGCGACAGCGCGGACACAGCTGTTCCTTGAGCGCCGCTTGATTCAGCCTGTGTATGGATTTCCGCCATTTCAGGTGGCGCGCTGACTGTCAGCACGACCTGCTGGCCGGCAAGATCAACCTTGTCAGCCGGCACAGCGGCAAGGAACAGCCCCTCACCGCGCGCCTGAGGCGCCTTGAAGGCCACCCCGTCAACACCTTCGACAAACAGATCTGCAACAGGCAAGCCGTCATCCGCCAGCTTCACGACGAGCCCCCTTGCACCGCGGTCAACTGATTGATGCGTATCGATGGCCCGCTGGAACTATATCCATTCTCGTCACTGCGCCGCGGCACCATGGCAGCATATTGGGCCAACGCCTGAGCATGGGGGCTTGGCAGCGCCTCACCGTCGGGGAGCAGGAGTTCCAGCGTCGCTGTCAGCGGCACACAGATATCGGCACAGGCAAGCGCCTCGAGTTCTACCGTAACCTGCACGGGCGTCCCGGCAACATGGCCGCGTACATCAAACGGCAGGATCACCGCATTCTCATACCCGAAATTATCAAACCCGAAGGCATCGAACCGCTTTGGCATCGGCCAGGCAAACCTGCCTTCAAGCCCGGGCGTAGGGCTTTGCGACAGGTCAGCAACCGGTGCCAGACCCGCCTCACCAGGTGTACGCCAATAGATTTTCCACCCTGGTGAAAGAACAAACTCCACCCCCAGCGGCAATACATCCAGATCACCCGTTGCGGTTACCGCCGAGACAAGACGTACCTCGCCAATCGACGGATCACCCTGCCATGACGACTGGGCCGCCAGCGCGCTGTGGCCAAGGCTGGCCATGATCGCGACAAGGCCGAAAATCCCTGCAAAAAGGCGGCGCAAATGGATGTAGCTCGCAAGAATCATTGGATGATGGCACCCGGCCTGTGGGGAGATTGACGCTTTACCACGCCGGTTTTTCCTGTCTAGGGTAGCTTATGACGCAAGATAGGAAATCAGGCGGCCCGGCGAAATTGCCCGGTGGCTGGTGGGACGAAGAGGACGACGATACCGCTGGCCAGATGTCATCGCTCCAGGGTCAGCTTCTTGTCGCAAGTCCCAATATCGGCGATGAACGGTTCGAGAAAACCGTCATCCTGATGTGCCATCATGATCCGGAATCTGCCATGGGGCTTGTTATCAACAGGCCGGCAAACAGCCTCAATCTTGGTGATCTTTACGAGAAGCTGGATATTGGTGCGGCCCGTTTTTGTGCTGCAGATCCCGTGCATATCGGCGGGCCTGTCGACGGCAATCGCGGTTTTGTTCTCCATTCACAGGACCATATGCTTCCCGAAAGCCTTGCCATCACCCATGAAATCGGGCTGACGGCGAGCATCGATATCCTGCGCGACATCACCGAGGGTGTTGGCCCGATGCAATCCATCGTATCGCTTGGATGCGCCGGGTGGAGTGCCGGACAGCTCGACCAGGAAATGGCGGAGAATGTCTGGCTCAACCTGCCGGCATCAGCCGATCTTGTCTTCGATCATGACCGCGACACGCTGTGGCAGCACAGCTTCTCGACGCTTGGCATCGACCCTGGCTTCTTCGCCGGATCTGCCGGTCGCGCCTGATCCGTCAAACTGTTTTCAGACTTCAGGCGCTACCGCCCGCGAAAATACCGGCAAGGTCTTCATTCGACATGATCTCGGCTTGCGGGCCGATCGCGGTTACGGCAGGTCGGCCTCCGGCGATCAGGTCGGCCGCTACATCGCGTACCGCCGCCGCATCTACGGCAATGATGCTGTCCAGCAGAGCCACGTCATCCTGCGGTGCGCCGAACATCATGATCTGGCGGGCAAGAGAATCGCCGCAACCCGAGACTGATTCACGAGACATGACAAGCGAAGCGCGAAGCTGCGCCTTGGCCCGCTCGATCTCGTCATCACCAACTCCAGCCGCAATATCGGCAAGCTGCTGCGCGGTGACGGCAAGCATCTCGTTCGCCGTGTCCGCAGAGGTCCCGGCATAGATGCCGAAATGCCCAACTGTCGGAATACATGCTGGCAAAAGAGAAAATCGAGTAGCAAAGGCCGCGCTTCTCGCGCACTTCCTGGAACAGGCGTGATGACATGCCCCCGCCGAACAGTGTCGACAGAAGCATCAGCGCATAGCGCCGCTCATCCTGTATTCCAAAGGACGGAAGGCCAATCACAAGGTGCGTCTGTTCGAGATCGCGCGTCTCGACATGCCGGCCGCCCTGCCATGCCGGCTCTGCGCGGTTGGCATCCTCGGCCGTGGCGATGCTGCCAAGCCGTGCTTCGACGCGGCGCGTGAAATCATCATGATCGACAGCACCTGCGGCAGTGACCAGCATCTGTCCGGCACCGTAATGCCTGTTCATGAATCCCTGAAGGTTCTCACGGGAAAAGCCGCTGACGCTGTCAACGGACCCAAGGATCGGGCGGCCCAGCGTATGGCTGCCATATGACGCCTTGGCGAACATGTCGAACACGATGTCGTCCGGCGTGTCCAGCGACTGGCCGATTTCCTGAATGATGACACCGCGCTCACGCTCGATTTCCTCATCCGGCATGGTCGGCTCGGTCAGGATATCAGCAAGGATGTCGATCCCCATATCCAGATGCTCCGGAAGAAGACGCAGGTAATAGGCTGTCTCCTCGCGGCTTGTATGGGCGTTCATATAACCGCCGACATTCTCCACCTCTGTGGCGATGTCGCGGGCCGAGCGCCGCTTTGTGCCCTTGAAGGCCATATGCTCCAGCATGTGGGCAATGCCGGTTTCACTGTCACGCTCGTCTCGCGCGCCAGCCTTCACCCAGATACCGACAGACAGGCTCTGCACCTGTGGCATCGCACGGGTGGCGACCTTCAGGCCATTCGGAAGCTCTGACAGGATGCCGCGGCTCATATGTCTCTCCTCTTGGCAATGACAAGGTCACGGACGGCATCGGACGTTGCGTCTGCGTGGTGCATCTTTTCCTGCCGGTTCATAAGGTCGGCAAGATGCGGCGGCAGCGCCGGCGGCGTGCCGGTAGCCTGCATCACGGCACTGCCAAATTTCGCCGGGTGGGCACAGGCAAGCGCCACCACGGGCACCCCAGCGGGAACCGTGCCATCGGCGACAGCGCGGCGTGCTGCCGACACACCAACAGCGCTGTGCGGATCCAGAACCATGCCGTCCGCTGCACTGGCAGCAATTTCGGCAACGGTGCCCTCGTCGTTCAGCCGATAGGCGGCAAATTCTTCATGCGCGGCCTTCATCGCCTCGACCGGAAGATCAAACTGACCAGTCTCGGCAAAGCGCGCCATGATCTCGGCCACTTTTGCGCCATCGCGACCAAGCAGTTCGAACAGCAACCGCTCGAAATTGCTGGACACCTGAATATCCATTGAAGGGCTGAGAGACGGGGTCACCGTCTCGCGCTGCATGGCGCCATTCTCGAAGAACCGGGTCAGAATGTCGTTCCGGTTCGAAGCGATGATCAGCCGCTCGACGGGAAGGCCCATCTGCATCGCCACATAGCCGGCAAAGACATTGCCAAAATTTCCGGTTGGAACCGAAAAAGCCACTTTCTTGTCGGGGGCGCCAAGCTCCAGCGCGGCCTTGAAATAATAAACGATCTGCGGCATCAACCGCGCCCAGTTGATCGAATTCACCGCCGACAGCCCGACATGGTCACGAAACCCGTGATCATTGAACAACGCTTTGACGATGGCCTGACAATCATCGAAATCCCCAGCCACGGCGACGGCATGCGCGCCGGCCGCATCGACGGATGTCATCTGCCGCTGCTGCACGGGCGATACACGGCCTTCCGGGAACAGGATGAAGATATCTACAGCCTCACGCCCTGGAACGCTTCAAGCGCGGCAGAGCCGGTATCACCGCTGGTCGCGCCGAGAATGACCGCCTGCTTGCCAGCCGACTGCAAAGCGCGGTCGAAGGCGCGCGACAGGAACTGCATCGCATAATCCTTGAAGGCGATGGTCGGGCCGTGGAACAGCTCAAGCACATGGATGTCGCCGGTCAGATGCTTCAGCGGAGCGACATCCGGATCGGTAAAGCCGGCATAGGCGTCGGCTGCCATCGCCGTCATTTCATCCTCGCCGATCTCGCCTTCTGTGAAGCGTGCCATGATGCGGCCGGCGAGTTCGGCATAGGACAGGCCCGCCATTGCGCGAATTTCGTCCTCGGCAAAGCGTGGATAGCTGACCGGCAGATACAGGCCGCCATCGCGGGCAAGTCCGCTGAGAAGTGCCTGTTCGTAGCCGAGCGGGCCGTCCTGGCCCCGGGTGCTGATATATTCCATATCCAGAGTCCTACTCGTCGGACGCGCCGGCGTCACGCCCGAAGCGCAGCCTGCCGGCCTGATGATGAAAGGCGAGATAGACACCGATCAGCGCGCAGGCGATGCCATACCAGGTGATGGCATATCCAAGATGCGAGTTGCGAAGGTTGGTTTCGGTGCGCGCCGCAATCGGAAGCTTGATGGTATCGGATGTCCGCAGCGCAGCCGCATAGATGGCTGTCTCTGCCTTCCCCTGAAGACCCAGATGATTAACGATCTGCTCCGGTACCAGAGTAAACCAGAACCCGTTTTCCGGCTCGTTCTCCGGCACGAAATAGCCTCGCTTTCCGGGGAAGCGCAGGATCGCGGCGACCGTGACCTCGCCCTCGACAAGCGTGAATTCCCGCTTGTCTTGCTCACGATAGGATTCCGAAACCCAACCGCGGTTGATCAGGACAATCCGTCCGTCCGTCAGGGTGAACGGGGTCACAATATGAAATCCGGCATTGCCCTCATAGGTGCGGCCGGTCATGAAGACTTCCTGTGTATGGTCGAAGCTGCCGGTAAGCGCGAGCCTGCGGAATTCCATTTCCGGCCCGACGTCACCCAACGGCAGGTCAATCGGCGCCGCGGTAGCACGGCTCTCGAAATCCTCGATCAGCTGGTTCTTCCATTCCAGACGCTGCACCTGCCAGGTGCCGAGCCACAGAAGCACAAGCAAAGCCGGAAGCGCGAAAAGAGTCGGCCATAGAAGCGGTCGGAACTGCATCATTCATCCCATGTAGCTGTTCGTGGTCATTTACCACCAATGAAAAGGGAGCGCCCGAAAAAAGCGCTCCCTCCCCATGTTCATGTCACGCGCCGCGGGCGGCGCGTCAGAGCCGGATCAGCCACCCCACCAGTAAACAGCGGCAAACAGGAACAGCCAGACGACATCGACAAAATGCCAGTACCAGGCAGCGGCCTCGAAGCCAAAATGCTGTTTGGCTGTGAAATGGCCGGCACGACCACGGAACCAGCACACCGCGAGGAAGCAGGTGCCAATGATCACGTGGAAGCCGTGGAAGCCAGTAGCCATGTAGAAGACCGACGGATAGACACCGTCAGTGAAGCCGAACGGCGCATGGCTGTATTCAAGCGCCTGAAGGCCGGTAAACAGCACACCGAGAATAACGGTGATGCCAAGCCCGGTCATGAAATCACGGCGATTGCCTACCTGCAGCGCATGGTGCGCCCAGGTCACGGTACAGCCCGAAAGCAGCAGGACCAGTGTGTTGATCAGCGGCAGATCGAACGGATCGAAGGTTGTGATCCCTTCGGGTGGCCATACCCCGCCCATCGGGAACAGGGCCCGGTCAAAGAACGCCCAGAAGAAGGCGACAAAAAACATCACCTCGGATGCGATGAACAGCATCATGCCGTAGCGCATGCCGATCTGAACGATCGGGGTGTGATGCCCCTGATATTCAGCTTCGCGAATGATGTCGCGCCACCACATGAACATGGTCGCCAGAACCAGCGCCATGCCACCACAGAGCACGGCGACACCGTACTCGACCTCGTGCATGAACATCACGCCGCCGATCACCGCCACAAAGGCTGCCGCCGATCCGACTGCCGGCCATGGGCTCGGCTCTACAAGGTGGTAAGGGTGTTTGTTTGCACCGCTCATGATTGTCTCCTCTCAATCTGGTCTCGCGTCAGCGCGAAACCACCTCTCCCGCGATCAAGTGTTACCGTCCGCCCCGCCGCCAAGCGCCGGAAAGAACGTATAGGACAGAATAATCTCGCCGACATCGCTTGCGTTGCTGTCGGTGACGATTTCAGGGTCGATGAAGAACCGGACCGGCATCAGCACCGATTCACTGGGCTGCAGCGTCTGTTCGATAAAGCAGAAACAGTCGATCTTCATGAAATGGGGGCCGGCCTTGACCGGCGTAACATTATAGGTCGATGTGCCGGTCGAGGGCGCGTCACCAAGATTGGTGGCGCGATAGTTGATCACAACTTCCTCACCCGGGTTCAGCGTCAGCGGCGCGTCGACGGCCTCAAACCGCCAGTTCAGCGCCGGGCTGACATTGGCATCGAACCTGACCTTGACCGGATGGTCGAGAATGACCGTCTCGCCGGTGGTTTCGGCAACCTGTGTGGTGCCACCATATCCGGTGACCTGGCAGAACAGCTGATAAAGCGGCACCGATGCATAGGCCAGTCCCACCATGCAACTGACGACAAGCGCCAGAACCATCAGCAGGCGGCGGTTGCTGCCCGTCGATGCAACAGAAGGTGCGACTGCGGGCGCGCTCATCCGGCGCCTCCCATCCGGACGATGGTCAGCACGAAGAACAGCACTGCAAGCCCGGCGATGGCGCCAAGGATGACCTTGTTGAGGCCACGCCGCATGCGGATCATCTCGTCAGCTGTTTTCGGTTGCTGGCGTTCGGTCATTACAGCCCTGCAATCAGTCCGCTGACCACCACCAGCTTGTCAATGACGAGCCCGAGGAACAGCAGGAAAAGATAAAGGATAGAGAAAGCGAACAGGCGCTTGGCGGCGGCGTCATCCGGCCGGCGGTACAGCACCCAGGACAAACGCACGAAATTGATGCCAAGCGCGGCAGACAAAATGCCATAACCCATGCTGGCCATGCCGATCAGCGACGGCACCACCGCAAGCGGTGCGAGCAGCAGCGCATAGATCAGGATCTGGCGGCGTGTCTCGATCTCACCAGCCACAACCGGCATCATCGGCACACCGGCGCGGGTATAATCCCGTTCCGGAACAGTGCCAGCGCCCAGAAATGCGGCGGCGTCCACATGAAGATGATGGCGAAAAGCAGCAGCGGCTCAACCGACAGGCTGCCGGTCACAGCCGCCCAGCCGATCACCGGCGGCAGCGCACCTGCGGCACCGCCAATGACAATATTCTGCGGCGTGCTGCGCTTCAGCCAGACGGTGTAGACAACGCCATAGAAGAAAATAGTGAAGGCCAGAAGCCCAGCGGCCAGCCAGTTCGAGGCCAACCCCAGAAGAAGCACCGACAATACCGATACGATAACACCAAAGCTGAGCGCCTCGGCAGGTTCCACCGCGCCGGACGGAACCGGACGCTGGCGTGTACGCGCCATCACCGCGTCTATGTCACGGTCATACCACTGGTTGATCGCGCCAGACGCGCCGGCACCTGCCGCAATCGCAAACAGCGAAATGCAAAACAGCAGCGGGTGCATGCTACCAGGCGCCACAAACATGCCGGCAAAGCCCGTGAAAATCACGAGGCTCATCACCCGTGGCTTCAGGAGTTGCCAGAAATCACCAACCGACGGGCCGTAAAGCACGTCGGTCGGGTCAGTTGCCTGTTGGTTGGATGAAACTGTCATCGTCTCCCAGTCCGGCGGCGCATATGGAAACTCACAGCGCCGCCTTCTGCCTTATTTCACCTTCGGCAGATCGTCGAAGGTGTGGTACGGCGGCGGCGATGAGACCTGCCACTCAAGCGTGGTTGCCCCCTCACCATACGGATTGTCCTCGGCACGGCGCTTCGCGATGAAGGCCTCGGCGATGACGACCAGGAACAGGATGGCACCTGCGGCACCGATAGGAGCCGATCGAGGCGACCATGTTCCAGCCGGCAAAGGCGTCTGGATAGTCGATATAGCGACGCGGCATACCTGCAAGCCCGAGGAAGTGCATCGGGAAGAAGGTCAGGTTGACACCAACGAAGGTGACCCAGAAATGCAGCTGTGCAAGCCCTTCGGAATATTCGTAGCCGGTCATCTTCGAGAACCAGTAATAGAAGCCGGCAAACAGGCCAAACACGGCACCGAGCGACAGCACATAGTGGAAGTGCGCAATGACGTAATAGGTGTTGTGAAGCACGACATCGAGGCCTGCATTCGACAGCACCACGCCGGTCACACCGCCGACGGTGAACAGGAAGATAAAACCAATCGCCCAGAGCATCGGGACACGGAAGGTGATCGAGCCACCCCACATCGTCGCAATCCAGGAGAAGATCTTAACGCCCGTCGGAACCGCAATCACCATCGTCGCCGCGGTGAAATAGGCACGTGTATCGACGCTAAGGCCCACAGTGTACATGTGGTGCGCCCAGACGATGAAGCCGATAAAGCCGATCGCCACCATCGCATAGGCCATGCCCAGATAGCCGAAGACCGGCTTTTTCGAGAAGGTCGAGATGATGTGGCTGACAATGCCAAAGGCCGGCAGGATCATGATGTACACCTCTGGATGGCCAAAGAACCAGAAGAGGTGCAGGAACAGGATCGGGTCGCCGCCGCCTTCAGGAATGAAGAAGGTGGTGCCGAAGTTACGGTCTGTCAGCAGCATGGTGATCGCACCGGCAAGAACCGGAACAGCCAGCAGCAGCAGGAATGCGGTCACGAGCATCGCCCATACGAACAGCGGCATCTTGTGAAGTGTCATGCCGGGTGTGCGCATGTTGAAGATCGTGGTGATGAAGTTCGCCGCGCCAAGGATCGACGAGACACCCGCAAGGTGAAGCGAGAAGATCGCAAGATCCATCGACATGCCGGGGGTTCCTGCGGATGAGGACAGCGGCGGATAGATCGTCCAGCCGACGCCTGCACCGCCATCCATCACAGCCGACAGCAGCAGCAGGATGAAGGAAGGTGGCAACAGCCAGAAGGAAATGTTGTTCATTCGCGGGAACGCCATGTCGGGCGCGCCGATCTGGATTGGAACAAACCAGTTTCCGAAGCCGCCGATCAGGCCCGGCATCACCACGAAGAAGACCATGATCAGGCCGTGGGCGGTGGTGAACACGTTCCAGACGTGGCCGTCTTCCATATACTGGACGCCGGGCTCCATCAGCTCCATACGCATATAGATCGACAGACCGCCGCCAATGAAGGCCGCGAGAATGGCGAAGATAAGGTACATCGTGCCGATGTCCTTATGGTTGGTGGAGTAGAGCCAACGGCGCACGAAGCTGGTCGGTGCACCATGATCAGCGTGGGCTTGAGCACTCATTTTTGTTTCCTCTACGCTAACAATCTAGTTGGCGGACGCGAGGAGAATCTTCTCCTCGGTTCCAGCATCCGGCGCGACCTGTGGCACCGTGTCATTCATGGCAAATTCCTCACGGGCGGACTCGAGCCAGGCCTTGTACTCCGCCTCGGGAAGGGCGCGCACTCGATCGGCATATAGGCGTGGTTTATGCCGCAGATCTGGTTGCACTGCCCGTAATAAGTCTTCACCCTCAGGCACATCGATCCACACCTCGTTGGTGCGACCGATGAACGCATAAACCTGAACGGCGAGCGACGGAACGAAATAGGAATGCATCACATCGTTGCCGGTGATGACCAGCTTGATGCGGGTGTTCTCGGGAACAACCATCGGATTGTCCACCGACAGCAGCCTGATCTGGCCTTCCTCGAGGTCTGCCTCGTCGACCATGTAGCTGTCGAAAGCGATACCCTCATCCGGATATTCGTAATTCCAGTACCACTGGTTGCCCGTCACCTTGATGACCATGTCGGTGTCGGCTGTCTTGTCCAGATAGTAGAGAAGCCGGAAGGACGGCACCGCGATGCCGACAAGGATCAGCACAGGGATGACGGTCCACAGAATTTCAATCACGGTGTTGTGCGATGTCTTCGACGGCACCGGGTTGGCCGAGGCGCGGAAGCGCACACCGACATAGACCAGCAGACCAAGCACAAACAGCGAGATCAGTGTGATGATGACCAGCAGCAGATTGTGAAGATCGTCCGCCATTTCGGCGATCGATCCGGCAGGCGGCTGCAGGCCGAGCTGCCAGGGCAGCGGCTGAGCGGCATAGGCGTTTCCGGCAAAAAACAGAACAGTAGCGGCGACCAGTGCAACCGGCGCCAGCACACGTGAAATCACCTCACGAAAAGCGGTGACCATGAATGCCATGGATATCTCCCTCAGAAGTAAGCGCAACAGCAGGTTTCGTCTGCTTTCGCGCACGGCACCTTCGGGTTTCCCCGAACTGTGCTGTTATTAGACCGATCTGCCGGAATTTGAAAGCCCTGTGCGGCAGCCTGTCGCTACAAATTCAAAAAAATGCAAAGGTTATTTTGACTGGCCGGCAACTGACCCTAGTGGCGGTGCCGCCAGAATGACCGCCTTCACGCTTGAAATCGGCGATCCAGCGCCCCATTCTCAACAACAGGAATTCATGCAGTAAAGGCACCTCTGGCGCCGGGAAAAGGACGATATGGATCATCTCCAGACCACCGACGACATATTCTTCCGCAGCGGCGCGCTCGATCGTGATCTGGCCGAGGCCATTGTTCGCAACGCCCTTGTCGATGCAGATGATGGTGAGCTGTTTCTTGAAATGCGGCATTCCGAAATGCTGATGATCGATGACGGGCGGCTGAAAAGTGCCAGCTATGACCAATCCAGCGGTTTCGGGTTCCGCGCCATTGCCGGCGAGGCACATGGCTATGCACATGCCGGCGAGTTGACCGAAGCCGCCCTGCAACGCGCTGCAGACAGTGTGTCGGCCGTCACCCGCGGCTACTCCGGCGTTGCCGCCCAGCCACCGGTATCGGCCAGCAACATGCCGCTCTACACCGATGGCAACCCGCTTGTCGGAATCGCCTTCGAGGACAAGGTTGCACTGCTTCAGGAAATCGACGCCTATGCGCGCGCTGCCGACCCGCGGGTCGTGCAGGTCAGCGCCTCGGTCTCGGGAAGCTGGCAGGCGGTGCAGATCATCCGCGCCGACGGTCACCGTGCTGCCGATATCAGGCCGCTTGTCAGGGCTGAATGTTTCCGTCGTTGTCTCGCAGGACGGGCGCATGGAATCCGGATCGTCCGGCGCCGGCGGACGGGTGATGTTCGATGCCTATATGCAGCCCGAAATCTGGCAGGCCCAGGTACGCGAAGCCCTTCGCATCGCTACGGTAAACCTCGGATCAGTGCCGGCTCCTGCCGGCGAAATGGAAATCGTGCTCGGTTCCGGCTGGCCCGGCGTCATGCTGCACGAGGCGGTCGGCCACGGGCTTGAAGGTGATTTCAACCGCAAGGGCACATCCGCCTTCAGTGGCCGTGTCGGCGAACAGGTCGCATCCAAGGGCGTCACCGTTGTCGATGACGGCACCATGCAGGATCGTCGCGGTTCCATCACCATCGACGACGAGGGCACCCAGTCGCGCCGTAATGTCCTGATCGAGGACGGGGTGTTGTGCGGATACATGCAGGATCGCCAGAATGCGCGCCTGATGGGCGTGGACCTGACCGGCAATGGACGTCGCCAGTCCTATGAGCATGCGCCGATGCCGCGCATGACCAACACCTTCATGGAGAATGGTGAACACGATCCGCAGGAGATCGTCGCCTCAATGAAGAAAGGTATCTATGCCGTCAATTTTGGGGGCGGGCAGGTCGATATCACGTCCGGCAAGTTCGTCTTCGCAGCTTCCGAGGCCTATCTGGTCGAGAACGGCAAGATCGGCGCGCCGGTGAAGGGCGCGACCCTGATCGGCAACGGTCCTGACGCGATGACCAAGATCAGCATGATCGGCAATGACATGGCGCTGGACAGCGGTGTCGGCACCTGCGGCAAGGCCGGGCAAAGTGTGCCGGCGGGCGTTGGCCAGCCAACCGTGAAGATGGGCGGAATCACCGTCGGCGGAACCGAGGCGGCCTAGCCAGCCTCGTCTTCCGCGGTCGACGGCCGCGTCAGGGACGGCACAAGCGCCAGCATCACGAGCGTCACGGCGGCACCGAATCCAAACGGATATTGGGAGCCGCCAAGATCATAGAGCGGTCCGGCAAGGACCAGGCCAGCAACCTGTCCCAGCGAGCCAAACCCCTGGATCATGCCAAGAGCCCCGCCCATGGTGCTGGCTCCGGCAAGCCGGCTGGCAGCACTGCTGATCGCCGGCGTGGCGATGGCATATCCGAAACAGATGCCCGTGGTCACAATCAGGGTCTGGACAAGCGGCGTGCCGCTTGCCGGCAGCATCCCCAATACCAGCAATACAGTCAGCGCCTGTGCCAGCATCAGGACGATGCCACCGGTGCGCACGGTGCTGACCTCGCCAAAACGGCCGACGATGCGGCGGATCAGAAACGCCTGCACCAGAATGATGCAGACACCGACATAGGCGAACAGCCACCCGGTTTCCCGTGGCCTGTAATCAAGATAGTCACGCAGGACCAGTACAAACGAGGCCTCGACCTGTGCAAAGGACAGGTTCAGCGCCAACGAGACCAGCGCATAGGGCGCGAGGGGCGATGCAAGAAGCGCACGCACCCGCTGATAGACCCCGATGTCAGCGGAATGGCTTGGCTGGCGGCCGCCTTCAGGAGCCTTCAGCCTGACGGTCATCAGCAGGGCGAGGAACGAGAAACCTGCCGCCAGAAGAAATGGTGCCTGATGGACGGGCCCGTTTCCAACCTCGCTGAGAAGGCCGCCGAGTGCCGGTCCGGCGACAAAGCCGATGCCGATGGCTGCACCAAGGAAACCCATATACTGGGCGCGCTTCTCGGGCGCGGTGCGGTCGGCGATCATTGCCTGAATCACGCCAGTATTGCCGGCCGCAAAGCCGGCCACTATCCGCGCGACAAACATGGTGACGATATCGTCAGAGAAGGCAAACCAGGCATGCGCCGCCGCGCCAACAGCCAGCGAGCCGAACAGCATCAGCCGCCTTCCGAAATGGTCCGACAACCGCCCGAGCACCGGATTGCCGATGAACATGGCAAAGGCATAGGAGGCCAGGAGAAGCGTCATCACGCTGGCCGGATAACCACTTTCGATCACCGTCAGCGGCAGAACGGGAATCAGCGCGCCGACCCCGACAAAGTTGATCCCGACGATGAACAGCAACACGGGCATGAACGCTATCCTGCGCTGGTCAGTTCCGGCCGGACGTCAGGCGGGCAGGCCACCGTGACGCAGCGCCGGTAAATCATTGATATCGCTCGGCGTCGAAAATCTGCTGCAGGTCGCCGCCCCACGAGGTTTCATAGAGCCGCAACAGCCGGTCCGCCGGCGTCTCGCCGCTGGCCACGACCTCGCGAAGCGGTGCCAGATATCCGGTCTCGTCATTGCCGCCATCATCGATCCGCGCGCGTCGCCGTAACCCTTCAGACGACAACTTCACCAGTTCGGTGGCGAGCTTGTGGATGTCACGTCCGCCAAGCTGGCCGCGAAGGCCGTCACGCGATACGGACAGCCGCGCTTCCATAACGTCATTTGCCGTCAGCCCTTCGGCAAGCTCAGCCGCGGCGGCAAGAGCTTCGGGATCATAGAGCAGGCCTGTCCAGAAGGCCGGAAGCGCGCAGATATTGCCCCAGGCCCCACCATCTGCTCCCCGCATTTCAAGGAAACGCTTCAGGCGCACTTCCGGGAAAGCCGTGGTGATGTGATCCTGAAAATCGGCCATGGACGGCAGCTGCCCCTCGAATCCGGGGAGCATACCATCCATGAAATCGCGGAAGGACTGTCCGGCAACATCGACATAGTCGTCGCCGCGATGCAGGAAATACATCGGCACATCGAGGATATAATCGATCCACTGTTCATAGCCGAAATAGGGGTCGAACACACAGGCCGGAACACCGCTTCGCGCAGCGTCGGTATCCGTCCAGGCATGCGCCCTTGTCGACAGAAAGCCGGACGGCTTGCCATCCTTGAAGGGAGAGTTTGCAAACAGCGCCGTCGCCACCGGCTGCAGTGCGAGCGACGTGCGGAACTTCTGGCGCATGTCGGCCTCGTCCGCGAAATCGAGGTTCACCTGCACCGTGCAGGTGCGCAGCATCATATCGAGGCCGAGCGTGCCGACTTTTGGCATGTGACGGCTCATGATCCGGTAACGGCCTTTCGGCATGAAGCTGATGTCTTCACGTCCGGCGACCGGATGGTAGCCAAGGCCCATCATTTCGATATCCAGCGGTTTGGCGGCGGCCAGCATATGCCGCAGGTGCCGTCCGGTCTCGCTGCAGGTCTGGTGGATGTCGTCAAGCGGCGCACCTGACAGCTCCAGCTGGCCACCCGGCTCCAGCGTCACAGCACCTCCATCGGCATCGACAATGCCGATGATGTTGCCCTTTTCCATGATCGGCTCGGCACCCGCCAAGATCGGTCAGCAACCGTTCCAGAAGGGCACCGATGCCGGCCTCGCCCTCATAGGCGACCGGCGCAAGCGTCTGGCGGTGGAACGGGAATTTCTCATGCTCTGTGCCGATTTTCTGCTCGCCGTCGGGGGTTTCCCCGTCGGCAATCCAGGCGATCATCTGGCCGACATCGACCGGGTCCTGTTGCGTCATGCATGAGAGAGGTTCCGTCTTTCAGGTTGCATCAGGCGACCTGCTATTGAAATGCCGTTCTCGACCCCGGTGGAGATCGACCCGACACCGATCATTCTGGCGCGGCATACTGTCATGTCCAGTCTCCACAGACAGACTGAAAACAGGTCAGCGCGGCAATCGCGGCCGTGTCGGCGCGCAATATGCGCGGGCCGAGGGAAAGTTTCAAACTGTTTTGCAGGCTGTCGATCCGGCTTCTTTCGGCAGGCGAAAACCCGCCCTCCGGCCCAATCACGACAGCAGCCCTTTCGATGGGACCTGCATCGGCAAGGCGGCCAATGGCGTTGGCTGCCGGATCACCGGCGCTGGCCTCGTCACAGAAGATGATTTTGCGATCGTCATCACAGGCCGACAGCGCGTCGAACAGCGCCGAAAACGGCATGATCTCGGCGATATCCAGCCTTTCTGTCTGCTCGGCAGCCTCAATGGCATTGGCCAGCATACGGTCGTCATTCACCCGCGATACCTGGCAATAATCCGTCCGCACCGGCCAGATCCGGCTGCATCCCATTTCAGATGCTTTCTGCGCAATGAAATCGAGCCGTGCCTTCTTCACCGGCGCAAAGACAAGCCACAGATCAGGGCTCGACTGCTGCTGCCGTGTCTGGCTCTGAGGTGTCAGGGAACAGCCACGCTTGCCCTCGCGCTGGAGGATTGAGCGCCATTCACCATCGCGCCCGTTGAACAGGGCAACCGCATCGCCATCCCCTAGACGCATCACATTGACGAGATAGTGCTGCTGATCTGGAGCGGGTTGGAGCGTCCGGCCCTCGGCGAGGTCATCCTCGACATAGAGCCGCGCCTTGGTGTCGGCTGCATTCATCTGCCACATGTATGCTGCAGCGATCAGCTTTGCAAGCGCTGGACTGGCACGAACCGGCGCCTGTACCGGCATCCCGAACTGCGGTATGACTGTCGGCCATGTCACCATCCCGAAGCAAAGATTCCGGCGCCAGCAGGACGCCGCATACGGATATCAGCCTTCCGGGCTGGTGGCGGTTGCTGCCAGCCGCGGCACATCCCTATCTGCTGATTGCCAGGTTCGACCGGCCAATTGGCTGGTGGCTGCTGTTGCTTCCGGGCTGGTGGGTGATCCCGCTTGCCGCCACTGATCCGGCTGCGATGATCCGTCTGATGGTGCTGTTCCTGACCGGCGCGGTCACGATGCGCGCCGCCGGATGCGTGGTCAATGATCTGTGGGACCGGCGACTGGACCAGCAGGTGGAACGCACCGCGGCACGACCGCTTGCCGCCGGTACCGTCAGCGTAATGCAGGCACTGGTCTTCCTTGCCTTGCTCTGCCTTGTCGGGCTTGCCGTCCTGCTGCAGCTTCCCTGTTATGGCGGTGATAGCCGGTATTGCCGCGCTTCCGCTTGTGATCTCTACCCGCTTGCCAAGCGTGTGACATGGTGGCCGCAGGCCGTTCTGGGGCTGACATTTTCCTGGGGTGTCCCGCTTGGCTGGACAGCGGCGACAGCCGCCATGCCGCCGGCAGAATTGCTTCTTATCTATGCCGGCAGCGTGGCCTGGGTGTTCGGCTATGACACCATCTATGCGGTTCAGGACATGGCCGACGACCGCCAGGTGGGGTGAAGTCATCGGCGCTCGGGCTGGGCCGGCACCTTCGCACCGGCGTTGCCGTCGCCTACCTTCTGGCAATCATCTGTGTGGCAGCCGGGCTGTGGGTAATGGCCGGTCCGGGATTCTGGATTGCGGGACTTGCCGCAATGACCGGCCACCTTGGCTGGCAGGTTCGCAATCTGGACGCTGATGATCCCGCGATGGCGCTGCGCCTGTTCAAGTCGAACCGCGATGCCGGATTGTTGCTGACGGCCGGCCTTGTTCTCGACCGGCTTGTCGCCTGATCACCGGCGGACCCGCCTACAGGAAATCCTTGATATCGACGCTTTCCGCGTCCTGAATTTTCCATGGTCCCTCGCCCTGCACGGCGCGGGACTGAAGGTCGTCATTGACCAGACGGCGGAAGTCACGGTCCTCGACAACACGGGCGACAAACCCGTCGACCGTCGGCTCGCCGCCAGCTGTCAGCGTATGCACCAGTGCAGCTGCCGAGGCCTGCGAGAATGCCTGGAAACGCCTGTGGCGTGCCGGAATGCGATCAAGGCCGGCAGGATAGCCGCCGCCGACATCCAGCACCCCGCGCCGCGCGGCATATCCGAATACCGGCTGGGTCGGCGCAACGATCTCGCCGCCTGCTTCCAGAACCGGGAGATGCGTGACAACACCGGTGAACAGCCGCACATAGTCATAAGCGACGCCCAGCGCCTCGGTCCGGTGCATGATCTGCAGCTGCTCGGGGTCGAGCCAGGCCGCGTTCAGCATCACATCGGTGCCGCGCGAGGGGAACGCCGTGCAGGATACAGCGCCGTAGTAGCTGATCGCCGCCGCATGCACGACATCGCAATCATGCAGGATCAGCGGCGTGACCGGCACCACCGCCTTGTCACCGAACTTGCGGCGCAGCTGCACCGGCGCGCGGTTCGACCCGACGGAGAGCACCGCCACACGCCCGTCGAGGATTGAAGCGTCTGACAGCTGCAAAAGCCGTCCATGATCGAGAACATAGGCACCTTCAGGCGCAGCATAGGGATAGTCGCTGGCGCGCTGGTCCTCGGACTGGTCGGCAAGATAGAGATGCTGGTCGGCAAGCTGGTTCATCGCCGCGCCCCGGTCAGACTGAAAGCCCGGCCGTCTCGTCCAGGCCGAGCGCGATGTTCATGTTCTGCACGGCGGCACCGGACGCCCCCTTGCCGAGATTGTCCAGCCGTGCGGTCAGCCAGAACTGGCTTTCATCGGCATTGGCGAAGACAAACAGTTCCATATGGTCACGCCCGGCAAGCGCCGAAGCATCCAGCATCATGGCCGCCGCCTCGGGATCGCCTGCCTGCGGCGCACCCATGCGGATAAAGGGACTGCCCTCGAACTGCGCCGCATAGACATTTTGAATATCGGCTGCTGTGACAGCGCGATTCAGGCTGGCCGCATGAAGCGGCAGATGGACCAGCATGCCGGCATAGAAGTTCCCCAAGGACGGCATGAAGATCGGTGCCCGGTCCAGCCCGGCATAACGCACCATCTCGGGAATATGCTTGTGCGCCAGCGCCAGACCATAGGCGCCATGCGGCGGCATCTCGCCAGCCTCGAAACGTCCGATCATGCCCTTGCCGCCGCCACTATAGCCAGATACGGCAGGCACGGTCAGGCCCGCGTCAGCGGCGATGATCCCAGCCGCAACCAGTGGACGTGCCAGCGCAAGAAAGCCGGTCGAATAACATCCGGGATTGCTGATCCGCGCCGACCTGGCGACAGCATCACGCGCACCGTCAAAAGCTCGACAAAGCCGAAATCCCAGCCTTCGGCCGTGCGATGCGCCGTCGAGGCGTCGATCACCCGCGCACCGACCTCAGCCGCCAGCGCAGCAGATTCGCGCGCGGCGTCATCGGGAAGGCACAGGATGGTGATGTCGCTTGTCGCCATCATCTCGCGCCGGGCGGCGGCGTCCTTGCGCTGCGCATCGTCGAGTGTCACAGGTGTGACAGACGGATGCGCGGCAAGACGCTCATTCACCTGCAGGCCGGTCGTGCCGGCCGCGCCATCGATGAAAATGCGGTAGGTCATCGCGGTGTGATAAACAGAATGGCCGCCCCTTGCAAGGTCGGTTATAGAAGGCCAGCTATGAAGAGCCGCCTGTTGAATTGGCCCGAACGACCTGTAATGTGGAAAACATCATGAGCACCGTTGAAACACATCTGATTTCCGAGCTTCTGGACGCGGCCATCGCCGCCGGTGCGACGGCGCCGATGCCGGCGTGGCGCGCAGTGAAGGAAGTTCAGTCTCCGTGCGTCTCGGCAAAGTCGAGGCAAGCGAACGCGCAGAGGAAATCGATGCCGCGCTGCGCGTCTTCGTTGGCAAGCGCAACGCCTCTGTCTCCACCAGCCAGCTCGATCCGGAAAACATCCGCACGCTCGCCGAGAGAGCCGTCGCCATGGCAAAAGTGGCGCCGGAAGATCCCTATGTGCGACTGGCCACTGCCGACGAGATCGCGACCGACATCCCGGAGATCGAAATCTACGACCCGGCGGTGCCGAGCGTCGAAACACTGACCGACAATGCGCTGGCGGCCGAGGATGCAGCGCTGTCAGTCGACGGCATCACCAATTCCGAAGGCGGGTCGGCAAGCCATGGCGTCACCCATGTGATGATCGCCACAAGCAACGGTTTCTCGGCAAATTATCGCCGCTCGTCACAGGGCATTTCAGCCGTCGTCATCGCCGAAAAAGACGGTGCGATGGAACGGGACTATGACTATACATCGGCCGTGTTCGGCGAGGATCTGATCTCACCGCAGCAGGTTGGCGCCAGCGCCGCCGAACGCACACTCTCGCGACTCGGCCCGCAAAAGCCGGCCACCGGCCAGTTCCCCGTGGTCTATCACCAGCGCGTCGCCGGCTCTCTTGTCGGCACCCTTGCCGGAGCCATCAACGGCGCCGCCATCGCACGCGGCACAAGTTTCCTGAAAGACAGCATGGGCGAACAGATCACCAGCCCGGGCCTGACCTTCATCGACGACCCGCTGCGCCCACGCGGCATGGCATCCCGCCTGTTCGACGGCGAGGGGCTCGCGGTCAGCCGCCGCGCCATGGTCGAGGACGGCGTCCTGAAGAGCTGGTTCCTCGATATCGCGTCCGCCACCAAGCTCGGCCTTGCGCCAACCGGACAGGCAGCGCGCGGCATGGGAAGCTCACCAGCGCCGGGAAGCAGCAATTTCTATCTCGAGAATGGCGACATCTCCTTTGACGAGCTGATTGCCGACATCGAGGAAGGCTTTCTTGTCACCGAGATGATGGGAAGCTCGGTCGATATGATCACTGGCGACTATAGCCGCGGTGCCGGCGGGTTCTGGATCAGCAATGGCAAGGTCACCCATGCGGTGTCCGAAGCCACCATCGCCGGCAATCTGAAGGACATGTTCAAGGCCGTCACACGCGCCAACGACATCGACATGCGCCGCAGCACAGCCGCCCCGTCGCTTCGCATCGAGGGCATGATGGTGGCCGGCTCATGAGCTTCGCCGCCCCGGCCGGCAAGCGCCGCGGCCCGCGCGACTGGACGGACCTGATCTTCAAGGATCACGGCTTCCTTCGCGTCTGGTGGCATAATCTTCACGAGATCGCGCCTGGCATGTGGCGATCGAACCAGCCTGGTCCCGGCCGCGTTCTGGCCGCCGCCCAGATGGGTGTTCGCACCATCATCAACCTTCGCGGACCGCGCGATGATGGCGGCTGGCAGCTTGAGGCCGAGGCCTGTGCCGCCACCGGGATCACGCTTCTCGATTTTACCGCCAGATCCCGCGCCGCGCCTGACAAGGCAATGCTTCACGCCACCCGCGAGCTGTTTGCCGAAGCCGAGCTGCCGGCACTGATGCATTGCAAGTCCGGGGCCGATCGGGCCGGGCTGATGTCGGCACTGTATCTGCTTGTGGTCGAGAAACGCCCGGCGCGCGAGGCAGCGCAGCAACTGGCCTGGAAATACGGCCATGTCCGGCAGGCCAAGACCGGATTGCTCGACGCATTTTTCGAGGCCTATTTCCCCTATGAGGATCAGGGCATGGCGTTCTATGACTGGGTGGATAATGTCTATGACCCGGACGAGGTGACGCGCGTTTCAGGCCAAGGGCTGGGCCGTCCGACTGACAGACACGATCCTGCGCCGCGAATAATCTGCGGGAAAAGGGCGTTCTGACTGCCCCTATCCTTCCAGAGACTGCAGCCGGCAAAGCCGCGCATAGAGCCCGTCGGCCGCGATCAGCTCGTCATGCGTGCCGCGCTCGACGATGCCGCCATCTTCCATCACCAGGATCACATCGGCATCACGAATGGTGGACAGCCGGTGCGCGACAACAAGCGTCGTACGGCCTTTCTGCAGCGCGGCCAGCGCGGTCTGACCTGTTTCTCGGAATCCGCGTCGAGCGCCGCCGTCGCCTCGTCCAGCAGCAGCACCGGCGCATCTTTCAGCATTGCTCTCGCAATTGAAATTCGCTGGCGCTGGCCACCAGACAGGCGGTTGCCCATGGCGCCGACCTCGGCGTCATAGCCACCCTCGAGCGACATGATGAAGTCATGTGCCGCTGCGGCACGGGCCGCGGCCTCGATCTCGTCACGACCTGCACCCGGCCGGCCGAAACCGATATTGGCGGCAATGGTGTCGTCGAACAGCACGGCGTCCTGGCTGACCAGCGCGATGTTGCCGCGCAGGCTTTCCAGCGTGACACCGGTGATATCGGTGCCGTCGATACGAATGGCGCCGGATGTGCGGTCGAAGAAACGCGGCAGCAGATTGATCACCGTGCTCTTTCCGGCCCCGCTCGTGCCGACAAGGGCAACGGTCTGACCCGGGGCTGCTTCAAAGGTGACTCCGTCCAGCGCCGGCGGTCCGTCGGTGGCTGCGGTATCATAGGCAAACCCGACATTTTCAAAGGAGAGTGCGCCGCGCACCGTGCCGAGGTCGGCTGCTCCCGGCGCATCACTGACAAGGCGCGGCCTGTCGAGAAGCGCCAGCACTCGCTCGGCGGCGGCCAGCGCCTCCTGCGTTACGGCGTTCAGCGTGCCGATGCCGCGAACAGGCTGCACCAGCAGGATAAGCGTGGTGATAAAAGCGATAACATCGCCAACCTGAAGCTGGCCGTTCGACACTCGCCAACCGGCCAGCGCAACGACACCGCCGACGGCAAGCCCGCCGACAACCTCCAGGATCGGGTCGATTTTGGCACGCCCCGTCAGCAACCCGACAAGCCGGGTGTAGAGACCGTCAAAAGCATGTCTTGTGCGCCCGATCTCGGTATCCTCGAGCTGATAGGCCTTGACCATACGGGTGCCCTGCAGCGTTTCGGCCAGCAGCGACGTCACGCCTTCCATATGTTCCTGAAGATTGCCCGACGCCTTGCGCTGGCGAGCGCCGATGCGAATGATCGGCTGCATCGCAAGAGGGTAGACAGCCAGCACCACCAGCGCCATCAGCCAGTCAAGCCAGATCATCGCCCCGACCAGCACGATCACTGTCAGCACGTCACGAACAAGATTGTTGGCAAGCCGCACGGCAGCTTCACGGACAAGGTTGAGATCGTTCATGATCCGCGACATGAAGGCGCCTGCAGGCTCGCGCGACAGCACCGCAAGATCGGCCTCGATCAGCGTGCGCGCCATGTCCTTTTGCAGGTCCGTCGTCACCCGCAGCGCCAGTGCGTTGACCTGCACGGTCTGCGCGAACAGGGCCACGCCCTTGACCACTGCCAGGATCACGATGGCGACCGGCGCCATGACGATTACCTCGGCCGCACGGCCGTCAGCCAGCGCATTGAAGATATAGCGGGTCAGCAACGGATAGGCGGATGCCGAGGCGGCGACCACCGCCATCAACGCAAAGGCCAGAAGCAGCCTGCCGAGATAGCGGCGCACCCATCCGGTCCAGATGCGGCGCAGGATGGCGCGGCTGTCGGCGGTGCGAGATGTCGGGCTGGTCGTCAAGAAGGCAATCCTGCTGAAGTAAGACCGTTTGTGTGGATATTTTTTGCGTGCATATCCGCTGTCACCCGTCGCCCCTGTCTTTTTCAGGTGGTTTTCCCGGCTTGTTCCCCGGCTTGTTCCCCGGCTTATTCAATGTCGCGGCCACAACCGAAAAAACCTGTTCCACCGTGATCCGCCTAATTGCTCCAGCCTCGCCGAACCTGCCGTCCGGCAAAGCAACGGGAATGATGTTGTCACTATAGTCCAACGGCTCGGTTTGCGCAAAAACCCGACCGCCGGACGACCGCAGGCGGCAGCGATGTTCAGCAGGCTGGTGTCGTTACCGATATAGGCACGCGCCGACCCGATCAGGGCCACGGCCTCGTCGAGCGGGCCCGCCTTCTCGATCAGCCCTGCTGGTGCTGCATCGTCCGACAGAACTGCCTGAACGATCGATGCCTCGGACGGTGCGCCTGTCAGCACAATGTTGAGGCCCGGCCATTCAGCCCTGATGGCAGCGGCAAGCTGTGCGAATTGCGATGGCGGCCATTGCCGTTCCGCATCCATCGCCCCGACGCCGAAGACCACCATGTCCCGGCCATCGGGGCCATTGCTTGAATCCGGCTTGATGTTGTGATCGTCACAGAATGCGCGAACTGCCTGCGCCGCCTTATCATTGGCCGCCATCTGCCAATGCGATTGGTCCAGACCGAAGCCGTTGGCCTGCGCAAAACGGCCGAGCTTGCGGTATGGCCGCTCATAGCGAGCCTCGCGCCCGAGGAAATTTCCCCGGTTCAGCCATTTGCGACTGCTGCCGATGCCATAGCCCCACCGCAACGGGATGCCGGCAAGACAAGCCGCCAGCGTGTAGGTGGCGCTATGATGCAAGACCAGAACGGCGTCAGCCCGCGCCCGGCGGAAATCTGCGGCAAGCCTGAACAATCCGGCCAGCCCGTCATGCCGGCCCTTGCGGCCGCGCATCGACCTGTCGATGTCGAGCCAGTCGACAATGCCGTTGGTGCCATGAAACAGCGTTGTCGCATGGGCCGTCGGCTTTGCCGCCAGAATGAGGTCGAAGCTGCCTGCCAGATGGTCGATCCACGGCTTGTGCCAGACCATATCGCCAATCCCGACAAGCGGCTGCACGACCAGAAGCCGCTTGCGGGCGGAATTCGGGTCGGGTGAAAGGCTTGAAAGGGAGGACATGGACACAACGCCTTGGTCGGAATGCCGCGCCACAAACGGTTGCCACAAACGGTTGGTTGTCTGGACGATCACAGGCATGCCGGTTATACCTTCATGACCGGCCGAGGGAAACCGTAATCGGCCCGCCGCGACGGCCCAGATCATCAACATGTCGGGATCCACGGTTCCCGCAACACCGGCAAACAATGCTGAAGCGACTGATACGAAACAAGATCGGACTGTTCTGCCTGAGCTGGATTGTCGCTTTCATCGTGATGATGCTGATGTTGTCAGTACGCTGGCGCACGCATGAGGCAGCACGTTTTCGCGACATGCTGGCATCACATGACGGGTTTGTCCTTGTCTTCTGGCACGAGAGAATCCTGTCGATGCCATGGCTTTGGCCACGCCGCCACGCGATGACGGCACTGCAGTCACCACATCCCGACGGCCGCATGCTGGCACATACCGTCAATCATCTTGGTGTTCGAACGGTCTGGGGAAGTTCCAACCGCAATGCCCTGTCCGGCCTTCGCGGGATGAAACGGATACTCGATTCCTGGACGCGTTGCGACAGTTACACCGGACGGGCCGCGCGGCCCGGCAAGGGTGGCGGCGATGGGACCGGTGGCACTGTCACATCTTGCCGGCAAGCCGATCCTGCCGGTGGCTTGGTCGGCAACCCGGTTCTGGCGCGCCCCGGGATGGGACGGCATGATGATCCCCAAGCCCTTCTCACGCGGCCTGTTCGTGATCGGCGAGATGATACCGCCGCCGGACTCCAGCGATCGCGACACACTGGAAGCACACCGCGCCGCGCTCGACGAGGCCATGAACGCCGTATCTGACAAGGCAGACGCGCTCTGCCGGGACGATGAATGATGCGCGGCTACGATATCCTCTGGCGTCTGGCCCGCCCGTTGCTGCCCCTGGTGCTGGCACGGCGCGCCCGTTCGGGCAAGGAAGATGCCAGCCGGCTTGCCGAGCGCTTTGGACGCTATGATCACCGCACGGACCTGCCAGAAGCCCCTCTTTGGATTCATGCTGTCAGCGTTGGCGAAACCGTCGCCGGCATCGCGCTGGCAGAAGCGATCCGCAAGGCCGGGGAAACCGCGCCGATCCTGATGACGACGAACACGGTGACGGCGGCCGCACGGGTTGCCGCGCTTCCCGCGTCACTCGGGATAACACATCTCTACCAGCCACTGGACCACCCGGACATGGTGGCAGGCTTCCTGTACCGGATGCAGCCACGGATCGGCATATTCCTTGAATCCGATTTCTGGCCAAAGCTGATTACGGCGACCGCGGCAAAGGGTGTGCCTGTTGCCTTTGTGTCGGCGCAGTTGTCCGACCGGGCAGCAAGCCGCTGGAAGAAAAGCAGGGCAAAGTCCAAAGTCGTATTTGGTGCAGCGCAGCTTGTGCTGGCGGTGGACGATACGCAGGCACAGCGCTTTGTTTCGCTTGGCGCGGCACCGGAAGCTGTTCAGGTGGGCGGATCGTTGAAGCTGCCGGTCGCTGCGGCAAAACCCGACAAGTCATATGTCACGATGCTGCGCCGCGCCGCCGGCAAGAGACGGATTTTCCTCGCCGCCTCGACACACGCAGGTGAAGAGGAAACGGCGATCAAGGCAGCCGGCATGCTTGGCGAGGACTGGTTCACCGTGATCGCCCCGCGCCACCCGGACCGGGGCGGCGATGTGGCGGCGCTGTGCGAGGCAGCAGGCATGCCCGGCGGGCGGCGGTCTGCCGGTGCAAAACCGACAGCAGATGACACGCTCTACATCGCCGACACGCTTGGTGAAATGGAAAGTCTGTTCAGTGCTGCTGACATTACCTTCCTTGGTGGTTCGCTGATGCCGCTTGGCGGCCACAACCCGGTAGAGCCGGCAGCACATGGCCTTGCCATTTTGACCGGACCACATCTGTTCAAGAACAGCGCTGAATTCGCCTCGCTGGAGGCGGCTGGAGTCGTTACCCCTGTCACCGATGCCGGCGACATCGCCGATGCGGCACGGGCGATCTGCGGTAACAGCGAAAAGCTGGCTTCCATCGCCAGCGCCGGAAAGGCACATGCGGCCAAGGCTGGTAAGCGGCCGGCAAACGCGGCAAGATTATGCCTCGAGCTGCTCGCCAGCGGGACATGAAGGGTCAGGCCGCACCGCCATGATGAAAACCCCCGAACACTGGAGCCATCGCGGCCTTGCCGCCGCCGCGCTTCTGCCACTGGCACCTGTCTGGTGGGCTGGTACAAAACTTCGCACAGCGCTTGCCGCGCCCTACCGGGCGCCGGTGCCGGTGATCTGCGTCGGCAACCTGACAGCGGGCGGCGCCGGCAAGACCCCGTTTGTCGCCTGGCTGTTCGACCAGCTGGCGGCGCGTGGCCGAACGCCTGCCATTCTCTCACGCGGTCATGGCGGCAGCGCCACTGGCCCGACATGGGTTGATCCAGCCATCCACGACGCTGCGACCTGCGGGGACGAGCCGCTGATGCTGGCGGATGGTCGCGACGTTCTTGTCTCGCGTGACCGGGCGCGCGGTGCGCGCTTCATTGCCGAGCGCGGCGCGCATGACGTGATCCTGATGGATGACGGCATGCAGAACCCCTATCTGGCGCATAGCATGACCATCGGGGTGTTTGACGGCGGCTTCGGCATCGGCAATGGCTGGCTGATCCCGGCCGGGCCGCTGCGTACACCGCTGGCCGAGGGGCTGGCGCGGCTGGACCTTGCCATCATCAATGGCGATGACGAGACCGGTTTCGGCGCAAGGCTGCCGAACACATTGCCTGTCTTTTCGGCCGAGCTGCAGCCCGATACAAGCGTCATCGATGCACTGGACGGCGCGCCGCTGCTGGCCTTTGCCGGAATCGGCCGGCCGTCACGTTTCTTCAAGAGCCTCGAAGCAGCCGGCGGAACCATCGTCAAGCGGCTGTCCTTTGCCGATCATCACCCCTATTCGCAGCACGATCTTGCCCAGATACAGGAGGATGCACAGCGTCACGGTGCCGAGATGATCACCACCAAGAAAGACTGGATGAGGCTTCCTCCGGACTGGCGATCGCGCGTGGCAATGCTGCCTGTTGCGATGGAGATCGACGCAGATGAGGCCCTGTTGGATCTTGTCGAACAGGCCATCGCCAGCGAGACACCTCATGGCTGATCCGCTTGGCAAAATCCTGCTTCGCGGAGCGCGCCGGCTGTTCATCTGGCCGCTCGAGGCGGGGCTGGTTCTCACCCTCTACGGCATCGCAAGGCTGCTGCCGCTTCCTGTCGCCAGCGCCGTGATGGGCATGCTGTTCGCACTGGTTGGCCCACTGACACCATGGCACGGCCGGGCACGCCGCAACCTGAACCTTGCCATGCCCGAACTGGATGCTGGCGAACAGCGCCGCGTTCTGGCCGGCATGTGGCGCAATTTCGGACGGGTCATTGGCGAGTTTCCGCATGTCCATCGGATGGTCGGGCTCGGCCGGATCACCTTTGAGGGCCAGTCGAACCTCAAAGGGCTGGAAAATGGTGCCTTTCTGATCGGCGCACATATTGGCAACTGGGAACTTGGCCCCTATGCCGCGCTGGGTGTTGGCCACAAGGTGGCAGCCATCTACCGGCCGCTGAACAATCAGCTTCTGTCCGGACTGCTGGAGAGGCGGCAGGCGAATTACGGTGGCGACATTTTCCGCAAGGGACGCGAGGCCGCGCTTGGCATGGTCAGCGCGCTGCGCAAGGGTCAGGTCATGTGTCTTCTTGTCGACCAGCAGTTGCGCGAAGGCCTGCCGGTACCTTTTTTCGGCCATCCGGCGCAGACATCGATCAGCCATGTGAAACTGGCCATCCGCAAGAAGGTGCCGCTGATGTATATGCGCACCGAACGGCTGGGGGCAGCCGCTTCCGCATCACCATATCGCCGCCGATCACCCTTCCCGCGGAAGATGACGACGCCACGGTGATTGCGGTGGCGACCGAGATCAATGCCGAGATTGAACGCTGGATCCGCGCCGCGCCGGACCAGTGGTTCTGGCCGCATCGCCGCTGGGGAAAAAACCTGCCAAACAGCTGAGACGCTGGCGCAAGCCGACTAGAACAGGCTGTCCTGGCCGTCGGCTGCAGGCTTGGCACGCGGCGCCCGTTTCGGCTTTGGCGCGGACGCTGCTGCCGGACCATCCGGATCAAGCCGTGCAGCACGTGTGGCATCGGCAAAGCGGATACTGACATCCGCACCGGTGGCAGCTTCGGCAGCTCGTTTCAGCGGCTTGCCATCCGCACCGGCAACCAGCGCAAAACCGCGATCCAGAACACGTTCGAACGAATTCGCATCAAGCAGCCTTCCCGCCTGCTCCAGTGCCGCAGAACGAAGACTGATCTTGTGGTCGATGATCTGCCCCATGCGTCCGCCGATATCGGCGAGCGCGGCCCCGACCTCGGCAAGGCGCCGTTCGGGCGGGCGCAGCCTGCCGGCACTGTTGGCGAGGCGCAGCGCCGCGTTCGAGAGACAGCGGTCGATGCCACTGTCGATCGCCGCGGCCGCCAGATCGACAGCCTGGGCCCGGCGCTCGACCATCTGCGCGGGATCAAGAAGCCCTCGTTCCGCCAGCCTGGCCGACTGCCCGGCCATCTCGATCCGTCGTGAAACGCCGCGGTAGAGACGGGATTCAGTCTCACTGATCCGCGCGATCAGTTCGGCCCTGACGGGCACCGCCATCTCGGCGGCGGCGGTTGGTGTCGGGGCCCGCAGGTCGGCGGCAAAATCGATCAGGGTGGTGTCGGTCTCGTGACCAATGGCGGAGATCACGGGCAGGCTGCATCCGGCGACGGCGCGAACCACCTCTTCTTCATTGAAGGCCCAGAGGTCTTCGAGCGACCCCCACCCCGCGCCACGATCAGCAGGTCGGGTCGTGGCAGCGGCCCGTCTTCCGGCATCGCGTCGAACCCGCGAATGGCGCGAGCCACCTGGCCGGCTGCCTCCTGTCCCTGGACGAGCGTTCCCCAAAGCAACACCTGCACGCCAAACCTGTCACTCAGCCGGTGCAGGATATCACGAATCACCGCCCCGGTCGGGCTGGTGACAACACCGATCACCGCCGGCATTGCCGGGATCGGCTGTTTGCGCTCGGCGTCGAACAATCCTTCAGCGGCAAGACGTCGACGACGTTCTTCAAGCTGCCGCAACATCGCCCCTTCGCCGGCCATTTCCATGGTCTGCACGACAATCTGGTATTTCGAGCGGCCGCCATAGATGGTCAGCTTGCCGGTAACCACAACCTCCAGCCCCTCTTCCGGCTGTACGCCGAGGGAACCGGCTACAGTCTTCCAGCAGACGGCATCGAGGGTGTTCTTCTCGTCCTTCAGCGTGAAATACAGATGACCGGAGGCAGCGCGAGTCGGGCGTGAGATTTCGGCACGGACCCGCACGAAATCGAAATTGCTCTCGACGGTGCGTTTCAGCAGCTGCGAGAGCTCGGTAATGCTGAGAAATGGCGGCGCGTTCGACCCGGCCTCGGCAGATGCGGAGCCGAGTGGCGGATCGACAGGCAGATCAGGCGACAGAAAATCGGCTGGCATGGGCGGGACCTCTTTCTCGGACCTCCATTCTTATGCCATATTGCCGTCCACGCAAACGGCTTTGGCCCGCCACGGGCGCGCGGGCATTTCCGGCACACCCCAAAGGACGGTATCAATGAAAATTCTCCTGATCGGCAGCGGCGGACGCGAACATGCGCTGGCATGGTCCATTTCCGGATCGGCCCTGACTGAAAGCCTCGTCATAGCTCCGGGGAGCGACGCCATGGCGGCGCTTGGACGCTGTGCCGGTGTCGCCGCCGATGATCTGGACGGGTTGCTTGCGCTTGCAGAAGCCGAACGTCCGGACCTTGTGGTGGTCGGGCCAGAGGCCCCGCTTGTAGCCGGGCTTGTCGACAGGCTGGAGGCTGCTGGCATTCCCGCCTTCGGACCAAGCGCCGCAGCCGCACAGCTGGAAGGCTCCAAAGCATTTGCGCGCGAGGCTTGCGCCCGCTTTGGCATTCATCAGCCGGGGTTCACGGTCTGCACCGATATCGGCAGCGCCCGCGCCGCCATCGCCGCCACCGGCGGGGCCTGCGTGGTCAAGGCCGACGGGTTGCCGCCGGCAAGGGAGTCGTTGTCGCCGATACCGCCGCCGAGGCCGAGGAGACCGCCGCAGAGATGCTGGATGGCCGGTTCGGCGATGCCGGCGCGACCCTTCTTGTTGAAGAACGGATCACCGGACCGGAAGCATCGCTGTTTGCCCTGGTGGACGGAGCGGATGTGCTGTTCATGGGCAGCGCCCAGGACCACAAGCGCGCCTATGATGGCGACAAGGGGCCGAACACCGGCGGCATGGGGGCTGTATCGCCCTCCCCGCGTCTCACCGATGCGCTGCAGCAGCAGGTGATGGACGAGATTGTCCGCCCGCTGGCGCGTGGCATGGCGGATGAAGGAACACCTTATCGCGGCATTCTTTATGTCGGGCTGATGCTGACCGGGGACGGTCCGCAGGTGATCGAGTTCAATTGCCGCCTTGGCGACCCCGAAGCACAGGTGATCCTGCCCCGGCTTCGCTCCGACCTTGTCGCGGCGATGCTGGCCACTGTCGAGGGCACGCTCGGCCATGTGTCGCTTCGCTGGGACGAGCGCAGCGCGGTGACAGTGGTGATGGCGGCCGACGGATATCCCGGTGCCTATGAAAAGGGAAGCGTCATATCCGGCACCAAAGCTGCCGAAACATTGGAAGATGTGATGCTGTTCCATGCCGGAACGAAGATTGACGAGGCCGGCACTGTGACAGCACATGGCGGGCGGGTGCTTGCCGTTACCGGACTGGGCGATGATGCCGGCGCAGCGCGCTCCAACGCCTATGCGGCTGTCGACACCATCGACTGGCCCGGCGGGTTCTGCCGCCGCGACATCGCCGCCGGATGAGCCTGCCCTAGCGGCGCTGTTCGAAGAATGCCTTCAACTGGGCCGCCGCCGCGGCCTCGGACAGCCCGCCATAGATTTCGGGACGATGATGGCATGACGGGCTGTCGAAGAACCGGACACCCGATTCCACCGCCCCGGCCTTTTCATCCCGCGCCGCGAAATAGAGCCGCCTGATCCGCGCATGAGCAATCGCCCCGGCGCACATGGTGCAGGGCTCCAGCGTCACCCACAGGTCGCAATCCTCCAGCCGTTCGCTGCCACGCTGCGCCAGCGCTTCTGCCAGGACCAGCATCTCGGCATGATGCAGCGCACTGCCACCCCGCCGCATGCGGTTCTGTGCCAGCGCGATAACGGCGCCCTGTGCATCCGTAACGGCAGCGGCGACAGGCACCTCGCCGGCAGCCGCGGCGGCGGCGGCCTCGTCCAGCAGCATGGCCATGATATCGGGGCGTGGATCGTGGATCGTCATGACCGTCTTGTCGCACAGCAGGCACGGTTCGGCAAAGCCACGATTTGCCAAGCGCCGCGTTTGCAGGTAACACCGGCGGCATGACAAATAAGCCGACATTCACGCTCGACGCACAGGACGGGCCCGAACGCATCGCCAAACATATCGCCCGGGCGGGTGTCTGCTCGCGCCGCGAGGCCGAAGCACGTATCGCCGACGGGCGCGTCACGGTGAATGGCGAGCTGATCACCAGCCCGGCTTTGAACGTGACCGCGGCAGACAACATCACCGTAGACGGCAAGCCATTGCCAGCCCGCGAGCCGGCACGAATGTGGCGTTATCACAAGCCGCGCGGACTTGTCGTCAGCGCCCGTGATGAAAAGTACCGCCAGACCATTTTCGACACGCTGCCGGCAAGCATGCCGCGGGTGCTGTCGGTCGGTCGGCTGGATATGGATTCCGAAGGGCTGCTGCTGCTGACCAATGACGGTGGGCTGGCGCGCCATCTGGAGCTTCCCAGCACTGGATGGAGCCGGAAATACCGGGTCCGCGTGCAGGGTCATGTCGATCCCGAGGCGCTGGAAGCGCTGGCTGACGGCATCACCATCGACGGCATCCGCTATGGCGAGATCAACGCCCGCCTCGACCGCCAGATGCCAAGCAACGCCTGGCTCAACATCGCCATCCGAGAGGGCAAGAACCGCGAGGTACGCCGGATCATGGAGCATCTTGGCCATCAGGTCAGCAGGCTGATCCGGGTGTCCTACGGCCCGTTCCAGCTCGGTGATCTGGAGAGCGGTGGCGTCGAGCTGGTGAAACCACGTATTCTTGCCGACCAGCTGGGACTTGCTGCACCGGAAACACCGACCGGCACAGCCACGGCCCGCAAGCCGGCCCGCCGGCGCACCGCATCCGGACCACGAAAGCCCGGACATAGGCCGCCTGCGAGATCTTCATCCAAACCATCTTCGGGGGCATCGCGAAATGCGAATCATCGCCGGCCGTCTTCGCGGAACAAAACTGGCCGAACCGGCGGGCGCTAGCACCCGGCCGACAGCCGACCGCGTGCGCGAATCCCTGTTCAACATCCTGACAGGCGGGCGCTTTGGCGAGGCCTTGCTTGATACCCATGTCATTGATGCCTTTGCCGGAACCGGCGCGCTGGGGCTGGAGGCGCTGTCGCGCGGCGCCGCCCATGCCAGCTTTATCGAGCGGGATCCCGGCGCATTGAAGACCTTGCGGGCGAACATCGCCCGGCTCGGTCGCGAGGCCGATGCGGCAGTGATATCAGGCGACGCAACGAAGATCGCCAGCTGGCGCGGCGATGACGCCGATCTGCTTCTTGCCGACGCGCCCTATGGCAGCGGCGAGGGGCTGACAGTGGCGGCACGGCTGGCAGAAGTCGGCGCACTCCCCCGGCGCGCTGGTGGTCATCGAAACGGAGCAGCGCGAGAGCCATGACGAGACGATGCTGGCCAATGCCGGGCTGGCATTGCTGGATGACCGCCGCTATGGGCGGGCGCGGCTCCATTTCATGAGATACGAGGGATAGGGCGGACGCTCTATCGCCGTCCGAACAACCGCTCGACATCTGCCAGCGACAGGCGCACCCAGGTGGGTCTGCCGTGATTGCACTGGCCGGAATTCGGGGTGGATTCCATCTCGCGATGAAGGCCGTTCATCTCGGCATCGTTCAGGCGCCGTCCGGCGCGCACCGATCCGTGGCAGGCAATGGTCGCCAGAACATGTGCCAGCCTGTCCTCCAGCGTCCGGCTACCGCCAAGTTCGACAAGTTCCTCGGCAATGTCACGGACCATGCGGGCCGCATCTGGCGCTCCCAGAAGCGCCGGCACCCCGCGTACCAGAACGCTTCCCTCGCCGAATTCCTCTATCTCGAGCCCCAGCCCGGCAAGAAATGCGGCCTGCTCGAGAACTGCCTCGCGCTGGTCGGCGGGAAGATCGACCACTTCCGGAATCAGCAGCGCCTGCACGGCGACACCGTCGGCCGCCATGGCCGCCTTCATCCGTTCCATGACCAGCCGTTCATGCGCCGCATGCTGGTCGATGATGGTGATGCCGTCGCCTGTTTCAGCGACGATATAGGTCTTGTGAAGCTGGGCGCGCGCTGCGCCAAGAAGCGTCTCCAAAGCCACATCATTGGCGATCTCGGCCGAAGGCGGTGCGGATGGCGGCAGATCAGCAATCATCGACGGGTCGGGACGCGGTACTTGCGATGACAACGGCGCCTGCCAGTCGCGCGGCGGGGCGGCATAGCTTGCAGGCGGCGGCGCAGAGAAACCGGAGGGTCCCCTGCGGCCTGCCGCAAACAGGCGCGATGCTGTTATCGCCCCTCGCCGGTGCTGCGAACACCATCGTCCATAAGCTGGGCCGATATCGCCCCAACCAGCAGCGAACGCACCCCGCGGCATCGCGAAACCTGACCTCTGTCTTCGCCGGATGCACATTCACATCAAGCGATTCGACGGGAAGTTCGAGGAACAGCGCCGCCATCGGATAGCGCCCGCGCGGCAGCGTATCGCCATAGCCTGCCCGAACTGCACCGGACAGCGACCGATCCTGCACCGGCCGGCCATTGACGAACAGATAGATGGACCCGGGTGTCGGGCGGTTCATTGTCGGCAAGCTGATCATGCCACGAAGGCCGATATCACCGCGCCGCGCATCGATGTGGATGGCCTCGTCACCAAATGTCCGCCCCATCACAGCAGCAAGGCGGCGCGCCCTGCCATTGCCGTCATCCTCGCCGATATCGAGTTCACGCGTGCCCGGTGGCAGGTCGAGCAGGGTCCGGCCATCAGCCTCGAGGGTAAAACCGACCTGCGGCCATGCCATCGCAAGACGACGCACCACATCGAGACAGCACCCCTGCTCGGTCCGCTCGGTCTTCAGGTATTTGAGCCGTGCCGGCACAGCCTTGACCAGCTGGCGAACGGCGACGCGGGTGCCACGGTCCAGAGCGGCGGGTTGCGGCATGCCGACATCACCTGCATCGACAATGATCTGCCATGCTTCAGACGCGCCTTGCTGCACTGAGGTGATCTCGAGACGCGACACGGCACCAATCGAGGGAAGCGCCTCGCCGCGAAACCCGAGAAACCGGATGTCGTCAAGGCGGCCATCCGGCAGCTTGGATGTGGCGTGACGTCGTACAGCGAGACGAAGATCGTCTGCCGACATTCCGTGACCGTCGTCACTGATGATGATTTCGTCGATGCCGCCGCGTGCCAGCGAAATGCGGATCGAACCCGCGCCGGCATCAAGAGCGTTTTCGGCAAGCTCCTTGAGCGCGCTTGCCGGCCGTTCCACAACCTCGCCAGCAGCGATTCGGTCGACAAGTGTGTCGGGAAGCTGCCGGATCACAGCCATGGCGGTTATTCGCCGATGGTCAGCGGCTCGTCACTCTGCAGGTCGATGGCGGGGGTGCCGCCCTCTGTCGGGAACATGCCCTCGCGCAGATTCTTGCGGAGCCGCTGGTCCTCGGCGAACTGGTCAAGAACCGGCCCGATATCGGGCAGCCCACCGAACAGCATCTGGATCGGAAGGCGGCGCTCGAACTGGATGCCGTAAGTCTCTTCATCCACCGTTTCGCGAATATTGTCTGGGACCGAAGCGAAATCAAACAGCGCCTCGTAGCCACCCTCGCTGCTGCCAACCTCGGACCCCAGCGATGCAGCGGCAACCGAACGCGCATCATTGGAAGATTCGGCATTTGCCTCGTCAGCGGCAGCCAGAAGTTCAGCAGAAGATGCCGTAAAGCTCGGCGGCAGCGACAGCGGCGGACGAACCACAACCTCGAATTCATCAGGCGAGGATTTTTCATCGCCGATGGCCTTGCGAAAGTCGGAACAGCCACCAAGCGTGAGGACAGCGCCGCAGATTATCAACGCCGCCATGATGGGGCGCGGCTTCGAAAGGCTGGTAGTGAACGTCATGTCGATTCTGTCTCTCGTTCCAGAAAGAGGCTGGCAATCCATATCAGGGCACCAACAGTAATCCCTGCATCGGCAATGTTGAACGCCGGCCAATGCCATGTTTGAACATAAACGTCGATAAAATCAACCACCTTGCCGAAGCGGATCCGGTCAATGGCATTGCCGATTGCACCGCCGGCAATCAGCCCGGCGCCCAGTCGCTCACCAGGCCTGAACCCGGGCGACTTCCAGATCATCCAGGCAGCCACAGCAAAGGCCAGAGACGACAGCAGGAACGGCATCGCGCTGCCACCGTTCGACAGCATGCCGAAGCTGATACCGGGATTCCAGACAGGTACGAAATTCAGGAAGGGCAGAATTTCGACACGCTGTGGCGGATCAAAAACCCAGCCAAGCATCACCTGTTTCGTCACCAGGTCGGCAATCAGAACCGCCAGCGCGACAAATATAACACGGCGGCGCAGCGGGCCCGGCCTGATGTCATCCTGCGGCTGCATTCACCACATCATCACAGCGGTTGCAAATACCGTCCTCGCTCGTCACTTCCGGCATGATCTTCCAGCAGCGCGCGCATTTGCCCCCGTCTGCCGTGGCAAAGGCGACGGCCGCATTCTCGATGCCTTCGACACGGAAGGCGTCTGCCGGCGCGGCGTCCGTGGTGATCCGTGCATCCGATGTAATGAAGAGCGCTGCCGCATCCTCGCCGGCGAACAGATCAGCACCCGCAGCATCGACATGCACCACCGGAGCTGCCTGCAGCGAGGCACCAATGGCGCCGTCATTGCGCGCCGCCTCGAGCGCGGTCGTCACCACCTGGCGCACCTGCTGGATACCGGCCCAGCGTTCGCCAAGCTCCGGATCGAGCCAGCCATCGGGGATCGGGTCATAGCTTCGCAGATGCACCGAATTCTCGATGTCCTGAACACGGGCCTGCCAGGCTTCCTCCGCCGTAAAGGCGAGAATCGGGGCAAGCCATGCTGTCAGGCGCTCATAGACCTCGTTCATCACCGTGCGGCAGGCGCGCCGTTCGATCGAGTCGGCCGCATCACAATAGAGCCGGTCCTTGCGGATCTCGAAATAGAAGGCCGACAAATCGCTGTTACACAGCGTGTGCAATTCGGTGAAAATACCGTGGAAGTCATAACCCTCGGTCATCTCGCGGATACGGGAATCAATCTCGGCAAGGCGGTGCAGCACCCAGCGTTCCAGTGCCGGCATCTGGTCGCGCGAGACAGCCTCATCTGCAGTAAATCCATCCAGCGCACCCAGAAGATAGCGCAGCGTATTACGGAAACGACGGTAGTTGTCAGTGGTCCGCTTGATGATCTCCTGGCCGATCCGCAGATCGTTGTAATAGTCCGAGCTGACGACCCACAGCCGCAGGATGTCGGCGCCATTCTGGTCCATCACCTTCTGCGGGGTGACCACATTGCCAAGCGACTTCGACATCTTCCGGCCCTGCTCGTCGAGAACAAAGCCGTGAGTGAGAACGCCCTTGTAGGGCGCACGACCACGGGAGGCGCAGGACTGCAGAAGCGACGAGTGGAACCAGCCACGATGCTGGTCGGAGCCTTCGAGATACAGGTCTGCCGGGCTGACAAGGTCGTTGCTCTGCTCGAGAACAAATGAATGGGTCGATCCGGAATCGAACCAGACATCGAGAATGTCGGTCACCTGTTCATATTCGGCCGGGTCGTAATCCGGGCCAAGGAACCGCGCCGGATCCGAGGAGAACCAGCAATCGGCGCCCTCGTCACGCATCGCCTCGACCACACGGTCGATCACCGCCTGGTCACGAAGCGGCTCGCCGCTGGCTTTATGGACGAACACCGTGATCGGCACGCCCCAGGCACGCTGGCGCGACAGGCACCAGTCGGGACGCTGTTCGATCATCGAGGTCAGGCGGCGCTGGCCGGCCGGCGGATAAAAGGCGGTGCGGCCAAGCTCGGATACAGCCGTGTCACGGAGCCCGTGCGATCCCATCGACACGAACCACTGCGCGGTGTTGCGATAGACAAGCGGCGCTTTGGAACGCCAGCTGTGCGGATAGGAATGGACCAGCTTGCCGATGCCGATGACACCGCCATGCTCGGCCATGATCTCGGCGATCTGCGCGTTGTCGCGAAGCACATGCATGCCGGCGAAAATCGGCAGATGCTCCATGATCTTGCCGTCTTCGGCCACCGTGTCGGGCAGCGGGATGCCATGCTCGAGATGGGCAAGCTCATAGTCCTCGACACCATGACCGGGGGCGATATGGACAAAGCCTGTTCCTTGGGCGGTGGTGACGTAGTCGGCAAGCAGCATCGGCACGTCATGGTCATAGCCATGGCCGTTCATCGGATGCAGCGAGACCGTACCCTCGATATCGCGGCCTTTCAGCGTTGCCAGTGTCTCGGTCGCCGTGATGCCGATGGCCGAGGTGACGTCCTCAACAAGCTCGGTGGCCAGACAGATCACATCGCCGTCCTTGGCCAGCGCGCCTTCGGCAAGGCCGGTGATCCGCAGCACCGAATAGTCGATATCTGCACCGCAGGCCATCGCCCGGTTGCCGGGCATGGTCCAGGGCGTGGTCGTCCAGATGACAATGTTCGCGCCTTCAAGCGCCGGGTGGCTCGGCTGCTTGACCGGGAAGCGCGCATAGATGGTGACCGAGGTGTGATCCTGATACTCGATCTCCGCCTCGGCGAGTGCGGTTTTCTCGACAGGCGACCACATCACCGGCTTGGCGCCGCGATAGAGGCTGCCATCCATCAGGATCCGGCCAAGCTCGCCGGCGATCGTCGCCTCGGCGTCATAGGCCATCGTGGTGTAGGGATCATGCCAGTCGCCGAGAACACCGAGCCGCTGGAACTCTTCGGACTGGACATCGAGCCAGTGAGCGGCGAAATCGCGGCACTCCTGGCGGAATTCCTCGACCGGAACCTCGTCCTTGTCCTTACCCTTCTTGCGGTACTGCTCCTCGATCTTCCATTCGATGGGAAGGCCGTGACAGTCCCAGCCCGGGACATAATTGGCATTTTTGCCGAGCATCGACTGCGAACGGTTGATCACATCCTTCAGGATCTTGTTCAGCGCATGTCCGATATGAAGCTGGCCGTTGGCATAGGGCGGGCCGTCATGAAGCACGAAAAGCTCGGCATCGGCGCGCGCCTCGCGGAGCCGGTTATAGATATCGATCTGTTTCCAGCCCTCGAGGATTTCCGGCTCCTTTTTCGGGAGCCCGGCACGCATCGGGAAATCGGTCCTCGGCAGGAACACTGTCTCTTTGTAATTCATAACAAGCTTTCTCGTTTCAGCTGTCTCGCGGTCCGGACGCCGGTCCGGTGCGGTGCGGCCCCGGCATTGCCGGTCAGGCCGTCTGTCGAATGGGTGGCAGGATTTCGCGGGCGGCGCGGGCATCCTTGGCGATCTGGGACGTCAGCTCGTCGATGCCGGTAAATTTGCGTTCGGCACGAAGAAAGGATTTCAGGCAAATCGCAAGGCGCCGTCCGTAGAGGTCAATCTGCTGGTCGAACAAATGGGCCTCGCACAGCACGCCGCGATCCTCAACCGTCGGACGGATGCCGATATTGGCGACGCCATTGCCAAGAAGCGCAAAACCGGCCTGCGGGTCCGCATCAAAAATCTGCACCGCATAAACGCCAAACGCCGGATGCAGTAGCGCCCCAAGCGGGATGTTGGCGGTCGGGAAGCCAATGGTGCGACCACGCTGGTCACCAAGCTGGACGATGCCTGTCACCGCCCAGTCATGGCCGAGCATGGTTGCGGCCTGTCCAACCTCGCCGGCCTGCAGAGCGGCGCGAATGCGGCTAGATGAAATGACAGCGCTGTTCTCGTCGGACAACAACGGCACGGCGGTGGCGGTGATGCCGATATCGGCGCCCATCGCGTTTATCGTATCGATGTCGCCGCCGCGGCCGCGGCCAAAGGCGAAATCGGACCCGGCAAACAGGCCGGTCACACCGATCGCGGGCAGAATATTGGTGACAAAGGCGGCGGCATCTGTGCAACGCAGATTGTCGTCGAATGTCACATGAATCACCCGGTCGACACCCGCCGCGGCGAGCAGCCTGTCCTTTTCAATACGGTCGGCAAGGCAGAACGGCACATCGTCATGGCGGAAGAACTCGCGCGGGTGCGGATCGAAGGTCACGGCAGCAGCGGCGACACCGGCTTTTCGCGCCGCATCGATTGCTGCTTCAATGACCTTGCCGTGACCGCGATGGACCCCGTCGAAATTTCCGATGGCCGCAATGCAGGGCCCCAATTCCAGCGGTGCGTCTCCGACCGCCCAGGACACTGTCTGGCACTTGTTGGTTTGGCTATGGCTCATGGCGCGGCACTATATCGTGCAAAGGCAGCCAATATCAACGCCGGAACGCGCCAAAACACCCGCCGGCACCTATGTTACGGCAGGGAAAATGCCGCATCCGGCGCAGCAGAGGTTGGCGGTCGCCTGACCGGTCGATATACTTGGCGCACAAAAAGGCGTTCCGTGACATGATTGCGGTGGCAGAAACGCCGCCGTTCCGGCCCGATGCCACGCAGGCCAGCAAGCACCAAACCTAGGGCCACAAGTCTGGCCGCGAGGGGCAAATCGCACCGATGAACGACATCTCGATCAGTTCCATCTCAGCCAATCTCGGCCTTGGCGGTCTTCTTACTGACCAGACCCTCACCCTCGCCACCGAATATGGGTTGAATTTCGTCGCGGCGCTGATCACCGTCATCATCGGCATCTGGGCGTCGCGCCGGCTCAGCGGATTGCTGCGCAACTGGCTGGCCGGTTCAAGCCGGATCGACCAGACACTGACGCCCATCCTGGCAGCACTTGTCAGATATGCGATCCTGACGCTGACCGTCGTCGTGACGCTCGGCAATTTCGGCGTCGAGACAACCTCGATCATCGCCGTTCTCGGCGCCGCCGGCCTCGCCATCGGTCTTGCCTTGCAGGGAACGCTGTCGAACGTCGCCGCCGGTCTGATGATCCTGTTCCTGCGTCCTTTCAAGGTCGGCGACTGGGTCGAGGCAGCGGGTGTATCCGGTTCGGTCCGCGAAATCGGTCTGTTCACCACCACCGTCGATACCTTCGATAACGTCTATATCAGCGTGCCCAATTCAGCGATCTGGACATCGAATATCATCAACCATGCGCGCTATGGCACACGGCGGATGGATCTCGATATCGGCATCAGCTACGACGCCGATCTCGACGAGGCCGAGGCGGCGATGCTGGAGCTTGCCTCAGACCCGCGCGTGCTGACCGACCCGAAACCGCGTTTTCTTGTTGTCTCCTACGGTGACAGCGCCATTAATGTGCGCCTTCGCGCCTATGCCGAATATGACGATTTCTTTGATCTTTACTGGGACCTGAACCGCCGGCTAAAGGGCGTGCTCGACGCCCGTGGCATCGACATCCCCTTCCCGCAACGTGTGGTCCGCCATGTTGGCGGCGCACCAGCGCCGGCTGAGGGTGATGAGGGCTGATGTCGGAGAAACCTGTTCTTCCTGTCACACGCGAAAATCTCAGCTCCGGCAAGCTGGCCGCGCTGGTGGCCGAGCGGAACGATGCCGAGACGCAGCTCGCCACTGACGAACAGCTTCTCGCCTCGCGGCGGTCCGTGATCCCCGATGATGCCGACACGTCAGACATCTGGGTCTTCGGCTATGGCAGCCTGATCTTCAATCCGGTCATGGATTTCGTCGATCGTGCCAGCGGGCGCGTCTTCGGCTATCATCGGCGGTTCTGCCTGCGCACAAGGCTTGGTCGCGGCACACCAGATTGCCCGGGCCTGGTGCTGGCGCTGGATCGCGGTGGAAGCTGCACCGGTGTCGCCTTTCGGCTGAACCCGCAGGTGGCGATCGCCGAGCTTGACCTGTTGTGGCGGCGCGAAATGGTAACCCTGTCCTACCGCGCAAGCTGGCTGAATTTCCATACTGATGGCGGCACGAAACGCGCCATCAGCTTTGTCTCGCGCCCCGACCGGCCGAATTATGCCGCGCCGATGTCGCTGGATGAAGAAGCTGATATCATCGCCAGCGCGGCCGGCTTCATCGGCCCCTGCCGGGAATATCTGTTCGATACGGTCGATGCGCTTGCCGCCGAGGGGATCCGTGACCCGCACCTTGAAAAACTGCAACGTGCGGTCCAGCGCAGGGTTGCCTCGGACGTGGGCGTCGGCTAGGAACATGGGCAATATGCGAGTGTGGCGGAATCGGTAGACGCAGCGGATTCAAAATCCGCCGCCCGCAAGGGCTTGGGGGTTCAAGTCCCCCCACTCGCACCATATCTCTTGTCCCTATTTCCGCCGGGAAACCGGTACCAAGCGACGGAGCCTTCATGACATCGCTGTGGCGTCTTTGCCGGGAACAGTATGACCGTGTCCTCCGCATCGCCGGAACGGCCCTTGCCGAGCGGCTGATGCTGCTGTTCGCGGTCCTGGAATCGATCATCATCCCGATCCCGGTGGACCCGTTGCTTGTCGCGACGGTGCTGGCTCGGCCGGCGAAATGGATCCGGCTGACGGCGGGATGCACCATCGCATCGGTGATCGGCGGCGGCATCGGATGGGCGCTAGGCGGGGCACTGGGGATCGGGATCGAGGAAATTCTCGCGATGATGCCGCAAGCCGTCGCCGCACCAGCGAAGTTTGCCGCCGTGCAGGACGGGTTTGTCGAGTTCGGCATGCTGCTGGTGTTTATCGGGGCCTTCACCCCTACCCTATAAGGTGATTGCGGTCAGCGCCGGCATCGCCGGATTCGCGCTGATCCCCTTTCTCGCAACATCGCTTGTCGGACGCGGCCTGCGTTTCGCAATCATCGCCGGCATTGCACGACACCACGGCGACGCGCGGATCGTCATGATATTGCTGAGCACGCTGGTGCTGCTGTTTGGAGGTGCCATATGGCTGACCCATTGAACAGCGGGCCTGATCACGGCCGGTCGAGTGGCCCGTCGATCCTGCAGCAGGAGCTGTCGGTGATCCTCGCCCCGCGCAACGGCCTTGTAATCTGCGCGCTGGTCTCGGCAACGCTTCTGGCCGGCGCATTTCTGTTCGAGCATGTCGGTGGCATGGCTCCCTGCAGCCTGTGCATCTGGCAGCGCTGGGCGCATCTTGGCGTTATGGCTGCTGCCGCGTCCGGGCTGCTGCTCATACCGCCTCGTGCCGCCTTGCTGCTGACCCTCGCCGCCGCGCTGACCAGCTTCGGCGTGGCCGGCTATCATGCCGGTGTCGAATGGCAGCTGTGGGCCGGTCCGTCGGGATGCACCGCATCGCTTGCCGCAGGCGCCTCGGCTGCCGACCTCGTAGACCAGCTGCTGGCAACGCCGGTGGTCCGGTGCGACGACGTGCCATGGTCCCTGTTCGGGCTGTCGATGGCAGGGTGGAACGCGTTGTTCAGCCTTGATATTTCGGCTGTGGCACTGTTGTCTTTCATTCTTGGCGACCGCGTAGCGAGACGGACATGACGGAAACGAGAACCACCGCTTTTGGCAGGCCTGTGGCCGGGCGCCGCGACATCGAACGCTTTCTTCGGGTTGATCACGCTGGCGAGCGTGCCGCCCAGCAAATCTATCGAGGACAGCTGGCCATCCTTCGCAACCACGCTACCGGCCCGCAGATCCAGCACATGATGGAGCAGGAGGTCGAGCATCTCGAGGCATTCGAGGACCTGCTGAACGAACGGCAGGTACGTCCGTCGCTTCTCGATCCGGTCTGGGGTGCGGCGGGATTCGCCCTCGGCGCGGTCACAGCCGCCATGGGGCCGAAGGCGGCCATGGCATGTACCATCGCCGTCGAGGAAGTCATCGGCGAGCATTATGCCGACCAGGCGGAACGGCTTGGTGATGAAGAGGCCCCGCTTCGCACGACCATTGCCAAGTTTCGTGACGACGAGCTCGAACATCGCGACATCGCTGTCGACCATCGTGGTCGCGAGGCCATGTTCTATGCCGCGCTGAAGGCTGTGATCCAGCAGGGCTGCCGCACGGCAATCCGGATCGCGGAACGCGTCTGATCTTCTGACATCCGTATCTTGAAAGTTGCGCGCCGCGCCTCAGGTCTGCTGAAGCTCGGTGTCCCAGTAGAGATAGTCGCGCCAGGATTCATGCAGATAGTTCGGCGGGAACCCCTGCCGTTTTCCTGAAGCTGCCAGATATGCGGCGCGACCGGCATCGACAACGGCATCATCCCGCATTGTTCCGGCAGCTTGTTGGCCTTGCGAAGATTGCAGGGGCTGCAGGCGGCGACGACATTCTGCCATGTGGTGCGTCCACCGCGCGAACGCGGAACGACATGGTCGAAGGTCAGGTCGGCGGCGGCATGCGGCGTGCCGCAATACTGGCAGGAGAACTTGTCGCGGAGAAACACATTGAACCTGGTAAAGGCCGGGTTCCGCACCTGCGGGACATATTCCTTCAGCGCGATGACTGATGGCAGTTTCATTTCGAAAGAGGGCGAGCTGATTGAGTCCTCATATTCCGAAACAATGGTAACACGGTCGAGACATACGGCTTTGACCGCGTCCTGCCAGGACCATAGTGACAGCGGGAAGTAGTTTAGCGGGCGAAAATCTGCGTTCAGGACAAGAGCCGGTGCAAAACAGCCTGCGTTCATCATCTACCCCGTATGGTGTTTCCATTCCCTGACGTAACCAAAACATGGCCACGGCAGAAAAACAAGCCTCCACCATATCTTGGGTGCTGTGACAGTTTGCCGTCAAAATATTGCGGCAGCATGCCAGTTTCACAGAATGCAGAAAGCCAGTCCGAAATTCAGGACGGCAGGTGACCGGCGAGGAAATCAATTGCACCGCTCAGCGCATCGGGATCGATGCCGTGGGCGAGACCCGGACGGGTGAGCATCTGCGCCTCGATGCCGTGTGCCGCCATCGCGTCCGATGCCGCCTGCATCATGGCATAGGGAACCACCTGGTCATCGGTACCATGCACCAGCAACACCGCCGGACGACCACCAACAAGACCAATTCCGTCAGCCGAGAGCAGCGCGCCGGAAAAGCTGACAATCGCCGCCGGCCGCGCCGGCATGCGCAGCCCGCAATGAAGGCTCATCATACCACCCTGGGAAAACCGGTCAGGGCAATAGCTGCCATGTCGAGACCAAGCTCTTCAATCGCAGCCGCTACCGATTGCTCGATCATCTCTCCGGCGGCGGCAGGACCGGCATCTGTATCGGCGAGGTCGAACCACTGGCGCCCCATAGGGTTCATCGAGCAAACCTCCGGGGCATTCGGCACAAAGAAGGCAGCACCCGGAAACCGGAGCGACATCGGATAGGCGAGATCGGCCAGGTCCTGCGCGTCGGCACCCCAGCCATGCATGATCAAAATCAGGCTCGACGGCGTTCCGCCGCGTGCCGGTGCCGTGTAAATCCCGCTCAATGGGCCAAAACTCTTCATCATCACTGTGTTCCTGAACTGTTTATGGCTGACGAACCCGACCAATGACGCAAAACCTACACCGACCGGCCCCGGCTGGTCTATATTGCCGGCAGGCGTGTCATCCGGCGCGCGCCCGGATGAACGCACTCAGATGGAAGACCGTCAATGGCAACAGCACCGATCACGCGCTTTGCACCAAGCCCGACAGGCAGGCTTCATCTTGGCCACGCTTTCTCGGCGCTGGTTGCCTCGCAAATTGGCGGCGGCTACCGGTTGCGTATTGACGATATCGACCACACACGGTGCCGCGCCGAATTCACCCAACAGATTTATGACGATTTGACCTTTCTGGGCCTGCCCTGGCGCGGCCAGCCCGTTTTTCAGAGCGACCGGCTGGACCGGTATGCACAGGCGCTGGACAGACTTCGTGAGATGGACCTTGTCTATCCCTGCTTCCTGACACGCGCCGAGCTTGCCGGGGTGCTGTCCGCTCCACATGAGCCTCCTACTGCCACTGACAGCGCATTATCGGCCGACGAGGCGTCACGCCGAGCCAAGTCCGGCATGGCACCGGCATGGAGGCTTCGGACCGCGAGGGCCCTCGATCTCGCAAAAAGCCCGACATGGCTCGATTTGCGCAGCGGCAACCATCGCCCCGTGGATATGTCTGCACATGGCGATGTGGTCGTGGCACGGCGGGATATCGGCACCTCGTATCACCTTTCTGTGGTGATCGACGACATGATCGACGGGGTGACACTGGTCACGCGTGGAACGGATCTCGAAGACAGCACGGATGTGCACTGGAGCTGCTGCAGGCCGTTCTGGGAATACCTGCACCGGCCTATTACCATCATGATTTGGTCTGTGACGACAGTGGGCAGCGCCTCGCCAAGCGGCACGATGCGCTGAGCATTTCCGAATTGCGGCAGAGTGGCCTGTCTGCGACTGAAATTTTGTCTCATTTGCCCAACTTTGCAGAAACCGCAAAAATAACGAGTCATTTTTCTGCATTTAGTAACTGATTAAATTAAGTTTTTTCTTAATTGAACCGGATTTGTCTTTTTTCTTCGAAAAGTCCTGATCAAAGGGTTGACGGGTATGGAAATGGGAGCATATAGCGCGTGCACAGCGTTGCGCTGTGCGTTTCTCCTAAACTCGGCCGTGAGATTTCTCACGGCCTTTTTTTTGGCTGATCCCCCCTCACCTCACCAGTCGCGTGCCGCCCAGACCATGCCAAGGGGTGCGACGTGTCGTTCCTTGCCAAGAAATACAACCGGGGCGTAGCATCTTGGTCTTGATAAGGAATGACAGGGTTTTTCACCTGTCACCAAGGGGAGAACGCACCATGTCGGCGCTGAATGATTCGGTTTTGGAAGAGACAAGCGCAGTTGGCACACCTGCCCCGCTGATTGATCCCTATGGCCGCACGGTCGACTATCTTCGCGTTTCGGTAACAGACCGATGCGATTTCCGCTGTGTATATTGCATGGCCGAGGAAATGACGTTCCTTCCGAAAAAGGACCTGCTGACCCTCGAGGAGCTCGATACGCTCTGCCGCCGATTCATGGCTGCAGGCGTTCGCAAGATCAGGCTGACCGGGGCGAACCGCTGGTGCGCCGCAACATCATGCAACTGATCCGCAGCATCGGCGGCGAGGTCAAGGCAGGCAATCTCGACGAACTGACGATCACCACCAACGGCAGCCAGCTCGGCAAAATGGCCGGAGACCTTTATGATGCCGGCGTGCGGCGGGTGAACATCTCGCTCGATACGCTGGACCCGGACCGGTTCCGCACAATCACCCGGTGGGGCGATCTCGATAAGGTTCTGACCGGCCTCGAGTCCGCACGCGAAGCCGGACTTGGCGTGAAGATCAATGCTGTTGCGTTGAAGGGCGGCAATGATGACGAGCTCGGCGACATGCTGGCCTGGTGCGGCGAGCAGGGCTTTGACATGACCATCATCGAGGTCATGCCGATGGGTGACATCGGGACGGAAAACAGGCTCGACCAGTATTTGCCGCGCTGTCGCGCGTGCGCGCAGATCTTTCAAAGCGCTTCACCCTGACGGATATTCCGTTCCGCACTGGCGGGCCGGCACGTTATGTCGAGGTTGGCGAGACCGGCCGCAAGCTCGGCTTCATCACCCCGCTGACACATAATTTCTGCGAAAGCTGCAATCGCGTTCGGGTGACCTGTACGGGCCAGCTTTATATGTGCCTCGGCCAGGACGACAACGCCGATCTTCGCAAGGCACTTCGCGAGGGCGGCGATGCGGCGCTGGACTCCGCTGTGGCCGAGGCCATCACCCGTAAGCCGAAAGGTCATGATTTCGTGATCGACCGCCGGCAGAGCGGACCAGCTGTCAGCCGTCACATGAACGTGACTGGCGGGTAACGCATCCGTCCCTGATCAGGCGGCTCTCGGTTTTCGCGGCTTCTTACCAAACCAAGCCAGAGCAGCCCTGCGCATACCAGCGAAAGCGGGCCAAGCGCCGCAAGCGACAGCGCCTCCCCCCCGAGTTGACTGTGGATCGCACCAGCCGACAGGGATGCAGCCGCCACCGTGGTCATGGTCATCAGGTCGGCGAATCCCTGCACGCGGCCGCGCTCCTCCGGCTCTGCCACGCGGGCCACCAGAGATGTGCCGCCAACAAACAGGAAATTCCACCCGAAACCGGCGGCGACAAGAGCCAGCCAGTAAGGCCAGAACCCGGCTGCCGTCACCGCAAGAAATATGCTCACAAGGTAGAAGGCGACCCCGGACCACAAGATACGAAAGGCGCCGAACCTGCCGATCAGCGAACCGGTGAAGAAGGACGGCAGGAACATCGCCACTACATGCCACTGGATAATCGTCGCATTGGCCGAATTGCCAAGCTTGGCGACATTGACGACCTGCAACGGGGTTGCCGTCATCAGATAGCTCATCAGGGCGTAGCCCACGGCGCAGCACAGCACCCCTATAATATAGACCGGCATGCGAAGGAACACGCCGATGGGACGGCCACCGGAAGCGCTGCGTTCGGGGCGTTTGATCTTCAGCCCGGCCAGAACGAATAATGACAGCAACTGCACCGCGGCTGCGGTGAAGAAACATCCGGCATAGATTGCTTCAGGGACAAGCTCTACCGTGCGGCGGGAAATTTCCGGCCCGATGATCGCAGCGAACAGACCACCTGCCAGAACATAGGAAATCGCCTTTGGCCTGAGCTGGTTCGGCAATTCATCCAGCCGCATAGCGGTAATAGCTGGCAATCCCGAGCGCCACCCCCAGCATCATTCCACCAATGCAGAACAGCAGAAAATTCTTCTGCAGCACCGCCATGCCAAGCGTGAAGGTTGCAGAACTGCTGATCAGCACACCGCCGATCAGCACCGGGCGCCGCCCGAACCGCGCCATCAGCAGCGAGGCAGGCAGCGTCGTCATCATGGAGGTCACAAATTGCAGCGACAGCGGCAGCGTCGCCAGCCAGGCCATCGGCGCCAACAACACTCCGACCAGCGCGGTGTTGATGATGTTGACATTCATCGTTGTCATGGACAGCGCCTGCGCAGAGGCAAGCCTGATGACGGTGTTTCTCTGTGACATGGTGAACATGGGCCGGCTCGGAAATGGAAAAAAGTGAGGCGGTCGTCCCGGGTACGGGCAATCACCTGTAATGGTGTGTCAGTTCTTGTTGTCCGACAATTTGCGGCCGAACAGCCTCAAGCCGGTGATCCACCAGCTCATAGCCCATTTCCTTTGCAATCTGCTCTTTCAACGCCTCAAGCTCGGCATGATAGAATTCGATCACCTCGCCGGTCTCGACATCGACGAGATGTTCATGATGTTCACCGGCTTCCTCATAGCGGGCGCGGCCATCACCAAACTCCAGACGCTCGATGACACCGGCTTCCTCGAGAAGCTTGACTGTGCGGTAGACAGTCGCGATGGAGATAGTGCTGTCTTCGTCAACGGCGCGACGGTAGAGCTCGTCCACATCCGGGTGATCCTCGGAGTCACCTATGACGCCAACAATGACCTGCCGCTGGCTGGTCATTCGAATGCCCTTCTTGTGGCATTTCTCCATGAGTGCTGTCGGCATGGCGGGTCCGCGTATCTTCAGGGCCGTGGCCCTTTGGTGGTCGTGAATATCAAAGCTGCATCTTGCCCTGATCAACTGCCGACTGCAACCTTGCCATTGGCTTGAACAGCCTGATTGACCGGGGCGCTTCCATATGGGCAGGATGCAGCCATGGAACGGACGGTGACGCACGATACAAGGCATGCGGTGGGTGCGGCACAGATGTGTGCCGGTATGCTGATAATCCCGTTTCTGGACGTTTTCGCCAAGCTTCTTGGTGACACGCACGGTGCTTTTGAAATTACCTTCTGGCGTTTCTTCATGCAGTCGGCATTGATGCTGCCATTCGTGTTCTATCTGAAATTGTGGCGAATCCCGTCTGGCACCTTTGGCTGCAGGCCTGCCGCGGCCTGTTGCTGGCAGCGGCAACAGCGTTTTTCTTGCAGCCCTTCGGCACATCCCCATGGCCGAGGCTATTGCCATTTTCTTTGTGCAACCGCTGATTCTGACCCTGCTGTCAGTCATTTTTCTCGGCGAAAGGCTGCGCTTCCGGCGGATCGGCGCCATCCTTGCCGGTCTCGGCGGTACCCTTGTGATCCTGCAGCCGAGCGTTATCGCCTTCGGCCTGCCGGCGCTGCTTCCGCTCGGATCAGCTGTGGCGATGGCTTTCTATGATCCTGACGCGCAAGCTGTCGACCAGCGTGCACGCCTACCAGATGCAGTTTGTAGGCGGGATTGTCTCGATGGTGGCTGTCGCCGTGCTGCTTGGCATCGGCAACCTGATATCGATCCCTGGAACCGGATACACACCGCTCGGGCAGACCCAGATCATGTGGGTGGTGGGCCTTGGGGTTGCGGCGACACTGGGCCATGCTTTCATCGTATGGGCCGCAGGGAATGCGCCGGCCAATCTGCTGGCACCGTTCCAGTATGTCGAGATCATCGGCGCGGCAACACTCGGCTATCTCGTTTTCGGCGACATTCCTGCGCCAAGCACATTTTTAGGTGTTGGCATTATTGTCGCCAGTGGCCTGTATCTACTGCACCGCGAACGCCAGCTCGAGCAGAGGCGGCGCGCGCAGCCTGTCAGTCCGACGACTGCTGCCGGTAGCGAATGACCGCGACCGGGATTGCGGCTGCATAGATGCCGGCAATCACCAGATAGGTGATCCACGGCTGCATGAACGCACCGGCAATCAAAAGTGATACGGCCGCAAGGACCGGCAGCACAGCACCGACCGGCAGTTTCAACCGCTTGCCGGCAAAGGTCGGAATCGCCGACACAGCCATAATGCCGATCAGCACCAGCCAGAAACACACATAGGCAGCCTCACGGGCCCATCCGATGCCGAATTCCAGATCAACGGCAATCGGCACAATAACGAGGAAGGCAGCAGCGGGAGCAGGAACGCCGGTGAAGTAGTCTTTCTTCGTCTCCGGCGGGTCAGGCAGTTCGGAATCGAATCGCGCCAGACGCAAGGCAATCGAGACCGAGTAGAACATCGTCGCCCACCAGGCAAGGTTGCCGGAGTCCTGCAATGCCCAGAGATACAAGCACAGCGCCGGTACCACACCGAAAACAACCATGTCGCAAAGGCTGTCCAGCGCGGCGCCGAAGGCCGAACTCGTTTTCAGCCGCCTTGCCGTGCGGCCATCCAGAGCATCGAACACAGCCGCCAAAACGATCAGTCCGATCGTTCCTTCCCAGCGCCCGTCGAGGGCAAAGCGCAAGGCTGTCAGGCCGGAGACAAGTCCGGCCACCGTCAGCATGTTCGGCAACAGCCAGATCAGCGAAACCGAGCGAAAGCGTTTCTTTTGGTGCGGAGCTGGCGCCATCATCGCTGCCTTGCTGTTTTGGGCTCGGCAATCTTGCCCGAAAGATCTGCCAGAACGGTTTCACCAGCGACCGTACGCTGCCCGGCAAGCACCAGTACCGGCGTGTCCGCAGGCAGCCATAAATCAACCCGGCTGCCGAACCGGATGATCCCGAATTGCTGTCCGATGGCAAAGCTCGTCGCCGACAGCCGATTCCAAAAGAATGCGCCGCGCCACTCAAACCGGCAATCTGAACGATGCCAACCTTTTGTCCGGCGCCCGTCTGCATCACGATGTTCTGACGCTCGTTCTCCTCTGCCGCCTTGTCGAGGCTCGCATTAAAGAACTTGCCGGCATGGTAGTTCGTATCGACGACCCGGCCGGCAACGGGCGCACGGTTCACATGCACATCAAAGACATTCATGAAGATGGCGATGCGCCGCCATTTTCCTGCGGGAAGATCAAGCTCGGCCGGAACTGGCGCCACATCCGTCGACAGCACACGCCCGTCGGCCGGCGCCACGACATAGTCGTCGGTTACCGGCGTCGTTCTGACCGGATTGCGGAAAAATAGACGCACCACAGGCACAGAAGGGTGCCGGAAGGACAAACGGGGCCCAAAGCACGCTGAGAAGAACGCTGACCACGACAAAGATGAAAATGAAAGGCCAGCCCGCCGGATGGACGGGAACCAGCACTTCTTTCGGTAATCGCCTTGTAAATGTTCATCGGCGTTCTTATCCGCTACCGCTTTCAGGAAGGCCCACAACCTAATCGCAGACGACAGAAAAAGCACGTTGAAAAGCGGGAGTGCAGCCTTGCGACCACTTTAAAGAGCGCAATGACAGCCGATCAGAGACCGTCAATCACAGCCAGCCTTTCAGTGTCTGTCTTTTAGAGTCTGGCGATATCGGCGCTGGCAAGACCGCGTTTTTGCAGCTCGCCAAGTTTCTTGGTGATCGAATCGCGCTGCAGCGAACGGGTTTCGTCGAGCCCGGGGACTTCCACCTCGATCACAGGCTTGCTGTAGACCGGCGCATCAGGCAAGGCCGCTGGCCCCCGTGTTGCCGGCAGTTCAGGCATATGGTCCGGCGCATCGCCAGCATCATCATCCGCAAGCGCGTCCTGAACAGATCTGAAATCCACGGCGGCAATGGCACTGGCCAGATCATCATCAAGACCCAGATCATCCATATCGGTGTGGCCTGCCATGGGGACAGAGGCTGCATCACGACCGAATTCGGCATCAAAATCGGCCAGAAGCGCGGCACTGCCATCCTCGCCATACTGCTGCAGACCGTCGGCAGCCATAGCGCCGGCACCGGCTGCAACGGCCACAGGCTGAGCAGCCAACGGCATCTTGCCGTCGATCAGGGCGTCGATCGACGCACCGTTCTCTTCGACTACAGAACCCGTTCCCTTTGGACGCGGCGCGACAGCTGCCGCTTCACCGACACCATTGCCCGGCGCAAAAACAGGTTCCTGATGGACAGGCGACATGGGTGCCGGAACGCTGACAGGGTAAAGCGCAAGCTGTTTTCGCTTCGGCGACTGGACCGGTTGGTCAACGGACTGGCCGGTTGTCAGCATCAGAAATTCGGTGACCAGCTGACCCTGCCATCCGCAGGCCTCGATTTCCCAGGGGCGTTGGTGCCAGGCAAGCTCGTCCATGACGATCGGCTTGCCACCCATCCAGCGCGCCAGGTCGACCTTCTTTTTGATACCGTTGATTTTCTTTGTCTTTTCGGTGATCAGCAGTCGATTGTTCACAGCCTGCGAAATGTGAAGAAGTTCGTGCGCAACCACCTCTGCAGCGTCGCGAAGGCCAGCGCCAGTCGAAACCGTCATTTCAAAATTGGTCGGTGCGCGTGTGCCAAGGCCGGCTTTTCTGCGGGCCCAGCATGCGGCGGGTGACCGGTTCGCGTACTGATTCGCGAGTCACATCAATGAAGACCGACAGCGAGCGGCGCTGGCGCTTTGTGAACAGACGCTCCGCCATGTAATTCGCCATCAGGGTCAGGATTTCGCCTTCGCCCGGAATTGCATCAATCGAGTTAACTTCAATCATCGCCGTCTTAATTCCTGCGGTGCGGTCATAGCCGCCAATTTCATTAACCAAAAATTAACACAGTAAACTTTTTGGACAAAACTCAAGGTTTTTTTTTATTTTCATATAGTTAAGTAATTTTCATTTCTTTTTCTTGATCCTTCACTTTGGAATTCTCAGCTATATAACTCGGCGAAGCGATCCCGCAATGCCACCGACCCGAAGAGGAACAGCAATAATGGACAATATGTTTGAAACAGGCCTTGAAAGAGAAAGGCCACACTTGGTGCCGAATATGTGACGGCGTTTTCGAGAATGCCGACGAGTTCTCGCGCCCGTTTCAAGCGATGACAGCCTGGTGCTGGGGCTTTGGCTGGGGTGATGACGCTATCGACGCCAAGACACGTTCAATGATGGATCTCGCCATGATCGGCGCGCTCGGGAAAATGCATGAGTGGGAACTTCATTGCCGCGGGGCCATCGGCAATGGCGTCACAAAAGAAGAACTGCGCGCCATTGTTCATGTGATCGGCATCTGTTGCGGCGTCCCGCAGGCGATGGAATGCCTCAGATCCGCCCGCAAAGTTCTGGAAGAAGAAAGGGCTCTAGCCTTAATCAGACGGCAACCACCGGGGCACGCGTTACACAATTGTTTAAAGCAGGCCGGTATCCGGCCTGCTTTGTAGAACGCTTTATGAATAGCTTTATGAACCGCGTTTCAGGCATCACACAGAGCAAATCTAAAACAGATGCGGGGTAGATAAAGGTCAAATCCGGGAAAACTCGAAACAAAACCGAGGCTGTTACGGGCAGATTTCCGGTCTGTCAGAGGATGTTGCGATTGGCGTCATCAAGGCGTTCCAATCACGCCGCCAAGACAATAAACTGGACAAGCGCCACTATTTAGGCGATTTTTCTTTGAGTTTAAGTGTACCTGATACCGTACTGATGTATAGAGTGATCATCATTGATGGCACCATCTGGCGGAGGATGTGCCGTAAAGGCTATGATTTTTAGGGGTCATGAGTAATGCGCCGACTTTGGACCTATTTTGTCGTCGGGTCGATTATGACTGCTGGGAGCGCGGCTTTTGCCGGCGGTCTTCCTGCGTCTGACAACGCTGCCGCGACGGCTGGATCGACCGCTCAATCCACTACTGCCGAAGCAACCACTGCATCCAGCAGCGCTTCGACAGCTTCTGCTGCCAGCAGCACAGCGACAGCCTCAAACGCAGATAACACTGCCACGACAACCGCTCAGCAGGTGGCACAGGCCCCGGCAAGCAATGACGGTGTCGAGACCGGCAGCTTTGTTGCGATCGAGGAAGACCCGCTGATCATCGACGCCTCGTCTGTTGTCGATGGTGACGGCGTTGGCAGCATGCAGGTGCAGTGGCAGATTTCGGAAGATGGCGCGATCTGGTCAAACCTTTCAGGTGAGATTCGCCAGTCTTTCACACCGCGCGAGCGCCATGTCGGTCGCTGCCTGCGGGTCCAGCTGTCCCATGTTGACGGCCAGGGCAACCTCGAGACAATTCTCAGCCCGGCATCCACACCGGTGCAGAATGTGAATGACAAGCCGAACGGTGCGCCGCAACTCGTCGGCGCAGCGCGTGAAGAAGACGCTCTCGTCGTCGATACCAGCATGATCTCGACGATGACGGCCTCGGCAATTTCTCGATCATCTGGCAGCGGTCCAGCACAAAGACCGACTGGCAGGCATTTCCCGAGACCAATGGCGAAGTCCTGCAGCTTTCGCAGCGCCATGTCGGCTATTCATATCGCGCAGTGGTGTCCCTACTCGGATGGCCACGGCACCAAGGAACTGCTGGTTACCAGCCCGTCCGAGACCGTCCAGAATGTTGACGACCCTGTTCAGGGCGAGGTTCTGATCACCGGTGAGGCAACTGAAGGCTCGACCATTCTCGTCAGCACCAACGGTGTGTCCGATGAAGACGGTATCGCCAGCATGTCTGTCGGCTGGGAGGCTTCAACCGACGGCCGCAACTGGCGCACCATCGAAACGGCTGGCGCCACCCAGCTGTCGCTGTCGCAGATGCTGGTCAACAAGCAGATCCGCGCCCGTGTCGCCGTTGTCGACACCTTCGGCGTCGAGACTGTGATCTTCAGCCAGGCCACCAACACGGTGCAAAATGTTAACAACAAACCGGCGGGCACCATCTTCGTCCGGCGCGTTGGCGGCTGATGGTCATAAACCGGTAACCATCCGGTCACGAATTAGAAATAAAAAGGCCCCGTTTCGGGGCCTTTTTTTCATGGCTGACTGTTTTTTTGAACCGCTGTTCATTTTTTCTTTGCAGCGAATCACTTTCTGGCCACACTGTATCTTGTATGGCACAGACGTTATTGCACCTAAGTGTTGATAGCATGCGCTAAGGCGCCCTTGGGGGCCTTTTAACCCTGAAATCGGGACCTTTCGCGCCAAAACCGCCCTGCACCCCACCAGACATCGTCATCTCACGACATCGTCAATGGAGCCCAAGCATGCGACTGACCGACCGAGACCATCGGCCGGAATGCCACGTCATTCCGTTCCAGCCACCCCAAGCCCAGGCAGAAGAGGTGGCCGCCACAAGCATCGCCGCCGTCATCGCAGTCACCGTGCTGCATACGTCTGACGAAACTCCCGAAGACCGTCTTCTGGCGATCCTCGAGCAGAGTGGCGAAGTGGAGGTTCTCGACGCCGAAGAGGCGCTTGGCGATTGCGAGGTCTATTACGAGGACCAGATGACGCAACCAGCCAACGACAACACGCATATGGGCGTGCTCTGATCGAAGCTGGCTGTCTAGCCGCCTAACAGCCTTCCGGCGAGCCAGATCCATAGCGGCATGGAGACTGCCGCGCAGACCGTCTGCAAGGACACGATCTCTGCCATAAGAGGTGCGTCCCCGCCAAGTTCGACAGCCAGCGTATAGGTGGAATTGGCGGTCGGGGCAGCGCCGACCGCGGCCAGAACGACAAGCGCCAATGTGTCGAGACCGAGCCAGTAGCCTGCACCAACCAGTGCCGCCGGAAATACCAGCATCTTGGCCATGAAGGCCAAACCCAGCGGGACCGCATGCCCGCGAAAAGCCGAAAACTTCAATGATGCGCCAATGCTGAGCAGCAGAAGCGGCAAGGCGCCTTCGCCAAGAAGCGCTGCGGCCTGCGAGATGAAAGCAGGAACCGGCAGCTCGAGCCAGTTCACCCCGACGCCCACCAGCATCGCGGCCAATAACGGATTGCGGGCAATTTCGCTTAACACGGCCCGTTTCATGCCGCGGCGTTCACCACTGCCCGTCAGAATCAGGATGGCAAGAACCGAAACAATGTTGGAAATCGGCACCAGAAAGGCGATGGCGATGGCGGCAACCTGAACAGCCGCGACACCGACGGCGCCCTGCAGGATCGACAGCACCAGAAACCCGTTATGACGCAGCGACCCCTGCACCAGTGAGCTGAGTGATGCACCGCCAAGCCCGGCAAGACGGCCGGCGAACAGCGCATAGAGGATCGCAACCGCGCTTCCCGCCACAATGGCCGCTGTGAACGGTCCTATGAAGGTGGCGCTGAGCTCCATCTTCGACATCAAGTCGAACAACAGGCCCGGAAACAGCACCCAGTAGCAAAGGGGGACATGGCCTGCCAGACGCTGTCCGGCAGGAAATTCCGTTGTTTCAGAAAGTAGCCGAGTGCGACGATCGCCAGTGTCGCGGCGATCGCCGACAGCATCAGGACAGGCCGATTTGTGTCGGCTGACCAATCATCCTTCGGAGCCGCCCTTTGGCGCAAGGGCGCGGACAGCCCGCCATGCCAGTGGCATAAGACCGGCCGCAATGACCAGTTTCAGCGCATCGCCATAGAGGAATGGCAGGAGGCCGGCAGCGACAGACTTCTCGAACCCGATGAAGCCACTCAGATGGGTGACACCGAACACATAGATGGTCACTGTGCCGACAAGCATCGCAAGAGCGGTCGAAATCGGGCCGCGTCCCATGCCGCGCTCGGCAAGGAAGCCAAGGATGAAGGCTGCAACGAGGAAGCCGATGAGATAACCGCCTGTCGGCCCGGCAAGATGCGCCCACCCGGCACCGCCATTGGCAAAAACAGGAAGCCCCATTCCCCCCTCAATGAGATAGGCGAACACGGTTGCGGCACCAAGGCGCGATCCGTAGGCCATTCCGATCATCAACACCACGAGTGTCTGACCGGTGACCGGAACTGGGTAGAAAGGAACGCTGACTTGTGCCGAAATGGCAAGAAGCGCACTACCGGCAAGAACCAGCACCAACTGTGCGATCACCGACAGGGTCTTGTCGTCGGCAAGGCGTGGTGCCATGGCGGCATCGGCGAGTGTCGAAAAGCGGCGCTGCGAGAAAACAGGGTTGTTCATGTCGATCTGGTCTCATCTCTGTTGACTGAACCCGCGCTTCGGCCTGGCACCGGCGCGATGCCCCGATCATAAACGTGTCTCTCGCAAAGACAAGACGCACTCCGCCGACAACCGGCACAGATACAAAATGACTGGGGCAGGAAATGTCGCACCGGCATGGCCAAACATGCACTAGCGGTGCTATGACCCGCATAAGTTTATTCCACCGTCATCTATATGACGTTTCATCAGCACCTACGCGCCGCCACCGCATGGCATATCGGGCAGGCAGGCGCGAGCTATAACAGAGGATCAGACATGGACAGGTTTTTCGGACTTTCCGATTCCGGGACCACCTTTAGCCGCGAGGTTTTTGCCGGCGCAAGCACATTCCTGACGATGGCCTACATCATCGTAGTGCACCCCGGCATCCTGACAGAAGCAGGCATTCCGTTTGAAGCAGGATTCATGGCAACCATCCTTGCGACCGCGCTTGGCACGGCGATCATGGGGTTGTGGGCCAGATGGCCGGTTGCTGTCGCCCCGGGCATGGGCCTTAACGCCTACTTTGCTTTTGTCATCGTTCTTGGGCAGGGATTCAGCTGGCAACAGGCGCTCACCGCCGTATTCATTGCATCGGTATTGTTCCTGCTGTTCTCGTTGTCGCGGCTTCGCAGCTGGCTGATCGGCGCCATCCCGGCCTCGCTTCGCACTGGCATCACCGCCGGTATCGGCTTGTTCCTTGCCATGATCGGGCTTCAGGCCATGGGACTGGTGGTCAATGACGACGCCACGCTGGTGGCGTTCGGCCATCCTACTTCATGGGAAATCCTGCTATCTCTGGCCGGACTTCTGGTCATGGCCGGGCTTGAGGCACGCGGCATCAGAGGCAGCATCCTGATCACGATCCTCGGCCTCAGCCTGATCGGCTGGCTGACCGGCCTTGCCGAATTCGGCGGCATCGCATCGGCGCCGCCAGTGGCCAGCGCTGCCTTCTCGCTCGATTTCTCGATGGTCAGCAGCTTTGCCTTCCTGTCGGTTGTCTTCGTGCTGTTTTTCCTCGATTTTTTCGATACCACCGGCACCCTGACCGGCATCGCCGACATCGCCGGCAAGCGCCGCGCCGACGGCAGCATCGAGAATCTGGACCGCGCCGTAGTGGCTGACACTGGGGCCTCGGTCGTCGGCAGCCTGCTCGGCACCTCCAGCATGACAACCTATCTCGAGAGTGCTACCGGCATCCGCGCAGGTGGGCGCACCGGACTGACCGCGCTGACCGTGGCGGCCCTGTTCCTGCTGTGCCTGTTCTTCCAACCGCTGTTCGCCTCGATCCCCGGCTTTGCGACGGCACCAGCGCTTGTCTTTGTTGCGGCCGGGTTCCTCGCACCACTCGCCAAGATCGATTGGGACGATCTCGCCACAGTCATACCGGTGATGCTGATGGCCATAATCATGCCGCTCACATTCTCGATCGCGGCCGGAATTGCCATCGGCTTTCTTGCCTATGTGGTCATTCGGTTGATTTCCGGACGGGCGCATGAACTGAATGCGGGCACGCTGGTCATTACGGCATTCGGCATGCTGTGGCTGGCGACACCGCTTCTCGGCTAGACGTCAAGCATTGCCAAGCACTGCATCGATCAATGATCGTGCCGCCTCGTGCGGCATGATCACCGCATAGCCGTCGCCTGGCCCGGCATTGATCCGGACCAGGTGGCCCACGGCCATATTCGACGTGCCAATCAGCCTGCCTGATGCCATCTCCAGACCGTCGATCGGCCATTTCAGCCCCTCCGAGCTTTGGAATGCCTGACTGCCAAGCGGCCAGAGCGAGACCCTGTCACCCGGCTCGACCTCGAAGGCAATGTCGCCCTTGAGCCGAAGCACCAGGTCAGTGTCACCAACCAGCATCACCGGCCGGTCATGCGAGAGAGCCATGAGTGCATGAATGGCGGCTAGAGTGTGATCAAGCCTGCCTTCAAGGAAGCCGAGACCGACGATCAGCGGCGCGCAAACCCGCGCCAGGCATTTCTCGAAATCAGTATCGTCCTGACCATCCAGCGGCAATTCGCGGCAGGTCATCCGGCAAAGGTCCGGCGGAATCCATGTCGCCAATGACCAGATCTGGCCGCCGGCCAACCTTCAGCAACGCATCCGCCCCGCCATCGGCCGCGATCAGCGGCCATGAGTCGGGAAGCGTCTCGAGGGCTGTTTCGATCTGGACCGGAGCCGCCCCGACAAGAACAGCCGGACTGTCATATCTCAGAATGTCTTGATCTTTGGACATGACTGCAAACCTGCCGGTTTCACGCGCAGTGCGCAAGCAGCCTGCCTGCGAGAAGGCCCAATAGGATTGTGGAGGACAGGATAATTTGAAACCTTTCCAAATTAGGGGTTGTGACTAAAGTTAGATGCGCCTAAATATGAATGATGAATCGTGATATCGAAGAAGAGGCAGTCGGCGTTTCTGAAGTGGAAACCGGCAGGACAGGCGCTGGCGCGCACATGGCCACCGTGGCCTCGATACTTGCGCCAACCATTCTCGCCGCGGTTCTGATGCTGACGGCCGACAGCGAGCTTCTCGACATCATCTTCGCCTCGATTGCCGATGCCTATCTCCAGGTCAGCACATTTGTCGCCGCCACCTTTCTGATCATCTACGGACTTGAGCGCGCGCTGAACATCGACGCCACGGCAATGCTGCGGCGCGATACGATCTGGCAGGTACCCGTTGCGGCAGGCCTCGGCGCGCTCCCGGATGCGGCGGTGCGATCATCGTCGTCACGCAATATGTGACAGGACGTCTGTCCTTCGGTGGTGTTGTCGCGGCGTTAACCGCCACTATGGGCGACGCCGCCTTCCTTCTGATCGCGCAGGAGCCATTGACGGGGCTTGCCATGGTGGTGCTCGGCTTCACCGTTGGCACGCTGAGCGGCTGGATCATAAACGGCATTCATGGCGGCGACTTCCTGCGGGGCAGCGCCACAAGGCCCGATGCCGAAGTAAATGCCGAGCATGACGATGCCTCGACACCACTCCTCGACCGGATATGGCTGGTGATCCTTGCCCCGGGCATGGTGTTGGCCGGCCTTGTCGCCTTCCAGTTTGATGTCGACGAGGTGTTCGCCACCGAAATGCTGCAGCAGCCGGCGACCCTTCTGGGTGTGGTCGGCGGTGTGCTTGCGCTGAGCATGCGCCTTGCACCTCGCTTCGGTGTAAAGGGCGATGCTGCCTTCTCCGCCGGCGGAGGCCTTGTCAGGCGCACCATCTCAGATACCAATTTCGTTACCGTCTGGGTGATCTTCGCCTATCTGGTGTTCGAACTTTCGGTCTATTTCCTCGGACTCGACCTGAAGTCCGTCTTTGACGGCTGGGCGCTGTTCACGCCGATGATCGCCGTGCTTCTCGGCTTCCTTCCAGGATGCGGGCCGCAGGTTCTCGTCACCACCATGTATCTGTCAGGCATCATTCCGCTGTCGGCACAGATCGGCAACGCACTCAGCAATGACGGCGATGCCCTGTTCCCGGCCATCGCCATTGCCCCGAAGGTCGCCATCGTCGCGACACTCTATTCCGCGGTTCCGGCGATTATTCTCGCCTATGGCTGGATGTTCTGGATGGAATAGGCCCGCCGAAGCGGACCCCTCCCCTATTTTTCCCTGAAGGCCGTCGCCAGTAATTTCTGGATCGGCGTCATGATGTAGTTCATCACCGTGCGCTTGCCGCCAAGGATATCGACCTGCAACGGCATGGCCGTGAACCAGAGAATGGCGGTGACCATCGAAGACCGGATGCGCCAGCTGGCAGGCGCGGGCCGACATCCCTCGACCTGAGGGTCCAGCAGAATGGCCACCTCGGGGGTGGTCGCCGCTTGCCCGTCCCCGGTCGCAGGCTCTTTTGCAGGATGGTCGAGGAAGCAACTTTGTGCTCTTCAGCCTGTCCGGACGTCCTGCCGGGCGCCATCAAATCCGATTGCTAACCGGTGGATATATTGTTGGCGGGGAGCCACCATCCTCGGCAACAGTTCTGCACCAGAACCCGAAAGCTTGCCGCCAGGTTTTCCAGACATCGGGCTGTCGGGATTCTAGTTCAACCCGCCGGAGGATGACGCATTCGCCATGCCGCCGGCACCAAATGCCAGCACCATTGTCAACGGTGCCTGAAGGCTTCGGGATGCAAACGGGTCAGAAGAAGTGATATTCTGGTGATTGGGGCGTTTGCCGCTTGCTGGCAGCGCCGCTGATGCATTTCGAATGGTCATGCCCAGCAACTCGCAAAGGTTAAGGGTCAGGTCACCCGAGCGAGAATAGGCGTTGGTCAGCTAATTTTTCGTAAAGAACTCAAACGGAAAGCGATCCTTTTTCGGTCAAAAGTTCGCATTTGCGTGAAATCAACTCCGTTAAATACTCATTTTTTGTCAGCAGACAGTCGCGAGCATCGATGGCCGCCTCGATAAGATCGAACTGCGCCAGCATTTCGTCGCGTGCACCAGCGGGAAGCGCTGCCATGATCTCGGCCTCAAAGCCGGCTGCAGGGCTGACAATTCCGAGGCCAGTGCCGTTCCACTCGCGGTCAGCGCCAGCTTTACAAGCCGCCGGTCATTCTGGTTGACGAGTTTGGAGACATAGCCACGACCGGCCAGTCGCTGCACCGCACGAGTAACCCGCGCGCGGTCCATATCGACACGAGTGAAAATATCCCGCACCGAGATCTCGGTCTGCTGCGTCAGATGCACAAGCACCCGCCACTCGGCCACGCTGATGTCGTAGCGCTGCTCATATTGCGCCGCCAGCGCACGGCTCAACGCCGTTGCCAGCCGTGCCGCACGGTAGGGAAGGAAGGCGTCGAGCGCCAGCGCCGCACCCTCGTCGGCTTGCTGCGCTTTCCTGCTGCTTTTACTCACGCCCGATGGCCTCCCTGCCCGCATGACCCCCAAGCCTCTTGCAAGACGATGGCGGCGAATCTCTTTGACAATCATTTCATTTGAAATGAATATGAGAATATCGTCAAGACGGGAGGCCAGAATGACGTCCGCAAAGACACCCGATAAGACGCCGGGCAAAATGATGCCGGGCGTTCGGGTTCGGCAACGACTTTGAGACAGAAGCGCTTCCCGGCGCCCTGCCACAAGGTCAGAATTCGCCGCAGAAATGCGCTTACGGGCTCTATGCCGAACAGCTGAGCGGGTCACCCTTTACCGCGCCGCGATCAACCAACGAGCGGTCCTGGCTCTATCGCATCCGCCCGTCGGTGCGCCATGGCGGTCGCTATGCAAAGATCGATGTGCCGCTTTGGAAGACAGCGCCCGACGGCGATCCGAACGACCTGCCGCTCGGCCAGTATCGGTGGAACCCGCTACCCGTCCCGTCCACGCCAACCGACTTCATCGACGGCATGCGCACCATGACCAGCACTGGCGATGCGCGCCAGCATGTCGGCATGGCAACCCATATCTATGCCGTCACCGCCAGCATGACAGACCGCGTGCTGGTCAATGCCGATGCCGAAATGCTGATCGTACCGCAAGAAGGCGAGATCGAGATTTTTACCGAGATGGGCCGGATGCATGTGGTACCCGGCCATATCGCTGTGGTGCCGCGCGGCATGATGGCGAAATACAGCCTCGCCGGCGATCACGCCCGCGGCTATGTCTGCGAGAATTACGGGGCTAAATTCACCCTCCCCGACCGTGGCCCGATCGGCGCCAACTGCCTCGCCAACCCGCGCGATTTCAAGACCCCCGTCGCCGCCTATGAAGACAGCGACACACCGCATGATCTGGTGATCAAATGGTGTGGCGGCTTCCATGTCACCCGCATCGGCCATTCACCGCTCGACGTCGTCGCCTGGCACGGCAACTACACGCCCTATTGCTACGATCTGGCGACCTTCTCGCCGGTGGGCGCCATCGCCTTTGATCATCCGGACCCGTCGATCTTCACCGTACTGACCGCACCGTCCGAGACCGCCGGTACGGCGAATATCGATTTCGTCATTTTCCCGCCACGCTGGACGGTAGCTGAAAATACCTTCCGGCCGCCCTGGTACCACCGCAACATCATGTCCGAATTCATGGGGTTGATCACCGGACAGTACGACGCCAAGGAAGAGGGTTTTGTTCCCGGCGGGGCCAGCCTGCACAACATGATGCTGCCACACGGCCCCGACCTCGACGCCTTTGAAAAGCCAGCAATGCCGAGTTGAAGCCGGTGAAACTATCGAGCACCATGGCCTTCATGTTCGAGACCAGGTTCCCGCAGCAGGTGAGCCGATTTGCCGCCGAGACGGACAGTCTCCAGGACGATTATATCGACTGCTGGGCGGGTCTCGACCGCAGATTTGACGGCACGCCGGACCCGAAATGAACACCGGAACCACCACACGGCAGGCACAAGAGAGGACGCCCCGATGAAACTCGCAACCCTCAATGACGGCAGCCGCGACGGCAAACTCGTTGTTGTCAGCCGTGACCTTGCGCGCTACGCCGCGGCGGCGAACATTGCCCAGACCATGCAGGCGGCACTGGACAATTGGGAGACCATTGCCCCGCGCCTGCAGACCCTTTCCGACGCACTGAACAGTGGCGAAATTGGCGGTGAACCGTTTGATCAGGAGGCGGCGCATTCGCCTCTGCCACGCGCCTATCAATGGGCTGACGGATCAGCCTATGTGAACCATGTGGCACTTGTCCGCCAGGCACGCGGGGCTGAAATGCCGGAAAGTTTCTGGACGGACCCCCTGATGTATCAGGGCGGGTCCGATGATTTCCTGCCGCCGCGCGCGCCGATCCGGATTCCGGATGAAAGCTGGGGCATCGATATGGAGGCTGAGATTGCCCTCGTCACCGGCGATGTGCCGATGGGGATCGACGAGGCAGGCGCAGCCGGGCTGATCCGGCTTGTCATGCTGGTGAACGACGTCTCGCTGCGCAACCTGATCCCGGGCGAGCTTGCCAAGGGGTTCGGCTTTTTCCAGTCGAAACCCTCGAGCGCCTTCTCGCCCGTCGCGGTCACGCCGGACGAGCTTGGCGATGCCTGGAAGGACAGTGTTCTTCACCGGGTGATCGAGGTTGATCTGAACGGTGCGCCGCTTGGCCGGGCCGATGCCGGCACCGACGCCACCTTCAGCCTGGCGCGGCTGGTCTCTCATGCCGCGAAATCCCGTAACCTGAAGGCGGGCGCGATCATCGGATCGGGCACCATTTCCAACCGCGACGCAGATGGCGGCCCCGGACGGCCTGTGGCGGATGGCGGCAGGGGCTATTCCTGCCTTGCCGAAATCCGTATGGTGGAGACCATCCTGAACGGCAAGCCGTCGACCTCTTTCATGCGGTTCGGCGACCGTGTCGGGATCGAAATGCATGATGATGACGGCGCCAGCATTTTCGGGCGCATCGACCAATTAGTGGAAGATTCGAATGGCTAAGAAATTCGCCTCGCAAGGCGACATGTCGGAAAAGACGATCAGCTTCACCGAGATCGGGCGCGATCTATGGGCCTTTACCGCCGAGGGCGACCCCAATACCGGTGTCATTATCGGCGACGACAGCGTCATGGTCATCGACGCGCAGGCGACACCGCGGCTTGCCGACATGGTGGTCGAGAAGATCCGCACCGTCACCGACAAGCCGATCAAGCATGTTGTGCTCTCGCACTATCATGCGGTGCGCGTGCTGGGCGCCTCGGCCTATGACGCATCGGAGATCATCGCCTCGGAAACCTGCCACGCCATGATCCACGAGCGCGGGCAGGAAGACTGGGACAGCGAGTTCGCGCGCTTCCCGCGCCTGTTCGAAGGGCATGAGAGCATTCCCGGCCTGACCTGGCCGACCCAGACCTTTCGCGAGAAGATGACGCTTCATCTCGGCAAGCGCCGTGTGGAGCTGATGTTCCTTGGCCGTGCCCACACTGCGGGCGACATCGTCGCCTTTGTCCCGGACGAGCAGGTGATGTTCACCGGCGACATCGTCGAGTACCACTCCGCCTGCTATTGCGGTGACGGACATTTCAATGACTGGGGCGGCACGCTTGACCGCATCGCCGCCTTTAATCCGGCTGCCATCGCACCTGGCCGGGGCGACGCGCTGGTCGGCGAGGCCATGGTATCTGCCGCCATCGCCAGCACTCGTGATTTCGTCGACAGCACCTATCGCCCGGCGGCCATGGTGGCGGCGAAGGGTGGCAGCCTGAAAGACGCCTGGGATGCGGTGCGCGAGGCCTGCGATCCGAAATTCTCAGATTATGCGATCTACGAGCACTGCCTGCCTTTCAATGTCGCACGCGCCTTTGACGAGGCGAAAGGCATCGACAACCCGCGCATCTGGACCGCAGAGCGCGACATGGACATGTGGAACGCGCTGCAGAACGACTGACGAGGCCGTCCGAGGACCGACCGCAAGGAACAACATGGCAAGATATCAGTACGAGCCTTTTCCCTATGTGACCCCGCCGGAGCTTGCCGGTGACGGAGCCACCGGCGCGCCAGTGATCATCGTCGGTGCCGGCCCGATCGGGCTTGCCGCCGCCATCGACCTTGCCACCCACGGCGTGGCCAGCATCGTTGTCGACGACAACAATGTCGTATCGGTGGGCAGCCGCGCCATCTGCTGGGCCAAGCGCAGCCTCGAGATTTTTGACCGGCTCGGGATTGGCAAGCGGATGCTTGCCAAAGGCGTCACATGGAAGCTCGGACGCGTCTATCGTGGTGATGAGGAGGTCTATAATTTTGACCTCCTGCCGGAGGACGGGCATCGCTTTCCGGCCTTCATCAACCTGCAGCAATATTACGTCGAGCAGTATCTGGTCGAACGCTGCGCCGATTTTCCCGGTCTGATCGACCTGCGTTTCAAGAACCGCGTCCTTTCGGTCGGGCAGAATGAAACAGGCGCCTATGCCGAGATCGAGACGCCGGACGGCAGCTACCGGCTGACCGGCGATTATCTGCTGGCCTGCGACGGGGCGAACAGCCGCATCCGCCGCCAGTTCGGGCTCGATTTCGAAGGCCGGCATTTCGAGGAACGTTTCCTGATCGCCGATGTCGAGATGGAGGCCGATTTCCCGTCCGAGCGCTGGTTCTGGTTCACCCCGACGTTCCACCCCGGGCAGTCGGCGCTTCTCCACAAGCAACCGGACAATATCTACCGCATCGACCTGCAGCTTGGCCCGGACGCCGACCCCGAACTCGAAAAACAGCCGGAGGTGGTGATCCCGCGGATCGAGAAGGTGGTCGGCGGGCGTCCCTTCAAACTCGACTGGGTCAGCGTCTATTCCTTCAACTGCCGCCGCATCGACAGGTTCGTCCATGACCGGGTGATCTTTGTCGGCGATTCCGCGCATGTGGTCTCGCCCTTCGGCGCGCGGGGCGGCAATGGCGGCATGCATGATGTCGACAATCTGTGCTGGAAACTGGCGCGGGTCGTACGCGGGGAATCCGACGAATCGCTGCTCGAAAGCTATAATGACGAGCGGGTGCATGGCGCTGACGAGAACATCAGCAATTCCAGCTGGACATCGCGCTTCATGTCGCCGGAGCCGGGGATCGAAATGGCCTTCCGCAATGCCGCGCTGAGCCTTGCCGTGGACACGCCCTTTGCACGCCGCGTGGTCAATGCCGGCAGGCTGTCGGTGCCTTGCCGCCTGACGGACAGCGCGCTGAACAGCACCGATGATACAGGCCTCGACGTGCCGCAGCAGATCGGCATGGTGGCGCTGGACGCGCCGCTGACGGCGCCGGACGGCAGCCCCACCTGGCTGATGCGCCAGCTTGGCGGCGGGTTCACCTGCCTTGTGACCGGTGACGCCGAACTTGATGACGCGGCCGTCCCGGACGGTGTCGGGATTGTCCGCATCGGTGCCTGCGGCTTCGCCGATGCCGAGGGCAAGGTGGCCGAACGCTATGGCAGCGCGGTCTATCTCGTTCGCCCGGACCAGCATGTCACGGCCCGCTGGACAGGCCCAGATGCGGCAGATATCGCCGCCGCCATGGCGCGCTGCACGGCACGTGTCGCCGCGTAAGGGAGAGAGCGATGACACTGAACACGGAGTTCAATCTAGGCACAGACAGCGACAAGCTGTTCAACGAGTTGCTCGGCGCGCATGACGGGCTGGACCGCGAGCAGTCGGAACAGCTTAATGCCGGGCTGATCCTGATACTGATGAACCATATCGGCGAGCCCGAGGTGATCCGCGAGGCCATTGCCCGCGCCCGCGCCGCGCTCGACCGCTGACACTTGAACGCAAACCGCCTGTCGGGTGAGGAGACCATGGCCGACATCACGCTCTATGATTACTGGCGTTCTTCGGCAAGCTACCGGGTACGCATCGCACTGAACCTGAAGGGGCTGGCCTCTATGATCAGGTGGTGGTCAATCTGCTGGCAGGCGAGCACCGTGCCGACACCCACCGCGCGCGCAACCCCATCGGCTATGTGCCGGCGCTGGAGATCGACGGGCAGATGATGACCCAGTCGATGGCGATTCTCGAATATCTGGAGACAAGCTATCCGGACCCGGCCCTGCTTCCGGCCGATCCGGCCGAGGCAGCGCGCCTTCGCGCCATCGCCTATGCCATCGCCATGGATATACACCCGATCTGCAACCTGAATGTCACCAATCATCATGCTGCCGCCTTTGACGGCGACGACAGCGCAAAGGATGCCTGGATGGTGCATTTCATGACCCGCGGCCTTGCCGCTGTCGAGGTGATGGCCGGTCACTCCTGACACCGGCCCGTTCCTTCACGGCGAGGCCCCGGGGATGGCCGATTGCGTGCTGGTCCCGCAGCTCTATAACGCGCGGCGACGGAATATGGATCTGGCAGACATGCCGCGCCTAGCCGCCATCGAAGAGGCCTGTCTTGCGCATCCCGCCTTTGCAGCGGCGGTGCCGGAAGCGGTCGGCCCATAACGCCGGATCCGGTCGTCCGCGACCGCCGTGCAATTGACAGCCACCGTCCGGTCCGGCACAACCTGACGATCCCGACGAGCCGGAGGCGATGAGCCATGAGCGACGACTACAAATTCGATACGCTGAGCCTGCATGCGGGCCATGTTCCCGACGCGCAGCACGGATCGCGCGCAGTGCCGATCCATCAGACGACATCCTATGTCTTCCGCGACAGCGAGCATGCGGCAGCGCTCTATAATATGGAGCTTGGCGGCCATCTCTATACGCGCATTTCGAACCCCACCGTGGCCGTGCTCGAACAGCGGGTCGCCGCGCTGGATGGCGGTGTCGCCGCCACTGCGACGGCATCCGGCATGGCGGCGCTGACCACGGCGGTGATGACCATCTGCTCGTCCGGCAACCATATCGTTGCCTCTTCGCGCATGTATGGCGCCAACATCAATCTTCTGGAAAACACCCTGCCGCGTTTCGGCATCACCACCACCTTTGTCGCGCCGGATGACCTTGCAGCCATCGAGGCGGCGATCCAGCCGAACACAAAGATCATTTTTGGCGAGGTGATCGGCAATCCCGGTCTTGATGTGATGGATGTCGCGGCAGTTGCGGAAATCGGCAAAAAGGCACATGTGCCGCTGATGCTGGACTGCACCTTCAACACGCCATGGCTGCTGAAGCCGATCGCGCTTGGCGCCAACATCATCATCCATTCGCTGACGAAATGGATGGGCGGGCACGGCATCGCCATCGGCGGCGCGGTTGTCGATGGCGGCAATTTCGACTGGGGCAAGGATGACCGCTTCCCGACCATCGCCGGTCCGCACTACGCGATGAACGAAATCAATTTCCACGAGGAATTCGGCCCGGCCGCCTTTACCGCCAAATTCCGCGCCGAGGGCATGTATAATTTCGGCCCGTCCATGTCGCCGACGAACGCCTTCCACATCCTGCAGGGCATCGAGACGCTGCCGCTGCGCATGCAGAAGCATATGGACAACACTGCCGCCATGCTGGAATTCCTGAGCGGGCATGACGCCGTCGCCTGGGTGAAGCATCCGACGCTTCCCGACCACCCCAGCCATGAGCTGGTGAAGCAGATGCTGCCAAAGGGGGCAGGATCGATCATCGTCTTCGGCCTGAAGGGTGGCCGCGACGCCGGCAAGGCCTTTATCGAGGCTGTCGAGCTGTCCTCGCATCTGGCGAATGTCGGTGACGCGAAGACGCTTGTGATCCATCCGGCGAGCACCACACATTCCCATATCTCGGCCGAAGCCATGGTCGAAGGCGGCCTGTCCGACGACATGATCCGCCTGTCGGTCGGGCTCGAGGATATCGCCGACATTACCGCCGATTTCGAGATCGGGTTCCGGGCCGCGGCGCGTGTCGCCGCAAAGGCCGCGGAATAGCACGCACCGGAGGCTGGCATGAAACACGAACTCGATGGTGCAAGCATCCATATCGCGACCGGCGGGCTGGATTTCGATCCGGCCAAGCCTGTGCTGGTGTTCATCCATGGAAGCGGCCAGAGCCATCTGACCTGGGTGCTGCAAACCCGCTATTTCGCGCATCGCGGCTTTGCCGTTCTGGCACCGGACCTTCCGGGCCACGGCCTGTCGGGCGGCGCGGCGCTGACCAGCATCGGCGACATGGCCGACTGGATCGACCGCCTGCTGGAAAGCCTCGGCGTGGCACAGGCGACGCTGGTCGGCCATTCGCAGGGCGTTCTGGTCGCGCTGGAGACCGCAAGCCGACACCCCGAACGTGTCGCCGCGCTGACCCTGATTGCCGGCGCCATGGCTATTCCGGTGAATGACGCGTTGATCGAGATGTCGCAGTCGGCGCCGGAGAAGGCGTTTCGAATGATGACAAGCTGGGGCCATGGCCCGGGCGCGCACAAATTCGACAACACCCAGCCGGGGCACGCTTTCCTTGGATATGGACGGCGGGTGATGGCGCAGAATGACGGGGCCGCGCTTCATGCCGATCTTGTCGCCTGCAACAGCTATGACGGCGGCAAGGAAGCTGCCGCATCGGTGACCCAGCCAAGCCTGTGCCTTCTGGCCGGCAAGGACAAGATGACGCCGGTGAAGTTCGGCCGCAAGATGGCCGAGCAGATCAGCGGCGCCCAATGCCATGTGTTCGAGCGCGCCGGCCATTTCCTGCCGGCAGAGTTCCCCATAGAGGTCAATGACGCCATGGCCGCGTTCCTGTCGCGCTAGGCGCGGAACCGGCCCGACAGCAGAGGTAGAACATGTCTACACCCGGATTCAGCAAAATCGCCGTGATCGGCGCCGGCACCATGGGAAGCGGCATCGCCGCACAGATCGCCAATGCCGGGCATGAGGTGATGCTTCTCGACTTGCCAGCACGCGAGGGTGCTGACAAATCACCCGCCGAGATGGCAATCGACCGGCTGATGGCATCGGATCCGCCGCAGCTGATGCACAAGCGCAATGCCGGCCGCATCGTCACCGGCACGATCAGCGACGATTTTGGCAAGCTCGCCGAATGCGACTGGATCATCGAGGCGGTTGTCGAGCGGCTCGACATCAAGAAGGACCTCTATGCGCGGCTTGACGCCACCATCGGGCCAGACTGCATTGTCAGCTCCAACACCTCTACCATCCCGATCAGCCTTCTGGTCGAGGATATGCCGACCGCTTTCCGCAAGCGGTTCGCCATCACCCATTATTTCAATCCGGTGCGCTATATGCGCCTTCTGGAGCTTGTCCGCGGCACCGATACAGACCAGGCGGTGATCGACCGGCTGGCCGATTTCAACGACCGTGTCCTTGGCAAAGGCGTGGTGCGCTGTGCCGATACGCCGGGCTTCCTCGGCAACCGGGTCGGCGTATTCGCGTTGCAGGCCGGGATCGACGAGGCCATGCGCAACAAGCTGACAGTCGAGCAGGCCGATGCGCTGATGGGCCGCCCCATGGGCATTCCGAAGACGGGCGTGTTTGGCCTCTATGATCTGATCGGGATCGACCTGATGGTCGATGTCGTCGCCTCGCTTCGCAGCATCCTTCCCGAAGGTGACGCCTTCCACGCCATTGGCGGCGAGAACGAGATGATCAGCGCAATGATCGCCGACGGCTATACCGGCGACAAAGGCCTTGGCGGTTTCTACATGACAGGTGATGACGGGACCGAACTGGCCCGTCCGTTGAGCGGTGCCGGCGAAACCCTGAAAGCACCGCGCGCCCGTGACAAGGCGCTCCCCGATGCCGCCGTGCGCGCCGCCGACGCGGCTGCCACACGGGGGGAACCGCTTCTCGAAATCATCGCCGGCAACGATGACTGCGCCCGTTTCTGCCGCCGTGTGCTGGCGCGCGTCCTGGCCTATGCCGCCAGCCTCGTGCCGGAAGTCACATCCTCGCCGCAGGATATCGACGATGCCATGAAGCTTGGCTTCAACTGGCAACGTGGCCCATTCGAGATGATCGACGCCATCGGCCATGACCGCATAGCGGAACTCTTTGCCGAAGCCGGTGTCGAGACACCGGCGGTGCTGGCCGAGGGCGGTGAGTTCTACCGCGCCGAAGGCAGCACTCTCGAGGTGCGGCATGCCGGCGGCAGCTATCATCCGGTCAGCCTTCCCGAAGGCGTCATGCGTTTCCACATGACCCGCCGCACCCTGACCCCGATCATCGCCAACAATTCGGCCAGCCTGTTCGCGCTGGAGGGTGACCTGCGGCTTGTCGAGTTCCATTCCAAGGCAAATGCGCTGACCGACGAATCCATGGAGATCGTTGCCGCAGCCGCAGCCGACCACGGCAAGGGCATCATCATCCACAACGACGCGCAACATTTCTCGGCAGGCGTCGACCTGAACGCCTTCCGCGCCTATATCGAGGCGGAGTGACTGGGACGGGATCGACGGATTCCTCGACCGTTTCCAGAAAGCTGTCTGCGCGCTGAAATACACGCCCGTACCAGTTGTCGGCGCGCCCTCCGGCCTTGCCGCCGGCGGCGGCTACGAGGTTCTGGCCCATTGCGACAGGCTGGTCGTCCACACCAATTCGGTGATGGGACTGGTGGAGGCCGGCGTCGGCGTCGTGCCCGGTGGCGGCGGCATCAAGGACACCTTCTTCCGTTGGCACACCGCCAAGGACAGCTGGGATGAAGCGGCCTGGCAGACCTGGATGAATATCGGATACGGGGCCACCGGATCATCGCCGCAGCTGTCGGCGCGGATGATGTATTTCCGCGACGGCCATGACGAGACCGTGATGAACCGGGACAGGCTGTTGCCGCGCGCCATCGAGATGATCGGCGAAATGCAGGACGGCTATCGTCCGCCAGAGGTTCCGGTCGCGCAGCTTGCCGACGGTGCGCTGGCCGGAAAGATGGAAGAGTTCATGCAGCAGGGGATCGATCGCGGTGATTTCTTCCCGCATGACAAGACTGTCGCCATGGCAATCGCCAGCGTGATGCTGCGCGGGGACGGCGATGGCGAGAGCGCCGACGAGAGCGAGCTCTATGCCCGCGAGCGTGCTGCGTTCATCAGGCTGTCAAAAACACCCCAGACGCTGGCGCGTATCCGCACCATGCTGGATGACGGGGCTGCCGTCAGGAACTGACGCTGTTTCCGGCGAAATCCGGCCGTCTAGAGCCAGTCGGGGTTCATCGACGACAGCGCGTCCGGTCCACCCGAAATCTTGGCCGCCATTTTCGAGACTTCTGGAAGGCTGTGCGCCATATAGGCGCCGGCCGTGGCCTGTTTCGCCGCCATGAATTCCGGATCACCCTCGCCGGACGCGGCCGAGCGGGCCGCCGCGGCAGCAGCACCGCGCGCCAGCTGCCAGCCGCCTGACAGATATCCCAGCATCATCAGGAAATCAGCACCCGATGCCGCGGCGTCACGCGGCGAATTCGCCCGTGCCAGCAGCGTGTCGAGCGCACCTTCGGCCGTGTCACAGGCGGCGCGCATGGCCGAGGCCGTTGCGCCGACGCCGTTGCCGCCGGATGCGATCTCGTCCATGTCCGTGCGGATCTCGGCAATCAGGCCGCGCACCGCCGCGCCGCCATCGCGAAGCGTCTTGCGAAAGACAAGGTCGTTGGCCTGAATCGCCGTCGTGCCCTCGTAGATGGGGAGGATACGGGCATCGCGATAATGCTGTGCCGCACCGGTCTCTTCGATGAAACCCATGCCGCCATGCACCTGCAGCGCGTCCGATGTCAGTTGCAGCGACCGTTCGGTCAACCAGCCCTTGATCACCGGGATCAGCAGATTGGCACGCGCCTCCCAGAAATCGGCGTCGGCACCGGTTTCCTCATGCGCCTTGTCGAGGCTGAAGCCGCCGACCAGAAGCAGTGCGCGCATCGCCTCGATCTCGCCGCGCATTGCCGTCAGCAGCCTCAGCACATCGGGGTGATGGATGATGGTATCGCCCTTCTCACGCTCCAGCGGCGTGCCCTGAACCCGGTCACGGGCATAGGCGACAGCCTGCTGATAGGCGCGGTCCGACATGGAAAGTCCCTGCAGGCCGACATCGAAACGTGCCGAGTTCATCATCAGGAACATGCAGTCGAGGCCGCGGTTCTCCTCGCCCAGCAGGTAGCCGATGGCGCCCTTGTCCTGACCATATTGCAGAACTGCCGTCGGCGAGGCCTTGATCCCCATCTTCTTTTCGATCGACAGGCAATGCACTTCGTTCCGCTCGCCGACGCTGCCATCCTCGTTGACCAGGAATTTCGGCACAACAAACAGCGATATGCCTTTCACGCCCGGCGGCGCGTCGGGAAGACGGGCGAGCACCAGATGAACGATATTCTCGCTCATATCGTGCTCGCCATAAGTGATGTAGATCTTCTGGCCGCGAATGCGGTAGTGATCACCTTCCGGTGTCGCCGTGGTGCGGAGCGCGGCAAGGTCTGTTCCGGCCTGCGGCTCGGTCAGGTTCATCGTGCCGGTCCACTCGCCGGCATTCAGCTTTGGCAGATATGTCGCTTTCTGCTCTTCGCTGCCGACCACCTCCAGCGCATGGATCGCCCCCTGGGTCAGAAGCTGGCAGAGCGCAAAGCTCATATTCGCGCTGTTCCACATTTCATTGACGGCGGCGCTGACACATTGTGGCAGTCCCTGTCCGCCATATTCGGGATCGGCATTAAGCCCTACCCAGCCGCCTTCCGACATTGCCTTCCATGCCTCTGAAAAACCGTCAGGTGTGGTGACACTGCCATCGGCATTACGCACTGACCCGGCCATATCGCCGGAATGGTTGAGCGGCGCGATCACCTCGCCGGCGAGCTTGCCTGCCTCGTCGAGAACGGCATCGACAAGGTCTTCTGAAACCATGTCATACCCGTCCAGTTCCGCCACCCTGTCGAGCCCGACAAGATGGCGAAGTACGAATTTCATGTCGTCAACCGGTGCCTGATACATTGCTCATTCTCCAGAAGAATCACGCGCGCATAGACGTTAGCTGGACCGCCGTATTAGGGGTCCGCCGCGTCAAAGATAAGCCTGTAACGCGGGCACAATCATACCGGCTTTTCGTCGCAGGACCAGATGTCACCCGAGACGGATGTCGTAATCGGCCCGGATGCGGGCATCCAGCTCCTCGGGAATATGCTGCGGCACGAACTCTGACAGGATTTGTGTCTTGCGCTTCACCGCCTCGGCCACAAGGTTCGGCTTGCCGAGTTCTTCCCATTCCTTCGGGCTCGAACGGTCGCTGAGTTCGGGATAGATATATTCCGTCTGCATCAGTCCGATGGGCTGGTCGTGGCCGAGATAATGGCCCGGGCCACCCATGCACACATCCTTCATCACCTGAATGCCGATGGTCTGGTCATTGACCTCGATCCCGCGGACACAGCGCAGGCACTGGCCGAGCATGTCATTGTCGATGATCAGCGATTCAAGACAGAAGCCGAGAAGCGAGGCATGCATGCCGGCTGCCTCATAGACCATGTTGAGGCCGGACAGGCCCGCCATCACCAGCGTGCTGCCCTTCTCATAGCCGGATTGCGCGTCGGGCATCTTCGAATCCGCCATGCCGGACGCGGCACCGCCGGGAAGATTGTAATATTGCAGCATCTGCGCGCAGGCCGCCGTCAACAGCCCCTGCTCGCCCGAACCGCCCGACATCGCGCCGGTACGAAGGTCCGAGACAAACGGCCAGGTGCCGACGATGCAGGGATGACCCGGCTTCATCGAATTCACATAGATGAGGCCGGCAATGACCTCGGAAAGTGCCTGGGCAATGGCCCCGGCGATGGCCGCCGGCGCGGTGGCCCCGGCCTGACCGGCAGACAGCAGCAGAACCGGCATGCCGGCCTTCACCGCCTCTTCCATCACCTGACAGGATTCAGTGGCAAAGCGCAGCGGCGGCACCACGAAGCAGTTGCTGTTCGAGACGAACGGGCGGGCACGCCACTTGTCCTCGCCGCCAGCAATGTCGTGAAGCATCGACACAGCCGGAGCGACATAGGGCGCTTCGGTAAAACTGGTTCCGACATGCTTGGTCGTTCCCTTCACCGCCGCATAGACGGTATTGAGATCGAGCGCTGCCGGGTCCTCGATATCGCGCGCCACCATCGGCCGCTGGAAGAAATGGATGTTGTCCATCTTCTCGACGATGCGGGCCGCGTCATAGATGTCGGCAAGGTAGGATTCGCGATAGGCATTGTTCTCGACATCGACAACATGGACAGCCGCCCCGGCGGTGCCGTAATGCACACGCGAGCCAGACAGCAGCATGTCGTGCTTCGGGTCCTGGCCGTGAAGTGTGATGTTGCGCGCCGCCTTGGCCAGCATGTCGTCGACAAGCGCCCGCGGGAAACGGACGCGCCCGTCATCGCCGGCGATGGCACCGACGGCCGTCATATAGGCGATGCCCGTGTCGGGTGCCTGGCTCAGGCCGATTTCCTCGAGAATCTGGTGCACCGCATCGTCGATCGCGGCCACCGCCGCGTCATCCAGCGGCCGGTACTGACCACCGGCAAGGCCGGCACGGACAGGACGCAACTCCTCGGACAACGGAGCTGCCCTTACAGTGCGCCTCGCAGCGCGGCCTCCGGCCCGACGGGCAGATTGAGGGATCGGGGAAAAGAGATGCTTCATCATCGCACTCTCCTTGTTGTCAGAGGCGCACCTGCGCAGATTTCGGGTCGTACATGGGGCGGAAGCTGACCTCGGCCGGCACGATCGTGCCAGCGACGTCGATGCTGTATTCCGACCCAAGCTGTGATTCGGCGCTTTCGCCATCCTCACGGCATTTCACATAGCCAAGGCCGATGGCCCCGCCGAGATGATGGCCGTAATTGCCGCTTGTCAGATAACCGACGATCTCGCCATCACGCAGGATCGCTTCATTGTGATAAAGCAGCGGTTGCGCGTCGTTCAGCCTGAACTGCATCAGGCGCTGGTTCAGGCCGTCATTGCGCTTGGCCTTGACCGCATCGGCCCCGATCATGCCGCCGAAGCAGGTGTCGGGCTTGCCTTCCTTGACGGCAAAGCCGAGGCCGGCCTCGAGAACATGATCCTCGTTCGAGATGTCGTGGCCGAAATGGCGGAACGCCTTTTCGATGCGGCAGCTGTCGAGCGCGTGAAGACCGCACATCCGCAGCGGATGATCACCGGCCCGCGCCATCAGGGTGTCGAACACATGGTTTGCCATGTCGGTCGAGACATAGAGCTCCCAGCCAAGCTCGCCGACATAGGTCACGCGATGGGCACGGGCAATGCCATGGCCGATCTCGATCGGTTGCGCCGTGCCGAAGGGAAAATCCTCATTCGACAGGCTTTGCGGGATCAGCGGCTGCAGGAAATCGCGCGCCTCCGGCCCCATCACCGCCATCACCGATTCCGACACGGTCACATCCATGGCGAAACAGTGCGCCCCGTCGGGAATATGACCGTTGATCCAGTGCAGGTCGCGCCGCACCGTCGCCGCCGGGGTGACAACGAGGAACTCGTCGGACGAGAGCCTTGTCACCGTCACATCCGCTTCGATATGGCCGTCCTCGTTCAGGAACTGGGTATAGACGATCTTGCCGTCCGGCACCGCGACATCGTTGCCGCAAAGCCGTTGCAACACCGCCTCGGCATCCTTGCCGACGACCCTGATCTTGCCGAAACTGGACAGGTCGAACATGCCCACATGGTTGCGCACGGCGTTGTGCTCGTCGGCGCTGTGGTCGAACCAGTTCTGGCGCTTCCAGCTATATTCATATTCCGCCGGCTTGCCGGCGTCGCGCTCGGCTTTCGGCAGGAACCAGTTGGCACGCTCCCATCCGCTGACCTCGCCAAAGCAGGCGCCCTCGCCCTTCAGCCTGTCATGGATCGGTGACTGCCGCACATTGCGTGCTGTCTCGACCTGGCGGTAGGGGAAATGGTCGGCATAGAGAAGGCCGAGCGTTTCGGACACGCGGCTTTTCAGATATGAGCGGTTTGCCTGGAACGGCTGCATCCGGCGGATATCGACATCCCACAGGTCCATCGGCGCGTTGCCGGTGTCCATCCATTCGGCAAGCACCATGCCGGCGCCGCCTGCGGACTGGATGCCGACCGAGTTAAAGCCGGCGGCAACGAAGAAGTTCTGCAGCTCCGGCGCCTCGCCGAGAATATAACGGTCGTCTGGAGTGAAACTCTCAGGTCCGTTGAAGAAGGTCTGGATGCCGGCCTCTGCCAGAACCGGGAAGCGTTCTACGGCTCGCTCGAGAATCGGCTCGAAATGATCGAAATCCTCGGGCAGGGAATCAAACTCGAAATCCTCGGGGATGCCGTCCATGCCCCATGGCTTGGAGTTCGGCTCGAAGGCACCAAGCAGGATCTTGCCGGCATCTTCCTTGTAATAGGCGCATTCGTCCGGCACCCGCAGCACCGGCAGGTTCGAGGTCAGCCCGTCGATCCCCTCGGTCACGATATAGAAATGCTCGCTGGCATGAAGTGGCACCGCAACACCGGCCATTGCACCGATTTCGCGCGCCCACATACCACCCGCATTGACCACGTAATCGGCCTCGATCGGACCCTGGTCAGTCATCACACCAGTGACGCGGCCGTCGGTCTGGTGGATTTCGGTGACCTTGACGCCCTGAATGATCTTCGCGCCGTAATTGCGCGCACCCTTGGCAAGCGCCTGGGTGATATTGACCGGATCCGCCTGACCGTCCTTCGGCAGCCAGACGCCACCGACCGCGTCATCGACCGTCAGGCCGGGGTAACGTGACTGGATATCCGAAGGGCTGATCTCGTCAATCTCGACACCAAAGGCACGCGCCATGGCGGCAGAGCGGCGGAGCTCTTCCATCCGCTCGTCGGTCAGGGCAACGGTGATCGACCCGTTGCGCTTGAAACCGGTGGCCACACCGGTCTCTTCCTCGAGCCCGAAATACAGCTCCTGCGAGTATTTCGCCAGCCGCGTCATGTTCTGTGTCGCACGAAGCTGTGCGATCAGCCCGGCGGCGTGCCAGGTGGTGCCACAGGTCAGTTGCTTGCGCTCGAGAAGAACAACGTCGGTCCAGCCGAGCTTGCCAAGATGATAGGCGATCGAACAACCGACGACCCCGCCGCCGATGATGACCGCCCGCGCCTTTGCCGGGATATCCATCACATTACACCTTCATCTTTGCATTTTCAGGATCATAGAGAACGTCGCCCGCGACCAGATGCGCGGCACGCTCGCGCCCGAGGACATCGACAGTCATCGCGCCGCCGCTCTCGAGCATCCTGGCATCGAGGACCGCCATCGCGATCGATTTGGCGACCCGGTGGCCATAGCCTGCCGAGACAACGAGACCGGCGTCATTGCCGTCGATCCGCACGGTGCTGAGATAGACCGCCTCGCCGAACGGCTCGCCATCGGCCGGATCATCGAGGGTCAGGGTCACGAAATTCTGCGTGACACCGGCCTGGTGCTCGGCCTGAAGCGCCGCCTTGCCGGTGAAGGCCTCCTTGTTCAGGTTCACCCAGCGACCAAGGCCGCTCTGGAACATGGTGTAGTCCGATGTGAGGTCGGCCTTCCAGGAACGGTAGCCCTTTTCGAGCCGCATGGAATCCAGCGCCAGCATGCCGAAATTGCCAATATTGTGCGGCTGGCCCGCGGCCCAGACTGCGTCATAAAGGGCGGTGATATCGCCCATGTCGCAATGCAGCTCCCATCCAGCCTCGCCGGCAAAGGAGACGCGGATGGCATTCACCTTCACGCCGCCGATCTCCATCTGCCGCCAGGTCAGCCACGGGAAGGCCTCATGGCCCATGCCCTCGCCTGCCAGATCCGCCATCAGGCCAGGGCCTTCGGGCCAGTGACCAGCAGGGTCGCCAGATCGGATGTGATGTCCTTGACCGTCACCGAACCGTCCGACGGAAGATTGAAGTTCAGAAGATCACGGTCATGCCAGTAGGCACCGGCACCGGTCATCATCAGGAACTCGTCCTCGCCGAGGCGGGTGCGGTCATCTCGGTCAGAATCTTGCCCTTTTCAGGCGAAATAGACAAGGCCGATCCGCCCTACCTTGGGCAGGCCGCCGGTGACCATGCCGCGAAGCCAGTCAGCAGCGCCGGCACCGCTGACCATGAAGCGCGAGAAGCCGGTCAGCTCCAGCACACCGACATGCTCGGCGACGTGGCGGCATTCCGCGCCGACCGTATCGAACCAGGGCTGCCGGTCATAACTGTTGGCCGCATGCTCGGACTCGCCGTCTCGCGGGAACCAGTCGGCACGCTCCCATCCGCCGTAGGACCCGAACGCCGCACCGGCATCAGCCAGCCGGTCATAGAGCGGCGAGACCTTGGCATTACGCCCGGCCGGCCACTGGATCTGCGGGAAATGCATTGCATATTCGTGGCTGTAGGTCTCGAGCGCTTTGGCCTTGGTGTATTCAAGATCGACATGGTCGGTGAAACGGCGCGGATCGACAGCCCAGCTGTCGGTCTCGGACTCGCCCTCGACGATGATGTCGGACAGCAGCTTGCCAGCGCCGCCGGCCTGAACAATACCGAATGTGAAGACACAGGCCTCGAAAGCGTTCGGCACGCCAGGCATCGGCCCGATCAGCGGCAGCCCGTCAGGTGCGTAGGGGATCGGCCCGTTCACCACCCGAGTGATGCCGGCGGTGCCAAGAAGCGGCACACGGGCGCAGGCATCTTCAATGTACCATTCGAGGCGTTCCAGATCGTCGGAATAGAGCTGGAAGGAGAAATCCTCCGGCATCGGGTCGTCGGCCGTCGTCCAGTGCGCGCGGCAGTTTTTCTCATATGGCCCGAGAAGCAACCCGTCCTTTTCCTGACGAAGATAGTAGGAGCTGTCGGGATCGCGCAGCAGCGGCAGCTTCTTGTCGCGCTCGGCAAGCTTGGGGATGCCCTCGGTGATCAGATACTGGTGCGCCAGCGATACGCAGGGCACATTGCGCCCGAACATCGCGCCAACCTCGTTCGCACGATAACCGGTTGCGTTGACCACATATTCACAGCGGATCTCGCCCTGCGGCGTCGACAGCACCCATTCGCCATTCTCGCGGCGCACACCGGTGACCGGGCAGAAGCGGATGATCTTGGCACCCATGTCGCGCGCGCCCTTGGCAAGAGCCTGTGTCAGCTGCGCCGGATCGATATCGCCGTCCAGCGGGTCCCACTGGCCGCCATACAGGTCGTGTGTCTCGAGGAAGGGATAGACCTCCTGCATCTCGGAAGGCGACATTTCCTGAAACTCGACACCCATCTGCCGGCCCATGCGCTCGACATGGCGGAACTCTTCCATGCGCTGGCGGGAATGCGCCAACCGGATGGCCCCGGTGACATGATAGTTCATCGGATAGTCGACCTTCGCGCCAAGCTCGCGGTACAGGCTGGTCGAATAGGACTGGATCTTCATCATCGTCCAGGAGCCGACAAAGTTCGGACAGTTGCCGGCGGCATGCCAGGTCGAACCGGACGTCAGCTCGTTCTTCTCCAGAAGCACGACATCGGTCCAGCCCTTCTCGGCAAGGTGATACAGCACCGAGGCGCCGACCGAACCGCCGCCGATCACCACAACGCGTGCCGTGCTGGGCAGCTTGCCGGTGGCCTTGTTCACTTCCGTGTTCGCAGATACGTCATCCATGTCCAGTCTCTCTCTTGTCACTCCGGCGGCACCATCCGCCATGTTCAGATTTGATACGTTTACTGTCAGTCCAGCGGTCAATAGACCGGCGGCGCGATCACCCAGATCAGCACCGCAGGCACATCGCCCTCATTCACCCAGGACACCGTTTCACCGGCAAAGCGGAAACTGTCGCCCTGGTTCAACACAAGTCGTTCGCCGTCGATGATCAGCGTCAGCGAGCCCTCGATCACGTAGCCGGCTTCCTCGGTCTGGCGCACGAACGGCTCGGGGCAGCGCGCGCCGGCGGCAAACACCGAATGCACGATCTCGAACGCGCCGCCCAGATCCGGCGACAGCAGGCTTTCCACAAGACCCTTGCCCTCGTCCGTCATGGTGCGGCGGCTCTCGGCGCGCACGACATAGGACGCCTCGGCGGTGTCCGGGCTCTGGCTGAAAAAGAAGCTGACGGGAAGGTCGAACATCGCAGCGACGCCGCGAATGTCGGCAAGCGCCGGTTCCGACTGGCCGCGTTCCACCTGCGAGAGCCAGCCGACAGACCGGTCGAGCCGTTCGGCAAGATCGCTCAGCGTCCAGCCGCGGGACCGACGCAAGGCACGGATATCAGCGCCGATGGACCCGGACGAGCGAAGCGGTTCCGGACCGCTCTCACGGTTTCCAGACGCGGTTTTCGCCTTGTCATTGAGTTTCATCAGCACGATGCGGTCCCCACAGCACAATGCAATTTCCTTATGTGAAATCGTTGCGCGTGAAGAATGAAAAAATCAATCAATTTTTCATTCTGAAATGAAAAAAGAGACTCTTTTTCATTCAAGGGACAAAATAGTCAGCCATTCCGGCGGTTGTGGCTTTCAGCATCCTCGGCGGCGGGGTGGGTGAAAACATCCTCACCAGTGGCGCCGGTGCGCCAGATCAAGGCGATAAACAGCCCCTTGAAACGTGGCAGGCACCACCAGACGCCGGCCAGCATCATCGCCGCCAGCGCGGCAATCGCCACCCAGACCGGAATCCGCTCGTCCCGGCCAAGAATGATCAGGAACGGTGCCAGCACATGGCCGACCACGATCAGCGTGGCCCAGGCCGGACCGTCATCGGCGCTGATATGCGACAGGTCCTCGCCGCAGGATTCGCAAACCGGCACACGGGTCAGATAGCCGGACAGCACCGCGCCCTTGCCGCAGTTCGGGCACCGGCGTGACAGGCCGCGCCTGATCACGGTCATCAGCGGAATGTCGGCAGGTGATGTTGTCTGGTTGGCTGGCATGGCCAAGGCTCCGGCAAGTTGCTGGTCTTTCCCTGGTGTGGGGTAAGACTGGATATAAACATCATCCGACCGGCGGCATAGGCGTCATTTCGGCCCATCCGACCGGATGCGACCAAAGGATTCGGCCGACGGGTTCAGCTTGCGGGTCCGACTGGCGAATTTATTTTCGCCACAGCCACACCGCCTAGCGCCGCACCGACAGGCCGAACATCACCAGATTGTTGTCGAGGCCGCCGCGATGACTCCAGTTACGGTGATGCGCCGCCGCGGCAAACCCGGCAATGCCGTCGGCCAACGGAACCCGATACATCACCTGGGCCATGCGGTGACGTTTGCGAACACCAAGATCAAGAACTGTGTCGTCGACCTGGTAGGCACCGCTGCCGGTATAGCATCTTTGGCGGATCGTCCCGCCGGTGACCGCTAGCGGCTGGCCATATTGCAGTGTCAGCCTGTCGCCCGCGCGCGCCGCATCCCGCAGGGCCAGATGCGCACCGGCGCTGCTGGCCTGAGCGTTGTGTCACGGACAAAACTGTCATGCCGGAAATCTACCTGCACGAAGCTGCATCAGGTTCGCCCCGATTGAGACACGGTCACTCAACCTGCGCTCAGCCGAAACGTGCAGATAGCCGGACCGTGTCGGCCGTGACAGCGCGAAAGCGCCCTCAGGCTTGCTGCCGAGAAACCGTCCCTGCTCGGTCAGCCGGCCGGCGGGATGCCAAGCCTGCCGCTGCCCCCGCCCAGGCTGGCGGCAATACCAAGATCGGTCAGCCCGTAGGTCTCGCCGCGGCGGGTGGCGCCTTCGGCCATCGCGCGGCTGAAATAGGCCCCGGCACGCAGCCCGCCGGCAAGCTGCCAGTCCGTCTCGCCACTGAACACATCGCGCGCTGTTGGCACCAGCCCCTGCCAGACCCCTGCCAGTCGGGGCCAGCTGTCCCGCCGCGGTCATCCCGCGACATCAATGATGCCGGTGACAGCGCGGTGCTGGCCTTGCGACGGGCAATCGACAGGCCGGTGCGATGGCGCGCGCCGAAAAAGCTGACGGCGGTGCCGTCGCCGACGGCGCTTTCCGGCACGGTTGAATGGCGCAGCATGGCAGTGACGCCTTGGCCAGATGCGAGGGGGACTGGCCCGTCTGGCGCGTTCAGGGCCAGCACCCCGGACAGGCGCGGGCCCGGCAGCAACCGGTCCTGCAGCGGGGCGCGATAGCGATAGACGCGGCCATAGCTGTCGAACCCGCCGAAATGATGCGTGGCGGATGGCGCGGCATTGCCGAAGGCGGAGGAAAAGGCGATCCGCGTGTCGGCGCTTGGAGCGACCGCCTGCCCGAGCCCGCCGGCAGCGTTCTGAGCCCCGATCGGCTGCAGTGCACGCGCCAGATTGACGAGGCCGCGGCCATACACCGGATCGGTTCCCGGCGCGCCAAGGTCCGTCGCCGTGCGAAGAAGGATATCGACGACTTCCCTTGCCGTAAGGTGTGGCGCCGCACTCTTAACGACTGCAGCAGCTCCAGACACCGCTGGTGCAGCCATAGACGTGCCTGAATAGGTGCCATAACCGTCGCCGGTTTCTATATCGGCATCGCCATATCGGCGCTTGCTGCTTGTTCTGCCGGGGCTGTCTTTCTGGTCGTACTTCTCGCCACTTGCAAAACTCGACTGGACGTAAGTACCGGGCGCGGCAAGACAGAATTCCATGGCGATGCCACACCCGTTACTCGACCTTGCGATGACATTACGCTTGTCGACGTTCACAACAGCAAGCCAGCGGCCTCGCAGAATAGCGCTTGTCAGAAAGAAGCTGCTCTCGAGCGAGGGGATGTTCTCCGGCAACGCAATCTGCTGCCCGTCTCTTCTGACATACGGCAGGCCGGGTGACGTTGAAACCTGATCGATGGGAACATTTGCATCCCTGCTATCCCGATTGATCGGCCGCGCGTAAATGTCGATCTGGCCGTTCCAACCCTCATTGCCGGCGGCAAAAACGATCACCCGTCCTTCGTTTGCTGCAGCCTCCCACGCTGTGGTTGCGCGTTGATCAAATATATCAGCGTGAGCAAACGGGTTGTCTGGAAACAGATTATATAGATGGAAATAACGTTCGCTGTTTGGGAACTTCACATCAATGGGCACCCTGTTCCGGCCCCAACTGTTGTTGATAATGAAAACATTCTGAGCGCGCGCAAAATTGACTGCCGCTGCAACGCGTTGATTGCTCTGCAAATACGTCGCAGGATCGGCCGAGCCCCATGCTAGGTGCTTGCTCGGAATGTAAAAATCCCGAAACAGCACGATCGGAACGATCTCCGCCTCCGGCGCTACTCCGACCGTGCCGATGCCGTTGTTTCGAGCACCTATGATGCCGGCGACATGCGTGCCGTGTGAAATCCTTTCGAAAAGTCCGCTTCCCAACGCTGTTCCGCCTGTCGCTTTTCATCGAGACTTGCGACCTCGGCAATGCCGGGGCGTGGATTGCTGATACGCTGTTCGACAGGGCGGACATCGCTACGGCCTTCCCGCACATTGTGCCCTTGCACTTGCCCCCTGCATCCCGACGAAACGCCCCTGCTAGGTCTGGATGGCCTGTATCGAATTCACCGTCAATTACGGCGACGGCGACGCCCTGTCCCCTGTTCGCACCAACACCACCAGATGAGGACGCCCCGATTGCACCAAGAAGGTATGAAGGCTGTTCAGAGGTTTTAAGAGATATTGGAGAGCCACCACCCCCGCCGCCGCAGGCGGCGAGGATAAGGGCGGCGCCGGAGACGAGGGCGAAAACAAGCGCCAGCCTGGCGCGGCGAAGGCGTGCATGCGCACGGCTGGCACAATGATCCTTAAGCATGAGCCAAGAATGCTGTCTGCCAAGTTAATTTTTCCCGGGGCCGGGTTCACAAGCCTGTGATGCCGCGCCGACGCATACCACATCCGCGGCCCATCCCGACGGTTGTGGCGGCACAGCTTTTCAATGCTTGACGACGCGCGGAATTCGGGCGCAGTGTCGCCCGAGAACGGCGGGTGCCTGCCGGTCCTGTTCAATTTTTCGCGGCAATGGCCACAGGCCTGCAAGGCCGCCGGACATGGGTGAGCCTATGGCGCCTTCTTCACAACACCGTCTGAAGCAGCTTCTTCCCTGGATTGTGCTGCTGTTCCTTGGCACCGTCTGGGGGCTGTCATTCTCGCTGGCCCGCATCGCGACGGGTGCCGGTGGCACACCGTTCGGCATCACCTTCTGGCAGAGCGTCGTTGGCGGCGCAATCCTGCTGGTCTTTACCCAGATGCGCGGGCGGCCGCTTCCCGTCAGCAAGCGGCACCTGAAAATCTATGTGGTCGTCGCGCTGCTTGGGGCATCGCTTCCAAACAGCCTGTTCTATTTCGCCGCGCCGCATGTTCAGGCAGGCGTGCTGTCGATCACGGTGGCGCTGATTCCGATCCTGACCTACGGGATCGCCATGATCATCGGTGCGGAAAGGCTGGCGGCACTACGGGTAAGCGGTGTCGTGTTCGGTGCGGTGGCCATCGCCCTGCTTGTACTTCCCGAAAGCAGCCTGCCGAGCCCGACCGCCATCCCGTGGGTGCTTCTGGCCTGCGTCAGCGCCGTCTGCTATGCAGCGGAGAACATCTATCTGGCACGGCCGGCGCTGGCCGATATCGGGCCGGTGCGCACCGCGGCGGGCATGAACATCCTTGCGGCCGTTATCATGTTGCCGATCACACTTGCTGCCGACCAGATGTTCTTTCCGGCATTCCCGTTCGGCACGCTTGAATGGTCGGTTCTCGCGCTCAGCATCATTACCGCCGTCGCCTATACGCTGTTCATCACGGTGATCAACATCGCCGGGCCGGTCTTTGCAAGCCAGACAGGCTATCTTGTCACGCTCGGCGGGGTGGTCTGGGGAATGGTGCTGTTCGGCGAGACGCACTCGCCATGGGTCTGGGCATCGGTGGTCACGATGATGATGGGCCTCGCCCTCGTCTCGCCACGCAAGCAGGGCACGGACGAGGCCGCCACCGAGGCGACCTGACCGTCACCGCCTCGGGTCGGCTGCCCCATATCAGCTGGTTCAGATCAAATGGTTCAGGCGGGTTCAGGCGGGCGCATAGAGATGGGCGCGCAGATCATCAAGGCCGCAGGTCCCGTCTGCCATGCCGGTCACCGCCGCCACAATTGCCCGCGCCCTGTCCGCACCGATCACGGGCGCGGCGTAATCCTCGAACTTGGCGATAATCTCGGACTCGTCCATCGGCCGTTCGCTGCCGCCACGGGCGTGAACCAGTCCTGAATCCAGCACCCGCCCGTCATTCAGCGTAATCTGCACATCGGCGTCGCGGGTATGCGGGAAGGTGGCGTTGTGCGCCTCGCTTTCTGCGACCGAAATCCGCTTGATCATGGCGTGCACGGCAGTGTCCGCCAGCCCGTCGCCGGAGACCTGCTCGACCCCGATGCGGCCGTGAACCGCCACTGTCGCGACGGCAAAGGACAGCGAATATTGCGCCATCGAGGTGCTGTCGGGCACGCCCTGGAACAGGCAGGCGCTTTCATGGAAGGTGTTGATCTGGATGTGCCTTATGTCATCGGAGCCGAGCCCGTTTGCCAGCATCAGATCACGCACGCCGTCGATCGGCGCATGCGCCCAGCGGCAGATCGGATAGGGCTTTACATATTGCGCCTGCATCACCCAGCGGCTGCCGAGATCGGACCAGAAGGATGCCGCCTCTTCAGCCTCGACGGTGATCGCCGGCGCGCCGGTGAAACCACGTTCGGCCAGAATGGTAGAGGAGATGCCGACCATCGCACCCCAGCCCGACCCGTCATGCAACATGCTGGGGTTCGCGATCTCGCGCATCATCTGGCTGCGGGGGCCGTGATATTCGGCGATGCCGATGGCCTCGCGAAGCTGGGACGCCGACAGGCCGCGAAGGCGGGACGCCATGGCCGCGACACCCAGCGCGTTCCAGGCGCCAGACGTATGATAGTCGGAGACGGTGGCATGAAGCGCCAGACCAGCCCGCCCGGCAATCTCGTAGCCAAGCGTGACAAGCATCAGCGCTTCGGCGCCACTCATCGGCTCGGCCTGTTCGGCCAGCGCCAGCAACGCCGGAATGATGGCCACGCCGATATGGCCTTTCACCGGATTGTAGCCGTCATGCGCGTCGAGATTATCGGTCTGGGTGGCGGCGGCATAAGCAGCCCCGGCAAGGCTGGCCTCGCGCCCGTCGAACAGCATCCGCGCCCGGTGGGCCGGGTCACTGGAGCCGTAGAGCAGGCTGGCGGTATCGCGGGCGATGCGGCCTGCCTCCATCGGACTGGCGGCGGCGGCAACGCCAAGCGTGTCGAGAAGCATCAGCGCGGCATCGCGGCGCGCGGCGTCCGGCACATCTTCAGGAGCAAGGCCGAGCGCGAAATCCGCCACCCCCGACATCATTCTGTTCATTGCGCCTTCCATCTGCCCCTCCCCGTTGGATGTGTTCGCATGTTTTGTGGCCGACCCGCCCGACCCTGATATCAGGCCCTCAGCCGTTCGCCAGCGGCATCAAATGGCGGCTTGTCCAGAACGGTGGCGGCATGCGGCTTGCCGAGAATGAAAATCTCGACCTTGTCGCCGGCGCGCACAACGCCCTCCCGCGCATAGCCGATGGCCAGCGACTTGCCGACCGTATAACCGTAGGACCCGGATGTGACCCGGCCGACCGGCGTGCCGTCAGCAAGGAAAATCGGCTCGCCGCCGTTGGCATCAGCGTCGTCGGTGACATCGACCTCGAACATTGTCAGCGATTCCCGCGGCGGGGTGTTGCTGATCTTCAGGTAAGCCTCTTTGTTCAGGAAATCCTTGTCGAGCTTGATCAGCCCGTGAAGCCCGGCTTCCTGCGGCCAGTATTCCGGCGAATATTCACGTCCCCAGGACCCGTAGCCCTTTTCGATGCGGAGCGCGCCGAGCGCCCGCCCGCCGACCGGACCGCCGCCATGCGCGGCCGCCGCCTCGAGGAGAGTTTCATAAAGCGCCACCTGGTCATCGACGGCGCAGTGAAGCTCCCAGCCCAGATCGCCGGTGAAGCTGACACGAATGGCAAGGCAGTCGATGCCGCCCACGGTGATCCTGCGCGAGCGCATGAAACGCCAGCCCTCATTCGACAGGTCGGCATCGGTCAGGCCGGCCAGCATGTCGCGCGAGCGCGGCCCGGCAACATTGAACCCGGCAATGCGTGGTGTCGCCACCTCGAAACCGGTGCCGTCCGGAAGTGGGACCATGTCGAAGAACCGCCGGTGATAACGCTCGGCCATGCCGGAGCCGATCATCATGTAACTCTCGTCGCCGGTCATGGTGATGGTGAAGTCGCCGGCCACCCCGCCACGCATGCCGATCAGCGGCGTCAGACAGGATTTGCCGATCTCGCGCGGCACATGATTGGCGACCAGCGCGTCGAGCCAGTCGCCGGCACCGGGACCTGTGACCTCGTATTTCCCGAAATTCGAGATGTCGATGATGCCGACGGCATCACGCAGCATTGCGGCCTCACGGCCGACAGGCTCGAACCAGTTCTGGCGGGCAAAGCCGTTCGTATCCTCGGTGCCCGGCGTATCGGCGAACCACAGCGGATGCTCCCATCCGGCGTTCAGGCCGAAGACCGCGCCCATCCCACGCTGCATCTCATAGGCCGGGCGCGTCATCGCCGGACGGCCGGCAGAACGTTCCTCGTTCGGGAAATGAATCTTGAAACGGTGCATATACTGGTCGCGAACGCGTGCCTTGGTGAAGGCCTTGTCGGCCCAGTCGCCGAAGCGTGCCAGATCCCATGCGAACATGTCCCATTCCGGCTCGCCCTCGATCATCCACTGCGCCGCCAGAAGGCCAAGGCCGCCAGACTGGCTGAACCCGGGAATGATGCCGTTACAGCAGAAATAGTTGCGAAGCTCGGGCACAGGCCCGAACAGCGCGTTGGAATCCGGGCTCCAGATCATCGGGCCGTTGATCACCCGCTTCACCCCGGCCTCCGCCGCGGCGGGCACCCGGTCGATGGCGCGCATCACATTTTCCATGATGCGGTCGAGATCGTCATCGAACAGCTCATGGCCGAAATCGAGCGGCGTGCCGGTCTCGGCCCAGAACTTCATCTTTTCCTCATAGGCGCCGATCAGCAGGCCGTTGCCCTCCTGACGGAAGTAATATTCACCGTCACGGTCGGCGATCGAGGAAGACGGCGGCCCAGCGTTGCCACCTCGTCGATCGTCTCGGTGACGAAATACTGATGCTCGGTCGGCTGCAGCGGCAGGCTGAGCCCGGCCATCGCCGCCACCTCACGGCCCCACAGGCCGGCAGCATTCACAACCCATTGCGTGTGGATATCGCCCTTTTCGGTGCGCACGATCCAGCTGCCATCAGGCTGTGCCTCGGTTCCGGTGACCGGGCAGAAACGCTCGATCTCGGCGCCAAGCAGGCGCGCGCCGGCGGCATAGGCGTGGGTGACACCCGACGGATCGACATTGCCACCATCAGGTTCAAACATGATGCAGCGCACATCGTCGAACTGCGCCAGCGGATGAAGCTCCTTCGCTTCCTCGCGGCTGACCTCGTAGAAGCCGAGTCCGTAGAATTTGGCTTTCGCTTCCTGAAGCCGCAGCTGATGCTCGCGCTCCTCGGTCTGCGCCAGATAAAGCGATCCCGGCTGGAACACACCGCAGCCCTGACCGGTTTCGGCCTCGAGCTCCTTATACAGGTTCATCGTGTAATGCTGAATGCGGGTGATGTTGTTGTTGTCGTGCAACCCGTGGATATTGGCAGCCGCGTGCCATGTCGAACCACTTGTCAGTTCGTCGCGCTCCAGCAGAATGACGTCGCGCCAGCCGAGCTTTGCAAGGTGATAGAGAATCGAGCAGCCGACAAGCCCGCCCCCGATAACCACTGCCTGCGCATGTGTTCTCATGATTTCAATCCCCCATCAGGCTGCCGGATGTCTTGCGCACCCCTGTTATTCGACAGTGCGACCTAATATACCGCCTCTTTGGCCCGGGTGCGACAATTGCTGAAGCGGATGCGTCGGTGAAATCCTCAGGCCTGCACCGCAAAGAAGCTAGCGGCGAAAGATCAGCAGCCTGATCAGCCTGAAAACAAGGCCGAACAGGATTTGCCGCACAAAGGGATGGCGCACCACAGCCATCACGCGCGCCCGCAGGCGCGGGGCAAATCGCAGCACCAGCATCGCCGCGGCAATCGCAATCAGCGCGAGGAGAACCAGCTTTGCCATGGCCTAGCCTCCTGTCCGGAATCTGGCTGACTTCCGTATCAATTCACATTCACCATCTTGCCGGGGTTCATGATGTTCTGCGGATCGACCGCCTTCTTGATCACCCCCATCAGCGCATAGGCATCACCGTGCTCGGCCTGCATGTATTTCTTCTTGCCGATACCGACGCCGTGTTCGCCGGTCATCGTGCCGCCAAGCTCGATCGCCATCAGGTTCAGCGTTTCGGCAAGCGCATTCGCCGCCTGCAGATCATCCGGTTCGTCAGGCCGCAGCAGGATAACAAGGTGGAAGTTACCATCTCCGACATGGCCGACAATCGGCGCTACCAGTCCGGAATTGTCGATCTCCACGCGGGCACGGCGGATGGCGGTGGCAAGCTGGTCGATCGGCACGCAGCAATCGGTGACATATCCCTCGGCCCCGGGGCGGAGCGCCTTGGCAGCGTAATAGGCATCATGCCGCGCCTTCCACAGGCGGTTGCGATCCTCGGTCCTTGTGGCCCATTCAAGGCCAGATCCGCCATGTTCCTCGGCGATGGCCGTGAACAGCTCAACCTGTTCGGCGACACCGCTCTCGCTGCCATGGAATTCAAGGAAACAGATGCGGCGTTTCGGGAAGGTTCATATCGGGATTGTAGATGTTCATGCCGCGCATCTGCACCTCGTCCAGGAGCTCGATCCGCGCCATCGGCAGTCCCGCCTGCATCGCATCCATCACCGAATCCACCGCACCGTCGACCGTGTCGAAAGCACAGGTCGCCGCCAGTATCGCTTCGGGCTGGCCGAACAGGCGTACGGTCACACGGGTGATCAGGCCCAGCGTTCCCTCCGAACCGACGAACAGATGCGTCAGGTCATATCCGGCCGAGGATTTGCGCGCCCTTGTGCCAGTCTCGATTACCTGACCGTCAGGCAGCACCACCTCGAGCGCCATGACATTCTCGCGCATCGTTCCATAGCGCACGGCATTGGTTCCCGAGGCACGGGTCGCCGTCATCCCGCCGATCGTGGCGTTGGCGCCCGGATCAACGGTGAACATCAGCCCGGTGGCGCGCAATTCGGCATTCAGCTGTTCGCGCGTCACGCCGGGCTCGACCGTCGCCAGAAGGTTGCGCTCGTCGATCTCGAGGACCCTGTTCATGCGGCTGAAATCAACGCTGACACCGCCATTCACCGGAACGACATGACCTTCCAGAGAGGTGCCTATCCCGTAAGGGGCAATGGGACAGCCGGCACCGGCGCAGATGCGGGCGATGGCGGCCACCTCCTCGGCACTTTCCGGAAAGGCTACGGCATCGGGAAGCGCCGGCGTGGTATAGGCCTCATCACGGGCATGGAGCTCGCGCACCGATGATCCCGTCGACAGCCTGTCCCCCAGAAGATCGCGCAGTTTTGCAACCGCCCCGTCAATTTCCGTCGCCATGGTCATCCCTGCTTCCAACCTGTTTCACGCCCGGTCCCGTGCCGCGACGCGCCTCTGTTCACGCCGCTCTCTTGCCATGATGATCATACCAGCCCCGACGATAAACAGAATACCCGGGAACAGATCGTCGAACGGCGCTTCGGAAAAGAACAGCCAGCCAAGCGCGAAAGACACCGGTATGCCGAAATATTCGAAGGGCGAGACGCTGCTGGGATCGGCAAGCCGGTAGGCGATCACAAGGCACATCACACCGGTGCCGCCGAACGCTCCCATCAAAACGATCAGCCCGGCATCGGACGCGCCGGTGATCGCCACTGGATCGGAAAACACCAGCATGGCAAGCGTTGCGAGGATACAGGTCATGATCTGCTGGCTGAGCTGGATCGCCGCCGACGGCATGTCCTGCGGATACAGCCTGACAAGGATGCTGGACAGCGCATAGCAGAAAGCGGCAATGACCGGCAGCACCATATAGGCCGAGAACCCCTCGTTGAAAGGCTGCATGATTGTCAGCACACCGGCAAACCCGATGAAGATCGCGCTCCAGCGCCAGACGCCGACGACATGCCCCAGAAGCGGCACCGAAAGCGCCGTGATGAAAATCGGACCGCTGAAACCGAGCGCGCCCGCGGTGGCGAACTCGATCTTCGTCAGCGCGGTGTAGAAGCTGAGCTGCGCCACCACGACAGATGTCGAACGCAGCAGGTTGATCGCGTGAAGCCGCGGCTGGTTTAACCGTGGCAGGGCGGCAAACTGGCGAGCATGCGCCAGCAGGATCAGCGCCGGAATCATCCCGAAGAAATTCCGCATGGCAGCTATCTGCAGGATCGGATAGGTGTCGCCAAGAAGCCGCACGATGATGCCCATCATGTCGAAGGCGATGATGCCGAAGAAGATGACGCCAATGGCTAGGATCAGGTTGCGTGGCACGACATGTCTCTCCTCCGTGCCGGCACCCGGTCAGTAGATTTCGAACAGGCCGGCGGCACCCATGCCGCCACCGATGCACATCGACACCACGCCGAGCCTTGCGCCGCGCCGCTTTCCTCGATCAGAAGATGGCCCGAGAGGCGCGCGCCGGTCATGCCGTAAGGATGCCCGACGGCGATCGATCCACCGGAGACGTTGTATTTCTCCGGGTCGATGCCGAGCTTGTCACGGCAATAGAGCACCTGCGAGGCAAAGGCCTCGTTCAGCTCCCAGATATCGATCTCGTCAACCGAAAGGCCGTGCTGGCCGAGAAGTTTGGGAACGGCGAAGACCGGGCCGATCCCCATCTCTTCGGGATCGCAGCCAGCCACGGCGATGCCGCGAAGGCATCCCAGCGGCTGGAGCCCGCGGCGCGATGCCTCCGCCGCCTCCATGACCACCATGGCCGAGGCCCCGTCCGACAGCTGCGAGGCATTGCCTGCCGTAATGAAGTCGCCTTCGGCAAGCTTCTGGCCGTCGCGGAAGACCGGTTGCAGCCCGGCCAGCCCCTCGGCCGTCGTCGTCGGGCGCACCCCTTCATCGGCTTCCAGCGTGACCGCCTTATCACTGATCTCGCCCGTTTCCTTGTCCTTGACCTTCATCACAGACGGCAGCGGCACAATCTCGGCATCAAACCTGCCTTCGGCCTGGGCAGCCGCGGTCCGGCGATGGGATTCTGCCGCATATTCGTCCTGTGCCTCGCGTGACACACCGTATCTTGCAGCCACAATCTCGGCTGTTTCGATCATCGACATATAGACATCAGGCCGGTGCTCATTGATCCACGGATCGACAAAGCGGTGCGTGTTCATCTTTTCGGTCTGCACAAGCGAGATCGATTCAACGCCGCCACCGACACCCGCATCCATCTCGCCGAGGCGAATGCGGTCATTGACAATGGCAAGCGCCATCAGGCCGGACGAACACTGTCTGTCCACAGTCATGCCCGGGACCGAGGTCGGCAGCCCGGCCCGGATCAGACCCTGGCGGGCAACGTTCACATGGGTCGAGCCCTGCTGCAGCGCGGCACCCATGACCACGTCACCAATCTCCTCGGCAGCGATGCCGGCGCGTGAAATCGCCTTGCCTATGGCATGGCCTGCCAGCTCCTGCGCCTGCGTATCATTGAATGCACCGCGATAGGCCTTGCCGATCGGCGTGCGAGCTGTGGAAACAATGACGGCGTCACGCATGGGACGACTTCTCCGCTTAGAAAGACACAATAAATTGCCGGCCTGAACCTGCCGGCCTTTGGATTCACGCTACAGGCTGGTTATCGACACCGCAATCCGCCTTCACGCAAACAGCGGTTGAACGCATCGGGATGCATCGCCTATATCTAGGGCAGCCAGCAGTTTCTCACCAGTCGCGACAGGCCATGCCTTGCGGCAGGACAGGACCATGACCGAACTTGCTTCGAAATCCCTCGGACGTCCGGTGTCCTTCGACCGGACCAGCACCATCGAGGCTGCCACAAATCTCTATTGGCAGTCTGGTGTTGCCGCGACCTCGTTCAACGAAGTGTCGCGTGCGCTGGGCGTCTCGAAGCCGACCTTGTACCGCTATTTCGGAGACGAGGACGGATTGGTCAGCGCTGCGATCGAGCATTATGTGAGCCAGCGGACCCTTTACGCCGATCTGCTCGGCGCGACAGGCGACATCCGCACCGACCTCAACGCATGGTTCGACAAGCAGATTGATGACCTTTACGAGAAGCACGCGGACGCTTCCATGCCGACAGGCTGCCTGCTGATGGAATGTGTCCAGCTTGGCAATGCCATCGGCGAGAAAAGCCGGGCCACGGTCCATCAGGCGGTGCAGGGCATTCTCGATATGTTCGAAGAGCGGTTGAAAGCCGCCGAGGCCGCCGGGCAATTGCGTCCGGGGATCGATCTCAACGCCGCTGTGAGGCTTGTGGCCGGCCAGACCATCATTGCCAAGAACGTGGTGCTGATTGGCGAGCCGAAAGAAAATCTCAAGCGTATGGTGGCGCTTGCCATCGACGGAATTACAACCTGATTCCACCGGGCCGGCTCTTCTGGAACCTCACCCGGAAACTTAATAAATACCGATCGGTATTTTATAATTGACATAAATACCGGGCGGTATATTTTATGCCCGACCAGACCATCAGACCGCAATGCATCATACCTCAGGCATCATGCCTCGGGGCATCCCATCCGGAGAAGGACTTATGGAACGTTTTGCCGAATTCGTTGTGAACAACCGCATCAAGGTGGCGATCGTCACCATGCTTCTTGCGTTCGGTGTGTTTGCCGGAATTCCCAACCTGAAGCTTGATACTGACGGCCGGGTCTTCATGGCCGCCGACAACCCGGACAAGGTCCGGCTCGACAGGTTTGAACAAGAATTCGCCAAGGACGACAATCTGGCCATCATCATTGTCCCGGCAGATGGCGAGGTGTTCACTCCGCGCACCCTTGGGGCCATCGGGGCCATGACCGAGGATCTGTGGAACCTTCCCTATGTAAGGCTGGTGAATTCCATCACCCGGTTCCAGAACACCTATGCCGACGGCGACATGATGGTTGTCGAGGACCTGGTTCCTGAACCCGATATGGTGACCGACGAGGACGCCGCGGCGGCACGGGCAGTAGCGCTCGACCGCATCGAGATCCGCAACAGCCTGATCAACGAGGATGCCAGCGCCACCGCAATTTCGGTGATCTTCCGGCTTCCCGGAATCGACCTTGTCTCTGAAATTCCGAACATCAATGCCGAATTCGAGCCGCTTCTCGAAGAATACCGCGCCGCCTATCCGGACATCCAGTTCAAGGCCAGCGGCTCGGTCGCGATCAGCCAGGCATTCGCCACCGCCAGCCAGAAGGATGGCGAGACGCTGACCCCGGCGATGCTTGTGGCAATGCTCGTCATTGTCGGTGTGCTGCTTCGCTCGGCCACCGGATCGCTTCTGATCCTGATCCTCGCAACACTGTCGGCGCTTGTCTCGCTTGGCGCACTCGGCTGGACCCGCATCCCGATCAACTCGGCCACCGCAGTGGCGCCGCTGATGGTCATCACCCTTGCTGTCGCCAGCAGCGTGCATGTGCTGTCATCTGTCCGCCAGACAATGCAGGAAACCGCCGACCGCACGATCTGGGCGCGCCGCGCCATTATCGATCACGGGCTTGGTATCACGGTTGCGGTTTTCACCACGGCCATCGGCTTCCTTTCGCTGAACTTCTCGATCTCGCCGCCCTTCCGCCAGCTTGGCAACATGGTCGCCGGCGGCATGATCGGCGTCTGGGTTTTCACCATGTTCCTGCTTCCGGGCCTGATCTGCTGGCTGCCGATCAAGCAGAACAAGCGCACCGCCTCTGTCGACAGTTTCATGGTTGCGCTTGGCGAGTTCGTGATCCGTCACCAGAAGCGCCTTCTTGTCGGCATCCCGGTGGTAATCATCGCCTTTGGCGCCGGCATCTCGCAGATCAAGCTCGAGGATGATTTCCTGCGCTATTTCGACGAGAGCTTCGAGACAAGGCAGGCCACCGATCTCTACGAGACCGAGCTTGGCGGTCTGAACGTGCTGGAATATTCGGTCGATACGGGTGTCGAGAACGGCATCAATTCGGTTGAATATCTGTAGACACTCGACGCGTTGTCGGTCTTCCTTCGCGACCAGCCAGAGATCAGCCACATCCGCTCGCTCAGCGATACGATCAAGCGGCTGAACATGAATATGAACAGCGACGATCCGGCCTATTACCGGATCCCCGACAGCGACGAGGAGGCCTCGCAGTTCCTGTTCCTCTATGAGTTGTCGCTTGGCTACGGCATGGACCTGACAGACCAGATCAATGTCGACCGGTCCTCGACACGTGTATCGGCCTTTGTCGGCTATGCGACGACGCGGCAACTGATCGCGCTCGACGAGAAAATCCAGGGCTGGTTCGATAAAAACGCGCCGGAACTGAAGAGCCCGGTCACCGGCCAGACACATGTCTATACGATGATCTCGGCACGTGACGTCCCCTCGATGCTGCAGGGAACAAGCCTCGCGCTGGTCTTCATCTCCTTTGTGATCTTTCTTGTTCTGCGCAACTTCAAGCTTGGTCTTGTTTCGCTAGTGCCGAACCTTGTTCCGGCAATTATGGGCTTCGGGCTCTGGGGCTATATGGTCGGCAATGTCACGCTGGCAGTGTCGATCGTGGTTGCCATGACGCTTGGGATCGTTGTCGATGACACGGTGCATTTCATTCTGAAATACGCCAATGCGCGAAAGCGCGGCGACAGCGCCGAGGACAGTGTCCGCTACGCCTTCAAATCCGTCGGCATGGCGCTGACCGTCACCTCGCTCGGCCTCGTCATCGGCTTTGCCATTCTCGGCCAGTCGGGATTTGCCGTGAACCGTGACATGGCCCGGCTGACCGCCATCACGCTCAGCTTTGCGCTGTTCGTCGATTTCCTCTTCCTCCCGCCGCTACTGATCTTTCTCGACAGGATGAAAACCATGAAGACTTCTACCGCCACCACGGCCTCGCTTGCAGCGGTCGCTGTGATCGCCGCCTCGATCACCATCATGCCGCTGACCGGCGCCAACGCCTCCAATGAAAAGGGTTTGGCCATCGCCACCGAGGTCGACAATCGCGACAAGGGGTGGGGCGATGTCACCGTCGAGGGCGAGATGGTTCTGAAGAACAAGGCCGGTAACGAGTCCGTCCGCAAGTTCCGCTCGACCATCCTTGAAGCGGCCGATGCCTCCGAGGGCGACCGTTCGATCATCACCTTTTCCGAGCCGCGCGATGTCCGTGGCACGGCGCTGCTGACCCATTCCAAGATCGAGCCGGATGATGACTCGCAGTGGATTTTCCTGCCTGCGGTCAAGCGGGTGAAGCGGATTTCCTCGTCGAACCGCACCGGCAAGTTCGTATCGTCCGAATTCTCATACGAGGATCTGGGCTCCGAGGAAGTGGCCGACAATGATCATATCTGGCTCGAGGACACCGCATGCGAACATGACGCCGCCCTCACCTGCGCCGCTGTCGAGAGTCGCCCGAAGAACAAGCGTTCGGGCTATTCGCGCCGTGTATCCTTCATCGACCTTGACGAATATCGCGTTCACCGGATCGATTTCTACAACCGCCGCGGCGACCTTGAAAATCGCTCCGCTTCGAGGATTACCGGCAATATGAAGGCCAGTTCTGGCGCGCCCATGTGATGATCATGGATAACAGCCAGACCGGCAAATCGACCCGCCTTGCCTGGGGCGACTACAGCTTCCGTCAGGGGCTGACCGAACGTGACTTCACCCCGCAGGGACTTCCCAAGGCCAGCCGATGACCCCGATGAAGAGCTTCCGCCGGCTGGCGCTTCTGCCGGCGGTGCTTGCCTGTTACCTGCCGCTACCGGCAGCCGCCGAGATCGGTGTCGAGCAAAGCGGCGAGGTCACGCTTGAGGCAAGCTGGTATCCCGAGACGGCCGCCCATGCCGGGCAGAAGGACAGCTTTGCCCATCTCGAGGCAAAGCCCGAGCTGGTCATTTATGGCGATGAAGCCGAGATGCTGCTGCAACCGCGGATCAGCGGCGGCACAAGCGGCGGCGGGCTGGTCGATTTTCGTGAGGCCAACGTCACGGCGCGCCTCGGCGACGCCGATATTCTTGTCGGCAACACCATCCTGTTCTGGGGCAAGGTCGAAAGCTACAACCCTGTCGATATCGTCAACAGCCGCGATTTCAGCCGCGGCCTGATGCGAAGCGAGAAACGCGGTGCTCCGATGGCGCGGGTGGCCTGGCCGCTCGGCCCGGGACAGCTCGACCTGATGGCCATCGATTTTGTCGAGAATGAATATCCGGCGCTGTCGGCGCGCGAGCGGCCGGGCCTTCGCATCACCGAGAGCACAAGCTATTCGGGCGGGGCGAAACGGGATGACATCGCCAACGCCGTCCGCTGGTCGGGCTATTTCGGTGATATCGATCTTGGTCTCAGCTGGTTCCGGGGCACCGGCCATTCGCCGCGCCTGCTGCCACAGGCCGACGGCACATTGAAGCCTGACTACAGCCGTATCACGCAGGCCGGGATCGACATCCAGTATCTTCGCGGCGATACCGCGCTCAAGGCCGAGATCATCCGCCGCAAGGGCCAGTATGACCGGCTCGGCACCGCGCGGAACTACCGTGCCGGCGTCTTCGGCGTCGAGCACAATCTCTATGACATCAGCGGCGACGGGCGCGATCTCGTCCTGCTGGCCGAATATGCCCGCGACAGCCGCAAGGGCCTCTCGCATAGCGGCTTCCAGAATGACCTCACCCTTGGCGCAAGATGGGTGTGGAACGATGTCGAGGACACCCAGGTTCTGGGGCTACTCACCCGCGACCTCGACAATGCGGCGCAGACCATGACAGTCAGCATTGATCGCCGCCTGACGGACGAGCTGACCTTCGAGGCGAGCGCCCGTCTGGTGGAGCGTTATGAACGCGATCCGAACAGCACGGCCCTGTCACAGGAATCAGTGATGATCGCCAGCATAACCTATAGTTTCTGAGGTCATTCACGGGACAGGCGGAAACAGAGCGGCATGACACATTTCCTCGACAGACCCTTTGCCTTTTCCGCGCTTGCCGCATCTGGCCTCGGCCCGAACGGGCTGATGCTGTGCCGCTGCCCCGGCCTTCGGGGTGGTCAGCCAGGAACCACCACACCGGGCTCCGCCACGGCGCTGGAGGCCGATCTCGCCCTTCTGGCATCGAACGGCGCAACCGATCTTGTCACCCTCATCGGCGCGGATGAGCGGGAAAAACTCGGTGTCAGCGCGCTACAGCAGCTTGCCATGGACAAAGGCCTGTCATGGCGTGAATTTCCGATCACCGACCGCACAGCCCCCACTTCGGGACGTCAGGCTGAATTCGACCAGCTGCTTGACGAGCTTTTGGCAGATCTTGCCGCCGGACAACGTATTGCAATCCATTGTCAGGCCGGGCTTGGCCGGACAGGACTGCTCGCGGCAAGTCTTCTGGTGCGGTCCGGAACCGGGCCCGACGACGCCATTGCGCTTGTCAGGTCGGCGCGCCCCGGCAGTATCGAGACGTCGGGGCAGGAAGATTTCATCCGGAAAATCGAATACCGGGGGCTTGAATAACAGCCGGCATCGACAATCTGTGCCACAGACCACACGACCACCCGGGACTATTCCATGACATTGGCCCTGCTGCTGCTCTCCGGCATCACTCTGTTGCTGCTTGGTGGGCATTACCTTGTCAGGCATTCTGTTGCGCTGGCGGCGCGGCTGAATGTGCCCTTTGTCATCGGCCTGACCATCGTTGCCTTTGGCACATCGGCACCGGAACTGGTGATCTCTGTCGGCGCGGTGCTGACCAACCATGACGACATCGTCATCGGCAATATCATCGGAAGCAACATCGCAAACCTGCTGCTGGTTCTGGCGGTGTCGGCGCTGATCTTCCCGGTGAGAGTTGTCCGGCGCACAGTGGGCCGCGAGGGCGCCATCCTGACCGGGGCAACATTTCTGTTCGGCTGGCTGTGCTGGAACGGTGAGGTCTCGCCGGTCGAAGGTGGCGTGCTGCTGGCAAGTCTCGGCGTCTATACGGCTTTTGCCTTCCTTGCCCCGCCGAAGGCAGCCGCCGGACAGGCCGAGGAAGAGGTTACGGCAATGACCGGCACTGCAGCCGGCCGCGGCCTGCGGGGCAGCCTGATGTTCAACATTCTGGCCATCGCCCTGTCGTTGGCAGCGCTTGCTGGCGGATCGCAGCTCTTTGTTGACGGGGCGGTACGGCTGAGCCTGCTTCTCGGCGTGTCCGAAGCGGTGATCGGCCTGACCGTAGTCGCGGTGGGAACAGCTGCGCCAGAGATTGTTACCGCCGCTGTGGCCGCCTGGAACCGTCATACGGATGTCGCCATCGGCAATGTGATTGGAAGCAGCATCTTCAATCTTCTCGGCATTGCCGGTGTTACCGCACTGGTATCCCCTATTGCCGTTGGCACACAGTTCATTGAAACAGATATCGGCATCCTGCTTGCCGCCACTGCAGGCGTCATCGTCCTTGCTCTTGTGCTTGGCAGACTTGGGCGTCGGGCCGGCCTCCTTTTGCTCACCGCCTATGCGGCATATATCCTGCAGCTCGGGTGAGTAAGGCTTGCGATTTATCGCAATTCTTGAGTTCATGAAGCTGGTGTTCATTTCATCGAACACAGAGGACCAGACGGCATCGGTTGCTGAACGCAAGCTATGTCGCGCCATGACCTGAAAGGTGAGCAGATGACAGTCCAATCCAGTATGAAGATCGCCGTCTTCGGACTTGGTTCCATGGGTTATGGCATGGCGCAGTCGCTGCTTCGCGCTGGCCACACCGTCCACGGCTTTGATGTGGTGCCGCAGCAGGTCGCCCGGTTTCAGGATGAAGGCGGCGCCAAGGGCGAAGTTGCAAACATTGCGAGCGATCTAGATGCGGTTGTCGTGGTGGTGCTGAACGCCGGGCAGACAGAAGAAGTGCTGTTTGGCGATGATGGCGTGGTGCCACGACTGAAAGCCGGAGCCGTAATCATGTCATGCGCCACGGTTCCCCCGGAATTCGCCATGGATGCCGAGGCGCGATGCGCCGCAGCAGGCATCCATTATCTGGATGCACCAATCTCTGGCGGGTCGGTCAAGGCGGCAGAGGGCCAGCTCAGCGTAATGGCGGCCGGCAGGCCGGAAGCCTTTGCCGCGGCCCGGCCGGTGCTTGATGCCACCGCCGAGACCGTGTTTGACATGGGCGACCATGCAGGCCCGGGATCGGTGATGAAATCGGTGAACCAGCTGCTGGCAGGTGTGCATATCGCGACGATGGCGGAGGCGCTGACATTCGGCATGCAGCAAGGGCTGGCACCGGACCGGTTTCTGGAAGTGATCTCGAAATGCGCCGGCACCAGCTGGATGCTTGAGAACCGCGCGCCGCACATCATCGATGGCGACTACACCCCGCATTCGCAGGTCGATATCTGGCTGAAGGATCTCGGCATCGTTCTGGATATCGCCAGGGCGAACAAGTTCAGCGCGCCGATCGCTGCCGCGGCCCTGCAGCAATATGTGGCCGCCTCCGGCATGGGGCTCGGGCGTGAGGATGATGCCGCCGTTGCCAAGGGCTATGCCCACAATTCCGGACAGCAGCTTCCCGGAGAAGGCTCGTGACAACGCTTCTGGGCTGCATTGCCGATGATTTTACCGGCGCGACCGACCTTGCCGGATTACTGGCACGCTCCGGTGTGAAGGTCTCGCTGCGGCTTGGCGTGCCGGAAGAGCCACCGTCAGAAACGGCACCGTTCGAGGTGATCGCCCTGAAATGCCGGACGGCCCCGGTGGAAGAGGCTGTCGCCGAATGCCGCGCCGCACTGGCATGGCTTCAGGCGGCCGGTGCCGAGCGCTTCTTCTGGAAATACTGCTCGACCTTCGACAGCACGGATCAGGGCAATATCGGGCCTGTGGCCGAAGCGCTGATGGATGATCTTGGCGCTAAGCAGACCATTTACTGTCCGGCCTTTCCGGAAAATGGCCGTTCGATCTTCATGGGCAATCTGTTTGTCGGGCAGCAGCCGCTGGCTGAAAGCCCGATGAAGGATCACCCGCTGACCCCGATGCGTGACAGCAACCTGATGCGGCTTCTGGAGCCACAGGTAACCCGGCCTGTCGGGCTCGCCAACCGGCTGACGGTGGCGCAGGGCGTGGATGCGCTAGGCGAAAAACTGGACAGCCTTGCCACAGATGGCGTGGCGCATGTGGTGGTGGATGCGGTCGCCAATGACGACCTTGGCATCATTGCCGCCGCCTGCCGCGACATGACCCTGCTGACGGGCGGATCGGCCGTGGCCATGCCTTTGCCGGACCTCTACCGCGCGGATTGCAGCCTCGCCGCAGATGCGCCTGCCGCCACCGTGCCGGATCTGGCGTCGGGGGCGGTCATCCTTTCGGGAAGCTGCTCGGCGATGACGAATGAACAGGTGGCAGCCTATGACCCGGCCGCCCCGTCGCTGCGGCTTGACCCGCTACAACTTGCAGAAGATGGCGCGGGTCCGGCGCTGGACTGGCTTGCCGCGCAAACTGCAGCCAGCAATCCCCTGATCTATGCCACCGCGCAGCCCGATGATGTTCGTGCCGCCCAGGAACAACTTGGGGTGGCAGAGGCCGGTGCGCTTGTCGAAGAGGCGCTTGCCGCGCTTGCCATCGCCGCGTTCGAGGCCGGCATCCGCAGGTTCGTGGTGGCCGGCGGCGAGACATCCGGCGCGGTGGCACAGGCGCTTGGCCTGTCGCGCCTCGACATCGGAACCGAGATTGCGCCCGGTGTTCCATGGACCTTTTCCCGCGTCAGAGGCGAGGACATTGCGATCACCCTGAAATCGGGTAATTTCGGGGATGGGGATTTCTTTGCCACCGCACTGGCGCGACTGGAGGAATGATGGGCAGCGACAACCGGTTACGCGAACAGATCTGCCTTCTGGCAAAATCGATGTTCGATCGTGGCCTGACCGGCGGCAGCACCGGCAATATTTCTGCCCGCACCGAAGATGGCGGGCTGCTGGTTTCTCCCACCGGCACCAGCTTTGGACGGCTGGATCCGGCGCGGCTGGCGCTGATCGACAAATCCGGACGGCATGTGGACGGCGACGCACCGACCAAGGAGATGCCGCTTCACAGCGCCTTTTACGACACACGTTCAAGCGCCGGCGCGGTGGTTCATCTTCATTCCTGTCATTCGGTCGCGCTGTCGATGATGCCGGATGTCGACGAGGATGACTTCCTGCCGCCATTGACGCCCTATGCCATCATGAAACTCGGCAAGGTGAAACTGCTTCCCTTCTTCCTGCCGGGCGACCCGGCGATGGGCGAGGCAGTGCGCGGCCTTGCCGGAAAACGCGCGGCCGTGATGCTCGCCAGTCACGGGCCGGTGGTCGCCGGCAAGGATGTCGAGGCCGCCTGCAATGCCATCGAGGAGCTGGAGGACACGGCGCGCCTTGCCATGATGACCCGCGGCATGAACCCGCGCATGCTGACCCCCGGCCAGGTCCGTGAGCTTGTGAACGGCTTTGATGTGGAATGGGACGAGTGACCCGGTTCTCCGCCAATCTGGGATTTCTGTGGACGGACCGGCCGCTTGCGGATGCCGTGCGCGCGGCCGCGGCGGCAGGCTTCGACGCTGTGGAATGCCACTGGCCCTATGACGAGGATGCCGGCGCGGTGAAGGCGGCGCTGGCCGAGACCGGGCTGTCCATGCTGGGGCTGAACGCGCCGCGCGGCAATGTCGGGGCCGGCGAAAACGGGCTGGCCGCGCTTGTCGGGCGCGAAACGGAAGCGCGTGCCGGCATCGACGCGGCGCTGGATTACGCCGATGCCATCAATGCCGGCAACATCCATGTGTTGTCGGGATTTGCCGGCGGCGAAGCGGCAGAGGCCTGCTTTGTCGAAAACCTGCGTTATGCCGCCGATGCGGCGGCACCGCGCGGGCGCACCATCCTGATCGAGCCGCTGAACCATTATGACGCGCCGGGCTATTTCCTGAACCATACCGAGATGGCCCGCCGGATCATCGAGGCTGTTGGCGCACCCAACCTCAAGCTGATGTTCGACTGCTATCACATCCAGATTCTGGAAGGCGACCTGACCCGCCGGATCGATGCCAATCTCGACATCACCGGCCATATCCAGTTCGCCGGCGTGCCGTCGCGTGGCCGGCCCGATAGGGGTGAGGTCAATTACGCGCATATCTTCGCGCATCTGGCCGCGTCCGGATATGACGCCCCGCTCGGCGCGGAATACAGGCCGGAGGCTGGCGACACCGATGCCTCGCTCGGCTGGATGCCAGCGCTGCGCTGACCGCATGGCGCGGCCATCATGATCAGGCTGTTACGAAGAGTGTTGGTGGGCCCGGCAGGACTCGAACCTGCAACAACACGGTTATGAGCCGTGGGTTCTAACCAATTGAACTACAGGCCCCCATGGCGATACACTTCACCGGAGGTATACACCCGAAAAGTAAAGCGGACTAGCGCTGATTTTGGAAGGTTCCAAAGCCTAAAGGACTGATGTCTTTGATGCGCCGACACTTCCAACATACATGCAGGCAATATGCATGCAGGCAACGCTGAAGGGGGTCACAGCCAGCCATGAAACAAACAAACGGTTTTTCATTGGTCGAAACCCTTGTGGCCGTTCTTGTGGTGTCCTGCCTTAGCGCCATAGGCGGATTGATCTACATCGAGTATCTCGAATCTGCCAAGCACTCCACCCTGACGCAAACTGTCAGAAATGTAGAGACAGAGGTCAAACTCGAAGTCGATCTTATCCTTCGGGGAGGCACATCATCCACACCCAGCGTCGATACCGGAGAGGCCATCACCGGGGAAATCACATGCGATGAGTATGTTCGCTCCCTGGCGCAAAAATACAGCCACCTTCGCAACCCCTATGACGGCTCGCCAATGATCACGCTTTGGCACGGATGGCGTGTTTTCCAGAAACGGGGAAAAGTCAGGATCACCTGCTACAAGGTCCACAAAGGGACAACAGGAGCGGGTCACACTGCCCGTTGAGCAAGTCCGGCATTCGACACTTACTTCACAGATTGCGGGGCCGCCTGCAATTCCGACCAATGCACAATCGCCAACAAGGATTGCAGCAACCTGAACAAGAAAGCGAAAACCGACTTCGAAAAATACGAAACCAACGAGTTGTTTGGCGCCGTTCTGCCGGTAAAGGGCACGAATATACTGGATTGGGACGGGATGAGGCGAGACTGCGGCGCCTCGACGAACTGGCAGCTCATCCACCCGAAAGAACCAGACTACTAGGCTGGCTTCGGGCGGCGGTTTCAGGATGACCCTGATCAGTTCTCGAGGAAGCTGCGAAGTTTTCGCGACCGCGACGGGTGCTTCAGCTTGCGAAGCGCCTTTGCCTCGATCTGGCGGATACGCTCACGTGTCACGCTGAACTGCTGACCCACTTCCTCAAGCGTGTGATCGGTGTTCATGCCGATGCCGAAACGCATCCGCAGCACTCTCTCCTCACGCGCCGTCAGGCTGGCAAGCACCCGCGTCGTAGTCTCGCGCAGATTGGCGTGGATCGCCGCATCCAGCGGCTGCACCGCGTTCTTGTCCTCGATGAAATCGCCAAGATGACTGTCTTCCTCGTCGCCAATCGGGGTCTCGAGGCTGATCGGCTCCTTGGCGATTTTCAGCACTTTGCGAACCTTGTCGATCGGCATAGACAGCTTTTCGGCAAGCTCCTCCGGGGTCGGCTCACGGCCAATCTCGTGAAGCATCTGGCGCGAGGTGCGGACAAGCTTGTTGATCGTCTCGATCATGTGCACCGGAATACGGATGGTGCGCGCCTGATCGGCGATCGAGCGGGTGATGGCCTGCCGAATCCACCAGGCGGCATAAGTCGAAAACTTGTAGCCGCGGCGGTACTCGAACTTGTCGACGGCCTTCATCAGGCCAATGTTGCCCTCCTGAATCAGATCCAGGAACTGCAGTCCGCGGTTGGTGTATTTCTTCGCAATGGAGATCACCAGACGCAGGTTTGCCTCGACCATTTCCTTCTTTGCGCGGGCGCTTTCACGCTGGCCACGCTGGATGGTCTGGATGATGGCGCGGAATTCCGGCACAGACAGCCCAACATCATCGACGACGAGACGGATCTTGTCCTGAATTTCCGCAAGCTCGTCACCACTCTGCGCCTTCAGCTTGCGCCACTGGTTGCTGCGATAGTCATCGCCCGGCCAGCCCTCGACGCATTCGCGGTTCGTCCATGCCTCAAGCAGTTGCGCGCGCGGCACGCCGGCGGCTGTCGCCTTTGTCAGCAGACGGCCCTCGATCTTGGTGACATGCTTGTTCAGGGTGAAGAGCTGGTCCGCCAGCGCCTCGATCCGGTTGGCGTGGAAGTTCACGCCTTCCATAAGCTCGACAAGCTTGATCTTGAGATCAAGATGATTGGCCTCGGTGCGCGGCGACAGCGGCTCGTCACTGGCCATCTTTGCAAGGCGTCGATCCTGCGAGCGGGTGAACTGCTTGAACAGCGTCGCGATCTGGTCGAACACATCCATCATATGGTCGCGGATGGCGTCTTCCATCGCCGCAAGCGACATGTTCAGATCGTCACCCTCGTCGCCATTGTTGGCATCGCGGGTCGAGGTATCCGTATCGGCGTCACCACTCTCTTCGTTTTCTTCTTCCGCCTCTTCTTCTGCGGCTTCTTCCTCGGGCAGATCATCTTCATCGATATCGTCATCGATGCGCGACATCATCTCCTCGTCCACCGGCGCGCCATTCAGTTTGGCGTAGGTGGTCTCGAGATCGATAATGTCGCGAAGCGGCACCACACCGTCGGCGATCTGGTCGCGCCAGTGCAGCAGTGCCCGAATGGTCAGCGGAGATTCGCAGATACCGCCAATCATCAGCTCGCGGCCAGCCTCTATACGCTTGGCAATCGCGATCTCGCCCTCGCGCGACAGCAGCTCGACACTACCCATCTCGCGAAGATACATGCGCACCGGATCATCAGTGCCGGATACATCGCTGTCGGACACATTGCCGGTGGCGCGCTGTTCCTCGCCTTCGTTTTCCGATGAGTCATCGCTGTCCGCGGCCTCGACAACGGAAACGCCCATCTCGTTCAGCGTCGACATAAAGTCGTCAATCTGCTCGGAGGTAAAATCCTCGGTCGGAAGCGCGGCGTTCAACTCGTCATGGGTGACGTAGCCGCGCTCCTTGCCGAGCCGCATCAGCGTCTTCAGGGTCGCTGCGCGGCGTCGTTGTCCTGTGCTTCGGCCGCGCTGTCCTGCGGCTGAATTTCTGCTTCGGTCTGCTGATTTGCCTTGGCTGCCATGAATGCTATCTGCTTCCTCTCGGGCGGGGATTGTCCCGGCCCGGCTATCTTGGATCGATCTGTTGCCTGCGCTAGCGCGGCAGGCTTGCTGATGTGGAAAACAATCCGGAAGAACCGCCTACAAGCCGGAGTAACTCATCCAGTCGCCGACCGGCTTCCTCACCATCAAGTGTCGCAGGGTTGAAGGGCATGCGCGCTCTCATCTCGTCCCCCTCAAGCACATCGATCGCGTCAGTCAACTTCAACCCATCTAGATGATGCCTTAACGCCGCTGCGTCAAGGTCCGGATCGCGTATAACGGCATCAATCGCGGCTTTTTTGAGCGACTCGAGGGCTGCATCGCCGGAATCGATCTGTATCAGTGTCTCGCAAAGGTCGGGAATCAGTGCCGGGTGCGCCAGAATAATGGCACAGACAGCGCGGTGCCGATGAATCGCACCAGCTGCCGGCCGCTTCACCAGCGGGCGCAGCGCCCCGACATGCCGGCGCGCCCGGCCACGTCCGGCCGAGCGCATCGCCGCGATTCGTGCCTCGATCTCATCGGCAAACGCCGTGCGGACCTGATTGTGACCGATCTGTTTGACCTGTCCCCGAACCGCCTGCCAGAACTCGGCACGCTGCTCAGGCTGCCGCAAATCATGCTCGGCCGCAAAGCTGTTCCAAAGGCTGTCGATCAGCGAGCTTGCCGTATTGATCACCTTCAGCAGACCGTCGCCGCCCTCCTTCTGCAGAAGATCGTCCGGATCCTGACCTTCCGGCAACATGGCAAGCCGCGCCGACTTGCCCGGCTGCAAAAGCGGCAGCAGCCTTTCCAGTGCGCGCTTCTGGGCGCGTTGCCCGGCGGCATCGCCGTCAAAACACAGCACCGGCTCGTCATGAAGTTTCCACAGATGGGTGATCTGTTCTTCGGTCAGCGCGGTGCCAAGCGGCGCCACCGCGGTGGCAACGCCGCTTTGCTGGATCGCAATCACATCCATATAGCCCTCGGCGACAAGAAGCGGCAGCTTGCGTCGCAATCCTTCGCGCGCCTGCACCCATCCATAGAGAACCGATTTCTTTGAAAAGGTCGGCCCTTCGCCCGAGTTCAGATATTTGGGCTGCGCGTCGCCGAGTGCCCGCGCGCCAAAAGCGATGACACGCCCCTGGCGATCTTCGATCGGAAACATCACCCGGTCGCGGAAATAATCGAAAAGCTCGCCGTCCCGATCGCTGCGCCGAACAACGCCCGCTGCCAGCATGTCCTCGTCCGTAAAGCCGCGCGCCGCCAGTGCCGCACGCAATCCGCCGCGGGGAGCATAGCCGAGACGATAGCTGCCGACCGCACCCGCATCGAGGCCACGACCATGCAGGTAGCGCGCGGCGACACGGCCGTCATCCCGCTTCAGGCCGGCCTGAAAATACTTGGTTGTTTCCTCGAGAATATCGAGTGCCGCCTTGCGCTGACGCGTGCGCTGCGGGTCCTCGGGTGCGCTGCGCGGTACGGTAAGACCGGCCATGGATGCCAACCGCTCAACCGCTTCCATGAAATCCAGACCATCGGTCTCGCGAAGAAAGGAAATGGCATCCCCATGTGCCCCGCACCCGAAGCAATGGTAGAAGCCCTGATCATCGACAACAGAGAATGAAGGTGTTTTTTCGGAATGGAACGGGCACAGGCCGCTGAAGCGATTGCCCTTACGAGTCAGCTTGACGCGCTTGCCGATAATATCCGAAAGCGGCACCCGCTGGCGCAAATCCTCGATGAATTCCGGTGGGACGGCCATTCACTCCCCGCGCGCCTGTTGCTGTGAAGCCGGCACCCGGACGGCGCCATGGTGGAACATATTGCGGCGGCATCACGCCGCCCGCAAGACATCCTTCGAGGAGACAGCTAGAGAAACTGCAAATCACCCGTCGCCGAGAAGAGCCGCCTTGACCTTCTGGCTTGCCGCCGAGAAATCCATCTGGCCGGCATGGGTAGACTTCAATTGTGCCATCACCTGGCCCATATCCTTGATCGAGCTTGCGCCAGTCGCCGCGACAGCGTCGGCAATGGCGGCTTCGATCTCGGCCTCGCCAAGCTGCGCCGGAAGGAATCCGGTGATGATGGTGATCTCGGCTTCTTCCGCCTCGGCCAGCTCCGGCCGGTTGCCGTCGCGGTACATTTTGGCCGAATCGGTCCGCTGCTTGATCATGGTCTGCATCATCGACAGGATTTCATCGTCGCCGATGCCATCCTGGTTGCCGTTGCCGCGCGCCGCGATATCACGATCCTTGAGCGCAGCGCTGATCAGACGCATTGTCGCCAGCGCGGCCTGATCCTTGGCCTTCAGCGCATTCTTCATTGCTGAGGCAATTTCTTCGCGCAAATTCGCCATAACACACCTGCCTAGACTGAATGGTTCCGTAAAAACGGCCCCGACCGGATGTCCCTGACCGCGATCTGCACCGCGCCCAAATCCGCTTCAACGCCGGAGCGATCTTGTCGCCCGCAGCCCCAAAAGAGGCTGGTACTTACCGACAAACGCCGCCTTGTGCAAGAGGCGGGCCAAAACCGCCACGCTGCCACTTGACCGGTCTTACAGCCTTATGTATCACACATCGGCTCTGGCGCATTGCCCTTATTGCTCCGTCCTACCGGACGCCTTTCGCGACATGCCTGCCGGGCCATCTGAACGTGACCTGATATTGCAAGGACCCCGATGGCGCCGAACACGAACTCAGGCCGGATACAGGCAGCCCCGCGCGCAGCCTCATCCCGACCAACCGCTGTTCTCGTTCTCAGTGATGGATCCGTATTCGAAGGCCGTGGTTTTGGCGCCACAGTCACGAATGTGGGCGAAGTCTGTTTCAATACATCCATGACCGGCTATCAGGAGATCATGACCGATCCGTCCTATGCCGGACAGATCATCACCTTTACATTCCCGCATATCGGCAATGTCGGAGCCAACAGCAAAGATCACGAGACCGGCGCGCCGTCCGCGCTTGGCATGATCACCCGGCAGTTGCCTACCGCACCTGCCAGCTGGCGCAGCGAATCATCGCTCGAGGCATGGATGGTAGCGCATGATCTTCCCGGCATTGCGGGGATCGACACCCGCGCACTGACCCGCCGCATCCGCGATGCGGGCGCCCCCACCGGGGTCATCTGCCACAATCCGGACGGCATCTTCGATGTCGAGGCGCTGGCGGCACAGGCACGTGACTGGCCGGGACTGGCCGGCATGGACCTCGCCATTCAAGTGACCCGTGACGAAGAAGCCGCGTGGGGCGAGGGAAGCTGGGACTTCCTCAGCGCAACCCATCTCTCCACCGATGCCGCGCACCGGGTCGTCGCGATGGATTTCGGCTGCAAGGACAACATCCTGCGCTGCCTGACCGATGCCGGATGTGACGTCACTGTCGTGCCTGCCGAAACCAAGGCGGACACCATCCTTGCCATGAAGCCGGACGGGGTGTTCCTGTCGAATGGCCCGGGCGATCCGGCTGCCACCGGCGGATACGCAGCCGGCGAAATTTCAGCGCTCATCGCTTCCGGTCTTCCGGTCTTCGGCATCTGCATCGGCCACCAGCTGATGGCGCTTGCCATGGGGGCCAGCACCACAAAGATGGAACGCGGCCATCGTGGCGCAAACCATCCGGTCAAGGACCTTGCCACCGGCCGCATAGAGATCACCAGCCAAAACCACGGCTTTGTTGTCGATCCGGACAGCCTTCCCGACACGCTGGAAGTCACGCATCTGTCGCTTTTCGACGGCTCTGTCGAAGGGCTGCGCCACCGCGAGAAGCCTGCCTTCTGCGTCCAGTACCACCCCGAATCATCGCCGGGTCCGCATGACTCGCGCTACCTGTTCGACCGTTTCACCGCGCTCATGGAAGAGCGGAAAGGATAAGGATGCCGCGCCGCGACGACATCCAGCTCCATCCTCATCATCGGCGCCGGCCCGATCATTATCGGTCAGGCCTGCGAGTTCGACTATTCCGGGGCACAGGCCTGCAAGGCGCTGAAGGCAGAGGGGTACCGGGTGATCCTGGTCAACTCCAACCCGGCGACCATCATGACCGACCCGGAGATGGCAGACGCCACCTATATCGAGCCGATTACTCCGGCGACGGTGGCGCGCATCATCGAGGCCGAGCGCCCCGACGCGCTGCTGCCGACAATGGGTGGCCAGACGGCACTGAACACAGCGCTGGCGCTGGACAAGGACGGCACGCTCGAAAAATTCGGTGTCGAGATGATCGGGGCGCGTCCCGATTCCATCGAAAAGGCAGAGGACCGCGAGCTGTTCCGCGTGGCGATGGAAAAGATCGGCCTGCATTGCGCGCGCGCCCGCACAGTGAACAATTTCGACGACGCGCTCGAGGCGCTCGACACGGTCGGGCTGCCGGCGATCATCCGTCCATCCTTCACCCTTGGCGGTGAAGGTGGCGGCGTGGCCTACAACCGCGCCGAATTCGAGGAAATCGTCGGCAACGGCCTGCGGTTGTCGCCGGTCAGCGAGGTGCTGATCGAGGAATCCATCCTTGGATGGAAGGAATTCGAGATGGAGGTGGTGCGCGACACCGCCGACAACTGCATCATCGTCTGCTCGATCGAGAACATGGACCCGATGGGCGTCCATACCGGCGATTCCATTACCGTTGCCCCGGCACTGACGCTGACCGACAAGGAATATCAGGCGCTTCGCGACGCCTCGCTGGCGGTTCTTCGCGAGATCGGCGTCGATACCGGCGGATCGAACGTGCAGTTCGCCGTCTGCCCGAATACCGGCCGCATCATCATCATCGAGATGAACCCGCGGGTCAGCCGTTCATCGGCACTGGCGTCAAAGGCAACCGGCTTCCCGATTGCCAAGGTCGCGGCGAAGCTGGCCGTCGGCTATACGCTGGACGAACTGGCGAACGACATCACCGGCGTCACCCCGGCGAGCTTCGAGCCGACCATCGACTATGTTGTGACGAAGATCCCCCGCTTTACCTTCGAGAAGTTCCCGGGATCGGAAGCGAAACTCTCGACATCGATGAAGTCCGTCGGCGAGGCCATGGCTGTCGGCCGTTCCTTCGAGGAAAGCCTGCAAAAGGCGCTTCGGTCGATGGAGACCGGGCTGACCGGCCTTGATGAAGTGCCGATGCCGGAACAGGACGAGACACTTGGCGGCGATCCTGTCCGCGGCTGGCTTGGCGAATTCGTGCCCTTCCGAATCCTTCGCATCGCACAGGCCATGCGCACTGGCATGTCGGTGGACGAGCTTGCCACCATTACCGGCTGGGACAGCTGGTTCCTCTCGCGGATCGAGGCCATTCTCGATGCCGAGGCGATGCTGGCCGAAGACGGGTTGCCAACCGACGCGGCGACCCTGCAGAGCCTGAAATCCATGGGTTTCTCCGATGCCCGCATGGCAAAGCTGACCGGCAAGACCCGCAGCGCGGTCACCGCCGCGCGGCATGAGGCCGGCGTACATCCGGTGTTCAAGCGCATCGACACCTGTGCCGCCGAATTTGCTGCCGAAACCGCCTACATGTATTCGTGCTACGAGCCCTTTATCGGCGCCGAATGCGAATCCGCGCCGGCCGACCGTAAAAAGGTGGTCATCCTTGGCGGCGGCCCGAACCGGATCGGCCAGGGAATCGAGTTTGACTATTGCTGTGTCCATGCCTGCTACGCGCTGTCCGAAGCCGGCTATGAGACCATCATGATCAACTGCAACCCGGAAACGGTATCGACCGATTATGACACCTCGGACCGGCTGTATTTCGAGCCGCTGACCGACGAGGATGTGATCGAGGTCATCCGCCGCGAATCCCAGGCCGGCGAGATGCATGGCGTCGTTGTCCAGCTTGGTGGCCAGACGCCGCTGAAGATCGCCGCCGCTCTGGAGCAGGCGAATATCCCGATCCTCGGAACCAGCCCGGACGCCATCGACCTTGCCGAAGACCGCGAGCGGTTCCAGCAACTGGTCAACGATCTGAAGCTGCGCCAGCCGGAGAACGGCATCGCGCATTCCGCCGAAGAGGCGCGCGACATCACCGCGCGTGTCGGCCTGCCGGTTGTCATCCGCCCGTCCTATGTTCTTGGCGGGCGCGCGATGGAGGTGGTGCATCACGAAGCCGATCTCGAGCGCTATATGCGTGACGCGGTCGTCGTCTCCGGCGACAACCCGGTACTGATCGACAGCTTCCTGAACAACGCCATCGAGGTTGATGTCGACGCGCTGTGCGACGGCGAGGACGTCTATATCGGCGGCATCATGGAACATATCGAGGAAGCCGGCATTCATTCCGGCGACTCCGCCTGCTCGCTGCCGCCGCAGACCCTGTCGGACGCGCTGATCGACGAGATCCGCCGCCAGACCGAGGCGCTGGCCCGCGCGCTGGGTGTCGTCGGTTTGATGAATGTCCAGTTCGCCATCAAGGACGAGGATATCTATCTCCTCGAGGTGAACCCGCGCGGTAGCCGTACCGTGCCGTTTGTCGCCAAGGCGACCGGCGTGCCGCTGGCCAAGATCGCAGCCCGCGTAATGGCGGGGGAAAAGCTGGCCGGGTTTGATCTCAGCGATATCTCGCCGGACCACGTCGCGGTGAAGGAAGCCGTCTTCCCCTTCGCCCGGTTCCCCGGAAGCGATGTGGTGCTGGGACCGGAGATGAAATCGACCGGCGAAGTCATGGGGATCGACCGTGATTTCGGCCTCGCCTTTGCCAAGAGCCAGCTTGGCGCCGGGGTAGACCTGCCCCTGTCCGGCAAGGTGTTCGTCTCGGTTCGCGACGAGGACAAGCCGGCCTTTATCGACATCTGTCGCGACCTCCACGAGATGGGGTTCGAAATTCTGGCAACCGGCGGCACCATGTCGGTCCTGACTGAGGCCGGGGTCCCTGCAACCCGCATCAACAAGGTGATGGAGGGCCGTCCGCACGCTGTCGACGCGATGCTGTCAGGTGACATCCAGCTTGTCATCAATACCGCCATGGGCGCGGCGTCGATGCGGGATTCTTTCTCCTTGCGCCACACTGCATTAAAGAACAAAATTCCCTACTACACTACGGTATCAGGCAGTCGCGCCGCCACGCAGGCCATCAAGGCGCTGCAAAAGGGCGATCTTGGCGTTCGTACGCTTCAAGGGTTTCTGTCCGACATTGCCAGCTGATCCAGCTTCCCGCCGCACGCATCCTGCCTGCCGCGGGCGGCAGATGGGTTGTATTGTGACGGAAGCCCCGGCTTGCCAGAAATCTGGTCTCGCCAGCAAACTGGCCTCGCCAGAAAATCGGCCTCGCCAGGTCGACAGCTGATACCGGCCGGCGGCCTCGTGCCGTGCGGATTGACCGAGAGATGACAGAACCGGCCACCGAGTTCACGCCGAATTCATGGCCGGCAGGACGAACAGGAACGATGGAAAAGATTCCCTTTACCCCGCAGGGGCTGGAAACGATCAAGGAAGAACTTGCGCACCTCAAGGGGCATGAGCGCCAGGCTGTGATCAATGCCATTGCCGAGGCACGCGAGCATGGCGACCTGTCGGAGAATGCCGAATATCACGCCGCGCGCGAGAAGCAGTCATTCATCGAGGGACGCATCACCGAGCTTGAGGATGTGACCAGCCGCGCCGAGGTGATCGACGCCACGAAACTGTCCGGCGAGAAGGTGACCTTCGGCACATCGGTCGGTGTCGCCGACGAGGATACGGACGAGGAATCGATCTTCCATATCGTTGGTCCCTATGAGGCGGATATCAATCGCGGGCTGGTCTCGACCTCCTCGCCCATCGCCAAGGGGCTGATCGGCAAGTCGGTCGGGGATTCCGCCGAGGTGCACACCCCGGGCGGCGTCAAAAGCTATGAGATCATCTCGATCGAGCTGTTCGACATGAGCAAGGTCTAGGCCAGACACCGCAGGCCTTCGCCAATTCACCTAAATCAAGTCAAATCGCCCCTAACCCTCGATCTCGTCGATGGGAACGCCCGGCATGTTCTTGGCCGAGCGGATGGCGAGCGCCGTCTTCACATGGCTGACATTCGGCGCCGGGGTCAGGCGCGAGGTCAGGAATTTCTGGAAGTCGTCCCAGTCATGCGCGGCGATCTTCAGCAGGAAATCGGTCTCGCCCATCAGCATGTGGCACTCGCGCACCTGCGGCCAGGCGCTGACCATCTCCTCGAACAGCTGGAGGTCTGCCTCGGCCTGGCTGGTCAGCCCGACAAAGGCAAAGACCTGAACCGTATAGCCGAGGGATTCGGCATCGATATCGGCGTGATAGCCGCGGATGATGCCTTCTTCCTCGAGAACGCGGACACGGCGCAGGCAGGGCGGCGCGGAAATGCCGGCACGCTTGGCGAGGTCGACATTCGTCATCCTGCCATCGTCCTGCAGATCGCTCAGGATCTGACTATCAACCGTATCCAGCTTTACCTTACCGGCCATGCTTTTCCGACCCGTTCCTTCCCGATCAATGCTGCGTGCCAAGTGACTTGGCAGGGGGACGGATGAACATCCGCCAGTGATAACAACGATAAATATGGCACCGCAGCTGCGCAAGAAAATTGCGCAAGATTATTGCGTGGAAAAAGTGTATTTTCTTTTAAAGAAATAAAGTCGGGCAGTTTTGGCATGCGCGCCACCCTGTCCTGAAAACGCGTGGGAGATCGCGCCACATGCCGCAGACCACAGCCATCGACGGGACAGGTCCGGTACTGGTCTGGGTGGTCAGCGACGGCACAGCCGGCATGCGGTTGCAGGCGCTGGCGCTGGCAGAATCACTGCAGCGCGCGCGGCCGGACTGGAAATGTGACGAATTCACCATTACCCCGCATCCGCTGACGCGCGCCATGCCGCGGCTGGCGGCCTGGCTTCCGTCCATGCCGCTCTATGGTCGTGCGCCAAAGGGCGGGGCAACCACCAGCACAGCTGGCGGCGCAGCTGGTGCGGCAAGCGGTATTCCGGGGGCGGTTTCATTGTCGCGACGGCCACATGCCGGGCGCTATCCCGATATCATGATCACCTGCGGGCGCCGGATGGCGGGGTTTGCGCTGGCGATGCGCCGGCGGGCCCACATCGACGGCAAGCCAATGCAGATTGTCCAGCTTCAGGACCCGCGCCTGCCCCCTGCCATGTTCGACGCGCTGGTGGTGCCGCGGCATGACCGGGCACGCGGGGCGAATGTGCTGGTCACCACCGGATCGCTGAACAGGCTGACGCTGGAGAGCATAAAGACGGCGATGATGGCGCTGCCGTCACGCTGGCTGACCACCACGCGCCACACTGCTGTCGCGGTGATGATCGGCGGCGACAACAAACGCTACCGCATCACGCCGGAGATGGCGGACGGCATGGCCGACAGACTGGCGCGCTTTGCCGCCGAGGCAAAGGCGACACTGATGATCATGGCCTCGCGCCGGACACCGGACGGGCTGGTCGAGCGGCTGTGTGCGAACCTTCCCGCCGGCGGTGCGATGCTGCCAATAAAGGGAGAGCCGAATGTCTATCCCGGCATTCTGGGCCTGGCACAGGCGGTGATTGTCACATCGGATTCGGTGAATATGGCAAGCGAGGCGGCCATCACTGGCAAGCCGGTACTGATCGCCCCCTGGCAGAGCGCCACCGAAACCAATCCCAGCGGCGAGGCAGGACGTATCCGTGCCTTTCACGACCATATGTTCGCCGGCAACCACACCGCGCCAATGGCCGGCACGATCCCGAACGGGTCGTTCGAACGGCTGGACGAGATGGCCGGCCTGACCGAAGAGCTGCTGACGCTGCTGGGGCGTTAGGGCCCCCTAGTAATACAGCTCGCGCGGGTCGGTGATGCCGAGATTGGCGTAAAGCCCTTCCACCTGATCGCGATAACCGTTGAAGATCATCGTCGGCACACGCTCGTCGGTGCCGAGCATGCGTTCCGTCTTCTGCGGCCAGCGCGGGTGCGGAATGCCCGGGTTCACATTCGCCCAGAAGCCGTACTCCTTGGCGGCGAGCTCTTCCCAGAAGCTGACCGGGCGCTCGTCGGTGAAGGTGAAGCGGACAATCGACTTGATCGACTTGAAACCGTATTTCCACGGGGTGACCAGCCGGATCGGCGCGCCGTTCTGGTTCGGCAGCGGCTTGCCATAGATACCGGTGGCGAGGAAGGCCAGCTCGTTCTGCGCCTCTTCGATGGTCAGCCCCTCGACATAGGGCCACGGGTACCAGGCCTGTTTCTGGCCCGGCGCCACCTTGGGGTCGAGGAAGGTTTCCATGCGCAGATATTTCGCGCCCGAGGTCGGTTTCGCCACCTTCATCAGGTTCGCCAGCGGCACGCCCGACCAGGGGACGGCCATTGCCCAGGCCTCGACACAGCGGTGCCGGTAAAGCCGTTCCTCGGTCCCGCCCATGGCGGCGACCAGATCCTCGGCATCCATTGTCAGCTCCTGCTCGACCATGCCGTCGATGGTGACGGCCCACGGGTCGGCCTGCATCTTGCGGGTCTTCTTCCAGATGTTCTTCGAGGACCCGAACTCGTAGAAATTGGTGTAGGTGGTGGCGTCCTCTTCGTTCGTGATCGCGCGGTCGAGCACATAATCCTCGTTGCGCGGGAACGGATAGCCGCCGATGGCGGCCATCGCGGTGCTGGCCATGCCGCCACCGATCAGGCCCGATGTGGCGAGGCCGAGTCCGGCGAAGCCGGCGGCCTTCAGCCATTCGCGGCGGTTCATATAGACGGATCTGGATGTAGCGGCGGATTCAGGCAGTTCCCAGGACCGGCGTTGCTTGATCAGCATGGTCATGTCTCCCCTCATAACGGGTGGATCAGGGTTACGGAATGGCGGCCGGTGCGCGGTGCACAGCGATCGCAGAAAATCACGAGCAAACCCTGCCCCGGCAATGTGGCAGCGATAAGGCGAATGGTTCGGGCAAATCAGCCGGGCAAATCAGCCGGGCAAGTCAGCCGGGCGGATCAGCGGAGCGAGGCGACGACCCCGGCAATGCGGCCGAGCGCCGTCTGCAACACATCATCTGCGGCGGCGAAGCTCAACCGGAAGGCAGGCGACAGGCCAAAGGCGACCCCCGGAACCACCGCCACCTCGGCCAGTTCCAGCAGCGCGGCGGCGAAGTCGCTGTCGCTCGCGATCACCTTGCCGTCGGGCCGCGCCTTGCCGATCAGGCCCGAAATATAGGCGAACACATAGAAGGCGCCGTCTGGTGCCGGGCAGCTGACCCCGTCCATCGCGTTCAGCGCCGCCACCACCATGGCGCGGCGGCGGGCGAAGGCGGCGTTGTTCTCGGCGATGAAACCGGTCGGGCCGTTCAGCGCGGCGACGGCGGCATGCTGGGCGATGCTGCCGGGCGAGGATGTGGATTGCGACTGCAGCTTGGCCATGGCTTTCACCAGCGGCACCGGCGCCGCTGCAAAGCCGATGCGCCAGCCGGTCATGCAATAGGATTTGGAGACGCCGTTCAGGGTCAGCACCCGGTCCGCCAGGTCGGGCGCGAGGCCGGCGATGGTGCTGAATTCGAACCCGTCATAGGTCAGATGCTCGTAGAGGTCGTCCGAGATCACCATCAGATTCGGGTGCCGGCGGATGACATCGGCGAAGGCGCGCAGCTCGTCCGCGCTGTAGCCCATGCCGGTGGGTTCGACGGGCTGTTGATGATGACCCAGCGCGAGCGCGGGGTGATCGCCGCCTCGAGCCGTTCGGGCGACAGTTTCAGCCCGTCGGCAAAGCCGCTGGCAAGGAAGACGGGCGTGCCGCCGGCCACCTGGGTGATGCCGGCGAAGCTGACCCAGTAGGGGGCCGGAATGATCACCTCGTCGCCGGCCTGCACCGTCGCCATCAGCGCGTTGAACAGCACCTGCTTGCCGCCGGTGCCGACCGAGATGTTGGCGGCGCTGACGTCGAGCCCGTTCTCGCGGCGGAATTTCTCGGCGACCGCCTCCTTCAGCTCGGGGATGCCGTCGACCTGGGTATAGCGGGTGTGGCCGTCATGGATGGCGCGGATCGCGGCCTCCTTCACATGCGGCGGGGTCTCGAAATCGGGCTCGCCGACGGCAAGGCCGATGACATCGCGCCCGGCGGCGCGAAGGTCGAGCGCCAGCGACGAGATCGCCACCGTCGGCGAGGGCGCGATGCGCGTCACCCGGTCGGCAAAGGCGATGGACGGGGTATCAGGTCCGGGTCAGGTGTTTTCGATGAGTCACTCCGGCATCAGATGTGCCACAGGGAACGGATGGTGGGAAGACAAACAAGTCATTCACATCAACTACAGATGCCTCCACCCAGGCGCGCCTTCGCCTGGGATCTGAGCCGGGGTCGATCTTCCAGCTGAGCGCAGCGAAACCCATGGTAATCCGCCAGCACTTCCTCGCGTTCCGTGTTCTAGCTCGCCCGAGCCATTTTCTCTGATCATACCGGCCAGTGAGCGACAAACATATGGGCGGCGATGCGGTTTTTCGGCACGGCATTGCCGGTGCGGCACATCTCGCCAAGCCGACTTGCGCCCAATCTTTCATGCGGTACCAGCAGTGTCCGCCCGGTCATGCAATCCGTTGATCATCCGGTTTGCCATTGCGGAATCGGATCATCGGGATGTGGCGATTCTCACAAAGCCCTTCATCGTTATCCCGGGTCACAGATTTTCGGCAAGATCAAACGCCGCCTTTGGCATGGCCCGATTGCGCCGCCTCAAGAAACCATCTGATCGCCTTCACGGTCACTTTCCGAACCGCTGAAACCCTCATTGACATTTTGGAGTCGGCAAGCCGGTATTGCATCGGCATCCCCCGCTTCGGCATCCGGACAAGGCTCCGCTTCGCAGCCGTCATAACCGGCCCTGTCCATTTGCGGAGCACTTCAACCTCGAACAGGAACACCCCGAGCACCCATGCCGGCCAAACAGCGGCGATCGGCGGCCAGCCATTTGCCAACCCAAATTGCTACCACAGGGGACAGAAGCAACCGATAGCCCCAGTAAATCCCGATAATGACTGGATGTACGTTCATTCCAGCAGTGTACACCAAAACTTAAGGAACCGTCTTCCCGCCCCTTCCCTCGTCCCGCCGCAGGCCCCTATCTTTCAGGCATGGAAGACGCGACCCCGACACCTGACACGCCAGCACCCGGCCAACCCTCTCCGCCAACCCGCGCCCGGCACATCCACCGGCAACGGCACATCCGTTGGCGAGATGATCATCACGCGCCCGCGCGCGCCGGCGGATTTCGACCTGCAGTCAGAGTTCTCGCCAGCCGGCGACCAGCCGACCGCGATCAAGGAGCTGGTCGAGGGAATCCAGAATGGCGAGCGTGACCAGGTGCTGCTCGGCGTCACCGGATCGGGCAAGACCTTCACCGCCGCGCATGTGATCCGCCAGATCAAGCGGCCGACCCTGATCCTCGCCCCGAACAAGACGCTGGCCGCCCAGCTCTATGGCGAGATGAAGGCGCTGTTCCCCGAGAACGCGGTCGAATATTTCGTCAGCTATTACGACTATTACCAGCCCGAGGCCTATGTCCCGCGCTCCGACACCTATATCGAGAAGGAAAGCTCGATCAACGAGCAGATCGACCGCATGCGCCACTCGGCGACGCGCGCGCTGCTGGAGCGTGACGATGTGATCATCGTCGCCTCGGTGTCCTGCATCTACGGCATCGGGTCGGTCGAGACCTATTCGACGATGACCTTCCGGCTGGCCGTCGGCGAGCAGATCGAGCGGCAGAGCCTGCTGCGCCGGGTGACCGAGCTGCAATATCGCCGCAACGACACCAATTTCGTGCGCGGCACCTTCCGCGTGCGCGGCGACAATGTCGAGCTGTTCCCGGCCCACCTCGAGGACCGCGCCTGGCGGATCTCGCTGTTCGGTGACGAGATCGAGGACATCTTCGAGATCGACCCGCTGACCGGCGAGAAGACATCGAAGCTGGAAACGATCACCGTTTTCGCCAATTCGCACTATGTGACGCCACGCCCGACATTGCAGCAGGCGACCAAGCTGATCCGCACCGAGCTGAAGCAGCGGCTGGCAGAATTCACCGAACAGGGCAAGCTGCTGGAAGCACAGCGCATCGAACAGCGCACGCAGTTCGATATCGAGATGATCGAGGCCACCGGGTCCTGCGCCGGAATCGAGAACTACTCGCGCTACCTGTCGGGACGCGGGCCGGGCGAGCCGCCACCGACGCTGTTTGAATATCTGCCGGAAAACGCGCTGCTGATCATCGATGAAAGCCACGTCACCGTGCCGCAGATCGGGGCCATGTTCAAAGGCGACTTCGCGCGCAAGAGCACGCTGTCCAACTATGGCTTCAGGCTGCCATCCTGCATGGATAACAGGCCGCTGAAATTCGAGGAGTGGGAGGGATTCCGCCCGCAGACCATTTTTGTTTCGGCCACCCCCGGCACCTGGGAGATGGAGCGCACCGGCGGTGTCTTTTCCGAACAGGTGGTACGCCCCACCGGCCTGACCGATCCGGACTGCATCGTGCGGCCGACCGCTACCCAGGTCGACGACATCATCGCCGAATGCCGCGAGGCGGCGGCCAAGGGCCAGCGGGTGCTGATCACCACCCTGACCAAGAAGATGGCCGAGGCGCTGTCCGAATATATGTATGAGGCCGGCATCCGCGTGCGCTATCTGCATTCGGACATCGACACGCTGGAGCGGATCGAGATCATGCGCGACCTGCGGCTCGGCGTGTTCGACGTGCTGATCGGCATCAACCTGCTGCGCGAGGGGCTGGACATTCCCGAATGCGCGCTTGTCGGAATCCTCGACGCCGACAAGGAAGGCTATCTGCGCTCGAAGACATCGCTGATCCAGACCATCGGCCGGGCGGCGCGGAATGTCGACGGGCGGGTCATCCTCTATGCCGATAAAGTTACAGATTCCATGCAGTACGCGCTGGACGAGACGAACCGCCGCCGCGCCAAGCAGGAAGCCTGGAACGAGGCAAACGGCATCACCCCGGAATCAATCCGCAAGGAAATCAACGATGTTCTGGAATCGGTCTATGAGCGCGGCGACCATGTCACCCCGCAGGCCGGCGCCAAGGAAGGCGACCTTGTCGGCCACAACTATGCCGCGGTGATTGCCGATCTTGAAAAATCGATGCAGGACGCCGCCGCCAATCTGGAATTCGAGGAAGCCGCCCGGCTTCGCGACGAGATCCGCCGGATGGAGGCTGCCGAGCTGGGCCTGAACGCGCCCGGCGTGCCGCAGGCCATCGCCGACAGGTTCAATGCCGGAACTGGCGGCGGGTCTTCAGAGGCGCGCTTCCCGGCCGGCACCCCCGGCAGCAGCCCGCGCAAACGCCCCCGCCGTCGCTAGGCGGGGCGGCCCGGCGGGAGCCTTTTCCCGGCTGGGCACTGAATTCATTTGATTCTTTCGCGGCTGCGGTTTCTGCACAATGAAAGGTGAAAAAATACCTGCAGGTCCGGGTTGACAGTTTCGGAACATGACAGCCGAATCGGCACCTGTTGTGCACAGCGAAACAATTCTGTCATATTTCCAAAAACATGTAGAAATTTTCATAGTCAAATCAGTGCACTAGTTTTTTTACTCATATTTAAGTTACTGATATTATTATAATTTTTAATACCCCCTTCTCGTGTCATCAAAATGCAAAATTTTCCATGGAATCAGCATGCAAATCGCAGGCGGCCGAGTTCATCCACATAGTTATCCACAGGGCATTCGGGACGGGTTTTCCCGGACTTTCAGATAGATGCGCCGCTAACGTCACACCCCTACCAACCCCGCGCCCGGCAGGCTAGATTGCACGAGATGACCGACACCACCATCCATGAAGAGACCGCCGGAACCACCAGCCCGGCAAACCTGCCGCCGGACCTCGGCCGCGGTCTCGCCTATCTGAAATCGGAAGTGAAGAAGCTGACCGGCGACCCGGGGGTCTACCGCATGCTGAACGGCGCCGGCGAGGCGCTCTATGTCGGCAAGGCGCGCAATCTGGCGCGGCGGGTGACCAGCTATACCCAGCCGAACAGGCTATCGAACAGGCTGATGCGGATGGTCAGCGAGACCGAGACGCTGGAGGTGATCGTCACGCGCTCGGAGATCGAGGCGCTGCTTCTCGAATCAAACCTGATCAAGAAGCTGAAGCCGCGCTACAACATTCTGCTTCGCGACGACAAGAGCCTGCCGCAGATTCTGCTTACCGGCGATCACCCGTTCGGCCAGCTGAAGAAACATCGCGGCCGCAAGACCCGCAAGGGGGACTATTTCGGCCCCTTCGCATCGGCCGGCGCAGTGAACCGGACAGTGGCCGATCTGGCGCGCGCCTTCATGCTGCGCACCTGTTCGATTCGGTGTTCAGCGCCCGCACCCGCCCCTGCCTGCAATATCAGATCAAGCGCTGCAGCGGGCCTTGTGTCGATCTTGTCAGCCGCGAGGATTATGCCGGGCAGATGGACCAGGCGCGTCGCTTCCTGTCGGGTGAATCGGCCGCGATCCAGCGCGACTATGCCGAGCGCATGCACGCCGCAGCCGACAAGCTGGAATTCGAGACCGCCGCCATCTGGCGCAACCGTATCCGCGCGCTGAGCGGCATTCAGGCAAGCCAGGACATCAACGTACAGAACCTGAAAGATGCCGACATCATTGCCGTCGCCCAGAGCGGGGAGCGATCCTGCATCCAGACCTTTTTCATCCGCGGCGGGTCGAACTATGGCAACCGGTCCTATTTCCTCAGCCACAATGCCGACAGCAGCGCCGCTGACGTGCTGACGGCGTTCCTCGGCCAGTTCTATGACGACAAGGATCCGCCGGCGGAAATCCTGCTGTCGGACGAGCCGGGCGACAAGGAGCTCATTGCCGAGGCGCTGTCGGCACGCGCCGGGCGCAGCGTCAAACTAAGCCGCCCGCAACGCGGCGACAGGACCAAGCTGACCGCCATGGCCCGCCATAATGCCGAGGAAGCGCTGGCCCGCCATCTTGCCGATACCGGATCACAACGCCGTCTTCTTGGCGAGCTTGCCGACCTGTTCGGGCTGGACGCCGCGCCAGACCGTGTCGAAGTCTACGACAACTCGCATATTCAGGGCCGGCACGCCGTCGGCGGCATGATCGTTGCCGGACCGGAAGGGTTCAACAAGGCCGCCTATCGCAAGTTCAACATCCGCGACGAGGGCGCCCATGCCGTCACCGAAGGGGATGATTTCGGAATGATGCGCCAGGTCATCAATCGCCGGTTCGAACGGGCACTGAAAGAGGACCCGGACCGCACCGGCGGCAACTGGCCGGACCTGCTGCTGATCGATGGCGGCAAGGGTCAGCTTGGCGCCGTTACCGAGGTGATGGAGGATCTGGGGGTCGCCGATATCGCGGTGGTCGCCATTTCCAAGGGGCCGGACCGCAATGCCGGGCGCGAGCAGTTCCATATGCGCGGCCGCGAGACCTTTACCCTGTCGCCGCAGGCATCGGCCATGCATTTCCTGCAGCGGCTTCGCGACGAGGCGCACCGCTATGCCATCGGCACACACCGTGCCCGCCGGCAAAAGGCGGCGCTGACAAGCCCGCTTGACGGCGTTCCCGGCATCGGCCCGAAACGCAAGAAGGCGCTGCTGGCGCATTTTGGCTCGGCCCGTGCCGTGGCGGCGGCCGGACTCGAGGATCTGGAGGCCGTGGATGGCATTTCCAAAGCCGTGGCAAAACATCTCTATGACTGGTTTTATAGTGGGCATTCCTGATTGCTTGCGTCATTATCGCGAGACAAGGGGAACGCGGCGTTCCCCGGGGAGGGCCTGAATGTCGGCGAACATCATGCTGAAATCCGTGCCGAACACGATGACGGTGCTGCGCCTTGCAGCGGCGCCGCTTGTGGCAGCGCTGATCTGGGCAGATGACCCGGAGGTTGGCTATCCGGTCGCGCTGATCTTGTTCATTCTTGCCAGTGTATCGGACTTTTTCGATGGCTGGATGGCGCGCCGCCTGCAGATCGTCTCGAAATTCGGAACCATGCTCGACCCGATCGCCGACAAGGTGCTGATTGGTGTCTGTCTTCTGGCGCTCGCCAAGGTAACGTCCGACGGCTGGCTGTTCTTTGTTCCCGCATTGGTCATCATGTTCCGCGAGTTCTTCGTCTCCGGCCTTCGTGAATTCATGGCAGGGCGGAGCGTATCCATTCCCGTCTCGCAACTTGCTAAATGGAAAACGACGCTGCAGCTGGTCGCCATCGGGGTGCTGATCGCGGCGCCCGTCTTTCCCGATCTTGATTTCGTCAACACAGCCGGGCTTGTCATGCTGTGGGCATCGGCGCTGATCACCGCACAGACCGGCATTGCCTATTTCCGCGGCACACTCGACCATGTCTGATCAAGGCGGCAACCCGGCCCTCGACGCCGCAAAGTCCCGTCATGGTTATGTCATGGGGCTTGCCGGATGGTCGGGAAGCGGCAAGACCACACTGGCTGAAAAGCTGATCGCAGCGCTGACGGCGCGCGGCCTCGACGTCGCCACAATCAAACATGCGCATCACGCCTTCGACGCCGACGTCCCCGGAAAGGACAGCTACCGCCACCGCGCGGCAGGCGCACGTCAGGTGATTGTGTCTTCGCAGGCACGCTCGGTGATCTTTACCGAGAACAGGGACCGTGACGAGGCCCCGATCGAAGCGCTGCTCGCCTCACTGGCGCCGGCCGATATCGTCATCGTCGAGGGTTACAAGCGCGAACCCATCCCGAAGCTGGAGATTTTCCGCACCGCGACTGGCAAGCCGCCGCTGTTCCCGAACGACCCGCTGATCTTTGCCGTGGCCACCGACGATGCCTCGGCGCTTCCGGCGACGCCCCCGCAGACACTGGACCTGAACGACATCGAGGCCATCACAGCCCATATCTGCGCCCTCGCCGGCCGTGGTGATGTCGCAGCCGCGTCATGAGCGACAGCGCGAGGCTGTATCGCGGCAGCCTGTCACCTGACGAGGCCGTGTCGAAGCTAGGTGCGCTCGTCACGCAAATTGACGAGATCGAAACCGTGGCGCTGGCGGATGCCACCGGGCGCGTTCTGGCAGCAGACCTTCTGGCAACACAGGACCTTCCGGCAACCAACAATGCCGCCGTCGACGGCTATGGCGTTGATGCCGCCTTTCTTGCTGCGAACCCGTCACACGCCTTTCCGGTCAGCGGGCGGGCCGCGGCGGGACATCCACTCCGCCACCCGGTTCCGGTTGGCGAGGCCGTGCGTATCTTTACCGGTGCTGTGATGCCCGATGGTGTCGATGCCGTCGCCATGCATGAATTCTGCGAATTTGACGAGACCAGCAACACCGTGCGCATCGGATCGGCGCTGAAACCCGGCAGCAACAACCGGCCGGCAGGCGAGAACCTGCGTGCCGGCGAAATGATTGTGGCAGCGGGCACCCGTCTTACCGCCGCAGATATCGGCATCGCCGCCGCTGCCGGCCATGGCGCGCTACAGGTCAGACGCCGCCTTCGCGTCGGACTTCTCTCGATGGGGGATGAGGTGGTGGCGGCCGGCGCGTCAACAGAGCATGGCCAGATCCATGACTCCAACCGGCCAATGCTTGCCGCCATGCTGGCAGATGACGGCTTTGAGGTGATTGATCTTGGCATCGTGCCGGATGACGAGGACGCGCTGTCGTCCTGTTTTGCCAAGGCACTGGAGAGCTGCGATGCGGTGCTGTCATCCGGCGGCGCCTCGGACGGTGACGAGGACCATACGCAGGCCGCGATGCGCAACAATAACGTCGAACCCGTTTTCTGGCGGCTGTCGATCAAGCCTGGCCGGCCAATGGCCGGCGGCATCCGCAGCGGCAAGCCTGTGATGTGTGTTCCGGGCAACCCGGTGGCGGCTTTTGTCTGCTACCGGCTGGCAGCGTCACCGGTGCTTGACCGGATGGCAGGCGGCATCGCAAGACCGCTTTTGCGCCCCCGTGTCAAATGCGGATTTGATCACAAGAAATCAGCCGGGCGTGCTGAATATCTGCGGGTGAAAATAATCACCAATACCGGCGGCGAGCCGGAAATGCATCTTCCATGGCCGCAAGGGTGCAGGCGTCCTGTCATCCCTTACAGGCGCCGACGGACTGGTCGAAATTCCGGTTGAAAATACCGGCGTAGCTGTCGGAGACTATCTGTCTTTCATCCCCTTCAGGGAGTCCGGACTGTGACGCTGACGATACGATATTTTGCATGGATGCGTGAACATACGGGAACCGATCTCGAGACGGTTCCTCTTCCCGAGAATGTGTCATCCGTCGGTGATCTGGTTCCGCATCTGGCGGCCATGTCCGACGGGCATGCGCAGGCGCTGAAGAACATGCGCGCCGTTCGCGTCGCGGTGAACCGCACCTATGGCGATCTCGACACCCCGGTTGCGGCAGGTGACGAGGTGGCGTTCTTCCCGCCGGTCACGGGAGGCTGATCAATGGCGGTACGGGTTCAGACAGAGGATTTCGATGTCGGCGCCGAAAGCCGCGCCTTGCAGGCGGAAACGGTGGGCGGCATTGCGCTGTTTGTCGGTACCGTCCGCGGTCTGAGCAGCGATGACGGTGTGACCGCGATGACGCTGGAGCATTTCCCGGGCATGACCGAGAGCGAGCTTGAACGGATCGAGGCAGAGGCACGTGAACGCTGGCCGCTTGAGGATGTCACCATCATTCACCGCGTCGGCAGGTTGCTTCCTGGCGAACAGATCGTGATGGTCGGCACCGCGTCAGCGCATCGCAAGGCGGCATTCGAATCCGCCGAGTTCATCATGGACTTCCTGAAAACCGACGCGCCCTTCTGGAAAGCAGAAGAGCGCGGCGGTGAGAAAAGCTGGGTCGAAGCGCGCGACAGTGACGACGCCGCGCGTGACCGCTGGTCAGACTGAAATACGGCCGCGGACCAGATCCTCGTAACCATCGACAAGCTGACGGCTTGCATCGCCCGGGGTGAAGGTCATATCGCCGATCTTGGAGACAGCTGTTACCTCGGCAGCGGTTCCGGTCAGGAACCATTCCTTCATATCCGCCACATCATCCAGCGTCAGATGCCGCTGAACCACCTTCATCTGCAGGGATTCGGCAAGCTGGATCACCGTGCGCCGGGTGATGCCGTCCAGAAAACAGTCTGCAATCGGTGTGTGGATCGTGCCTTCGCCATCGACGAAGAAGATGTTCGCCCCGGTCGCCTCGGCGATATAGCCGCGATAATCAAGCATCAACGCGTCGGTGAAACCCTTCTTTTCAGCAGCATGCTTTGACAGCGTGCAGATCATATAGAGACCGGCCGCCTTGGCGTGAACGGGCGCCGACCTCGGGCGACGGGCGCTTCCAGTCGGCGATGTCGAGCGTGATCCCCTGCATCTTGGTCTCGGGATCGAAATAGCTCGGCCATTCCCAGGCTGCGATGGCAACATGTGTCTTCGTGTTCTGTGCGGATACAGCCATCATTTCCGATCCACGCCAGCAAAAGGCGCGCACATAGCCATCAGTGATGCCGTTGGCTTCAACAACCGCCATCTTTGCCGCATCGACCTCGTCATCAGTCAGCGGAATGTCGAAATCCATGATCTTGCAGGAATTGCGCAGGCGTTCGGTATGCTCGCGGCCCTTGAAAATGGTGCCGGAATACACGCGCTCGCCCTCAAAAACGAGGCTGGCATAGTGCAGGCCATGGCTGAGCGTATGGGTTTTCGCATCGCGCCAGGGTAGCATCTCGCCATTAAGCCAGATCGTACCGTCGCGATCGTCAAACGGGATCAGTGCCATTGTCCATTCCTCCTGCGGTACCGCCGTCAGACCGCATCATTTTTGCCTTGAGTTTAGTTCCAAATCGGACGTAATTTCCTAAGGTAAACAACGCTAAACCGTAAATGAATTAGGGTCAACATGGCTGACATAAAACCGATCGGCAAGGCGCTTTTCCTGCGTGAAGAGGAGTTGCGGCGCGGCATTGAATTGATGTTTTTTGCCTATCGGGACTTTACCGGTGAGGCCGATTCCCTTCTCGCCGAGCAGAATATGGGCCGTGCCCATCATCGTGCCATCTATTTCATCGGACGCAATCCCGGCATCACTGTCAGTGAACTGCTGGCCATTTTGAACATTACCAAACAGAGCCTTTCGCGCGTGCTGTCGGCGCTTGTGGAAACCGGCCATGTCGAACAGCAGACCGGTCCGGAAGACAGACGCCAGCGCTTGCTCTATCTGACAAAGACCGGAACCGAACTTGAGGCGCGATTGACCGAGGTGCAAGGCCGCAGGTTTGCGAGGGCCTATCGCGAAGCCGGCATGACAGCGGTGGAAGGCTTTCAAAGAGTTCTGCAAGGGCTACTTGATACCGAGACACGGCAGCAGGCCGGCGATATTACGCGGACCCGGTCACCTCGCGGGCTGCCGGACAGATAGTTTCATGCAGGCTCCGGTGACATGATGGACAACATCAAGGACACAGAAATCCAGCATATCCTTGTGATCGACGATGACGAGCGGTTACGGCTGCTGCTTCGCCGGTTTCTGGAGGAGAGCGGTTTTCGGGTCACCGATGTCGCGTCGGCCGGAGATGCGCGACGCCTGCTCAGCAGCATCGCCTTCGACCTTCTGATCGTCGACATCATGATGCCGGGTGAAACCGGGCTTGAATTCCTGATAGACCTTCGCAAGGAGAGTGAAGTGCCGGCGCTGTTTCTGACAGCCATGGCAGAGACCGAACACCGCATCACCGGCCTTGAGTCCGGCGCAGACGACTATATGTCCAAGCCGTTTGAACCGCGCGAGCTGGTGCTGCGGATCTGGTCTATTCTTGCGCGCGCCGCGACAAGGCCGAGACAGACAGGCAGCAGCATCGGTTTCGGGCCTTACAGTTTTGATCCGTCGACAGGCGTTCTTATGCACAGCAGCGGGCGTATCCATGTCACCACGGCGGAGCAGAAACTTCTGGCCAGCTTTGCCTCGCACCCCGACACGGTGTTGTCGCGAGAGGATATCGCCACAGCCATGGACAGCAGCATGCGCGGCCGTTCAATCGATGTGGCCGTGGCCCGTCTTCGCGCAAAGATCGAGCCTGACCCGCGCTTCCCGGTCTATCTACAGACGGTCAGGAACAAGGGCTGGTTGCTGCGCACAGACAATCCGTCAGGGGGCATGAATGCAGCTTCGTGACTATCTGCCAAAGACCCTGTTCGGGCGCATGCTGTCGATTATCCTTGTGCCGATGATTCTGGTCCAGGTGATCACGGTCTTCATTTTTTACGAACGGCACTGGGACACGGTCACCCGCCATATGGCAAGCCAGCTCGCCGCCGAAATCGGACTGCTCGCCGACCGACTTGGCAGCAACCCCAACAAGGCTACCATTGACCTCATCCAGTCAACCGGTTGGAAATACTTCTCTTTTCCTGTGCAGCACAACCCTGATGGTGTATTCCCCGGACGCAATGACGGGCAGCCGGAAAGCTATGCCGAGACCATGTTGCGGGTCGAACTGGATCGCAGGCTGACACAGGACTGGCATATCGATCTCTCCTCCGATCCAAACCTGATCTTTGTGGATCTGAAGCTGGATAACGGCATGGTCCGGATTTACGCCAGCCGCAAACGAATCTTTTCCTCGACGAGCTGGACGTTCTTTGGCTGGACACTTGGCTCATCGATCCTGCTTTTGCTGTGGCATTGCTGTTCATGCGCGGGCAGGTCCAGCCGATCCTGCGCCTTGCCAATGCCGCGCGCGCACTCGGGCTGGGGCGGCAGGCCCAGGATTACCGACTTGAAGGCGCACGCGAGGTCAGGCTTGCCGGCCGCGCCTTTCAGGCCATGCGCCATCGGATCATGCGCCAGCTGAACGAGCGCACCGAGATGCTGGCCGGTGTCAGTCACGACCTGCGGACACCATTGACGAGAATCCGGCTGCAACTGGCGCTGATGGGCGAGACCGAAGATGCCGAGGCCATCCGTGCCGACCTTGTCGAAATGGAAGAGATGATCGACGCCTATCTCAGCTTTGCTGCAGGCGAAGGTGAAGAGCCGCCCGAAGATACACACCTTCCGAAGATGCTGGAGCGCATCATAGCAACGACCCGCAACGCCCATGGCTTCAAGATCACCTTCAAGCCACCATCGCCGGCGATACCGATCTTCCCGCTGCGGCGCAAGGCGATCAGGCGCGCCATTGAAAATGTCATCTCCAACGCCATCGCCTTTTCCAGCCAGGCAGAGATTTCAGTCAATTATCGCAATGACGAAGTAACCATCATCATCGATGATGACGGTGCCGGCATCCCGGCTGAACGACGCACCGACGCGCTGCGGCCGTTTGTGCGGCTGGAAACATCACGGAACCGCCAGACAGGCGGAACCGGCCTGGGGCTGTCCATCACCAACGATATCATTCTTGGCCATGGCGGCGAGCTGACGCTCGACGACTCGCCATTCGGCGGCCTGCGCGTGATTATGAAACTGCCGGTTTGAGCGAAAGGCCTAGTGCAGGCGGCTGCCGTCGGGCGCGTCGCTGTCCGGGGTGACAAGCACCACCTCGCCGCGTTCGTTGGCAACGCCGAGCGTAAGCACCTCGGACATGAACGGGCCGATCTGGCGCGGCGGGAAATTCACCACCGCCATGACCTTTTTCCCGACCAGCGTGTCTGGGCTGTATTGCTCGGTGATCTGGGCAGAGGATTTGCGGGTTCCGATCTCCGGGCCGAAATCAATCACCAGCTTGATCGCCGGCTTGCGAGCATCGGGAAAGGGTGCCGCCTCGACGACGGTGCCACACCGAATGTCGATCTTCATGAAATCATCAAAGCTTGCCGGCGGCGTGGCGGATTCATCCTTGCTCATGTCGTCTCCCCAGAGCTGAACACGGGTTATTGGTAACGGCCGCCGGGCCCGTTTTCAACCGGCCCCTGGTCTCCGGGATCATAAAATCCGCCGGTACTTCCATCTTCACCGTCAGACGCCGGGCGACCATCCAGAACGCGGAATGTCCGGCCCCATTCCTCGGCCGTGGCAAGACGCTTGTCGATCTCCTTCAGGGTCATCGACAGGTCGGGGGTGTCGTCGGTACGCCAGACACGCGCCACCACCATGGCAACGCCGGCCACACCGCGCACGCGCGCCTCGCCGCGAAATCCGGCGAGGTCGTCCCCCGCCATCCGCAGAAGCATGCGTGTCGCCTGAAACAGAGATTCAACAAGACGCAGACCCAGAACCGGATCACGCCGCGCCGCGGATTCAAGCTGGATCATCTGCGCCCGGTGTGGCGCATAGACCTCGAACCGGTGCATCAGGGCTTCCATGATCTTGTCACGGATCGGCACCTCGCCGGCATCCTCGATATCAGCAAGGCTTTCCAGAACCGCCTGGCGGTCGAGGCGCTCGAGCTGATGCAGAATGAGGGCGGTGATGCTGCCTGACACGGCGCGTGCCGCACTGGGGGCGACGCCGGCAGCGGCGGCAATTTCATCGATATGGAGGGCCCGCGGCGACATGTCGGCCAATTGAGCCCAGGCCGCCTCGGCAAGCTTGTCCATCATTGCGGTCGGTGTATCAGCGGAAGTCATTCCGGCACCCTCCAGTCAGTCTGCATCGTTAGAGAGATGGGAGGAAACGACATGCAGGTCAAGCGCTGTCAGGACATGCTTTGCATGTCAGCCGCCAAGTTCGACCGATCTGTCGCGTGCTGCCCGAATGGCTCTCTCCAGCAATGGTGCCATTCCGTCTTCGGCCATCAGCACGGCCAACGCGGCGGCGGTCGTACCGCCCTTGCTGGTGACATTGACGCGAAGCTGCGAGGGCGGGTCGTCGGATTCGGCAACCAGCGCGCCGGCGCCGGACACGGTTGCTTCCGCCAGCTGCTTTGCCAGCGCAGGGGGCAGGCCGACCTCGATGCCTGCCGCCGTCATCACTTCGGCCAGCAGGAAGACATAGGCCGGGCCGGACCCGGACACGGCCGTCACAGCATCCATCTGCGATTCGTCATCAAGAACCACAACCTCGCCAATAGCACTAAGAAGCTGGCTGGCCAGCGCCGCAACATGGTCCGGCGCATCGCCGTTATATAGCGCTGTGATCCCCTTGCCGATGGCGGCCGGCGTGTTCGGCATCGAGCGCAGGACAAGAGCACCTGCGCCAAGTCGCGCGCCGAGCCATGCTGTCGACAGACCTGCCGCGATCGACAGGAACGCCGTATCAGGCCCGGCCAGCGCGCCAAGGTCGGCAATCGCTTCTTCCATCATCTGCGGCTTGACCGCAAGCACCACCATGGTGGCGGCACGCCCACCGGCAGCCGCATCGGCGACCGTCGCATGCAGCCGGACATTCTCGTGTGCTGACGTCCAGGCAAGATGGTCCTGCGCCGGTTCGATGATGGCAAATTCGGCATCGAGGCTGCTGTCGGCAAGCCAGCCATGAAGCATGGCACTTCCCATCTTGCCGCAGCCAATGAGGGTAATGAGAGATTTCATGCTGTGACAGGGCGCGGCGCCGGTGGCGCTACGCCTCCCCTTCGGTGACCATCATCACCGCGGTCGCGGCGTCGCCTGCATTCAGCGTTCCCGTCACCACCTGATAGATCGCCGGGTAAACCTGCTCGCACTCGCCAAGCATGATATCGACAACATCCTCAACCTGCTCGGGCGTGGCACCACCTGCCCCGCGAAGAGCAAGTGTATGACGCAGCTCCAGCTCACGGGTCGACATATCAAGCGCCAGATGTCCGATATAGAGCTGCTGGTTCAGCAGCGCGGCCAGCAGTGCGATCTCGCCGACCTGCGCCTGTTCCGCACGGACATCGATCCGGCAGACCACCTGCATTGTCTCTTCACCATCCTGCCATGACACGGCGAGCTGGTAGTCGCTCCACCGGCCGGGAATTTCGGCGATGATGGCATCCCTTTCCTGCTGGCGGACAAGCCAGTCATGCCGCGCGACGAACCTCGTCACGAGGTCGATCGGATGGGCAAGAGCGGTATCGATGGTAGCTTGCGAGGGGGCCATGCGGTCGGGAATCCCGGGTAGTGAGTACCCGTTCAAAATGCCGCAACCAGAACGGCCTTTCAACACAATATTTAGTGGTCTTGCACCAAGGGAGCCACATTAACTTGTGGATAACTCGACGAAATCAAGGATAAACAAAGGGTTCGGCGGCACGGCTCGCCGCGCGATAAAACTGCCCTGGCTTTTCGATGATATCGTCTGGCGGCCTGACAACCGCGCCGGCGCGTAAAACCCGAGAATCAGGCCTTCTTCGCAGCCGGCTTTTTGGCAGCTGTCTTTTTCGAAGCTGCCTTCTTTGCGGCCGGTCTGGACGCACCAGCTGCAGACTTTTCGGCGAGTTGCGCCTCGAGAACAGCAACCCGTGCAGCCAATGCCTCATGGCGGGTCTGCAGGGCATCATACTCCTCACGGGTCACAAGACCGCTGGCATTCTGATGCCGTTCGGTGCGCTGCTTTGTAATATTGTCGATCTCTTCCCTCAGCCCGCCAAGCGCCGTTGCCGCGCCGTTGGCCATCTGTGCCATGTCAGAGATGAATCGTGAACGGCCACGCATGGTCGGTCTCCGCTGTTGTCCTGTACCTTATCTATGGCATCTCGCCGCGGTTTCCAATACCACGCCGCCAGTGAATGCGATAATGTGACGTGCCGGCGCAGGGCCGGCAGTCGACCAGCAACAGGTACGCAGCATGACCGGCCCCATCATCCTTCCCGAGTTTGATCCCTTTCTGATCAATTTCGGCGGCTTTGGTATCCGCTGGTATGCGCTTGCCTATATCGGCGGGTTGCTTGCCGGTTACTGGATCCTGCGGCGCGAGGCGGCGCGTCCCGAAACCCCGCTGTCCGTCGCTGCTGTAGACAGCTTGCTGAATCATGTCCTTCTCGGGGTGATTCTCGGCGGCAGGATCGGTTATGTGCTGTTCTACAACCCGGGCCATTTTCTCGCCAATCCGGCCGATATTCTCAAGGTGTGGCAGGGCGGCATGGCCTTTCATGGCGGGCTACTTGGCGTGACCGTCGCGATGTGGATGTTCGCCCGCAAGCAGGGTGTGAATGTGCTTGCTGTCAGCGACCGGGTGGCGATGGTCACCCCGATCGGGCTGTTCCTTGGACGCCTGTCCAACTTTATCAATGCAGAACTACAGGGGCGGGTGACCGACGTGCCGTGGGCCATGGTCTTTGCCAAAGGCGACGGGCTGCCACGCCATCCGAGCGAGCTCTTCGAGGCCGGCCTTGAAGGCCTTGCCGTTGGCGCAGTAATGCTTCTTGGCGCGCGGCGCGGCTGGCTGGCCCGGAGCGGCACCATGACGGCTGTGCTGCTTGCCGGCTATGGGCTGGCGCGTTTCCTTGTCGAATATGTTCGCGAACCTGACCCGCAGCTTGGACTGCTCGCAGGGTTCGTCACCATGGGGCAAATCCTGTGCCTGCCGATGATGGCGGCAGGGGCCTATCTGCTGTGGTGGCAGAAACGGTCATGACCGGCAAAACGCCTCAGACCGTCGAGGATGAAATCCGCCGACGCATAGAGACAGACGGCCCGATGCCGTTCGAGACCTATATGGCGGCCTGCCTCGGCGCGGCGGAAGCCGGATATTACCAGACCCGCGACCCGTTCGGCGAAGCCGGGGATTTTGTCACCGCGCCGGAAATTTCCGGCATGTTCGGCGAGATGTGCGGGCTCTACCTTGCCCATATGTATGAACTTGCCGGCAAGCCGGCAGACGCGGTGGTGGCAGAGCTGGGCCCCGGTCGCGGCACATTGATGCGCGACATGCGCCATGCATGGTCGGCACTGATGCCCGAACTGGCGGCAGCTCCGGTGCATCTTGTCGAGACAAGCCCGGTGCTTCGCAAGGTTCAGAAAAACACGATCGGCGGATCTGCACATGTGAGCTGGCATGCGGATACGGACGAGCTGGCAGCAGATATAGAAGGCCCGCTGTTCGGGGTCGCCAACGAATTCTTCGATGCCCTTCCCGCGGCGCAGCTGATCTGGCGGGACGGCAGCTGGCATCACCGCATGGTCGGCCTCGCCGATGACCGGATCGGCTTTGTGGACGGCGGCGCGGCGAGTTATGACCCGGCCCTTCCCGATGCGCCGCAGGACGGCATGGTCGCCGAACTCTGTCCTCAGGCAGATCTTGTAATGGCGGCCCTCGCCAGATCGGTGGCAGCTCGCGGCGGCGCCATGCTGGTAATTGATTACGGCCGCGACGGTAATCCCGGTGATTCGGTTCAGGCCGTGGCGGCACACAAGCCCGTTGATCTGTTCCACGCGCCGGGGCAGGCCGACCTGTCGCACTGGGTCGATTTTGCCGCGCTGCGCCGGGCCGCCAATCACAGGGCGCACGCCTGATCGGGCCAGTGGCACAGGGGCGCTTCCTGATGCGGATCGGGCTGGCCATGCGCGCCGAGCAGGCTGGCACAGATGCAAGTCCGGAAGAACGGCGTGCGCTGCTGGCCGCCATCGACAGGCTGACAAGCCCGGCGCAGATGGGCGAGGTCTTCAAGGTCGCGCTTCTGGTGCCTGCCGGCACCGGCCAACCGCCCGGCTTCGAGACGGAGGGCTCCTGATGACCGGCTTTATCGTGACGGGCGAGGTCCCGCATCTTGTTCATCAAGCAACTGCCGAACGGGTCAGGCATGGCTTTTTCGGCTGTGCCGGCGGGGTCAGCAGCGGCGTGTATGACAGTCTGAATTGCGGCTTCGGATCGGATGATGCTGCTGCACTTGTCACTCAGAACCGGAACCGTGCGGCAGGTGCAATGGGCTTGCACCCCGACCGCCTTGCCGCCGTATGGCAGGTCCATAGCGCCGATGCCGTCATCGCCACAAGCGGCGCACCTTCCGACCGGACGCAGCTTGCCCGCGCTGACGGGCTGGTCACGACAGAACGCGGGCTGGGACTTGCGATCCTGACAGCTGACTGCCTGCCGTTGTTGATGGTCGATCGCGATGCTGTGGTGATCGGCGCCTGCCATGCCGGTTGGCGCGGGGCTGCCGACGGCATCATAACCTCGACGGTGGCGCTGATGCGGGACCGGGGCGCCGGCGACATCACCGCGCTGATCGGCCCGACCATACGCCAGCCGAGCTACCAGGTCGGAGCCGACATGCGCGAGGCCTGTCTTACTGCTGTGGCGCCCGGCATACGGGACGCTGCCGCTTCCTGCTTTATCGATGATGAGGGCGGCCGCTTCCGGTTCGAACTTCCGGCACTGGTGCGCCATCAGCTTGTAGAGGCCGGCGTGACCGACATTGCCGATTGTGGGCGGGACACCTATCCGGCGCCGGATCACATCCCTGGTTCCAGTGATGCCGATTCTTTCCGATTCTTTTCGCACAGGCGCGCCACACATGCTGCAGATGCCGATTGTGGGCGCCAGATTTCGATCATTGCGCTTGGTGAGTGATCCGCGCCTTTCCTGTTGAAAGAGGAACCCAAGAACATGCCGCATCTCTATATTTTCCTAGGGCTTCTGTTCATAGGGCTGTTCGCCAGCTGCTTCATGGGCTGACCGGCAGCAGAACAAAAAAGTTACAAAAGCATGACTGCCGCCCTGTTAACGGCTTGCCCCGCGGATAGGGGGTTGCTATCAACAAGCCGGTCAGCGGGTGGTGGCAATACCAGCCTCATAACAGTCCCCGACCATCGGGAAATCATTGGGTCTCAACTGGATCTCGGATGAAAATTCTCTCCTGTAACAGCAACCGTCCGCTAGCCGAGGCGATTGCAGCCTATCTTGATGTTCCCCTTACCAAGGCTGATGTGCGGCGGTTCGCCGACATGGAGGTTTTCGTCGAAATCGGCGAGAACGTTCGCGGCGAGGATGTGTTCGTCATCCAGTCCACCTGCTTTCCAGCCAACGACAATGTCATGGAATTGCTGGTCGCTCTCGACGCGCTGCGCCGTGGCTCCGCCCGCCGGATCACCGCAGTGCTGCCCTATTACGGTTATGCGCGGCAGGACCGCAAGTCAGGGCCACGTACGCCGATCTCGGCCAAGCTGCTGGCCAACCTGATCACTTCCGCCGGCGCCGATCGCGTGCTGACAATCGATCTGCATGCCGGCCAGATACAGGGCTTCTTCGACATTCCGACGGACAATTTGTTCGCCGCGCCGGTCTTTATCGAGGACATCCGCACCCGCTATGACGGTGCCGAACTGATGATCGTCTCGCCCGATGTTGGTGGCGTGGTGCGTGCCCGCTCACTCGCGCGGCGTCTCGAGGCCGACCTTGCCATCATCGACAAGCGCCGCCCCAAGGCCGGCGTATCGGAAGTGATGAACATCATCGGCGATGTCGACAAGCGCCATTGTATTATGGTCGATGATATCGTCGATTCCGGCGGCACTCTCTGCAACGCCGCCGCCGCGCTGATGGATGCCGGCGCGATCAGCGTCGATGCCTATGTCACCCATGGCGTGCTGTCTGGCGGAGCCGTCAGCCGCGTTGCGTCTTCGCCGCTGAGTTCACTGGTAACGACGGATTCAATTCCTGCTACCGAGGCCGTGCGAGTGGCACGCAATGTGCGCCATCTGTCGGTCGCACCGCTGCTTGGCGAGGCCATCCGCCGGATCAATGAGGAACGCTCGGTCTCAACGCTGTTCTAGGCGCAGAGATCACCAGCTCCACATCTCCCTTTTTCCTTGAGTTTTCGGTGTAGTCCGCCTATACCACGCGCTGCTGTGCACCCCTGGAGGCACAGCCATTTGCAAGCAAGGAGCAATGCAATGTCTGATACTACAACCATAAGCGCTTCCGAGCGCGAACGGGTCGGTAAGGGGTCCGCCCGTGCGGCACGCCGCGCAGGTCTGGTCCCTGCCGTCATCTACGGCAACAAGCAGGATCCCGTCGGGATCACCATGGAGTCCCGTGAAATCACCAAGATCGTTCACCAGCCCGGCATTTTCGGCCGCCTGCTGGAGGTCGAAGTCGGCGGCAAGAAGTCGACCGTGCTGACGCGTGATATCCAGTTCCATCCGGTGAACGACCAGATCATGCATATGGACTTTCTCCGGGTCTCGCAGAGCGCCACCGTCGCTGTTGCCGTCCCGGTCGAGTTCATCAACGAGGACAAGTGCCCCGGCATCAAGATCGGCGGCGTCCTGAACGTTGTCCGCTATGAGGTCGAGTTGAACTGTCCGGCGACAGCGATTCCCGAGAAAATCACCATTGATCTCGACGGTGTTAAGATCGGCGACTCGATCCATATCAGCGCCATCGAGCTTCCCGAGAGCGTCACCCCGACCATCACCGACCGCGACTTCACCGTGGCCACCCTGGCATCGCCGGGCGGTGGCGTGAAGAACGAGGACGAAGAGGTCGAGGAAGAAGCCACGGAAGAAGGCGACGAGGAAGAGTAAGCCTCGCGCGGGTTTTCCGCACTTACCAAAACTGTCAGGCCGGGCGTGATCGTCCGGCCGCGCAGTTTGAACTACCGAGCGTGACATGCTGTTGTTCGCAGGCCTTGGCAATCCGGGACAGGACTATACTGGGAACCGGCACAATGCCGGTTTCATGGCCCTTGACGTGCTTGCCGACCGGCACGGCTTTTCCGCATGGAAGGCCAAGGCTGGGGCACTGACCTCCGAAGGGCGCCTCGGTAGCCATAAAATTCTCGCTATCAAACCGCAAAGCTATATGAACAAGTCCGGCCTTCCTGTGGCCGAAGCAGCGCGGTTCTACAAGATTCCACCCGAGAACATTTTTGTCTTCTATGACGAGATTGATCTGGCAGCAGGCAAGATCAGGGTGAAATGCGGTGGCGGGCATGGTGGTCATAACGGGATCCGCGACATAGACCGGCATCTCGGGACAGATTACTGGCGAATCAGGATCGGTGTCGGCCGTCCGGAGCAGGTCATTCCGGGATCCCGAATGGATATCCGCAAATGGGTGCTGATGGATTTCACAGCATCCGAGCGTGATGGCTGGCTTCCCGATCTGTTGCGCGCCATGGCTGATGAAGCGCCGCTTCTGGCAGCGCATGACGAGGGCAGTTTTATGAGCCGGGTCGCACATCTGGCACCGGCACCAAAAATACAGACACCCGAAGCAAAGACCGGGGCAGACCCGGACGGCAAGGAGACATAATGGGTTTCAACTGCGGAATTGTAGGCCTTCCCAATGTCGGCAAGTCGACACTGTTCAACGCCCTGACGGAAACCGCCGCGGCCGAGGCAGCGAATTATCCCTTCTGCACCATTGAGCCTAATACCGGCCGTGTCGCCGTGCCTGACCCGCGGTTAGACCAGCTTGCGGTGCTCGCCAGCTCGGCAAATGTGATCGCCACGCAGCTTGAATTCGTGGATATCGCCGGCCTTGTGCGGGGCGCTTCAAAGGGAGAGGGGCTCGGCAACCAGTTCCTTGGCAACATCCGCGAGGTTGACGCGATTGCGCATGTGCTTCGCTGTTTCGAGGACGAGGACATCACCCATGTCGACGGGTCGGTCGATCCAATCCGTGATGCAGACACGGTCGAGACAGAACTGATGCTTGCCGACATCGATTCGCTGGAACGCCGGATGACAGCTCTGGTCAAGAAATCGCGCGGCGGGGACGCCCTTGCCAAGAGTGACCTTGCTCTGATGGAAAAACTCCTGCCACAACTGTCAGACGGTGTGCCGGCTCGGCGCAACACCGGACTGACCCAGTCGGAAGAAGAGCGGCTTCCACAGCTGCAGCTGCTGACATCCAAGCCGGTACTTTACGTATGTAATGTTGCCGAGCACGAGGCAGCAACGGGCAATGAGCATACAGTCGCGGTGGTTGCCCATGCCGAGAGCGTTGGCGCAGCCCATGTTACCGTTTCCGCCGCCATCAGATCCGAAATCGCCCAGCTGGATGCGGATGACAAGGCGGAATTCCTTGCCGAGCTGGGGCTTGAAGAAGCCGGGCTTGCAAGACTGATCCGCGCCGGTTACGGGCTGCTGGACCTGCTGACCTTCTTCACAGTAGGCCCGAAAGAGGCCCGTGCCTGGACCGTTGTAGCAGGCGCCACAGCCCCGCAGGCGGCCGGTGTGATCCATACCGACTTCCAGCGCGGTTTCATCCGCGCCGAAACCATTTCCTTTGACGACTATATCGCCTGCAGCGGTGAAAGCGGCGCACGCGATTCCGGAAAACTGCGGATCGAGGGATCAGATTACCGCGTTGTCGACGGAGATGTTTTCCATTTCCGCTTTAATGTGTAATAACACCCGTTCGATCAGGGGTGACAGAATGACGCAGATAATCAAGATCGAGGCCGAGGACGGCCACACACTCGATGCAGCCGTTGCGGGCGACCCGGGTGCCGCGCGTGGCGGCATTGTCGTACTGCAGGAAATTTTTGGCCTGAACGGGCATATTCGCGACCTGCCCCGCCGCTTTGCGGAAGCCGGATACTACGCCGTTGCACCTGCCATGTTCGACCGCGCCGAGCCCGGCGTTGAACTTGATTATGATGCCGCCGGCAAAGAACGCGGCATTGCTCTGAAGAACGCCGTGGACGCAGATGCCCTGTTCGATGTTTCGGCCGCCATCCGCGCCGCTGCTGCCGCAGGGCCGGTCAGCGTTGTCGGGTTCTGCTGGGGTGGATCGCTCGCCTGGCGTGCCGCCACCTGCCTGAACGGCATTGCCGGTGCTGTGTCCTATTATGGTGGCGAGCTGCCGTCGAAGGCAGGCCTTGTCGCCCACTGCCCGGTGCTGGCGCATTTCGGCGAGCGTGACCAGACCATTCCGATGGAGGGCGTCAACACCTTCATCAAGGCACAGGCTGACGCCGACCCGGCTGTTATTTCCCACATCTATGATGCCGATCACGGCTTCAATTGCGATGCGCGCGGCCAGTTCGATGCCAGCGCCGCGGAAATGGCATGGGAGCGCACTCTCGCCTTCCTCGACAGGGTCAGCCGCTAGTTCGCTCGCTTTTCCATTCTGAAGACAACAAAAAACCCCCGGCCTTGACCGGGGGTTTTGTTATATCTGTCTGGCGTGCCTTGCGGCGAGCCACCGCTGTGTCGCGAAGCCTTAGTGAAGGTCGGCCCAGACGCGGCGCTTGGCGAAGTAGGACATCACCAGGAAGATCGACAGGAAGAATACCGCGGCTACACCAATCCGCTTGCGTACCTCGAGCTTCGGCTCGGCAGCCCACATCAGGAAGTTGGTGACGTCGGCGGACAGCCCTTCGGGCGTTGTCGGTGCCCCGTCGGCATATTCCACATCATCGCCATAGATCGGCTGTGGCATCGCGATCAGGTTGCCCGAATAGGCATTGTTGTAATGCATGCCATCCGGAACATCCTTGTCGGCCGGTGCATCCACATAACCAAGAAGCAGGCTGTAGAGATAATCCGGGCCGTTGGCACGGGCCTTGGCGATCAGCGACAGATCGGGCGGCATTGCACCGTTGTTGCTGGCGCGGGCCTCGTTGTCGTTCCGGTATGGGTTCGGGATGATGTCGGCCGGACGTGCCGGACGCATGAACATCTCACCCTCGTCATCCGGGCCATCCATCACCTCGTATTCGGCAGCGATGGCCTTGATCTCGGCCTCGTTATAGCCAAGGTCGGCAAGGTTGCGGAACGCGATGTAGTCGAGACCGTGACAGCCTGCACAGACTTCCCGGTAAACCTGGAAGCCGCGCTGCAGGGCAGCCTTGTCGAAATAGCCGAAGGGGCCGGTGAAGCTCCATTCACCGGTCTGCAGCTTGACGTCGCCGCCACCCGCCGCCATGGCTGGTGAGGCAAGGCCGATCATGGCGGCAATGGCTGCAGCCGAAGCAATCAGAAACTTGCGCATCAGGCCACTCCCCTCGCTGTCGCCAGCACCGGTTCGGCAATCGACTTCGGCAGTGGTTTGGTTGTCTCGAACACGCTCAGCATCGGCAGGATCACCAGGAAGTGCAGGAAGTACCATGCGGTGGCAAGGCGCGAGAGCAGGACGTAAATGCCCTCGGCCGGCATGCCGCCGAGATAGCCGAGCAGGATGCAGTCGATGAACAGCAGCCAGAAGAAGATGCGGAACACCGGACGGAACCGTGCCGAGCGGACCGGCGAGCGGTCGAGCCACGGCAGGACAAACAGCACGAAGATCGCGCTGAACATAAGCAATACGCCGCCAAGCTTGTCCGGCACCGCACGAAGGATCGCGTAGAATGGCAGGAAGTACCATTCAGGAACGATATGCGCCGGGGTCTGCATCGGGTTGGCCGGAATGTAGTTATCCGGGTGGCCCATGGCGTTCGGGAAGAAGAACACTGCCACTGCCAGCAGCAGCAGGAACATCGCGATGCCGACCATGTCCTTGATCGTATAGTAGGGATGGAAGGAGATGGTGTCCTGCGGGCCCTTGGCGTCGATGCCGATCGGGTTGTTCGAACCGAAGCGGTGCAGCGCCACGATGTGCAGCACGACCACACCGGCAATCAGGAACGGCATCAGATAGTGAAGCGAGAAGAAGCGATTCAGTGTCGGGTTGTCGACCGAGAAGCCGCCCCAAAGGAAGACCACAATGCTCTCGCCAACAAACGGGATGGCCGAGAACAGGTTGGTAATCACCGTCGCGCCCCAGAAGCTCATCTGACCCCAGGGAAGAACATATCCCATGAAGGCCGTTGCCATCATCAGAAGGAAGATAACGACACCAAGCATCCACAGCAGTTCGCGCGGGGCCTTGTAGGAGCCGTAATAGAGTCCGCGGAACATGTGGATGTAGACGACGATGAAGAAGAAGCTCGCCGTGTTCATGTGGATGTAGCGGATCAGCCAGCCGTGATTGACGTCACGCATGATGCGCTCGACCGAACCAAAGGCATGGTCGATATGGGCGGTGTAGTTCATCGCCAGCACAATGCCGGTGACGATCATGATCACCAGCGCAAGACCGGCAAGAACACCGAAGTTCCACATGTAGTTGAGGTTCTTCGGAACGGGATAGTCGTACTTCTCGTGATCAAGCATCGAGAAGACGGGAAGACGGTGGTCAATCCACCGCACGACCGGATTTGAGAATTTTTCAGCAGACATGGAACCAATAGCCTCCAGTGAAACTGTCAGATCAACCGATACGGATCACACCGTCGGAAAGGAAGGAATAAGGCGGCACCTCGAGATTGGTCGGCGCAGGACCTTTGCGGATCCGGCCGGAGGTGTCGTAGTGCGAGCCGTGGCACGGGCAGAACCAACCATCATACTCGCCTTTGACCTCGCCGGTCTTCTGACCGAGCGGCACACAGCCAAGATGGGTGCAGACGCCAAGAACCACGAGAAGCTCGGGCTTCTGAACGCGGGTCTCGTCCTCTTCCGGATCACGCAACTCGGCGCTGTCGATGGCGTTTGCGCGTAATTTCGTCAGCGGTCCGGTGACGGATGAAAACAGGCTTGCCGCGCCAGGTGACCGTGATGGCCTGACCTTCCGCGATCTTCGAGACATCTACCTCGGTGCTGGCCAGGGCCAGCGTATCGGCGGCCGGGTTCATCTGGTCGACCAGCGGCCAGACAACAGCAGCAGCACCGACCGCACCCATGGCGTAGGTCGCGACAACAATGAAGTCACGACGATCGGGCTCGTGACCATCGGCGTCCGATGCCCCGGGCTTCGAGTTCGTATTTGCCATTTTTCCCTCTTTCAAAACAGCCCCACACATTCCCGCACGCAGTCCGAAACGGACCACCACGGAAATCTCCCTCCAGGCTCCTGCCGGGCGGCAGCGGCATGACATGTAAGGCACCTTCAGTCAGCCGCCGACGTTCTAGCATGAGACGTCCCGGTTTTGCAGTAGATATTGCCACGAAATACGAAAAAATAAGCGCGCTATCCGTCGCACCCCGTGAACCGGACGGAAGGTGGCTGTCGCTGGCTCAGGGCCAGCGCACCTCTGGCGGCAGGCTCATCAGGATTGCCTCGATATTTCCGCCTGTTTTCAGCCCGAAAAGCGTGCCCCGGTCATACAGCAGGTTAAACTCGACATAGCGTCCGCGCCGCACCAGCTGGTGGTGCCGGTCGGCCTCGTCCCAGCTTCGATCCATGCGCGATCGCACGATTCCCGCGTAACCCTGGTGAAACGCCTCGCCGACATCGCGGGTGAAAGCGAAATCGGCATCGCGGTCGCCGCTGTCCAGATTGTCATAGAAAATTCCGCCCGCACCGCGAGGTTCCTGCCGGTGCGGCAGGTAGAAATATTCGTCACACCACTTTTTGAAGCGAGGGTAATAGTCCGGGTCGTGGTCATCGCAGGCCTGCCGCATCGCCGCGTGAAAGGCGTCTCCCGCCGCGGCGTCGGGAAAGATCGGCGTCAGGTCGCCGCCACCGCCGAACCACGCCTTGGTCGTAACGATGAAGCGTGTGTTCATATGCGCTGCCGGCACATGCGGATTGCGCGGATGCGCGACAAGCGAGATGCCCGACGCCCAGAAGGTGCCGTCTTCGCCTGCACCGGGAATACGCTCGCGAAATTCCTCGGAAAAGGTGCCGTGCACAGTCGAGATATTCACCCCGACCTTTTCAAAGACCCGGCCATGCATGACGCTCATCACGCCACCGCCGCCGCCGTCACGATCCCATGCCTTGCGCTCGAAACGCCCGGCCTCGAGACCGTCCTGAAGCGATTCGGGGCATTCCGCCTCGATCGATTCGAATGTAGCGCAGATCGAATCGCGAAGGCTCGCGAACCATTCGGCAGCCATAGCCTTCTGGTCATCGAACTTCCGGGCGTCACTTTCCCGGGCCTCGTCCGCGCCTTCCTGCAGATGTGTCGTGCTGTCATTCATGGTTGCGGTGATCCGTGTTTGTCAGCCTGACGTCATGGCGAAATCGATCAGGTCCTGCCTTGAGGGTGCAAAATCCTGCTCGACCCAGTGGGCCTCGGCAGCGCGTAACATCTCTCCCAGGCGCGGCCCCTTGTCAACGCCGTGCGACAATAAATCGGCAGCAGCCAAGGGAAATTCCACAGGCACCCAGGATGCAAGCGTGGCGAGATGGTCCGGATCGGCGGCACAACTGCAGCGCGCCGAGGCTACCACCAGCACCGCCGCTGGCGGCAGCTGGTCGCGCAGCATCACATAGGCGCCTTGCTGCCACCGAGGCCCGGTCAGCAGTGCGGCCGTCTGAGCAGGGTTACCCGATCCAGACCTTTATCCAGACCGGCGAGAAGCCGGCTATCCTGCCGCGACAGCCGCAACCGCTGCGCCAGAACGGGCGCCTGTCCCGGGGCTGTCAGGGCAGCCAGTCTGATAATCCATGCCTGATCCGGGTCGATCCCGGCATCAAACCCCGCCTTGCCTGCAAGATGGTCAAGATGCTCAAGCTCCAGCATCACGCCAAGAGCATGTTCCGCAATGCCGGTATCCTGCAAAAGGCGAATTCCCGCCACACCGTCACTCATGCCAAACAGCCGTCGGCACTCTGCGGCGACACGCTCGCCAGACAGATGCGCAGCTGTCGGTGCAGCGTCACGCAGCGCAGCAGCGGCATCAGGATCAATGCCTGCCGGCCCGAATTTTGGCAGGAAGCGGCAATAGCGCAGCATACGCAGCGCATCCTCTTCCACACGCCGCGCCGCAGTTCCGGCAAAACGCAGGATGCCGGCTTCAAGATCGGCGAGACCGCCAAGCGGGTCGTCAATCTCGCCGTCAGCGTCAATATAGATGGCATTGATGGTGAAATCGCGTCGCGATGCATCAGCCGTCCAGTCATCGCTGAATCCGACCACGGCGTGCCTGCCGTCAGTCTCGAGATCGACCCGTGTTTGTGTCACCTCGATGGGCGTGCCCCAATCTGGATCGGCCCCATCCGGACGGGCCGGACCCAGCACCGTCACCGTGCCGTGCGAAATCCCGGTCTCAATCACACGAAGTCCGTCGGCCCGGCCCGCATCGGCAAATGCATCGATCCGCGCGGCAACAGCCATGTCGATATCGCCGATCGGCAGGCCAGCCAGCCAGTCACGGACCGAACCGCCAACAATCCGCGCCTCATACCCTTGCCCGCGCGCCAGTGCAAAAAGCCGCGCAGCTAGTGGCGGTGCCGGAAAGGCGGCTGCGCCGGGCTCAGTCGTTGCCGCCATCCGCTCCTCCGGAGAAATTCCCCGACGAGATTTTTCCATCCTTCAATGTCGCCGGCTCATAAGCCGTCCAGGGGGCCGATGCGCCGCTTTCCAGAAGAACGGCGCCGGCAAAGAACACGGCGAGCCCGACAAGCGCCCCGATAACATGCGAGATGTCGATCCCGGCAGTCTTGTGCGGGATTTCACCGCGTGCCTTGGCCCGGCGCGCCTGAATCATTTTCACAAGGCTCATAACCAGAATGGCGGCCATGACGGCGATGGCGATGATGATATAGCGACGCATGATCAGCCCCTTCTGCTGCGGGTCTCTGCTGTCTGCGACATCCGCTTGCCGAGATCGACAAGAATGGAAGCCGAAAGACCCCAGATATTATACTGGTTATCCTCGATCACCCACACCTCGCGGCGCTGACCCTCGCGCATGTAGCTTTGCCTGACATGCCGCTGTGGATCAATCAGCGGGGCCAGCGGCAGAACGAGCACCTGCGCCACCTCGTCCGGTGCGGCGCTAAGCGTCACGTCAGGATCAACCAGCCCAACGACCGGTTGGACAACAAAGCCCACCGGGCTCTTTACCGTGTCCAGACCGCCAAGAATTTCAACTGATGATCGCGGCAGGGACACCTCTTCATCCGCCTCGCGAAGCGCTGTTGCCACCAGGTCAGGGTCGGCGGCATCGACCTTGCCACCCGGAAAGGCGATCTGACCCGCGTGATGAGCCAGATGATGCGCCCGTTCTGTCATGATCACATGCCAGCCGTCCCGGCGCTGCATCAACCCGACAAGCACCGCCGACGGCCGGCCCGCCGTCTCGTGAAGCCGCACCGGAATGGGATTGAGACAGTCAGCTTCCAGAAGAAGACGGGTCATATCGGTCACCCTTCCTCCCCTCCAGCGCAAAAAGGCCCGCCGCTCCAGACACCCAGCAGACCATCCGGTCCGGGTTGGCTCATTTCGGCGAGCTCATAGAATACCGGCCTTGCCACCAGCGCCTCGAGGCCGTCACGCACCATGATATAGGGACGAAGGTCATCACCACCTTGCGGCGGCATGCGCATGGTCAGCGCATTGTCAGGGCCGAGCTCAACCTCGTCATCGACATTTGTGCGAAACGTCAGCCGCCGTGCCTCCCCCTCTCCGCTGACGGCAAGCGAGGTGATGATAAAGGGGGCGTCCTCAACCTCGATACGACCCCGCTCCACCGGTGTCACCAGCCAGTAGCTGCCATCGGCCTCGCGCCGAAGCACAGTCGAGAACAGCTTCACCAGTGCCGGACGCCCGATCAACCCGCCTTCATGGTACCAGCTGCCGTCAGCGGCGATGCGGATATCGAACTCCTGCGGTGTCGGCTGGCGCAGCTCCTTGAATGCCCGGTCGTGCTCTGCAGCCTTGCCGGAACCCTCTGCCCCGTCGGCCTCTGTGTCTTGGTTATTCATCATGAAGACAGTCTAGCGTGAAGATGGGCGAAGCAACATTCCCTGTGGGCAAATTTCCGGGCGGCGTATCGTCACCCGTTGCCCGCCCTGTGGTGTATCTGCCGTTGACGGGAAATTAACCTTGATGTGGCAGAATAGCTGTCGGGCCAATTCATAAATGGTGGGAATGCGCCCACCCACACCCACAATTCAAGGGACTCCTCGACAGGCAGGAGACTGATGCGCGCGCAGATTGCCATCACCCGCAACGGCATCACTCATGCAAGTGCCGACAAAGCCCCGCCGGAAGGTGGCGTGCTCGCTCGGCGGACAAACGGTGATTTCCTGATCTCACTGCACCGGCATGTGAGCGAGACCGCCCTTGTCCAGATGATGCGCTCGCTCCGCGCGCTCGACCCGAGCTTCGAGATGAGCCTTGAGATAGCCGGAAACATCACCCGCAATCTGTCACGTCAGGATGCCTGCATGCGGCTGGCCCTTCGGGCGCTTGGCATTCTGGAGCGGGTGAACGAACCGCTCTTCATGAGCAATCTCGAAATCTATGACCGCAAGCGGCCACCCGCGGGCATGCGCTCGCAGAACCTTCTCCAGGCTTGCGGAACTGGACCTTGCCGGCAAGGACGCGCCAACCGCCCTTCTCGAAGTCAGCGCTGCGGCAATCGAGAACCTTGTCTCGGTCGGGCAGAACAGGTCGATGCGGCTGTATTTCCTGGCTCTACCCGAGGAGACAGAGTGGCCGGCGGAGGTGCCGGCCACCGGCGTTCCTCTCGACGACGGGTTCGACTCACCGGGCGGACGATGGCTATCCATCATCTATGAGGCAGCCTTTGCGATACAGGCCCCGCTTTATCACCACGGTTTTATCCGGATCGATGGTGGCGCGCTGAGGCCATTCCAGCGATTTATCTATCCGGTCACACCACAAAATGAACGCCCAAGCAATTACCGGGTCCTGTCCACAGCCGAGATCGGCGAAAGCCCCGACCTGACAATCATCTGACAATCACTGGACCACATGATTTGTTCACAGAACTTTGCCTGAACAGCATTTTTATTCATAAATCCCAAATTTTTGATCAAAAAATCATGCTGTAGAGAAATATCGTATTGATATTTTTAACATTTTAATAACCTCATCCAGATAAAATGCACCCCTCGGCTGCCGGAAAAGACATCAGCCAAAGACATGATGACAGTACCGGCACAGCAATGAACACAGGCGGCAGGCACGATGCATCTGCGAAGAAATTCCCGATTTTGGACGAAGATTGACCAGCTGGGATCACGGGACTGCAAACCTGAAAACAAGAAGACTGGCTGTTCCGGCGGACAGTCACATCAACGTCGTCGATGAGGTGCATCGTCAATGAGGCAAAATTTCTTCATGCCTGAATGGCCTTCACATCAGTGGACCAGACCCGTGCTGCCAGGCCGCCACCGGCCATCAGGCTCGAGGTGCAACGCCCATGCGCCGGTCACAGTTCGACAACGTGAAGGAGAGAACTGATCATGGCGCGGCCTCCCGACATTGAAAGCGAACAATCCAAACTGACAACCGTTCTACGTGCGATGAGCAATGCCAAACGCATGCGCATTCTGAACGAACTCTCCGACGGGCGAGAGCGATCCGTCTCTGAACTCGAAGGGGTGATCGCCTCGCTCAGCCAGTCCGCCCTTTCACAGCATCTCGCCAGATTGCGAGGTGCCAATATTGTTCGAACGCGCCGCGAGTCCCAGACCATTTATTATTCAATCGACGACAGCGACGTTCTTCGTATCCTCCGGCTTCTTGGCCATATCTACACCGATGACCCGGTGATGCAGCGCACCAGACACTGAGCATCTCCAACCGGCCACCGGCGTCCAGCCGCCCCGCAAAGACCTGCTCATAAAATTGATGACTGGTATTTGCAGTGTCTTTTGCGACAATTCACTTCCGGTTCAGAACATTCCCCGTCGTATCCACATGGGTGGGCAAATATATCGCGTCCTATGTTCTGATCCTGTTAATCAGACGCGACCCAAAGCCGGTTCCGGACGCGTCATTTCTGGCAAGTGACCATGTATATTTATCTCCCCATCGCCGAAGTCTCGATGCATATCGGTATCATCATCGGGCTGGGTGGTGGCGTTGGATTCCTGTCAGGCCTGTTCGGTGTCGGCGGCGGTTTTCTGATGACACCGCTGCTCATATTCTTCGGCATTCCACCAGCGGTCGCTGTATCGACCGAAGCCAACCAGATCGTTGCATCATCGGTTTCGGGTGTGCTTGCACATATGCGGCGCGGCAATGTCGACTTCAAAATGGGCGGCATCCTGATGGCGGGCGGTGTGATCGGCTCGTCACTTGGTGTCGCGCTGTTCTCGTTCCTGCAATCCATTGGCCAGATCGATCTCGTCATCCAGCTGTCCTATGTGGTGTTTCTTGGCATCATCGGATCGCTGATGCTGACCGAAAGTGTTCGCACCATCATCCGCTCGCGCAAGCCGGGCGCCGTGCGCGGCAAGCTTCACCAGCATAACTGGCTGCACGGCCTGCCCCTGAAGATGCGGTTCCGCCGCTCGAAGCTCTATATCAGCGCGATCCTGCCGCTTGCTCTTGGCGCGTTCGTCGGCATTCTGGCCGCGATCATGGGTGTCGGCGGCGGCTTCATCATGGTGCCGGCGATGATCTATCTGCTTGGCATGCCGACCTCGGTGGTTGTTGGCACGTCGCTGTTCCAGATCATTTTCGTGACCGCCAACGTTACGCTTCTGCAGTCGATCCAGACACAGACAGTCGACTTTCTTCTTGCCGGCCTGCTGCTGTTCGGTGCCGTCATCGGCGCACAGTTTGGCAGCCGGGCCGGCGCACTTTTGCGCGGTGAACAGCTTCGCGGACTGCTGGCGCTGATGGTACTCGCCGTCTGTATCAAAATCGGATACGACCTCGTGGTCAGGCCTGAAGACCTGCTTTCGGTGGAGTTGCTGCGATGACCCGACTGCAGCCCTTTATCGCCGGCATCTGGCTTGCCATCATCGCATTGGTCACCGCGACTGCCGCCAACGCAGCGCCGACACGTCTTGTCGCCGACCTGTCACAGAGCCATGTGGACATCACCAGCGGTTATCATGGTACCGAACTCTTGCTGTTTGGCGCCTATGAAGGCATGCCGGGCGACGAGCTTGTGCTGATTGTTGAAGGACCGACAAACGACATCATTCAGCGGCGCAAGGAAAAGCGGGCCGGTGTGTGGGTCAATGTCGAAACATTGCTGTGGAAGCAGGCGCCGAGCTTCTATCATCTGTTTTCAACTGCCGAGCTCGAGGAAATTGCCGATACGCAGTCCCGTCTGGACGCGGATATCGGGCCACTTGCGGGCGGCCTGCAACTGGTCACCGGTGTCGATGGTGGCGGCAACGGGCATGGTGGCAGTACATCCGAAGCAGACATGCAGGGTGCCGAAGCAAAACTCGGCACGGCGGACCAGAATGCGGGCCTGCGGCGCAACATGACCTCGAACGGGTTGTGGCAGAAGAACCCGGCCTCGATCGTCACTCAGCAGGATATGTTGTTCCGCACGATGCTGACTTTGCCGAGCAATGTGCCGACCGGCGACTACAGCGTTCGTGTACTGCATTTTCGCGATGGCGTTGCATTAAGCGAGCGCGTCACCGATATGAATATCAGGAAAGCCGGAATGAGCGCGCTGATCTACAGCTTTGCCCATGAGTATCCGGTCTTCTACGGATTATTTGCCATCGCCTTTGCGGTGGCTTCGGGCTGGCTGGCCGCAGTTGCCTTCAGGCGCAGCTGAGTTAGGGAGCAAGGCTTTGGCGAAAAAAGATCCACTCTTCCTTGTGGTGGTCGACGATTCCGAAGAAATGCACCACGCGCTGAGGTTCGCCTGCGGCCGCGCCAGTGCCGTCGGCGGCAAGGTTGGCCTGATGTATTGCATCGCACCAGCAGAATTCGAATATTGGGCCGGGGTCGGCGAGCTGATGCGTGCAGAAGCGCGCGAGGAAGCCGAGGCGAATATGGCCATCCATGCGACCTACGCGCAGGAACTGACCGGCGACATGCCGATCCTCTATGTTCGTGAGGGCGAAATCAGTGACGAGCTTCTCAACCTGATTGATGAGGAAAAGCAGATCAGCCTTCTGGTTCTTGGTGCCGATACGAAATCAGAAACCGCCGGACCGCTCATCACTTTCATGATGGCAAAGGGCGCTGCCCGTTGCCGTGTTCCGATCACGGTCGTGCCAGGCAACCTGTCCGACGACCAGATCGACGCGCTGTTCTAGGCAGCGCCTTTCCGTCACCCGTCAACCGCAACCGGAACAATCCATGCGACATCTTCTTCTGACCTTACTGGGAGCCAGTTTTCTGTCCATGAGCACAACAGCACAAGCCGATACAGGATCCATCCTGCTTCTCGACACCACGCAGGGCCAGGTGGAAATCCGCCTTCTGCCAGACCTCGCGCCAAACCATGTCGCGCGGATCACCGAGCTCGCCAACAGCGGCTTTTATGACGGCATCATTTTCCACCGCGTCATTCCGGGTTTCATGGCCCAGACCGGCGATCCGGATGGCACCGGCATGGGTGGTTCGGGCCAGAAGATCGACGCCGAGTTCACCGACTATGAATATCGTGTCGGCACCGTCGGTATGGCCCGTTCGATGAACCCGAATTCAGGCGACAGCCAGTTCTTCATCTGCTTTGACGGATGTGGCCACCTGACAGGCCAGTATACAGTCTGGGGCCAGGTAGAGCGCGGCATGGAAAATGTCTACAACATCGCTGCCGGCGAGCCGCCAGCATCGCCTGATCAGATTGTTACGGCAAAGATCGTCGACTGATCAGCCTGCAAAGGGACCGCGGCGGGTGGTGAAATACACCGCCAGCCCGGTCCAGATCAGCCCGAAGACTATCGCTTCGCGTTGCGGGAATGCCGCTCCGAAATAGAACACCCCGATCAGAAGCTGTGTGGTCGGATTGATATAGAACAGCAGACTGGCGACGCTGAGTGGCAACGCACTGTTGCCCGCATGATAGAACAGCAGCGGCACCACCGTGATCACTCCGGCAAGCAGCGCGAAAGCCACATTGACCGCGCCGCCTCCAAAGAAAATCGGTTGGCCACTCGCCTCCATCCACCAAAGATATCCAAGACAGAACGGTATCAGCATGGCCGTCTCGACAAACATGCCGGTGACGACGTCGACACCCATGCGCTTGCGATCAAACCGTAAAACCCGAAGGATACGGCAAGGATCACGGCAATCCAGGGAATGCCGCCGATGCCGGCTGCCTTGACCGCCACGCCGGCAGCAACAATGGCGACGGCAATCCAGCCCCACCTGTCCAGCCGTTCACGAAAGAACAGGATTCCAAGCACCACAGTGAACAGGGGATAAATGAAATAGCCGAGCGCCGCCTCGATCACCTGGCGCGACTGCACGGCATGAACAAACACCATCCAGTTAATCGTCAGCATCGCACAAGACGCCAGAAATCCCCACCGCAGACGCGGCACACGCAAGGCATCCCTACCGCCGCCATTCCGCCCGTCAATTTTGGCAGCAGCAGCATCAGGAAAAGCAGAATAACCCCCGACCACAACGCTCGATGAACCACAATTTCGGTGGTGTCGACATCGCCGATCAAGCCGATATAGACGGGAACAAATCCCCATAAAAGCGCGGCAAGCGCAGCAAAAAGGCGCGCCTCGGCCATGAAGTCTAGCAGGGGTCACCGGTCGCCTCGTCACGAGTGGTTTTGTGGTAAATTCGGCACAGTGTAGAGGAATTTCAATTTAGTTGGCTGTTCAACAAATGTACGCAATATCAGCTTACTCAATTGGATGTTGCAAATTTGTCACTGGGTTAACCCGTTGTCCTGTCTCAATTGTGCAACATGTGGGGGCGTCATCACATGTCGGGACACGTTTTGCCGCACTCAGTATTGTTGACTTTGCGATTGTATGACACCCACATTGTTGGCGTCGCGAATTCATATTCGACCCGCTTCCCGTGCATGAGTGGCCTCAAATGTGAAGAATGAAGCGTGTTGGGAGTGGCGGCTGTCCCAGCACTCAAAGGAGACTACGAAGATGTCACAAGGCACTGTGAAATGGTTTAACACCCAAAAGGGTTATGGTTTTATCAATCCCGATGAAGATGGCGCGGATGTGTTTGTTCACATCACCGCTGTGCAGAATTCCGGGCCTGACCGGCCTGAATGAAGGCCAGCGGGTCAGCTACGAGCTGGCCGAACAGCGCAACGGCAAGGTTGCTGCTGTCAATCTGACGCTGGTCGACTGACTTTCTGCCCTGCTTGAAAATATAACCGCTGCCGGTCAGACGATTGGCAGCTCGCACCACTCTGCGTGCAGATCACCAGTGTCCGCATGCACAGTGACGCCCTGCCCAGCATCAATAGCTTGAACACCGACCATCGCCACAGCAATGTTGGATTGCGCGCGCGGCGAATAGGCGCTTGCGCTGGCATAGCCAACATCATTGCCATCTGCATCACTCAACCGCCACGGCGACTCGTTGGTTCCGGCAAACGGCTCACCCTCGATCAGCAGGCCCATGAACCGGCGTGTCACGCCGGCGTCCCGAATGGCCTTCAGCGCCGCCTTGCCGGCGAAATCACCGTCCTGATCGACATCCATGAATTTGCCAAGCCCGTATTCGAACGGATTGGACATGTCATCTGTATCGGCACCATATGAAATCAGGCCGCTCTCGACACGTTCGATATAGTTTGGTGTACCGGGTCCTATGCCGTATGGCTTGCCGGCCTCGGCAACACGGTTCCACAGCTCTTCACCCTTGCTTCCATCACGAAGATAGAATTCAAAGCCACCCTGCTTTGACCAGCCGGAACGCGCCACCACGACCGGAATGCCGTCGAGGTCATGGTCACGGAAACCGAAATAGCGCAGGTCACGCACCCAGTCGCCACACATATCGGCGACCACATCGAAGGATTTCGGGCCCTGAACAGCCAGCGGCGAGACATCAGGCTCGAACACCCGCACATCCATGCCGCGCGCACCTGCTATACCGCCGGCCCACAGCTTGATGTCACTGTCGGCAATCGACAGCCAGATTTCATCTTCGCTGACCTGCAACAGCACCGGATCATTGATCAGGGCGCCCTCGTAATTGCAGATCGGAGCATATTTGCCCTGGCCGATGGTCAGCCCGTCCAGATTGCGCGGAGTCAGGTAACGGGCAAGCGCCAGTGCATCGGGGCCTTTCAGCGCGACCTGTCGTTCAACGGCGACATCCCACATGGCAACACCGTTGACCAGCCGGTCATATTCCGCTGCCGGATCGCCATAGCCGGTCGGCATATACATGTGGTTGTAGACGCTGGCAGCGGCGAGGCCGGCCTTGCGGGTGGACTCAAAGAACGGGCTTTTGCGGACACGCGGCCCAAGGAAAGTGCAATCGACATATCGTCACCTCTGGCAGGACAATCCCGCCTCTCGAAAAACTCCGCGGCAGTCTGCCTGTCACTCCATATATGTCTGTTCCCTTTGCGCCGCCGGTTCGGACGGATCAGGCAAAAAAGCTCCTCATCTCTTCAACAAACAGGTCGACCTCGTCCGCGCCGCTGTCCAGATGGGTTACCAGCCTGATGGTCGGCTCGCTGCGATTGATCATGATGCCGCGCTCCAGCAGATACGCCTGAAGCGGCACGCTCGATCCTCCCGGCACACCGACAAACACCATATTGGTCTGAACCTCGTCCGGCGAGACGTCGAGTTGCGGTATTGTCTGCAAGCCGTCGGCAAGCCTCAGGGCATTGGCATGGTCGTCGGCAAGCCGATCGATATGGTGGTCGAGGGCGTAGATCCCGGCGGCCGCCAGAACCCCGATCTGGCGCATGCCACCACCGACAAGCTTGCGGATCCGGTGCGCCTTGCGGATCATCTCTTTTGATCCGGCAAGCACCGATCCTGCCGGCGCGCCAAGCCCCTTAGACAGGCACAGCGAGACGGAATCGATTTCGGCCAGCATCTCCGCCGGCGAAACACCAAGTTTCACACAGGCATTCATCAGCCGCGCCCCGTCCATATGGACGATCAGGCCATGTTCACGGCCACGCCTCGCCGCGGCGTTGATACGATCAAGCGAGATGGCCTGCCCGTGCCAGCTGTTTTCCAGCGTCAGCAGGCGCGAGACAGCGCAATGCTCGTCATCCGGCTTGACCGTGCGCGAGATCGCGTCCGGATCGAGACCGCCATCAGCCGCTGTCTGGATCGGCGCGAACATGATACCGCCAAGGACAGATGCGCCGCCCGCCTCATCGATGAAGACGTGATAGTCGTGGCCTGTCAGGATTTCTTCGCCGCGCTGGCAGTGTGCCAGCATCGCGCAGAGATTGGACTGTGTTCCGCTGGACACGAACAGCGCCGCTTCCTTGCCAAGAAGCTTCGCCGCCTTTTCCTGAAGCGCATTTACCGACGGATCATCGCCATAGACATCATCACCGACATCGGCAACCGCCATGGCCGCGCGCATGCCTTCGGTTGGCCGCGTTACGGTGTCACTTCGCATATCCACTCTTGTCGGCGCGTTTGCCGCCGAATCCGACTGGGGGCGTCCTGCATAATGCATCTTGATCAATCCCTGATTTCTGCCACGATCTACAGCGTTCCGAAGAGTGCCCATGAAGGACGGCGTCAGGCAACCTATTTTGCCGCGACAAAAGCCTTCATGTCGAAAGCGGCGTCGGTCACGGCGTCATGTGCCGGTGACAATCCCTTCTCAAGGCAAGCCTTGCCGAGCATGTAACCTGCCGGATCACCGACAGCCTCGACCGCGCAGAGCTCGTCGCCGCGGAAGCTCCAGATCGAGAAGCCGTCTTCCCGCTTTCCGGGGCGGCGCAGGCACACCAGATCATCGGCCGCCGCCGGGACAATGCCGGCAGACTGCAGGCGCAGCCCGAATTGTTCCGACCAGAACCAGGGCGCCTGAACAGCCGGCGGCGCATGACCGTTGATTGCAGCGGCGGCGCGTTCGGCGCTGTCCTGTGCGTTATGAACAGATTCAATGCGGATGCCGTAGGCGCTGTCCCGCTGAAGCGCAGTGTCGCCAATGGCATAGATTCCGGCCATGCTGGTCTGCATGTCAGCGTCAACAAGGATGCCGTTGCCGGTCTCGATGCCGGCCTTTTCGGCAAGCGCTGTCTCGGGCGTCACCCCGATGCCAACAACCAGCATGTCGGCCGAGAGCTGCCTGCCATCGGACAGCGTCACATGGCTGAAGCCGCCATCGTCGCCGGCGATATCCTCGACCCCCACATTCGTGATTACTTTTGTTCCGGCTTCGGAATGAAGGTCGGCAAAGAAGGAGGATATGGCCGGGCTCGCCACCCGTGCCAGCAGCCTTGGCGCCGCTTCGATCACGGTGACATCCTTGCCAGACTTCGCCAGCGTCGCCGACACTTCCAGCCCGATATATCCCCCGCCGATCACGATTGCCGAAGATGCATTGGCGGCGGCGCTGCGAAGGCGCGCCGCATCATCCGGATGACGAAGCTCGAAAACACCGCCCATGCCGTCGGCGGCGGGAAGCCGGCGCGGTGTCGCCCCGGTGGCAAGGACCAGCATGTCATAGGACATGTGCTCGCCAGACGCCGTCTCAACCTTCTGCGCATCGGGGTGTATCGCCGTGACACGGCAGTCATCAATCAGTTTGATATCGTTGTCGGCAAACCAGTCAGGCTTGCGAAGCGCAAAACGGCCGTCATCAGAACCGTCAGCAAAAAGAAACGCCTTGGACAGGGGCGGGCGTTCCAGCGGTTGCCCGACCAGAGCATCAAGAAGCACCAGCTCGCCATCAAACCCGTTGCGGCGCATGGCATCGACGAAACCGATGCCCGCATGGCTGGCTCCAATGACAATCACACGCATGGACGATGACCTTTCGGCGCAATGCTGTTTTTTCACCATCACAGATGTAGTCGCGCCGATTGACAGGCACTGGCCTCGGTGCGACGTTGCGGCGTCGTTTTTCGCGACCAAATGCGAGAATTTGACCACAGAAATTTGGGAGGGCCCGATCATGGCCAGCTTGAAACAGGATTACTGGCAGAACTATGTCGACGGCAACTGGGTCGATGGCGGTGCCGGCAGGCTGATGGTGGAGAACCCGGGAACCGGCCAGCCACTGGCCGAGATCGCCCTTGCTGATGCCGCCGATATCGACCGCGCTGTGAAGGCGGCACTCGCCTGTCATGAAAGTAGCGTGCTGTCATCCATGCGGCCTGTCGAGCGCGGCAGAATGGTCCGAGGGATGGGCGACTATCTGCTGGCAAACCGCGAAGAAATTGCCGAAATGCTGACGCTGGAATCAGGCAAGCCCTATTGGGAAGCGCTGATCGAGACCGACGGTGCTGCGCGCTATTTCGAATATTACGGCAATCAGGCGGAAACCGTCGAAGGGCGTTCGATCCCACTTGGTGGCGACTATCTCGACTTTACCGTCTACGAGCCGTTCGGCGTTTCGGCCCAGATCATTCCGTGGAATTATCCGCTGGAAATGACGGCACGCGGCATCGCCGCGGCGCTGGCCACGGCCAATGCCTGTGTGGTGAAAACGCCCGAGCTGGACCCGATCAGCAATATCTGGTTGGCGCGCGCCGCCGAGGCCGTCGGCCTGCCGAAAGGCGCGCTGAACATCCTGTGCGGATTTGGTCACGAGGCCGGAGCTGCCCTGTCGTCTCATCCGGATATCGGCAATATCGTCTTCACCGGATCTGTGGAAACCGGCATTCGCGTGGCCACCGCGGCGGCGGCGAATGTGAAGCCGGCGATCCTCGAGCTTGGCGGCAAGTCCGCCGCCATTATCATGCCGGATGCCGATCTCGACGCGGTGATGGATTCGGTTCGCTGGGGCATCTATTTCAACGCCGGACAGGTCTGTTCGGCGATGTCGCGGGTAATCGCGCATGAAGATGTGCATGACGAGATCGTCGACCGCTGCGTGGCGCTGGCCGAAAGCCTGTCCGTCGGCCCGGGGATCGAGCGCCGCGAATTCGGTGCGAATATGGGCGCGATGGTGTCCGACCCGCAGCGTGACCGGGCCGAAGGGCTGGTCGAGGCGGCGGCGGAAGGGGCGACGGTCGCAACCGGCGGACGCCGGCTGAACCTGCCTGGATCCTTCCTTGCGCCGACGGTTATTTCAGGCGTTACCCCCGACATGCAGATCGCCGGCACCGAGGTGTTCGGACCCGTCCTGTCGGTACTGAAGACCGGGTCCGAGGACGAGGCCATCAACATCGCCAACAGCACCGAATACGGGCTGGTCGGCGGCATTTTCACTGCTGATATCGACGCCGCGCACCGCGCCGCCCGCCGCATCCGCGCTGGCCAGATCTTCATCAATGAATGGTTTGCCGGCGGGGTGGAGACCCCCTTCGGCGGCTTTGGCAAATCAGGCTATGGCCGCGAGAAAGGCCGCGAGGCGCTTTGGAACTACGTGCAGACCAAAAACATCGCCTACCGCACGCGGTAGCAGAACAAGCCTAGGCCTGATCCTCGCCACCAAACAGCGAGAGCTTCAGTGGCCGGACCGCCCCCATCCAGACGGCATGGTCGCGGTGGTCGCGAAGCTCGTCCGCGGCCGTCTCGCCCGTATTGGGATGGGTGAAGATGGTCAGCCCGTCGCGGTTCAGCGCCAGGAATGTGGTCACCGCTGCGAACAGCTCATGCGGGAATTCCAGTTGGATGCTGAAATCAGGATGCGGGCCCACCGGCTTGTGATGCCAGCGGCCATAGGTGATGTCGGCCTCCGGGCCGAAATGCCGCTGCATCGCCGCAACCAGCGCCTCGGCCCGCGGATGGCTTGCTGCGTCGAAATAGACATGGCTGTGCCAGCTTGCGGGATCAGCCATCGACCCCTTCTTCCGGCTGCCGGTCCGACAGATCGACCCAGATCGTCTTGATCTCGCAATACTGGTCATGGGCATGGATGCCATTGTCGCGCCCGCCGAAACCGGATTGCTTGTACCCGCCGAACGGCGTGGTGATATCGCCCTCGCCATAGCAGTTCACCGCCACCGTGCCGGCGCGGATGGCACGCGCGGCCCGCAGCGCGCGGCCGGCATGCGCCGTGAAGACCGAGGCGGCAAGGCCGTAATCGCTGTCATTGGCGATGGCGACAGCCTCTTCGATGCTTTTCACGGTGATCACCGACAGGACGGGACCGAAAATCTCTTCTGTCGCCAAACGGCTGTCCGCCGCCACACCGTCGAAGATGGTCGGGGTAACATAATTGCCCTCGACCGTGCCGCCGACCAGCGTCTCGACACCTTGCCGGCATCGGCCAGATAGCCGCTGACCTTGGCACAATGCTCGTCGTCAATCAGGCTTCCGAGGTGGTTCGACGGGTCGAGCGGATCGCCCATGCGCCAGTCACGCACGCGTGCCAGAATTTTCGGCATCAGCGCCTCACGCACATCCTCATGAACGATCAACCGCGATGTGGCCGAACAATTCTCACCCATGTTCCAGAAAGCACCATTCACCAGATGCTCGGCGACGAGGTCCAGATTTTCCGCGTCATCCATGACGATGGCCGGATTCTTGCCACCGCATTCCAGAACCACCTTTTTCAGGTTGGAATCCGCCGAATAGCGAAGGAACCGCCGGCCGGTTTCGGTGGATCCGGTAAAGGACACCATGTCGATACCGGGGTGAAGGCCAATCGGTTCGCCGGCGCCGGGACCCGTGCCCGTCACGATGTTCAGCACACCGCGGGCACACCTGCCTCCATCGCAAGTTCGGCAACACGCAGGGCCGACAGCGAAGTCTGTTCCGCCGGTTTGACCACCATTGAACATCCGGCAGCCAGCGCCGGGCCGATTTTCCAGGCCAGCATCAGCAGCGGGAAATTCCAAGGCAGGACCGCGCCGACCACGCCAATCGGCTCGCGAACAACAAGCGCCATTGCATCCTCGCCGACCGGTGCCGTCTGGTCATAGAGCTTGTCGATGGCCTCGGCGTGCCAGATCAGCGTGTTGATGGTCTCGGGAATATCAATGGTCGCGCAGTCACGGACCGGCTTTCCTGAATCGATCGACTTCCAGCACGGCAAGCTCGTGGCGGTTACGCCGGATCAGCTTGGCGAGTTTGATCAGCACTTCCTTGCGCTCGGCCGGATGCAGGCAGCGCCAGCGCCCGTCATCAAACGCCTCGCGCGCGCCTTGCCGACGGCAAAATCGACATCGGCCGCGTCACAGGCCGCCACCTTGGCAAGCAGCTTGCCGGTCGCCGGGTCGATGCTGTCGAATGTCTCGCCACTTGCCGCCTTGCGAAAACCGCCATCAACGAACGCCGTCGATGCCAGGGTCAGCCCATCGGCAATTGCCTTATATTCTTCGTGAGTCAGCAGCTCTGACATCATTTGCCTCCCTTGCCGGCGCCGGCCATAAGTTCATCCACGGTCCGGTCCATCACCCTGATTACCTGTTCCAGGCTCCGTTTCTCGTCTTTGTTCAGATCGCGAAGCGGTGCACGCGGGGGGCCTGCCGGCAGCCCGCGAATGGCACATCCATATTTGATGCATTGCAGGAATTTCCCACCCTGTTCCAGCGTGCGCATCAGCGGCAGCATCGCCGACATGATCTTGCGCCCAAGCGTGTAATCGCCATCCACAACACAGGTCTTCCACAGGGCGATATGCGCCTCGGGGGCGAAGTTCGATCCTGCGCAAATCCAGGATTCCGCGCCCCAGGCGAAGAATTCCAGTGCCTGGTCGTCCATTCCGCAGCTTGTCTGGATATGCGGGTAGTCCCGCGCCAGCATGTGAAGTCTGTTGATGTCGCCAGAGCTTTCCTTGATGGCGCAGAAATTCGGGCTGCGGCCTACACGGTCCAGATACTCCTCGCTCATCTCGGCGGCCATCCGTCCGGGATAGTTGTAGAGAATGATCGGCAGGTTGGCGGCGCGGTCGACGGCCAGCGCATGAAGCGCATTCTCGCGCGGCGTCGGCTGGGCATAGGGCGGTGTCGTCACCAGCAGAGCGTCATATCCCATTCCGGCGACTTCGCTCGCAAGCTCGATAGCATCCTCGGTGCGGATTGCACCAGTTCCCCCGACCATGACCGCCCGGGTGCCGACAATATCCTTGGCGCGGCGAAGCGATTCCAGCCGCTCTTCCTTACTGTGTGCGTAATATTCACCGGTCGTACCGCCAACGACGATCCCGTCCACACCGGCGGAGACAAGATGTTCGAGGATCGCGGCGAACCCGTCCCAGTCGATCTCGCCATCCTGCCGCAGCGGCGTGATGGCCGGCGTGTAAATGCCCCTGATTTTCATGATCCAGCTACCGAAAAATTCGTTCAAACGAGGCAGGATCATCGCGCATGCGCATCGATTGAGCAATAGCCCCGAACAGCCGTTTCCGCATCTTCAGCGGTGCGACGGAACAAAGCCGGCTATGAAAGGTACAGGCCATCTGCGCCAGCGCCATAAATTCACAACCTAACAGGTGATGAAAAAGTGAATTTCACAAAATACACAGTCACACCTTTCCAGCAGTCCCGCGGGTTCCGAACTGCTACTTTGCTAACTCGTTAAAAGACTAATTCAACGGCAACTCGCGAAGGCCTCTTTCGAGCACGGGGACAGACCAAGGAATACGCATACAAGCCAGTTCACAATCTGCGAGATGCATCCATGTTCAGTCCATCCAAGACTGCCCCATCAAGGGCGCCCCCATCAAAAACGATGAAGGCCTGCGGAATAGTTCTGACGGCTTTCCTTTTGTCAGCGCCTGTCACCGCACAGGCAAACGACTCAGGAATAGGCATTGGCCTGCGCCATATGCAGAAACTCTGGAACGGCATTCTGGAAAAGCCGCGGATGACCACCTGCCGCCTGGCCACTCGCCAGACCGTGAAGGCAAAACAGATCTGCGTCTATGCAGGGGCAAACCGGACCTATGTCGCCATTTACAACGAGGCAGGCACCTTTTGCGCCGGTGAAATGCAATGCCGCTATGACCCCGACCGCAGCAAAAGCGTGTCAGGTTATGTAGTTGCGTTCCGCAACGCCCAAAAGAAGAACGATTAGATTCAGAAAAATCGCGGCCGCGGCGCTGTATTCCGTCATCGGACCTGACCATCGCCCAATATGTAAGACTTATCTTATTTTTCTTGAAACTTGATTCCTGCCTTTTATCGTATTCGTGCACCCAGAATACGGAACCGGTGGCGTGACCATGGAAGAAAGACATCTGACAGATTTTCTCTTCACCAGCGAAAGCGAACTGAAAAGCTATAGCGACTCATTTGAGTCCCGTGCCGAGACCGCTTTGTCGCTTTTGTTAAGGAACTTTTCGAACTTGGTTCCTCAGACGAATACAGGACGATGTTCCACAGCGACAAGATCGTGATCAACAAGCGTAACCGCCGGCTTCTCGACTATATCGAGGTCTCGGCTCTGATTGACCGGGTGGAGATCATCTCGCTCAACCAGGAGGTTACGCAACGGCTGCTCGAGATCATCAAGACCGAAAAGGGGTTCGAGACGGTCCATCACGATCAGGTGAACAGCCGTGTGACCATTCCGCTGCCGCCGCTGACGATGAACCAGATGCTGGAGCTTGCCGATGCCATCGTCGCCAAGGAAAAGCAGATCGAACGGAACCTGTTTTCGGTGAAAGCGCAGACCGGACAGCAGATTCGCAAGGGAATCGAGAACGAATATATCGACAACATCGATGCAGCGAAAGTCTCGAAGGAAATCGACCAAATCGTCGAGCATTATCTCCATGTCGGCAAGCTGTTCAGCATCGCCAAGCGCGAGATGGTGATGGGCAGCTTCAAGCCGAAGACACCCGAAGATGCCGAGCTTTATGAACAGATCGGCCCGGCGCGCGATGTGCTGCTCGGCAAGACGATGGAACAGCCGGCCGCTGACCCGGAGCCTGAAGACATGACGATGGTGGAATAGGGCTCAGCCCTGTTTCATGTCTCCGCGCCTGACCAGAAGGTCGGGAAGGTCGGACAAGCGCGGGATCACATTTTCAACCGATACGTCTGTGTGCGGCCGTTCTTCTGGACTATCGGCGATACAGATGAAATCCGCCACGCCAGCGGCCCTCGCAGCACCGAAGTCGGCATTTGTGTCACCGATCATCAGTGCCTCTTCCGGCGTCGCACCATGTGCCGCGATGCAATGCAGCAGCCCGTGCGGTTCCGGTTTGCCACCATGGCCGCTATCGGCCCCGATCACCGGATCGAACAGCTCCAGAATACCAAGCTGTTCCAGACCGTGTCGTGCGGACTCCTCGCTATCATTGGTCAGAAGTGCGATCCGGAAGCCGGCAGATTTCAGGCGGTTGAGCGGTGTTGCAACGTCACCTTTCGGCACCGCATTGCCATGCACCAGTTCGCGCGCAAGCCGTCGCGTTTCGACCTGATAGGCCTCATTTTCGGCAAGGGGCGTCATATCTGCCGGCAGCAGCGCCTGCCAGGCCGCCCGGATGTCGCGAAAGGACCCGGCCGCGCAGACACCCAGCGGGTCGATATGACCGGACGCATCGTCAACACCAACCGCATCGAGCAGGACAGCGCGCGTCAACCCGCTGGCGGCGGGGTCGGGCTGCAATGTCAGCGTGTAGTCGGCAAGCGCCTGCATCACCGGGAACCAGGTTCCGACAAGATCAAGGATCACACCGTCCTTGTCGAACACGAGCGAGCGTATCATTTCCTTACTCCGGGATTGGCAGGCAGCTTGGGCCCACCCAGTCAGGCACCAACCAGTCAGGCACCACGTGGTTTCACGCGGTCGAGATTCACAGATTCAACGACCGGATGATAGCGCATCGCTTCAATAAATGCCGAAATTTTCGGCCGCCCGGAACGGACGCGATCCTTGTCCGGCGCCCAGCGGGTAATCATGAACAGATAAAAATCGGCGGCCATCGGCGCAGCACCCGCCAGATAGGGATCAAGCTGTGATTCCAGATAATCCAGCCAGCGGTCCATGTCGGTGAGAGCGAAGTCACGAATGGCTTCATGTGCGTCCTCCGGACCGTAGTAATATGTGTGATGGATCCTGTGCAAAGTCGGATAAAGGCTTGTCCCCATCACTGCGAGATGCTGCCACATCCGGTCTCGCGCCGGATCGCCATGCGCCGGAGCCAGCGCCGGGAACGCCTCGACAAGATGGGTGAAGATCGCCATCGATTCGATGATCCGCTCTCCACCGGGCGTGATCAGCACCGGAATTCGTCCAAGCGGATTTTCGGCGAGGAAGGCTTCTTCCCTGCTCTTTCCGCGTGAAATATAGGTGAAATCATAGTCGACGCCAGCTTCACGAAGCAGGCATTCAACGAAAAATGATCCGGCAATTGAACGGCCAAGGACCTGATATTTTGCCATTTTCAAAGCTCTCTGATTGTTTTGCTGACCTTGTTTGTGCGCCATGGTGCCACGAGGGCATGACTGCTGCCAGCGCAAAGCCGCCGATAGACCAACGTCATCCTCTTCCCTCCACGCATCAGATTTTGGTATGAACAACCATGCGAAGCGTTGACCCGCGTCATCTCCTGCAGTTCCACGAAATCATCCGCACCGGATCCTTTACCCGCGCGGCGGCAACGCTCAGGCTGACGCAGCCTGCCTGACGCGGAATATGAAACTGATGGAAGGCAGGCTGGGGTTTGAACTGATGGTCCGCTCGCGGCAGGGCATCATGCCGACACCTCTTGGCGAACGCATCCTCGAGGAAGCCGGCGCGGTCGTGCTGGCCGAGCGCCGGATCAGTGCGCTGACGGACAATCTGAGACGCGGATACGAGGCCGAATTGCGGGTCGGTTGCACGCCGACACTCAGCCTCCATGCCCTGCCTCAACCTGTTGCAGATTTTGCCCGCGACAATCCGGGGATCCGGCTCGACATGCGGCAAGGTCACAGTCAGATCCTGAAAGACATGCTCCATGAGGGACAGGTCGATATAGCTCTCGGCCCTCCTGAGATTGCCACGCGGGTACCCGGCGCAAGCTCATCCATCCTGTTCGAGAGCCCCATGGTGATCCTGGCTTCCCGTTACCATCCGCTGGCCGGCCGTATAGCCGTCACCAGATCCGACCTCGAGGCGGCGCGCTGGGCGCTGCATCAACCTGGATCAGGCATCAGAATTGCAGCTGACCAGTTGCTTGCGCAGATCGGGCTGGGCGATCTTTGCAGGCAAATGAACTGCCCTCAAACATGATCCTGTCTCTGCTGCGAATGGGGGACCATCTGGCCGTCGTGCCGCGCTATGTCCTTGCCAATACGTCACTGGCCGGTGAACTGGTGCAGATCGACAGCGGCAAGGCGCAGGTCAGCCTGTCCCATGCCGCGCTTTGGACAGACAGGTCGTCATCCCCGGCCGTTGGTCGCTTTGTCGAGCATATGCGCTATTCGCTGAACCGGCTCGGCGAGATCTGAGACAGGCCCAGCTAAAAAAGACCCTGGCTAAAAGAGATCGAATGAAAAATGAGGCGGCCCCGCAGAGCCGCCCCGAATTCATATGATACAGCGCTTCCTGAAGGATCAGGATTTGCGCCCGATTGTGCCGGAGACCTCGGCGCCAAGCTCGATCACGAGAGCATTGCTCTTGAGGTCGCCATCAATCACAGCCGTTGAACCGATTGAAAGCTCTTTCGGTGATCAGCTTGCCGCTGAAATTGCCGCCAAGCTCCACGCGGTTGGCATTGATCTGGCCGTTGAAGACACCGGTCGGATCGAGAATCACCTCGTTTGCGTTCAACTCGCCGGTGAAGTGCCCGGCAATCAGGACGGGCGTTTCGCCAGCGTCCAGCTTGCCTTCCATTACCATGCCTTCGATGATCGTTGTTGCAGTACTCATCTTGCCTGTTCCTTTAACGGCCTGTCTGTTGCAGGCCTCGTCAAATCAATAAATCCGTGCCGCAAATCTGCGGGTACGGCCAGAACCTACTCTTCTTCTGATGCCTCCGGCTCGCCTTCCTCGGCAGGCCCTTCTTCCGCGACGGGTGCTGCCGCGGGTTCCTGCCAGTTATGCACGACACGGCAGTTGAGCGCGGCACCGCGGTCCATCTGCAGGCTCTGATAATGGATTTCACCAGCGATCTGCGCGGTTTCTGTGGCCCAGATGCTGCCGGCCTGCATGATACCGTCATAAGCGCCGCCGATGACGACAAGATCGCACGACACCTGGCCGGTGGATCTGCCGGTTGCCCCGATCGACAGCTTTTCTGCCGTCAGGTCTGCCTCGACGGTGCCTTCAATCTCGATCGACTTAACATTGGAAATTGTGCCAGCAAATTTGGCATCCGCACCAATTACAGCCCTTGTTCTGTCCATTTTTAGTCTCCCCGGGCCGTTGCCCGTCTTTGCTCACTAAATAGTAATAATCGCCACTGTTGGCTGTTCGCCAATCCTGATCAGCGCTTTTTCTTGCGGAAGCGTGCCTTCACCACCGCGCCGTTATCGACCTCGACACCGTTAGCCTTGATGATGCCGTCGAATACCCCTGTATCCTTGATCCGCAGAACGGCGACATTCACCTCGCCATTAACCTGACCGGCCACAACAGCTTCATCGGCATTTATGTTACCTGTCAGTACCGCCTGATCCTCGATCAGAAGATTACGACACTTGATCTCACCTTCTACACCGCCGGCGAGGATGATGTCCCCGGATGAGACGACGGTTCCGGTGATTCGCATGTCAGCGTCGATCAACGACGTGACTCCATCACCCATCTCGTTCTTCTTGTCGCGCTCGAACATCACATCCTCCTGTAATCACGCCAAAAAAAATTCGGGTGAAAAATTAATGCGCTGACCCCTGCTAGCAGGGTAACAAATTTGGCATAATGTCGTTAACGGATTCGTACGGCTCTGCCTCGTATCATGTTGCCGACACATGAACGACGGGGCATACGAAATGTTAAATGAAATCCGGGGTCCATCATGGCCGAAGACGTAATCGACATTCGAAAGCGCATTGAAGAAATCCGCAATGAGGTCTCGACCGCAATGACCGATGGCGGCGAAACCGTCATCCAGTCGCGCCCGGCCGGAGAGGTTGCGGAGTTTTCTGTTCCCGGCGTTACTGCGGCGCCGGCGCCGGCTGCGGCCGTCGCGGCAAAGGCACCAACACCTGAATATGATCCATCCGAGCTGCCACAGACAAAGTCCGGGCTTGATGATGCGCTGAAAATGCCATCCTTCCAGCTGAACGTCCGGAACCAGGGCCCGAATAAAATGCTTCTGTTTCTGGTTGCCATGCAGCTGGTGACCAACATCGGCCTGATGGCTATACTCTGGCACAAGCTCGGATAGCCATGTCAGGACTTCTCGGCCAGATTCTGCGACGCTTCACTCCGCCAATGTTGCGGAGCGACAGCCCGAACCGCCCCATGGTGGTCAGGCGCAGGCACTGGTTCCTTCAGGAAACACGGTTTCCTGTTCCTGACCCGCAAGGGTCCGGTAGAGATCACAGTCAAACCAGCCCTGATCCTTGGCGCTGCCTTTGCCGGGTTCGTCGGAACCGGCGTGATCGCAACAGCGACATTGTTCGTCGGCTACAAGTCGGTCGAAGTGGTCACAAACGAGATCCATCACCCCGGCCGAAGCCAGCGCACCGCCCGCAATTATATTGCCGAGCGAGGAGCCTTCGACTTCCGCACAGCTGCCAATGACAACGCTGGCAATGCAGCCTGCGGACAGCGCCGCAGAGAGCGGTGCCAAAACCGACGACCTGCCCGAGGTGACACAACTGGCGATGGCAACAACGCCCCCGCCCGCTCTTCCACCGGCGACCATATTGAGTGATGCAACTCCGTCCACCGCCGTGATCCCGCCCATAGCCGAGGACGTGACTGCAGCGCCCGTCGAGCCCCGGCAAGACATGCCACAAGACATGCCGCAAGACATGGACATGATGGCAGCCCTGCCCCATTCCATTCTTGTCCCCGACGATGAAGATATCGAAGACGAGGATCATCCATTTCCAGCCCATCTTCATGAACCGGATATGATGGTGCCGCTGCCACCGGCCACCGAACTGGCAATGCTGTCGCCGTCGCTGGCGGACATTCCCGGAATTGGACCAGAAATCGCGGACGACCCGTCACCCGAGAAAAGCATTGCCGAGCTGGAGTTCGACAATATCGCGATGATGGCCTTGCCGCAGCCGACATTGTCGGCACCCCCGTTACCGGTGCCGCCGGCGGGGGTCTGGAAATGGTGCCGGACACACCTGACAACGGCCTGCCGGTCTTCACCGACGAGAGCCGCGAGCGCAAACTTCTCCGCTCGATGGCCCGCGAGGTGCGCGGCATTCGCCAGAGCCTTGTCGAGATCGGCCTTTCAGAAACGTCGCTTCCGGACGCCGACGCGCTGCAGAATCACGTCGAGGCAGCGAATTTTGCCGGACTTGCAATGGCGGTGGAGGACCACCGCTCGATGCTGCGCAAGGTGCCGCTAAAACCGCCGATGCTGTATTTCTACATCTCCAGCGACTATGGCTGGCGCAAGCATCCCGTGCTCAAAGAGCGCCGCTTCCATCACGGCATCGACCTTGCCGGGACCTGGCAGGAAACGGTGCATGCGCCGGCACCTGGCACAGTCATTTTTGCCGGCCGCAAAGGGATCTTTCGGCAAGGTTGTTCAGGTCCGGCATGCCTATGGTGTCACCACCACCTATGCGCATCTCGCCAAGATCACCATCCGCAAAGGCGCCGATGTCGTGGCCGGAACGGTTGTCGGCAAAATGGGCCGCACCGGCAGGGTGGACGGGGCCCATCTCCACTATGAAATTCGCATCGGCGATAAATCCCTCGATCCACAGCTGTTCTTCGATATTGGCCACAGGATCGGTGTCGGCGGCGAATTGATGCTGGCGACGGACACGGACTAAACGCGCCGCCTCGGCCACACGTCGCGCTGTTTCCTGAAAAACCTAACATCATCGGCGATGCTGTCGTTAACAAGACACGCGGTCGGAGCATGCAACATCTTCGGCGATCACAGCGTTATCATGACGGAGGGCTGCATGAACTGGGGCAAGGGCATTACGATTATCGCAGCGTCCGCACTGTGTCTCGGACTCGGCGCCTGCAACATGTATGTGATCGATTTCGAGAACAAGCTCCCCGACGGATCGGTTCTGGCGCCCAAGGTGGACACACCTCCGCCTCCGCCGCCGGAGCCTGTCGAGGAAGCGAGCAGGTCGCATTCATGGACAGCACAACCGCACAGCTCGACGGGTGCCGGGTGATTACCAGCATGCGCCTGTCACATAACGGCCTGTTCGAGGACGGGCTTGTGAAGCTGCGCAATACAGCCGTGACAATCAACGCCAACCGCATCATTCCACTTCGCCTTGTCGAAAATATTGATGCGGCCGGGCCACATCACTTCAGCGTCAAGATGGTGCGCTGCCCCGATGATGCCGTCGATACACAGATGGAGGCCACCAATGGGTGAAGTGATCAATTTCCCGGCTCCCGGCAGCACCGGAAAAACCTTTCCCCCGGCCGACGAAAAGCTGACCCACGATGATGTGGCACGGCTTGAGGCAATCCGCGATAATGTCGAAGGCACTTCTCGACATGGTCGCCGGTATTCGCCGCGACCCCGAGGCGGTCGCCTATGCGGCGGCACGTTTCGGCATGATGCGGATGTTCCATCTTCACGGCCGTGCGGCAGCGATGGGATTTGCCGACCGCTGCATCGAAACAGCCGAGATCGCAACAGATCTGAGCCAGCCCTGAAGCAATCCTGAAGCAGTCCTCGGTCAGGGCAGACACCACAGCACTCTTTTCAGCCGGCCCCGGTCATGCCTATGATAAGGTTTGTGGGGGGATTGTTCGGAATGCTGCGTCCGATTGTGACCAAGAAACGCATGCTTCAGATACTGACGCGGTCGAGTGGAAACGACCGCGCCAGCCGCATCTGCGACAGGTTCCTGTCAGCGATGATCCTGCTCAACCTTGTTGCTGTATCGATGGAATCGGTTAGTTCCCTTGGCAGCAAATACGGCACCGCCTTCTTCATCTTTGAAATGTTATCGGTGACGATCTTCGGCATCGAGTACATTCTGCGTATCTGGTGCATGGCCGCCAACGAGGCCAGCCGTCACAACACTGCCTTCCGGCGGCGAATGGAATATATTTTCAGCTTCACCGGGCTGATCGACCTGGTCGCCATTCTGCCAAGCCTGCTGCCGCTTCTGCTCGGCGAGATGGACTTGCGCTGGCTGCGGGTTCTGCGCCTGGTTCGCCTTCTCAAGATTTCGCATTATTCCAGTGCGCTCGAGGATCTGATCGCCGCCATCCGTTCGGAAAAAGTGCCTTCGGCGCTGCCATGTACCTGTTCTTCATTGCGCTGTTCGCGTCCAGCTCGCTGATGTATGTGGTCGAGCATCAGGCGCAGCCTGAGAATTTCTCGTCGATACCGACGACGATGTGGTGGTCGCTGATCACCCTGACCACCGTCGGTTACGGTGATGTCTCGCCAGTCACGCCGATCGGCAAGCTGGTCGGCGCGATCACGGCGGTCATGGGCGTCTGTGTCGTCGCCCTTCTCACAGGTATTGTCGCCACCGCCTTTTCCAACCAGATCACGCGCCGGCAGGACATTTTCGAGGCAGAGATCGTCGCCGCGCTTAGCGACGGTGTCATCACCCAGGACGAGATGGACAGGATCGCGCATATGCAGAACGAGCTCGGCATGTCCGACGAGCATACCAAAGCCATCATTGACCTTCTGCGTGACCGGCATATCCCGAAATAACGGGTATTCATACGCTTTCCGGCTAACATTTCCCTGTGTGCGTCGTCTTCGTTTACAGGAGACAAGCGATGATCGAGCTTTTGAAATCCATGATCGAATGGGACGCACAGCCTCGCCGGACGGTTGAGGCAGGCGCGCCCATTATCGCCAGCGGCGAGCCTACCTCGCTGATCTTCTGCCTTGAGGCCGGTACGGCGACGGACAAGGACGGCAATGCCTATGGCGATGGTGATCTGATCGGCCTTTGCGAGGCGCTTGCCTTCGACAGTTACAGTTCGCCTGTGACCGCCACCGGCACATGCCGGCTGGTCGCCATCAGGCAGGAGACACTGGAGGCGGCGCTAAAACGCGGCGGTGCACTTGTCTGGCCACTGTCACGCTCTATCGCATCTGATATCGCCCGCCGCCGTCTGGCAAGCTGGGAAGCCGCATGACTGGCACCTCCCTTATCACGCTGTTCCATGGAGAGGCGCTGTTCCGCGCCGGCCAGCAGGCAACGCATTTCTATCTGGTGACAAGAGGCAGCATCGCCGTTGTCGATCAGGCAGGGCTGGGAAAAATCCGGGAATTCGAGCCTGACGAGCTGTTTGGTATTCCCGAAGTTCTGGCGCGCGGCAACTGGGATCTGACAGCAGTCGCAGAAGGGCCGACACAGGTGCGGGCATTCCCTGCTGACAGGCTGTTCAGTTCGCTGGCGGACATGCCGGAAACCCATAGCGACTTCCTCAAGAGCGTGGCCGCGATGGCATAGAACTTGCACCGGATATCCCACCAGTTGGAGGGTTCCATGCAAGACAAATTCTTTGATACAGACGATCAGGCCATTGAGGAAATGGTAGACGGCATGTCCGGCGACGAGCAGGTTGCCAAAGCCGTTCCAGCTATCGAAATCGTACATTTCGACGAGCAAGACCGCCCTGCAGCGTCTGAAACCCGCTTGCTCAGCAGCTTCCTGTAGAATTACTGCACCGCACGACCCCGCGTCCCGGCGCCCAATATGGACGCCGGATGCGAACTTAGCCGGCAATGGCCAGACGGGCCCGGCGACGGCGCTCCGAGGATGACGGAATCTTCAGCATATTGCGATATTTGGCGACGGTGCGACGCGCCAGCTTTACACCCTTCTCAGACACCATCATGGCGATGGCATCATCGCTCAACGGCTTGCCGGCCGGCTCGTCGGAAATGATCGCCTGGATCATGTTGCGGACGGCGGCCGCCGCCTTGGCATCACCCTCGTCAGTGACAAGCGAGACGCTGAACAGCGACTTCAGCGGATAGCAGCCTTTCGGCGTTGCCATCAGCAGACCGCTGGTCACGCGGCTGACAGTGCTTTCATGCATGCCGACAGCCTCGGCAATATCCTTCAAAGCCAGCGGCTTCAGCGCCGACAGGCCCTGGGTCAGGAAATCCGCCTGCTGCCGGACAATTTCGCCAGCAATCTTCAGCGTTGTGCTGTTGCGCTGCTCGAGCGCCCGGCGAAGCCAGCGGGCAGATCCGATGGCTTCGTTGACAAAGGTGTTTCCAGCCTCTGCTGCCTTGCCACGCCCGGCCTTGCCGATCTGCGCGGCATATTCCTCATTGATCACCAGCGAGGGCAGGGTCGAACGGTTCAGATCGACAATCCAGCCATCCTTGCCGCGCGAGACAACAACATCGGGGGCGTGAACGCGCAGCGGTTCTGCCTCATAGGCCTCGCCCGGCTTCGGGTTCATCTCGCGGATCAGCTTCAGGCATCTTGCCACATCCTCGACGGTTCCACCGGCGCGGCGGGCGAGTTGGGGCATGTCACCATTTGCAAGCACTTCCAGATTGTCCAGAACGACAGCCATGACCTCGTCGAGCTCACCGCGCTCACGCGCCTGGATGCGAAGACATTCCGCAAGGTCGCGGGCAAAGACACCTTCAGGCTCAAGCCGCTGGACGATATCCAGAACAACTTCGACCTCTTCCTCTTCGGTGCCGCAGGTGGCAGCGATCTCGGACAGCGGCCTGCCAAGCCAGCCGCTCGGCTCCAGCGCCTCGGACAGCGCATAGGCGATGACTCTCTGGCGTGGATCAAAGATCGTCAGGTCGATCTGGCGAAGAACGAACTGAACAAGGCTTTCGGGTCCCTGTTCGGCAAGGTTGGCAAGGCTATCCCAGTCGAGATCGGCATGCTTGCCGCGCTGGGCGTGGCCATAATCAAGGCCTTCCGAGCCAAACCGGTTCTCGAGGTCGGCATGGGCTGTCGGATCATCCGCCAGCGCGCCGCCTTCCTTCATATCACGGTCGAGCCCCTCGCCGGCTGATAACGCGGCAACTGCCTCTGCTTCGGCCGCCGGCGCGGCGGCTGGTGCAAGATCGGCTGCCGGAGTGTGATCAGTACCGTTCTCGACTTCGATGAACGGGTTTTCCAGCGCCTGCTCCTGCAGGAAATTACAAATATCGAGATTCGTCATCTGCAGCAGCTTGATGGCTTGCTGCAGTTGTGGGGTCATCACAAGTGCCTGCTTCTGCTTGACCTGTAGCGACGGCATCATCTGCATTTCGGCCTCCCTTGAATGGCATCGTTGGAAGGATGATGGGCAGGCCCGTTCAAGGAGGCAAAAAAACAATTTGACGATGGAAAACGTCAGAATTCAGACATAATTAACAAATATTAACAATGTGTTAAGGATTTTGATGCCGGGCACAGCAAAGGGGCTGTCAAGAAACAGACGTGATATTCCGGTAGCGGAGCGCTATTCTGGCATGGCTTTTGTATAGAGCGCCGGCTCGCCAGACTTGGCGCAGCCTGCCAGATTTCACATTACAACAGGACCTCCATGCTCACCCTGTCGAAACAGACACCAAAACGCGGATCGACCTGCCAGACATGCATGGTCGTGCGGATGTTTGTGATTGCGGCAATTCTGGTGGCGGCCTTTACAATTGTCGCCGATGACAGGATGCATATCCTGGCGTCAATCACGCCGATGCATGCTGCTCTGGCCGTCATCGCCATCGGGATGGCGGGGTTTGTGGTAAAGGTACTGGTCTGGCGGCGTGAGCAGGCGGAGAAAGTCAGTTCCGGTCACGAACAAGCCGCACAGCAAGAGGCTTGCTCGGCGGAAACCGGCCAAACGTCCAGCCGTTGAAGAAATTCACCGAGAAGAAGTAGTTCTTCGCCGAAAACCCGTTTTTCTCGCCGGTCCAGTAAGGCTCGGTCTCGGTAGCCGGAAACACATCGGAATCGATCATCGGCCGGCCGCACTCCTCGCAGAGAAGCCCTTCAAGTTCTTCGAGAGTGGGAAGGCGCCAGCCCTCTCCAAGCTGGGCGCTAGCCTGTTCGATGGCGATTTCGATCTGCTCATGATTGAGCCTTACCGCCTCGCCGGCGCAGGTTTCACCATTCCAGACTTTGCCAACAGTGCATCTGAGCCATTCGACCCCGAACCGGAGATCGACAACAAGGTGGTCGCGTGTCATGAAGCTGGCTGCCTGAGCCTGCAGCGGCAGCGCCAGTACCATTATCATCGCCAGCAAACCGGCCCTGAATCTCGCATGCAATGTCATTATCACGCCAGGCTGTCTCGTTGCCTCGAGTCTACATCGGCATTGGTTCGGGCGAAATCGGAAAATCCCAGAATGGGTTCCGGCCTCAGATGGCCGGTAATGAACCGGTGCCCCGCCCTTCCGCCGAAGGTCGCCAAAAGCCACGTCATCTGGTACTTTAGCAGAAATAAATAAATAACGATCCTGCAACGCCTTTCACGTCTTTGGTACGGAACTTGCTACCACACCGTGCCGAAGCGTTAACAACGGGACATTTATATCATGGATCTCGCGTCACTTATTGGCTTCCTCGGAGCTGTCGGGATGATTCTCGGCGCCATGATCTCTGGTGGTGGAATCGGACCCTTTATCGATGTTCCATCCATCCTGATCGTGTTTGGCGGCACATTTTTGCCGTGATGTACACCGCACCCGCTGCCGACCTTCCTCGGAAGCTTCGGGGTTATGGCGAAAGCCTTTCTGCCGCCGGTGAAAAAACAGGATGTAATGATCGAGCGCATGGTCGAGCTTGCGGGCATCGCCCGTAAGGACGGCATGATGGCGCTTGAGGGCCAGGAAGTCCCCGACAAGTTTTTCGAAAAAGGACTGCAGATGCTGGTCGACGGCGCCGACGAGGCGAAGCTGACCATGCAGTTGAAGCAGGAAATCAAGTCGATGAAAGCCCGTCACAGATCCAATCAGGGCGTGATCAAGGCCTGGGTCGACCTTGCGCCTGCGATGGGCATGATCGGCACGCTGATCGGACTCGTCCTCATGCTTGGCAACATGGCCGACCCGAAAGCCATCGGACCCGCGATGGCGGTTGCGCTTCTGACAACTCTTTACGGTGCCTTTATCGCGAACATCATGTTTGCGCCGATGGTGACCAAGCTCGAGGGCTATACCTTCTACGAGTCCAACTATCGCGAGATGGTTGTCGAGGGCCTTCGCAATATCGCCCGCGGTGAGTCGCCGCGTAACATTCAGGATCAACTTCTCTCCAACCTTCCGCCGAAGCTGCAGGAGAAGCTGGCGGCCGCCTGATAGGGCGCGCCACCAGCCGGAACCCGGCATAGCGGTAATCAGGAGGAGATCGAGATGAACGAAGCAGCCGAAGAGAACGTCGAGGAGCAGGAAGAGGAGGAATGCCCAAAGTGTCCTCCTGTGGGTGCGCCTGCCTGGATGGCCACATTCGCCGACATGGCGACGCTGCTGATGGCCTTCTTCGTTCTGATCCTATCATTCGCAGAATTTAACGTTCCCAAATTCAAGCAGATCTCGGGCTCGCTGAAGAACGCCTTTGGTGTGCAGCGGATCATCCCGATTGTCGAACAGCCCAAGGGCACGACGGTCCTGTCGCTGAATTTCAGCCCTTCGCCGTCGCCGTCCGTCACCCAGGACATGACGCAGCAGACGACCGACATCACCAAGCCCGACCTTGACGTCAAGCAGCGTGAGAAAGACCAGGACGGCGGGGAGAGCGATGCCGCCGAAGATATGGTCAAGGCGCTGGAAGATGCCATCGCCCGCGGTGATATCGAGGTCGAGGTGCTTGGCGAGAATGTCGTGGTGAACTTCACCCCGACCGAGGCCAAGGACGAAGAACTTCCGAACCTTCTTCAGGAAACACTTGAGGCCATCGAGCAGGCGAAAGAAGCCGCCGGCAAGGCTGATCAGGAAATCCTGTTTGGCGGCCTTGAGCAGAAACTGGCGCAACTTGCCGCCGCTGCCGAATCCGCAATCCAGAACAACGGCCAGCAATCTGCCGAGGAAGATGCAGCGCAGGAACAGCAGCAGCAATCCAACGAGAAGGCGGAAATCGCCGAGGATGAACTCAAGGTCGCCCTTCGGCAGGAAATCGGCCAGGGACTTGTTGCCGTCGACCGTCAGGAAGACAAGGTCATCATCACCGTTGGTGCCGGCGGGGCGTTTCCGTCCGGTTCTGCCGACCTGACCGCTGCTGCGCGCGCCATCATGGAAGAAATTGCCGGCGTCAGCGAAAGCGGCAGCGGCGAGATCACCGTCTCCGGCCATACCGACGACGTACCGCTGATCTTTGGCTCGCAATATCGCGACAACTGGGATCTCGCGGCCGCGCGTGCCTCCAGTGTCGTGCAGGCGCTTGAAGGCACCGGCAAGGTTCCTGCAGGACGGCTTCAGGCCATCAGCTATGGTGAGTCGCAGCCGGTCGAAAGCAACGAGACCGCCCGTGGCCGTGCCACCAACCGCCGCATCGAGATCGAGATCAATTACTGATCGCGGTTGGCTGAAACCCGTTAGACGAGTCCGACGGAACCGAGCGCCAGTCCGGTGGCGGCGCTCACCGCCAGCACCTTGATCATGCCAACACCAAATCTGGTGATCGCCAGCAACGCGCCAGCCATGATGGCGCTTGCCAGCGGATCAAAGCTCGACAGAACCGGCAGGGACACGGAAATTCCGCCAAGGCCCGGCAGCGTCACATCGCTCAGTTCCGCAAACATCACCCGCAGGCCGAACCAGATCGCCAGGTTCAGCACCACACCGACCACCGCCGCCGTGATGCCGGTCAGCGCCACTGCAAGCACCCTGTTGCCGCGAAGCGCCTCGATATAGGGCGCACCAAGAAAGATCCACAGGAAGCAGGGCGCAAAGGTCACCCAGGTCGTGACCAGCGCGCCAAGACAACCGGCCATCATGGGGTCGAGCATGCCGGGGCTTCGATAGGCACCCATGAACCCGACAAACTGCGTGACCATGATCAGCGGCCCCGGCGTTGTTTCCGCCATGCCGAGCCCGTCCAGTATTTCACCGGCACTGAGCCAGCCATAATGTCCCACTGTCTGTTGTGCCATATAGGACAGCACGGCATAGGCCCCGCCAAAGGTCACCACCGCCACCTGACTGAAGAACATCGCTTCCTGCACATAGACATGGCCTGCCCCAAGCCAGCCATAAAGAACGGCAACCGGCGCCAGCCACAGACATGCGCAGATAGCCGCCACGAGAAAGGCGCGATGAGGTTTGGGCGAGCCACCGGCGGCGATGCGGCTGTCGATGGCCCAGTCATCTCCCTCTTCGTCCAGCTCACCGGCCTGTGATGGTGCCTCGCCGAAGAAAAATGCGGCCAGTGCCGCGCCGACAATCACCAGCGGGAACGGCACCGCGAACACGAAGCTGGCGACAAAGGCCGCCATGGTGATGCCGACAAGGAGTTTCTTGCGCAGGATTTTTCTCGCCAGGCGCCAGAGCGCGGTGGTGACGATGGCCAGCACCGCGGCCTTGACGCCAAAGAAGATCGAGCTCACCGCCATTGCCTGCTGGTAGCTCACATAGATCATGCTGAGAACAAGGACAGTCAGGGCCCCGGGCAGCACGAACAGGATGCCGGCGACAACGCCGCCACGCACCCGGTGAAGCAGCCAGCCGAGATAGATGGTGAGCTGCTGCGCCTCCGGCCCGGGAAGCAACATGCAGAAATTCAGCGCGTGCAGAAACCGCTTCTCACTGACCCATTTCAGCTCCTCGACAAGAAGCCTGTGCATCACCGCGATCTGCCCGGCCGGACCGCCGAAGCTGAGCAGGCTGATCTTCAGCCAGACAAGGAATGCGTCTGCAAACCGGATATCCCGCTCTGTGGCTGGTTGACCCTTGTTGGACTGGTCCTGCACCTCTACCCACAACGTCTTTTGCCATGATCAAAGGCAAAAGTATGGACGAGCCGACCGCCGCTTACAAACGGCGAGACAGCCTCTGGCACAGCAATGGGGGTTAGGCGCGGCGGCGGCGGCGCTTCTTTGGCGCTTCCTCGACCTGCGGTGGGCCGACAAGATCCGGGGTGAAGGTGCTTTTGGCATCAAAGGACCGGCAGAGCTGCTGGATTTCCAGCTCGCTCGCTGCCGCCGCGACGATCCAGATATGACGCCCGCGCATCATCGCAAAGCTGCGCCGAAGCACCAGGTGCGCCTTGCGGAAATAGATCGACAGAATGACATAGGTAATGACGAACAGCACCCAGTGGACCGACAAGGTGGCGCCGTAGATGAGGAAGGTGGCAATCAGCGCCTCCCACAAGCGGTTTTGCGCAAGCCAAAGCGGCGGAAAGATCATCGCCATCTGCGACAGACGCGTATCAATGACGACACATTTGCGGAACATGTCCCGCAGGACCTCGTATGTGGCCACTGTCTCGATTTGCGGTGCACTGTAGTTGGCAAAACTGGCGGTTACTTTCTCGGCGATTTCGGGCTTGGCATGCTCGAGGGTGCAGCCAAGCGGGCCACGCACGATCACATTGAACAGCACATCGTTGCGCCAGATTGTCAGCAATTTGCCGGTCACTGGATCACATTCGAAAATGATGTCGAGAAAGGTCTCAATGTCCTGATGGAAGGGCGTGCCGTCAATCGCTACGATGATATCTTCCGGTTGCAGACGAAGCGATCGTCCACGGGAGATGCCGCGCAGCTCTTTGATCACCAGGAAAGTGCTGGCCGCTTCTGCGGCTGCGGCAGGGGAACTTGCAGAAGCACCGCCCTGTGCCGCTTCGGCACCGGGCTGGGCGGGGATCGGCTGATCCATCATTGTGTCGATATCAGCCTCGATGGCAGCAGCGGCCATGGCGGCTGCCACCTGATCACCATTCTCTGCCAGTCCCTGCTCTGCCATCTGCCTAATCCTCTCCACCGGTCACCCCGAGACGGTCCGGTTCCCCGAACAATCCCGGAAGCGATCATGGATAGCTGACGCGATTGTCCTTCTCGCTGAACATGCGCAGAATTTCGCCATTCTGAGCCGAGAGGTCACCCAGCAACCGAACAATAGTTTTCTGATTTGCAGCGAGCCTGTCCATATTTTTCGAGCTCGACAGCGACTTGGTCATGGTGTCCAGAGCCTTAGAGTTGGTCGCAGAGAGCGAGTTCAGCTCTTTCACCATCCGGTTTGTCTGCGCGCCAAGCTCGTTGGCGATGCCGGAGGTGATGGAGGACGCCATCTGGCTGTTGCTGTCGGAGATCGAGCTCGAGGTCGATTCAATACCGCTCATCATCGTCTCGTTCGAGCGCGAGATGATGTCGCGAAGCCGACAAGCTCGTTGATCAGGGTCTCGTTCTGGCCGACCAGGGTTTGCTGTGTATCGAGCGCAGTCTTCATCTTGTCGAGGGCGTCGTTCACGCCTTCAACATTTTCCGCGAAGACAACCAGCGCCTCACGGCTGGTGGTTGTCATGGTGTCGAGCTCCGACATCGTGCGGAAATAGATCAGTCCTGCGAACAGGAGCGCCGCGACCGCTGCGATCATCGAGCTTGTGAAGATGATAATGGAGTAACGATGTACGCTCTTCACTGATGCCTCCAGCTTTTTGTGTTCCCGCTTGGTCTTGTTGTATTCAGACGTCACGTCGGTGGCCGCGTCGGCAGCATCAAGCGCAATCTTGATGCTTTCCTGCACCGCATTGTACTCGGTGGTCATGCCAGTCTCCCGTTAGATCCGGTTGGCCGTTGCCTCTCTTGAGGCTTCGGACTCGGTTCGTAGTAAGCACATTTCATGCCAGTTTCCTGAAAAACGGTTCGTGAGGGCAAGAACGGCCCCTTGAAACCAGATCTGCGGCATCCGTATGGCCTTGTTGGCTGATGCGTGATGAAGTGAAACCTGCATTCAAAGCAATTCGGTTGCGTCTCGCTCATCGCTTGCGCTCCCGAAGCTGTTCATAAAGGTCGGCGATCAAGAACCTGGCACCGCCGAGCAGACATACGCCGCCGGCAAGCCAGATTGCTGCATATTTCACGGCCGGCCCGCCTTCTTCGCGGACCAGCGTACCTTCGAGGAGGAAATAGACCCCGACACCATAGAAGCTGATGGTGCTGATCATTTCGCCAAGGCTGCGGTGTCTGCGTTTACGTGCCATCACGCGTCTCCGTTCTCGAGATTACCATGCTCATCGAAACGCAGTTCCGGCGGCAGGGTGAGTTCCGGCATGTCCATCGTCTCGCCGCTATCGATCCGGAAAACATAAGCAAGGATCACGGCAACCGCATTATACAGCCCTTCGGCAATCTCGCCGCCAATTTCACTGGTGAAAAGAGCGCACGCGCCAGCATCGGGATGCGCAGCGTCTGGACCCGCGCATCGCGTGCCCGGTCGATAATCTGTTGGGCGATGGCACCACGACCCATGGCAAGGACGACCGGCGCCCCCTGCTGCCCGGCCGTGTATTTCAGCGCAACCGCAAAATGCGTCGGGTTGGTGATCACCGCGGTGGCGTCAGCAACATTGTCGAGAGCGTCACGCTGGCGTGCTGATTCCTGCGACTGCTGATACTGCATGCGGCGGATTTTCGCTTTGACTTCGGGCGAACCTTCGGTCTGCTTGTGTTCGTCCTTCACTTCCTTCAGCGTCATCCGCATCTGCTGGGTGAAGGTGTGCTTCTGCCAGAAATAGTCGATGGCAGCGATGATGAGCAGCGCCACAAGCAGGCCGCCGACAAGGAATGGAAATGTATAGGCGGCACGCTCGACCCCTTCGCCGAGCGAGCTTGCCGACAGATAGACGAGTTCGGGCAGCTGTTGATAGATAATCACCGCGCCGATGCCGAACAGCGACACGACTTTCAGAATGGATTTGGCAAGCTCGACAAGCCCCTTCACCGAGAAAATCCGCTTCAACCCGGAAATCGGGTTAATCTTCGAACCCTTGAAAGACATGGCTTTCGGCGCAAAATTCAGTCCGCCGACGGCAGCCTGCGTCGCAATTGTGACGATCACCATTGGAACCCCGATGATCGCCGTCGCCAGGATCACCAGCCAGAAACCGTATTTGATCTTTGCCAGCCCGAGCGTGTCGAGATTGGCAGCGGAATCGATCACGAAGAGCGAACCCCACGCCTTGATCGCACTCCCGACAAAGGGCGCAAGGCCCGTCATCACCAGAAGTCCTGCAAAGAGCGTGGTGAAGACCATCATTTCCTTGGAGGTGAGTAACTGCCCTTCTTCAGCGGCCTTTTCGAGCCGCCGCTGGGTGGGTTCCTCGGTCTTTTCCTGACCGTCCTCATTTTCCTTAGCCATCGGCGAGGTCCCCCAGCAAAGTCTCGATACTGCCAAGAGCGCTCTGGATCAGCGATTCAGAGCTGTGGCCAAAGGCTGCTACCGAGAAATACATGACAACGAAAACCGCCAGCATCGAGATCGGGAAACCGAACGAGAACAGGTTCAACTGCGGTGCCGAACGGGTGATGATCCCGATCGTCACATTGATCAGAAGCAGCACCATGGTGATCGGCAACATGATAATGGTGGCGGCAAGGAACATTGATCCTGCGGCGCTGATGCCGGCGGCAATCAGCACCTCACCGGCAACCGGCGTACCGACGGGAAGAATCTTGTAGCTCTCGAGCATCAGGCTTAGGGCGATAAGATGCCCGTCGACCGACAGGAAGATCACAAGCAGGAACAGATAGAGGATCTGACTGACCACGGGTGTCTGGGCACCGGTTGAAGGATCCACCTGCGCGGCATAGCCAAGACCGGCCGATGAGGCGATCTTTTCACCGGCAAGAAGCACAGCGGCAAACCAGATTGTCAGGGTCAGCCCGGCCGAAAGACCAACCGCGATCTCGACCAGCATCAGCGCGATGCCCGTCGAGGTGGTCAGGAATTCAGGCTCAAACGGCGGCACCTGCAGAACGACACCTGACGCCAGCGCAAAGGCCATGATTACCCTGACCTGAAGCGGCATCCAGCGAGCACCGAACAGCGGCGCCGACAGCAGGAACGAACCGATGCGCAAGCTCGCCAGCATGTAATGAAGCAAGAAGTCGGTGATGAACTTCAAGTCCACCCCGGCATCTTCATCATTTCTGTTGTGGCGAACCCCAGCATCGATCTGTCAGCCAACCTGCGCGATCTGGTCGAAGGTGAACTGGAAATAGTCAGACAGCTGCAACAACATGAAGTTGGACAGCAATCCGAATGTCAGCACGACGACAATCAGCTTTGGGACAAAGCTCAGCGTCATCTCGTTGATCGAGGTGGCGGCCTGGATGATACCGATCAGAAGACCGATCGCCAGCGCCATGCCCAGAAGCGGACCGGCCGTAATCAGGATCTGCCAGAAAGGCGATCCGGAGGAATTCCACATTTGCATCAAAACCCATGGTTCGAATTCTCCAGTCGGTAGGTCAGGTCACAGAATAGGTGGCGACGAGCGAGCCGACGGTCATCGCCCAGCCGTCAACCAGCACAAACAGCAGCAGCTTGAAAGGAAGCGCCACCAGCATCGGGCTCAGCATCATCATGCCAAGCGACATCAGTGTCGAGGCGATCACCATGTCGATCACAAGGAACGGGCAGGAAAAGCAGGAAGCCGATCTGGAACGCCGTCTTCAGCTCGGAGGTGATAAATGCCGGAAGCAGCACGTTCAGCGGCACGTCCTCAGCCGAGGCATAGGGCTGGTCGCCCATCATCTCGGTGAACATGATCAGGTCATTGACCCGCGTGTTCTGGACAAGGAAGCGTTTCATGATCTCGCTGCCATTGGCGAGCGCCGCTTCGGCAGGCATGGCGCCATCGAAATAGGGTGTCAGCACCTCGTTGTTCAGCGTCGTCAGGGTCGGTGCCATGATGAACAGGGTCAGGAACAGCGCAATCGCCACCAGCACCTGGTTTGGCGGTGTCTGCTGTGTTCCCATTGCCTGACGAAGGATCGACAGCACGATGATGATACGGGTGAAGGATGTCATCCCCAGAACCAGCGACGGCAGGACGGTCAGCGCCGTCATCAGCGCGAGGATCTGCAGGGACAGGGAATAGGTGGACCCGCCATCACCCTCGCTGACATTGAAAGCAGGGATGCCAGCAGCCTGTGCAAAGGCAGCCTCGAACGGCAGCAGCGCCATCAGGGCCAGGCCGACAAGCCCGGCCAGACGCATGATGTTGTAAAACGGAGACGGGTTCATTTGCCAAACCCCAGTGACGGGTTGTTGCGACGCGCCGCAGCTATGGCGGCACCAAAGGCATTCTTCGGCGCCGCCGGCGCAGCGGCTTTCGTTTTCGTGGTTTTCCCGAAGCCGGTGCCGGCGATGTCTTCGCAGCTTTGCCGGCCGGTTGTCCGGAAGGCGACTGTTGCGCACCCTCTCCCGGGTCGCCGTCAACAGCAATGAAGCTGGCGGCATGTCCCTTTCCGGCGTGGACAAGGAAGGTGCGGCCATCGACCTCGATCAGATGGAGACGCTGTTGCGGGGCAAGGGACATGTCCTCGAGATGCTGCATCCGGCGCGCCGGGTGGAGCCGGCTGGAAATGCCGCCACGATTGCGCTTGATCATCCACATCAGTGCAATGCAGCAGCATCAGGAATGCCACGATAATGACAATCTGCTCTAGCGAAATGACAGGCTGGACTGGCATGACAAACTCCCCTTGATGACGCCGTCTGCAGCATCAAGGCAAGGACCGTGCCAGTCCGGAGCATCATGTTGATGCTTCATATTAACATATTGTTTTATTGATTTATTTTTTAGACACTGCAGCGGGCTGTGTCGCCAGACCGGTGTCTGGGCCGGTTTCCCGACACCCGCCCCGCCGGCCGGCCGGCCAACCACCTGGCCGGCGTCAAAATGCCGACATGCCGGTCTAGAGCGACTCCATACGCGCCGCCGGATCGACAATCTCGGTGAAACGGATGCCGAAACGCTCGCCGACCATTACAACTTCGCCCTTGGCGATCATTGTGCCGTTGGCCAGGATGTCGAGCGCGTCGCCGGCAAGCCGGTCAAGCTCGATGACCGAACCTTCATTCAATCGCAGCAGGTCGCGAATCTTGATCTCCGCCTTGCCGACCTCGACGGTCAGCGCAACATCGATATTCTCGAGGAGCCGCATGTTCTCGGCGCTGACACGCTCAGCGGTCGCCGGATCCATCTCTGCTTCTGCAACTTCAGTTTCGTCAGACATTGTCCGTTCCTTTCACCACGCGCCCTTATTTCAGGCGCGACTTCAAATTGATCGCGGCATTGCTGCCGACTTCGCCAAGCTCGCCGAGGAAAGCCTCCTCGCCGTCGATCTGCACCTCGACACCCTCGCCGAGGGTGATCGGGAACACATCGCCGACCTGCATGTTGATCAGCTTGTACATCGACACGACGGGCTGGCCGAGACGGCCGGTCACCGTCAGCGGAATATTCAGGACGGCGCGCTCCATTTTTTCACGCCAGGTGTGATCGTCTTCCGACACATCGGCCTGCAGGCGCGAGCGCAGCTGCGCCGCGATCGGCTTCAGGGTCTGCAGCGGGTAGATGATGTCGAAGCTGGCGGCGTCGGTGTCGGGAAGCTGCACGACGAAGGAACAGATAATGACAAGCTCGGCACCGTCGACAAACGAGGCGAACTGCGGATTGATCTCGCGGTTCTGGTGCGAGATGTTGATCGGCATCAGGTCGCGCCAGGCCACCTGCAAGGTCTCGTTCAGCCTTCATTCACCAGCTCGATGATCCGTTCCTCGGTAGCGGTGAATTCGGTCCCGCTTCATCGGCAGCGCGGCGATCTTGCCGCCATAATAGCAGTTTGTCAGAACTGAGATGAAGCTTGGCGCCAGCACCGACAGAAGGTTGCCGCGAAGCTCCTCGATGCGGCCGATATTCAGGCTCATGAAGTTCTCGATGCCGGCGGTGTATTCGTCTAATGTCTTCACCTCGGGCGGGAAGGACGAAATCCGCGGCTGAATCCGCAACATTGGCAGGAACACCGAGCGTGCAAGGCGCGCAAAGCGTTCATTGATAATACGGAGCGCGTGATAGTCACCAAGGAGCGAGAGGTCGTCGGAGCCGAACTGGAAGGGCCGGACATCCTCGCCGCTCATGACCATGGACGGCGCACCGCTGTCGCTGCCAAGGCCCTCGATCAGGGCATTGACTTCGTCACTGCTTAATTTGCGGGTCGATGCCACCTTGTCACCTCGGTTCCTGTTCAAACGGGGCCGGCACCGGGCCGACCACCACCAATCCTATTGCAGCACGAAGGATGTGAAATGCACTTCCTCGATGCCGCCGAAATTCTCCAGCATCTCGAGCTTGCCATTAATTCCGTCACGAAGGGCAGCTGCCAGCTTCTCACGGCCATTGGCGCCTTTCACATCATCTTCGCTGAAATCGCTGATCACGCCAAGGATGACAGAACGCAGCGCCAGTTGGTGTGCTTCCACATTCATCATGACGGTATCGTCATATTGCGTGGAAACACCGACTCCGACCTGCAGCATCTTGCGCGATCCTGCCAGGTTGGTTGTGAAGGTGCCGGGGAATTCGTGATAGATGGTCTCGAAGACCTCTTCCTCCAGGCGTGTCCTTGGACTGCTTGGAAGGCGTGGCGTTATCAGCCTCGACCTCGGCTGCCTCGCGTTCCTGCATCTTGCGTTCGATGATTTCCTCGATCTCTTCGGAAGGATCAGGCTGGCTGGAGCCAAAAATCAGGTAGCCGGCACCAAGGCCGATTACAATCAGCAGTAGGCCACCACCACCAAAAATCGCCAGCTTCTTGACCAGGCCACCGCCTGCCTTCTGCTCTGCATCATTTTCAGCCATTGGTATCTTCCTTCCTTGCAAGCCCCTGACGGGCTGTCAGACCGCGCGATCAGATTCGTCCAGCACCGGTCAATGCATTGTTTATGCCAAAATACTGAGAACGGCCGTTTCCCCGTCCCGCAACGATGTTTCGGGCGGGCCGTCTTCAGCCTCGACATCCTCAGACCGCATCTGCGCAGCGGCCATTTTATTAGAAAACTCTTTATTTCCACCAGTGTTTTCGCCACCGGCCCGGCCATCCTGTGAATGACCGCCGTCGCCGGCAACGTCACCGCCCATGCTGGCGGTCTGGAATCCGGTAAGCCGCAAACCGGCTGATTCAAGCATCGTGCCGAGCTGGCCGCGCGCACCCGACAACAACTTTGCCGCCTCGACACTTTCAGCCGCGATGCGGATTGATGCCTTGTCACCACGAAGACCGAGTTCGACATTAAGCCTGCCGAGCTGGCGTGGCTCCAGAATGATCCTGACGGTCTGGACGCCCGACTGAAGATCGGATGTCAGACGCCGGACCATGGTTTCGGACCAGCCCGCATTGGCGGTGTTCAGCCGGTACAGCATGGTGCGTCCAGCGCTGTCTTGTGATGTTCCTGCGTCGATAAACTGCTGTGCGGCGGTTTGCGCGCCGCCGCCATGACCACCCTGATGACCGCCACTCTGGCCGCCAGATGCGCCAGCCATTGCCTGAGCAGCAGCCTGCGCCGCGGACTGGCCATTCGAGGCGGTGCCGGACTGGGTGCCGGATTGCTGCGACTGTGATGCAGCCTGTTGCCCGGCACTTGCCGATTGGGAGTCATATCCGGTAAGGGCCCGCCGCAGCATTGCAGTGCTCACATCCTCGATCATTGGACTGACGCCGCCGGACTGCTGCGGCTGACCGGCCTTACCGTAGATGGTTTTCTGTCCAGATTCGTGAGCTGCGGCTTTTGTCTGCATCATCATCTGACGCGGTTCCGAGATCCTGTATCGTCCATGGCTGCAAACATGCCAGCGGTCGATGAGACGCCAGCGTCATGGGCGCCGGACGAAGCTGTCTCGCCGGATAGAGGGATGGAAGCCGGTTGGATGGAAGCCAGGGGACGGACACCAGTGGGACGGAAGCCGTTGGGATGGAAGCCAGCGGCATGGCCGGCATCGGACCGACAAAGGACGGGGATGGCGGGACCATCACGCCATGCTGGCCAGGCGGCAGGCGCGGCACTGGCCACCGCCGGCATCGGACCAACAAACTCGGCCGCAGGTGGTGCAAGCACCATGTTGCTCATAACAGTCTTGCTCATAGCCGGCAGTTCGCTGGCCAATTCAGGCATCGGGCCAACAAATTCGGGAGACGACAAAGGCGCCGACGTCCGAGGCGCAGCCATCATCACCGGCATCGGGCCGACAAATGTTGCCGACGGCGGGGCGGCGACCTGCTGCGGCGTGCTTACCACGGCGGGCATCGGGCCAACAAAGTCAGGCGCCTCTGGAAGGATGACAACCGGAACGGCCCCGGCGTCAGGTGCCATATGGGGCGCAGGCGGGATGGCTGGTTCAATTGCGGCTCCGGACGCGTCATCCGGCTTTGCCGCCGTGACGGCGTCTGCCGGCGGCTCATCCAGCCGGCGGAGAATTTCAATGGCGTTGGTCAGCATTTCCGTGGCGGTCATCGGCCTCGGGTCGCTGGTTTCGCCAGGTTGCATGCCGGCGAATACCGGGGCAGTCGTTGGATCAACCACCGGACCAGTTGCCGGATCAGTCGCGGCAGCTTCCTCGGACTCAGAGGGAGGGGTAAGAAGCGATCCGGCAGCCACCAGCAGCTTTGTCAGCCTGGTAGCCTCGTCATCGACTTCAATGTCCTTGATGTCCGGTGCCGGGCCAATGCCGTGAGCTGCCATCAGCATTGCAGCGGCAGGAAGTGCCTCTGCATTCGGCTGGCCAGACGTGATCCGGGGCCGGCTTGCCATCGGCAATACGGGCTCCGCCTTCGGTGGTGTCTGTTGTGTCTGAAGGCGCCTGAATCATCGCGAAGAGCTGGGCAAACAGCGCCAGAGTCTCGGCGTCGGCGCCGAGCTTTACCTCACCGCCCTCGCCCTGTGGTGCAATCGAAGCTCCGCTGGTAAGCGCATTCATCAAACTCATGCCGAAATTCCATCCCTGCCAGACGCGTTGAAAATCAGGTTTCGCGTAATTCTTGCAAGAAGGGTGCCATTGCCGGCTGACAGGGGGCCAACACTGGCCTGGTGCCTTATGGTGCCTCATGGGCGCATCATGGCGGGCCGGTCTATCCGCGGCGGCGCGGCGGCATGCTGGCCTCGATCCGCGCCTCGACGGCCTCGCGGTCGGCACGGTCATGCTCGATGCTCTTTTCAGTGGCGAGATTGTGCTGATGTCGGGTGGTTGCCGCATCCCGCCGGTGGGTATCCACCTCTTCGGACAGGAATTCCGCCCGGTTCGAGATTGTCTTCAACTGGTCATGAACCTGATTGCCGTACCAGCTAGCAGAACGCAGATGGCGGATGGTGGTCTCGCCGACGGGAACGGACATCTGGCCGGCCATTTCGGCAAGCTGGTCACGCACCCGCGCAGTTCGGTCAAGCTCCTCCTGAAGCGTGCCAACAGCCTTCATCTTGCGGGCCAGAGCCAGCTTCTGCTTCAGTGCGAACCGGTGAAATGCACTTTTGCCAGGGGCCATGATCAGCCACCAAGAAGCGAGACGAGCGCGTTGCGGCTGGCCCCGAAGGCCGCTTTTTCAGACCCGTTCTGGCGGATCAACTCCATCAGCTGCGGCCACAGATTGACCGCCATGTCGAGATCCGGGTCCTGGCCGGGCGTATAACCGCCCATCAGGATCAGGTCGCGATTCTCGAGATAGAGCGAGACAAGCCTGCGGAACATCCGCGCTGACTCGATATGCTTGTCATCGGCAATTTCGTCCATCACGCGGCTGACCGACATGGGCACATCGATGGCCGGATAGATGCCCATCTGCGCCTGCTGGCGCGACAGCAGAATATGGCCGTCGAGAATAGCGCGGGCCGTATCCACGACCGGGTCGTTCGGATCGTCGCCATCGGCAAGAACGGTATAGATCGATGTGATCGTGCCCTGTCCGGCGGCACCGCTTCCGGTGCGCTCGACAAGGCGCGGGGATCATCGAGACGACGGACGGCGGATACCCTTTGGCTGTGGGCTGTTCACCAAGCGCCAGACCAATTTCGCGCCGTGCATGTGCCACGCGGGTCAGAGAGTCCATGATGAGAAGGACATCCTTGCCCTTGTCGCGGTAATATTCGGCGATGGCAGTCGCCCGCTCTGCGCCGCGAATCCGAAGCAGTGGCGAGCGGTCCGCCGGAACGGCGACGATGGCGGTGCGTGATTTTGAGATCCTGGTCCAATACCGTCTTGGCGAACTCACCAACTTCACGGCCACGTTCGCCGATCATTCCGACAACCACGATATCGGCGGTGGTGAACCGGCTCATCATGCCGAGAAGCACCGACTTGCCGACGCCGGATCCGGCGATGATGCCAATTCGCTGACCCTTGCCGACACTGAGAAGCGCGTTGATCGCCCTGACGCCGACATCAAGCGGCGCGTTGACCGGCTTGCGGGCAAGCGGGTTGATTTCGCGGCCCATCAGCGGCCAGCTGTCGTCCGGACGGAGCGGCCCCTCGCCATCGATCGGGTTGCCGAGCGCATCGGTGATACGGCCAAGAAGCGCGTCACCGACCGGGATCGTCGCCCCGTCATCGGCAAGCGTGACGCGTGCACCAACACGAATGCGCGCGCCGAACTGGTGCAGCGACAGCAGGTTGTTACCATTCTGAAAACCGATCAGTTCGGCCACTGCCGGGTGTCATCGTCGGTCTCGACATGGCAAAGCGAGCCGATATTGGCAGGAAAACCGCCGCATTCGATCATCTGTCCGTCAAAACGGCTGACATGGCCGAACATGGACAGCTGGCGCTTGCCGGCAGCCATGTCTATGTCGGATATCAATGCGCGCGACAGCTCAGCCATCGGTTGCCTCTGCATCTTCACCAGCCGCGTCGGCATCTGCTTCGCCCGGCTTCCAAATTCTCTGCCGGGGCCACCGGTGGCAGATCGGAAACAGGGGCATCCTCGGATGCTTCGGGAAGGATAATATCATCAATCCCGATGGTGCCGACGGTCACAGACAAATCTCCGCTGGCCAGCGCCGGGTCGGCGACGAAATGTGCAATGGCGAAGCTTTTCACGGGCCTCGACAAGCGGCTGAATGCTGGACAGGTCCGCCGGGTTGAGCCGGATCGCCGGCTGACCGGAGACCGTGCGGATGGTACCGAGGAGCTCTTCGATCCGGTCGGCAAAACTGTCCGGCTGATCGGTAATGGCACGACCGGCACGTTCACTGGCAAGCTCGAGGATTGCCTGATTGATATGCGCCGCCAATGCATCGCTGTCGACAGCGGTCAGGTCCGTGAGCCGCGCGCTGGCGGCCTCAAATGCCTGAATGGCGCGCTCAAGCTGGGCTGACGCCTCGGCCCGGCCGGCAGCCCGACCTTCCTCGATACCTGCTGCCTTGCCTTCGTCAAAACCGACGCGGCGGCCTTCTTCAAGGCCTTCCTGACGCCCTGCTTCAAAATCCACCTGCGAGTTGGAAGAGGCTTCTGGACCGGCCTCCCCATCCATCAGCTCGCCATCATTCTCGCCTTCATCCTTGCGTGTTTCTGCCTGCATATCAGCGGCTACATCTGCGTCTGTGCCGGCCTCGCCGCCTGCCTTCATCGCCGCGTCACCCTCTGTCATCGCGTCGGGTGCTGCATCAACCGGCAATTCACCTGCCTGACCAGCATCTTCATCAACCACAGCGCCGGTAGCATCGGCAGTCTGCATCTCGGTCTCGCGCCGGCGCTGGGCCGCCATCGCAATCGACACAAGCGAGCGCGGCTCGAACGCCTCGACCGTCTTTACCGGCACGCGGTCGCTGCGCTGGTAGCTGGCATCGCGCGACAGTTCAACGAGACGCTGGATTTCCGCGTCCTCGAGACGACCCTTCGGCGTCTCTTCAGCAACCGCTGCGTCAAGTGCCTCGTCAAGGCTTGTCGGATGTGCGTTTCCGGATGACATGGGTCAACACTCCGTGATCAGACGAAATCGTCGCCGCCGCGACCGGCAAGTACGATCGAACCTTCGTCGGACATGCGGCGGGCCACGTTGATGATACGCTTCTGCGCTTCCTGAACCTCGGTCAGGCGGACCGGGCCGAGAGCCTCCATCTCGTCCTGCAGGTTGGCGGCGGCACGCGAGGACATACAGCTGAAAAGCTTGTCGCGAAGCGGTTCGTCCGCACCCTTGAGGGCGAGAACAAGATCTTCTGTATCGACGCTGCGAAGCAGGTCTGGAGCGACTTGTCATCAGACATCATCAGGTTGTCGAAGACGAACATGCTCTCTGGATGGCGATCATCAGATCCTCATCCTCGTCCTTCAGCGCGCCCATGATACGGGCTTCCATCGCCTGTTTGGTGAAGTTCATGATCTTGGCCGCAGCCGTGACACCACCGACCTGCGATGCACGCAGCGAGTGTTCGCCTTGAACTTGCGCTGCATCACATCTTCCAGCTCGCGCAAGGGCATCCGGCTGAACCGTCTGAAGGGTCGCAATACGACCAATCACATCTGCCTGGGTTGTCTCCGGAAGCTGAGCAAGAACGTCAGCGCCAAGGCCGTAATCCAGATAGGAAATGATCAGAGCGACAATCTGCGGATGCTCGTCGAGGATCAGTTCGGCAATCGATCGCGCATCCATCCAGTCGAGAATTTCGATCGGGCGGTCGGTGCTCGAAGGCGTGATCCTGCTGAGAACAGATTCAGCCTTGTCGTCGCCCAGCGCGCGCGTCATCACATTGCGGATGTAGTTGCCGGCACCAAGACCAAGGCTGGTCTGTTCCTTGATGATGGCAAGGAACTCGTCGAGAACCTTGTTCACCGTGTCCTGGTCGAGACCCTGTACCGAATACATGGCCGTGCCAAGATGCTGCACCTCACGCGGCGACAGGTTACGGATGATCTCGGACGCCTCGTCTTCGCCAATCAGCATCATCAAAATGGCCGATTTCTGCGTGCCGGTCAGCCTGTCGAAGACGGAGCCGTTCTCTTCTTCGTTCTGTGCTTCTGCCATGACAACCTCACTCACATGATGGACCGGTCCGCGATGGCGGACCCGGGGTGGCTGCTGCTACCCTAGACCGGATCCATGTCACTCCTCATCATCGTCTTGAAGACGTTCGATACAAGGCCAGCCTCGTCGGAGACAATCATACGGATCACCGCGACCTTGTCGTCATAAGTATTCGCGGTATCCAGCATCTCCGGCGAGATCGCAGCCTTCTTCGGCTTCAGCTTGGCCTTGATGTCCTCAAGCGACTCGCCTTCCTGAATCTCGACCGTATCAAGGTCGATGTCCTCGTCAACTGCGACCACAGCCTCGCCAGGGCCACCCTGGGCCGCGGGAACCATGATGCGGTTGATCAGCGGACGGATCACACCGAGCACAACCACCGCCATAATCAGGATGGTCAGGCTCTGGCGCATGATCGTCAATGCCCAGTCCATATCCTACCATGGCTTTTTCACACCCTCGAGCGCCGAATCAAACGTCGAGCTGCTGATGGTCAGGCTGTCGCCGCGGTCGGCATTGATGCCAATGGCATCCGCCACGAGGGCTTTGATCTCGGCAAGCTTCTCGGCAGGGATTTCCTGAACTTCGGGCAGACCGGTCTCGGCATTCAATACTTCCATCTCGCGAACGAGGACGGCTGCCTGAATACCGGTGATCTGGTTGCTCGGCTTCTGGGTCGTCGATACGGTACGGCTGACCTCATAATTGCGTGTCTGGCTTGTGGAGCGGTTCCGCGACCCGTTGGATGTCGGGTCAGTGGATTGCTGCGTGTCGATATCGGTCTGTGTCGGGGCGCGGTTGCTTGTTGCGCCCGGAACGCCCTTTGCGACGGTCTCCGAGGTAGATTCCTGGCTGCTCTGCTCGCTGCGGAGCGCATTGCCTTCGGGATCCATGATTTCCTCGGTCACTTCACTACGGGTGAAATCGATATCCAGATTGACCTGCGCAGTGACATTGCCGGCACCAACAATCGGGCTGACCAGCGCAATCACGCGGTTGCGGTAGATATCCTCGAGCCTGATGCGATGTTCAAGCTGGGCGTCAGACAGCATGCCCGCACTGTCCTGCGGCGGGCGTGACATAAGGTTGCCATACTGGTCGACGACGGTGACGTCGTTCTTCGCCATGAAGGGAATGGAGGACGAGACCAGGTGCACAATCGCATCTACCTGCTGGCGTGACAGCGAGCGGCCGTTCTCCATCTGCACAAATACAGAGGCTGACGGCGGTGTAGAGGCGCGGGCAAATACGGATTTCTCCGGAATTGCCAGGTGAACCCGTGCTGTCACAAGTCCCTCGATCTCGCTGATGGAACGCGCCAGTTCGATTTCCTGGCTCTGTTTCAGACGCGCGCTCTCGACCGAACGGCTGGACCCCATCGGAATGTCGCTGATCGAATCATACCCGTCGGGGATCGAGGCCGGCAGGCCCTGTGCCGCAAGCGTCATGCGCGAGCTGTGATAATCGGCAACCGGAACGATCACATCGCCGGTTGTGGGATCGAGAACAACATCGACCCCGGCATTTTTCAGCGCATCGACCACACGCGCCTTCTCGGCCTCGGGAAGTGCTGCATAGAGCGTTGTGCGCTCCGGCTGCTGGGATACGACAAAGAACGCCATGCCGATGAGGGCAACGACGATGGCGCTTAATGCGGGCAGCACCTGGCGAATGCTCTGTCCGCCTGTCAGGCGATACAGCACAGCCATCGGTCCGGTTTTCGGAATGGTCGCTACCGCGGTTTCGGCCTCTTCAGCCTGCCCCTGGGTTGCCGGATCCATCACTGTCGTTGCTTCTGCCATTGGTCTGTTTCCCGTTCCTGAGTTTCGTCAGTCTGGTGTGGCTGCAGCCGGTTAAACCGGCATGTTCATGATGTCCTTGTAGGCGCTGAGCACCTTGTTGCGGACGTTCAGTGTCATCTGGAAGCCGAGCGATGAAATCTGCTGGCTTACCATCACCTTGCTGATGTCGTTTTCCATGCCCATCTCATAGGCCTTTGTCAGCGTGGCGGTCTTGTTCTGGGCGTCGGCGACCTGTTCGATCGCATTGGTGATGCGGTCGGTGAAGCCTTCACTCGGCTTTTGGGTCTCGAGGGCCTGTTCGGCGCGCTTGAGCACCTGCACATGGGCTGAACCGAGACTGCTTCCGATGGGTCCGATGGTGGTCATGTCACTCTATCTCCCTGCTCTGGTTCAGGCCTGGGCCGCGTTCTGGCGGAACGCGTCGGCCATGCTGCGCTGCGTGCCACCCGTCACCTGCTGCATTGCGTTATCGATCAGGATGTCGCCGGCGGTAATCACACCGTCCTCGGCAAGAACAAGGGCACGCTGCAGGACATTCTCCAGCTCGCGCACATTGCCGGGCCAGTCATAGCCGCGGAGCGCATGTCGATGGCGCCACTGTCGAGCCAGGGCATGTCGGTGGCGCCTTTCACATGGCGCTGCAGAAGGAATGTAGCTACCGGCACGATGTCATCGATCCGGTCGGCAAGCGCCACTGTGTTCAGCGGGAAGACATTCAGCCGGTAATACAGATCCTCACGGAAATTGCCGGCGCGGATTTCCTCGGCCATGTTGCGGTTGGTGGTTGCAACAACGCGCACATCGACCGGGATATCGGTCTGCGAGCCGATCGGGGTTACGGCTTTTTCCTGCAGCGCCCGCAGCAGCTTGGCCTGAAGCGCCATCGGCATCTCGGAAATCTCGTCGAGAAGCAGCGTGCCGCCCTCGGCCGCCCGGAAAATACCCTTGTTGGCAGTGGATGCGCCGGTGAAAGCGCCTTTCTCGTGGCCGAACAGGATGGCTTCCAGCATATTGTCCGGTATCGCTGCACAATTGACCGCAACAAATGGCGCGTCGGCGCGCTCGGAATGGTTGTGGATAAATTTGGCAAGCACTTCCTTGCCGGTGCCGGTGGGGCCATTCACAAATACAGTGACATCCGTCTTGGCAACGCGCCGCGCCAGCGCCAGCAGATCACGGCTGGTCTGGTCGCCGCAGGCAACCGTGCGCTCGTCTGACAGCAATGTGGCGATGAGCTGCAGGCCATAATTCTCAGCCGTATTCGCGGCCAGTTCCTTGGGAAGCGCCAGGCGGATGAGCTTGCCGCCAAGTGCTTCGGTCAGTGCAAACACAGGCGCGTTCTCGTCGATGATCATCATCTTGCCGGCGCGAAGGCTTCGTCCACGCGCCACAGCGGCTTCCTCGCCGCCGATCGAGGCCTCGTAGGCCGCGCTACATACATATGTCGTCGACTTCAGATCGCCGCCGACGCCACTGTCCCCTGCCGCGGATGCGACGGTCAGCAAACGGTCGGTCAGCACATCGGCAAGGGCCGGTGCGGCTGCGAACTGGTCGTGTTCAAGGCGTATCGTGCTCATCTCTTTTGCCTCAAGCAGAAATTAATCCTGCCAGAGCAAAGGCAAGAACCTTGCCAGACTGCGATATGCAGTGAAGAAAAATGCCTGCTAGGAAATTAAACGCATAAATTTCAATTAGTTAATAAAACGTAAATTTTTAAACTTCTTCAGACCATGTCTTACAATGCCAATAGCATGCCAATCCTCTGACATCTCTTATCTACAGTCAGCTAACAACAATTGGGCATCGCGCATCAAAATTTTGACAAGCGCTGTCCGACACCGTTATCGTTTAACAAAATATTGACGCCTATCGTGATTATCGCTGGTTTTAAGGGTGGGTCCTGTGTCAAACGGCTCGATAGACGAAATCATCATTGGCCAGTCCGCGCCGGCCAAAGAATTGAAAAGATTGATTGAAGTTGTTGCCGAAGCGCCGACAAGCGTTCTCGTCCTCGGCGAAACCGGCACCGGAAAGGAGCTGGTGGCGCGCGCCATCCACGCTGCCTCCGGACGTGGCGGCAGGCTGGTATCGGTCAATTGCGCGGCAATCCCGTCCGAACTTCTTGAATCCGAGATCTTCGGCCATGAGAAAGGCGCCTTTACCGGCGCAGACAAGCCGCGCGAGGGCCGTGTCGAGCTTGCCCATGGAGGCACCCTGTTTCTCGACGAGATCGGCGATATGCCGCTGCCGCTTCAGTCCAAACTGCTGCGCGTACTGGAAAACCGGACGGTGCAGCGGGTTGGTGGTAATGACGAGATCGAGGTGGATTTCCGCCTTGTCTGTGCGACCCACCAGAACATTCAGGCACGGGTCGACGAGGGCGCCTTCCGGGCGGACCTGTTTTACCGCATCAATGTATTTCCAATTCAGGTTCCCAGCCTGGCCGAACGACAGGTAGACATTCCGCTGATCGCCGCCGCAATGATTGACCATCTTGCCGAGACAGGTGCGGGCAAGACGCCCGAGCTGGACGAAAGTGCCTGACCGAACTGTCGCGCTATCCCTGGCCGGGCAATGTGCGCGAACTTCGCAATGTGCTTGAGCGAGCTGTGGTGATGTTTCCGGACCAGTCGGTCGGCTCGACGCAAGGTGCGTGAAAACCTGCTGCGGATGAAAGCACCTGACCGGGCCGAGGAAATGAGCGCCCTGTGGGAAGCCTCGCAGGATCTCATGGGGATCGACATCGCGCAGGACGCCAGCGAGCCACCGCTGCCGCACCCGGCGCATTATGCCGACTGGTTCAGCTATTTCGACAGCATCGATTTGCGCCGCCACCTGCGTGACATCGAGGTGGTGCTGATCGAAGCTGCGCTGGAAAAATCCGACGGCATGGTCAGCCAGGCGGCCGAAGCACTGAAGCTGCGCCGGACGACACTGATCGAGAAGATGAAGAAGCTGATGATCGAGCGGCCATCACAGGCGGAATCATCTGGGACGGCCGCCGAATAGGGTCAGGCGCGGTAGCCTTCCAGCATCCTGAGTTTAGAGCTGGCCTGCTTCGACAGTCCTGCCATCTCCATTTTCAGCGTTGCAATGCTGTTGGCCATATCCTCGGAAATGCACTCCAGCGAAGAGAAGAACTCCGGGTCCTCGTCGGGCGTCACATCGGCCGCGAATTGCTGGATGAGTTCCTGCCGGCAGGAATCAATGAACCGGACACGGTCGAAGTCACGGGCCGCGATGGCCTTGCCGAGCTCGCCGCTGAGAGATTGCAATTGCGTAATAAAGTCAGACTTGGTCATGCCGTGCCGCCTTTCCTGTCCATGGTCTTCCAGGCATCCCGGATTTCCGATAGGGATTGAATGGCAATTGAAATTCGCTCGGGCGTTCCGCTGCGGAACGACGCCAGAAGCTGCTGGCGGGCGAATTCGTAAAGCCGGAAAAGGTTCTCGGCTACTTCGCCACCCTTCTCGAAATCGAGACAGGATTGCAGCGCGTGGAGGATCGCCAGCGAGCGTGCATAGCACTCGTTGCGGACCTCGAGATCGGCTGCCTCACCCTCCAGATTGGCGCTGAAATTGTTCATGCGCCGAAGCAGCTCGTCAAACAGCACGCCGATCATGGCGTGCGGGTTTTCCGACTCCGCCATCGAGTGGCGCTCGACGCTTCTATAGGCCTGCAGATTGGTCTGAGAATTCATGTCTTTCCTCAAAGTTTCCGGCAGGCGGCACCGCCTCCGGTAAATCTTCCCTCGCCCGGCCTCGCGTGGTATGCTCACTCTATGATTCCAGTGAACCTGCCATCGCCATTCCAGTCCTCGCCAGCTGATCCAGTCCCTTGGCTGTGCCTGCGCTTGGCGTAGGCGGTGCAAGTTCCATGCCATCCGACGTGGCCGCGAACCCGCGCATGGCGCCCGTTCCGGCCTTGGACTCGCTTGCCCGTGACTACAACCGGCGGCCGCTGATGATTGCAAATCCGCGGCTTGCGCCATCCACGGTGACCACGGAACAGGCCTTTCAGGCGCGCAATCTTTCTGGCGCCGCAGTTCCAGCACAATATGATGGCGACCCGCATGGCGCGTACATCAAACCTCTATGCCGAGGCGCCGCGCTTTCGCAACCAGCTGGACATCCTCGCCTAGGCCGACTGACGGCAGGCCTCTCATGGCATGAATATTGCTGCTTTTCCCGAGTTTTCGGGAGGCAAAGCCATGAGGATCAATCTGTTCGGCGTAGCATGAGATGTCATTTTCATCTAACTTTCGGCCAACGCGACCACCGGAAATGGGAGATGGGCGCCATTTTTTCATGGTGAGTTCGCGGACGCGCTGGTTGAAGGTCGCTTCTTTGCGTCAAGGGCATTCTGATCAATCACGATTGCCGAGCAATCTACCACTTACCGCCGGCAATGCCTTTCGACCTGCCGGAAGCAACGAAATCAATATCCATTTCTTCAACAACATCGGGAACGTGTTCCTGCATACTTTTGGGAAACGGTTTCCAAGCCGGGCCGAAGGCTATTGAAGCGGATTTCTGTATTCCCCGTTCTATCTGGATGCCTTCATCTCGACTGGACTTCCTAGCAGCCTTCTGCGATCCATCACCTGAAGGAACTGACTTCAATCCACGACTTCCTGCGCCCAGAGACCCTTGTTGTTATATGTCGGAATGACTGATTTCTGGGAATGCAGAACGCCGATTACATTTTCCGGACCAGCTTCTCGTGGAAACCAGATCTGCAATGCGGCTTTGCAGCGACAGGTAGAGATTGAACAGGTCCGCCTCGGTGACAATGCCGTGCATCTTGCCGCTGTCACGGTCGATAACCGGGATGCTCTCACCGACAAAGTTGCTGGCAATCTCGATCGCTTGCTGCAATGAGGCGTCATGCTTGATCGAGATTGGGTCGGTCTGCACGCATAGCTTCCAAAGTTTCCCGGGACTTTGCTTCTGGTTTCCAGAAGTGTGGGAAGGGTCACCTTGCCACGGAACGCACCATCCTCATCAAGAATATAGCCCTCAGCTGCCTTGTTCCGGGCAAGGAGGTGGATCGCAGGCCTCCAATATCGGAAAGGCCACTGCCACCCCGGCATCAACCTGAACGAAGTTCACGGCTGACGATGTCGAGCACAGGGCTTTCCATCATCTCGATATGGCCGCGCCCCTGTGACACGTCGATGCCACGGTCGAGAAGCTGCCTGTCGAAGAACGAGTGTCCGCACAGCGCGTCGCTGACCATCAGGCAGACCACGACGCTGATCATCGCCGCCAGCGCAAATTCATAATTCATCGTCATTTCGAGAATGATCACGACGCCGGCTATGGGCGCGCCGATCACGGCACTGGCCACCGCCGCCATACCGCAGATGGGAAGCGCCACCGAAATGCCGGCGCCAATTGCACCAGCCCCGATAGCATCGCAACAAGGCGGCCGGCCATAGCCCCGGCAGCTGCGCCGACAAACAGCGCCGGCGAGAAAACCCCGCCGAACAGGCCAAAGCCTATGCAGAGCGCCGTCAGGCAGAGCTTGGTTGCCAGCAGCACGGCAAGGAACATCGTGCCATAGCCGCCATCGAGGATGACGGCCAGCGGGCCACTACCAAGACCCAGCGCCTCAGGGAACGAACATGCCGGCCACGCCGGTAACAACAGCCGCCACCATTGCAAGGCGCAGGACTGACCAGCCACTGCCAGCTGCAAATCGCAGGCTGTTGCGGATCGCCACCATGAATGCCACCGCCACAAGCCCGAAAACGGGCCCGGCAATCAACGCTGCGGGAAGCACACTCATCAGATCCAAATGTGTGGCTGCCAGATCAAACAGCGGGAGCGGAGCCGAAAAATCTGTCCGAGAAACCAGGATGAGGAAATGCTGGCAACCGCGATCGGGGCAATGGCGCGAAGCGAGAAAATGACGGAGGATGGCTTCATGGGCAAACACAACACCGGCTATCGGGGCGTTGAAACCTGCGGCAATCGCACCGGCAACACCGCAACCGATGAAGACATCCGTCGTCAGGAACCGTCCGGAGATCTGGCGAAGCGCGCTTCCCATCGTCGCCCCGAAATGGACCAGCGGTCCATATTGTCCGACAGATGCACCGCCACCAGCTGAAACAAGGGCCGCAAGGGTTGATCCGAAGCCCGCACGGATGTCGAGTTCATTGTCGGTACGGTGGGCGGCATGAATGCTGTCCGCCGGTCCGTGCCACCGTCCAATGCCAAGAGATGTCCTGATCCAGACGACGATGAAGGCAGCAATGACAAGGCAGACAAGCGGCGCCAGCGTTAGCCCGCTGTCACCTATGGCAAAAGGTCGGCAACATACCCCTCGCGAAGGCCGGTTGACGCTTTCACAGCGATAACGAAAAGGTTGGATACCACCGACATTACAAGGCCAAACAGCAGCCCGACGACAATGCCGATCAGCAGCCGTGCAATAGCGTCATGGCCTGACGATGTCGTATCTCCAGTTCGATCAGCCAAGAATCCTACCCGATGGTGGCGAGGTGAAGACTGGGCGCTGCCAACATCTGGCAGCCTCTCAGGCCTTACCTCATGCGGACATAGGTTACTGCTAATTTAAGGAAAGTTAATAATTTTTTCATCCACGGCATACATTTTGCAGGTTTGTGCCGTTAACCACAGGTGCGATCACCGTTACCGAACAGGCCGGCTTGTCATGACCACGAATTATCTTCAGGCGCTCAATATCGGCTCGGGCCTGAACACCACCGAGATCGTGGACGCGATCGTCGCGGCAAAACGCGTGCCGAAAGAGACGATGATCAACAACCAGATCGAGACCCGCGAGGTCCAGGTCTCCAGCCTGTCGGAAATCAAAAGCTCACTTTCGTCGTTCCAGACAAATCTTTCCTTTTACAGCGGCATCAATGGCCTTGCCCTCGGCAACAACGGCACCTCGGTGGTCGCCACGATCACGGATGCCGACCAGGCGGGCAATTCAGTCATGACATCGAGGTGAGCAGCCTCGCCACATCACAGACACTTTCGTTCGACGGTTTCTCAAGTGCCAGCACGAATATCGGAACAGGATCGCTGGCCTTTGAATTCGGGACATGGAGCGGCAGTTCCTTTACCGGCAACGGCACCAGCCAGACTGTAAATATCACCGTGGCAACGACACGCTGGAAGGCATCGCCGCCAGCATCAACGACGCCGATATGGGCGTGACAGCCTCGGTCGTACAGAAATCGGACAATAACTACGCGCTGGTGATCCGGTCGAGCACGGGCCTCGACAATGCCATGCGGATTTCGGTGACACCCGATGATGTGAATGAAGACCTCGATGAGTTGGATTTCAGCACCTATAACGGTGCCAAAGGAAGTGATTGCGGCGGCCAACGCCAGCCTGACCCTCGACGGTGTCAGCGTGAGCCGCAGCAGCAACAGCATCACCGACCTTGTCGATGGTGTTACTCTGTCGCTGTCTTCCACCACATCCGGTGCCGAGACCATTTCGGCAAGCTATGATACGGACACCGCCCTTCTGGCGGCAGAGGGATTTGTTGCCGAACTCAATGCGGTGATCACACTGCTTCGCAGCAAATCGGCGCGCGGCAACCAAACCCAGGCCAAAGGCGATCTTCCCGGCGATCCGCTCGTGCGCTCGATGATCAACCAGATCAACAGCATCACCAGTGAGGAAATTGTAGGCTTTGGCGATGATCCGGTCTATCTCGCCAATTACGGGGTGATGACAAACCGTGACGGCAGCATCAGCGTCAATGCCACCACTTTTCGCAAAGCCTATGAGGCCAACCCTGACGAATTCAACGCCATTCTCAACAGCCGGGTGACGACTGGCAGCTCACTTGTTTCCGGCACTGTCAGCGGATCAGACTACACGCCGGGAAGCTATGCATTTGCCGTGGCAGGCAACGCCGCCAACGGTCAACGGCGATGCGATGACTTTTTCGGATGATGAATATTCCATTGCAACCGGCAATGCGACCGGTCTCGTTGTGGAACTGAATGGCAGCGGTGCGAATACGACCGTTTACATGGGCGCAGCCTTTTCGACAAGCTCGACGCCTTTTGTCCGAGACCAGCCTGTCCTTGGCAACGACATTGACGAGCGGATCTCCGAATATAATGACGACATTTCAGATTACACATCGAGCCTGATTGACTTTCAGGCCCAGATTGACGCGTTGCAAACCCAATATACAAACCAGTTCGCCGCCATGGACGCGGCTGTCGCCAACCTCAACAAGACCAAAGAGTCACTGACAATGATGATGGATGGCTGGAAGGCCATGAACAGCTGATAACCGTCAGTCGGGCAGGCAGTAGCCTAGAGGGCGTCGAGGATCGACACCTGCTTGCGAACAAGGTCACCGAATGCCCCGGTATGCTCGTCATCCTCGAGCTTCCAGTCGCTCGGAGCCGCATCCTCGGGGTTTGAACGCAGTCTGAAGACATAGGCGCGGAAGGCCTTCTTGGCCAGTTCCTCGGAATATTCCTTCTGCTTTGCCGCATCTTCAATGGAGCCAAACATCGGCTTCATCTTTTCTTGGCATGGCAACACCGCAAAATAAAGACGGTAGTAGCGTGAAATTTGACAGCAGATAAAGGGCCGCATTCTCGCCAGCCTCGATTTCGGCAAGAAACTCCAGCATTCCCTGCGCAGCACCAGTCAGGCTTTCCGCCGGAACGTCCGAATAGCTATCACTGAGACCCTGAGAATATTTCGCTGCAAAACTCTCTAGCGGCATTTCCGAGTGCAGGAACTCGAACGCCACACGCGCCGACGCGAATGTCATAAATCCATGCTGGGCAATACACGGTCGAACTCTTTTAAATAGGTTTAGACCCGTTAATTATATACAATCCTCAGAATTTGCAAGAAAGTTGAAGGTCTCAAAATTTGCAAAATTTCCGATTTGAAGGGCTATCTGCATTTTCTGAAGATTTTTTTCTAATATTTTCTCCCGACACGTCGTTTCCTCTGTGAACAGGCTCATGATCCAATGTTGGGCCGCTAGGTAAACAACCGCAAACAGCGGTACGACAAAGGAGAAATACGATGGCTCTTTCAGTAGCTACCAACGTAGGCGCACTCAGCGCGACCAAGGCCGCCAGCGCGGTCAACAAGCCATGGAAACCTCCATGGCACGCCTTGCTTCCGGCAAGCGCATCAACAGCGCCGCTGACGACTCTGCAGGCCTGGCAATCGCCTCACGCCTGACAGCCGAGTCCCGTGGCCTCGACATGGCGGCCCGCAATGCTGCCGACGCTCAGGCTTTGCTCGACACCATTGAGAGCGCCCACAACGAGGTCGCCAACATTCTGCAGCGTATGCGTGAACTGGCCGTTCAGGGCGCAAACGATACCAACGGCACCGCCGATCGTTCCAACATCCGTCTCGAGCTGACCGAGCTGTCAGAAGAGATCGACGCAATTGCATCGCAGACCAAGTGGGCCGGCAATGACCTGATCGACGCCGCCAACACATTCAAGTTTCAGGTTGGTGATGAGGGCAGTGAGCAGCTGACTGTTATCACCAGCATCGTCAGCGCAAGTGGCACTGGCCGTTGAGGCACCGGCTATCGCTGCCCTGACTACGCAGCAGAGCTTTCACACTTACATCGACACGGTGAACTCGGCAGTCGCGACCATTGCTGAATACCGTGCCGAATACGGTGCCAACAGCAACCGCCTGGACCACATCATGTCGCACCTGGCAACCAGCTCTGAAAGCATCAAAGCCAGCCTTGGCCGGATGGAAGACGCAGACTACGCTGCCGAGACCACAAACCTCGCCAAGTCGCAGATCCTGCAGCAGGCCGCCACTTCAATGCTGGCTCAGGCCAACGCTTCAAAGCAGACCATCCTGTCGCTGCTTCAGGGCTAATCTGATCCGCCACGATCCGTGGCGAGGCATAACCAAAAGAAAAAGGACCCGGTTTCGGGTCCTTTTTTTGAGTGCGCATAGTCTTAACAACGGCACTTGTCGCTTCGCATCTCTCTGCTGATCACAAAAGAAAGGTAGGTTAAGTACGTCATGCCAGTCATTTGAGCCTTAGACTGCCTGACAAGTCGCGTGTTCGGATACCAGATATCCTGCACCTATCCCAAGCCCCAGCGCCAGTCAGGCCAAGCCGACAGCATGACGATGGTTGGCAGACCAAGCGCACCGGCAAGGTGCGCAACACTGGTATCGACACTGATGACAAGGTCCATATTCATGCACAATGCCGCCGTATCAACGAAATCAGAAATATCGTCCTGATGGGTTATGATATCATTACGACGTGATACGGCCGCAAGGTCTGTGTCCCTCAGGTCCTTTTGAAGAAGATGATATTCAGGGCCAACTGGAAGCGCTTGCAAAAAGGTCGCCATATTGAGGCTTCGCGCAGCATCGTTAGCGTGGTTTGGGTTGCCGCTGCAAACAAAGCCGATTTTGAAACTGTCACTATCGCCCAATACGCTCGTTCCACTTCAACTGTGCATCCTGCGGCACCCGCAGATACTGCGTTTCAGCCGGGATCTCATCCCACTTGTCTGCCGGTAAGATGTGGCAAGGCTCATCAAAGGCACATGATAGTCGATTTTTTCGATATTGTTCCCCCGACGATGATTGTTGCCGTCGTATCCAGCGTTTCCATCACATCCTTCAGCGCATTTGGAACTGCAAAGGTGATCCTTGCGCCACGCCCTTCAGAAATTTGATGAAACGGCATGCCATGATGGTGTCACCAAACCCTTGTTCAGGATGGACCAGAAGGTGCTTGCCTTCGATATCCTCACCATTCCAGAGCGGCTCGTCTCCGCGATAATTTGGCAGAAGATTGCTTTCCCGGTTGAAGCGGCTTTCATAGAGCCGAAGCCTTCCTTGAAATCACCCTGCAACAGAAGGCAAAAGGACTTGTTGAATTTGTTGTCTGCTTGTCGGGTTTCTGCGCCAGAATTTGGTCATATATGGCGATGGCCTCGTCAAGGCGCAGAAGCCTCTCCAGAATGACACCCCTTTGTTCTGAGGGCGAAGATATCCCCGGGATATTTCTGCAACACTTCGTCAATTTGTTGTAGGGCTATCTCGTTGAAACCAAGCCTGAAATAGGAACTCGCCCGCAGCGTCATCGGCGTTTTCAATCAGGTTCGATCGCGAGCACGTGATCCGCTACATAGATACAGGATGGATAATGTCACCAAACTTGTGGTAGGCGGTGCAAAGCAGTGTCAGCACCTTGATGTCATCAGGAGCCTGAGCCGCCATAGCTTTGGCGATTTGCACCATTTCTTCATAACGCCCAAGATTTTCCAGAGCTGACGCCTGAAGAGCACCAGCTGTCAGATGAGCCGGAAACTGCTCAAGCACAATGCCACAATTGATCATCACGGCATCCCAGTCTTGAAGTTCTCGGTGAATTTCAGCCTGACCAAGAAGAGCATCGCAATTGTTTGGGTTGTCAAACAGCACCTTCTTATAGAGAGCCATTGCCTCTCTGGAGTCGCCAAGGCCCGCTGAATTCCAGCCATCGCAAGCAGAACTTCCGGCTTGCGCGGATCTAGGGTTAAAGCAGCCTTAAGCGCATCTCCTTGCCTAATCTTCCTGGCCGAGCGCGATATGGACACGGGCGAGAACTATTTGCACTTCCACCGTTTGCAGTTCGGCAGGCCTCTGCCTTCTGGAAAGCGTCGAGCGCTGCTTCCATCTTGCCCTGCTCAAATCGGCAGTTTGCCAGATGGATCCGCGCTTCAGAGATGTGCGACGCTTCGTGAACGACATGCTCGAAAATCCGCTCGGCCTTTTCGAGCTTGCCAGAGATACGCAGCAAATACCAAACAAATTCAGTGCGCTGTAATCAGGTTCATTGTGCTGGAAAAATTCCACATAGGCATCATGCGCTGCCTTGGCTCACCAGAAAATTGAAGTTCCACAATTTGCCGAAGCGCAAGCGGTGCGGGCTGCGAGGTAACCATCTGATTCATCGAACAATCCTTTGACCTTGGCGCAGCGCAATGATTACGCGAATTCTACCCGCAGGAGTAACGCAAATTCCATGCCACCGGCCACCATACGGGCCGCGGCGTGGCATGAAATTTGCTTATTGGATGGAACCACTTTCAGATCTATGGGAGACAGAACGGTGAACAATATCCATTTTGCACTTTGCGGTGATCGCTTACGGCGATGCCGACGGGATCAGTGAAACGCTGGAGTCCATTGCGCGGCAATCTTGATGCAAGCATTTGCCTGTCGATCATCGTCGCCCGACATCATGACAGCATTACCGAGGCCGGCATCAGGGAAGCTCTTGCAGGCTCTGCCGTGCGTTTCACTTGTCGATATTCCCCTGCATGATGATGTGAATGTCATGCGTTGCGCCGCCTTGCCGGTGATTGCAGCCGCGACGCCCGACGATGCTTGACTGGGTCTGGACGCTCGAAACCGGACAACGCCTCTATCAAATGACAGCCTGCAGCTTCTCGCCAAGACAATCCGGCAGAACGCCTATGCCAACGTCAATGTCGTCCATGTCTGTGATGCCGGCCAATCATTCAATTCCGGCTACATTCAGCAAAAGACGGTTGAGCAACTTTGCGAAAAGTTTGGGTATTTCGAAATCCTCGGCAAGGTCTCATCACTGATCATCCGGCCGGCGCATTTCAAATTTGCCTTTCAACAGCCATCTGGCGGATGGCAGCCGCAGCTGCGAATGACGGTGAAATCTGGGTCAGCCACCACACCCATTCCCAGTTTCTGTTCCTTGCCCTGTCGCAGAACGACAGCCTGGTCGACCTGAAACTTGTCGATCTGGACAGTGGTGCAGATTGGGTTACGCCAAAGACCAGCCAAGAATGGTTCAAGATCGCTCGGGAAATTGTCGAGAGCTTGGCGCAGCGGCAGGAAAGAGGAACCAAGTGGAACCCACATTTCTTCCGCTATGGCACTGTCAGCCTCTGGAGCGAGCTTGTTCTCCGTCAGCAAAGCCTCTGCGCTCAAGGGCTTTACCTGATATGAACAGCGACAGCGTCGAAATGCTGCATTTTATTGACCAATGGCAGGTACTTTTGCGGCTTGCCGACCATGTTGCTCATGAAGAGATGAATGAGGTCATCTGTGACGTGGTGACCAACGGCATTCGCCTCACCCTCGATTTCCTGCAGAGCGAGGACGGAAATACCAGTCGCATGGAGAATTTCTTCGAAGAGCAGACCAGATGATCAAGACCTATCCGACAACCTTGTTCCGCGCAGACTATCTGATACTTCTGCAAAAGAGCGCATAAGCTTGCCGTGGTTTGCCACAGATCCAATTGTAACCTCCATTGGCAAAAAGGGGCATCCGAGATGCCCCCTTTTCTATTCCCGAATATTTGAATGTCGAACAAAAGGACCGGTTACAGCAGCCGGCTAAGCAATCATGTCAAACAAGCTGAGCTGGCTGATACGCGCAAAGGTCTTCTGGGCGATTTCCTTGTTCACCAACAGGTTTTGCAGGTCGGTGACGATCTTGCTGAGATCAGCATCTTCCATCTCACCGATATTTTCGGTCAGCACCTGCATCCGGTTCTCCAGAACCTGGCGCTGGTTGTCGGCCTTGTTCATCTGTGCACCGACGACCGACCGCTGGTCCGAGATATGGGCTACCGCCGATTTCAAATCATCGATGGGCAGATCATCACCGCTTCCGGCTTCCAGCTTGCCAATGATCGAGTTCATCATGGAAAAGACGGAATTGTATCCGCTGCCGTCCGCAGCCGGCACGCGTTCAAAGACCGAGCTGCCATCAATCGACGTCTGCAGCTTCAGCGATTGCGAGATCGTGACAGTGTGAACACCGCGGTCCCCGCCATAGCTGGTCGAACCGTCAGCTTTTAAGGTGAAGGGGGATCGCCTATCTTGAACCCACCAAAGATCGAGCGGCCGCTGGCATCTGTCGCGTTGGACAGGTCGCGGATGGTTTCAAGCAGACCGCGCATTTCCGTTGCAAGGGTGCCCCTTGCATTGGCGTTGGTAGCGGTGGCGGCCTGGACACTAAGCTCGTAGGCGCGTGTCAGGAGGTTCTGCACCTCGTCCAGCGCGCCGTCCGTCAGGCCGAGCTTTACATAGCTGAGATCGATATTGCGCAGATATTGCTCGGTCTGCGCCTTCTGCTCTTTCACCACCATGACACGGCCGGCCTTCACCGGATCATCCGACGGCTCGGTCAGATGCTTGCCGGTCGCAACCTGTTCCTGCTTCTTCTGGATCTGGGCAGTGAGGTCGGAGAAATTCTCGACCGACTGTTTGTTGAAGAGTTTCGTGCTTACCTGCATGGTCCTACCTCGTTCTCATCTCTTGGCAGTCTTGGCTAGACAGCCTCAAGAAGGGTTCGGAAAATTTCACGTGCCGTTGCCAGGATCCGCGCCGAGGCCTGATAGGCCTGCTGCTGCTGGATCAGGTTCGCGGCTTCTGCATCAAGGCTCACGCCCGAGAAGGAGGCTTCCATCTCGAGGCTAGCATTATGCAGCTCGATGGCCGCGTAATTCGTCACCTTGGTCGACTGCACGGTGGAGCCGACGCCCGATACGACACTGGCAAATACCTTCTGAAACCCGCCCCGGTCCCCGACGCCAGTCTGCAGCGCGGTGATCTCTGCCAGGTTGCTGGCATCTCCGATGCCATTGGCGTTGCCCGTCACATGGAACCTGTCATCCGCCTCGTAGATACCCTCCAGCTTCACCAAAACGCCGAATGCGCTCGTCTCTGCATTGCTGTCGAGTGTCCGGTTGGCGAGCGATGTGCCGGTTTCTGTATCGATGAATTCCACAGTACCTGCCGTCGCATCGAGCACCTTGACCGTCAGATCGCGCGCCACAGACGGCGCCGTCTCGGGCAGCGTGTCATAGCTGGCGCTGATCTTCCTCGCCCCGCCACCGCTGATCAGGAACAGCAGTTCCTCATCCGGCAGGTCGGTCAGGATCAGCCGTTCCGTGGCGGCACTCTTGGCCGATGCACTGGCTGTCAGCGTGGCAGTCTGGCTGGTGCGCGTCGCCGTAATGGTGGCGCCGTCGATGGTCAGTTCATAATCATAGGCGCTGAAGCCGGCCTTTGTGGGCACCGGGCCGGAAGCGCCGGCTGTCAGGCCGAAGGCGTCCGCGGCAACCGTGTTGCCGGTCAGGTCGGCCTCGCCAAGCACGGTGATCTGGCTTGCCGAGTTCGTGCCGCTGGTCGATGAAATCTGGAGCTTGTCGTCATTTCCGAAGAAGGCCCGAAGACGCCCCTCCTCACCACCGGACACGACCACTTCACCTTCGACCATGCTGATCTGATAGATGTTGTCCTCGAAAGACACAGATACGGTGGTGCCATCTTCCGGAAGGGCGGCAACGACGCTTCCCTCCATCGTGGCAGCAGGCGCATCGGCGCGAAACTTCGTGATCATCGCCAGCGCGACATCCTCGTCCGAGGCGTCAGTGCCAAAATCGGCGACGGTGACCGTCTTTTCGAACCCTTCGACATTGAGGGTGTAGGACGCGGATTCGGCATGTGCCGACATCCCGTCATGCGATCCGTCCCGGCCGTCAATGTCGCCGAGGCGACGGAATTCAAATGTTCCGCTTGCACCGCTGACCGAAGACGAGATCAGGTTGTCGGTGGCAGTTGCCCGGCGGGTAACGCCCATTCCAAGGTAACCGCCATCGACATTCAGATAGCTGTCATTGTACTGGGCCTCGGCATAAAAACCGTTGGCTTCGGTCATCAGGCTTGCCTGTGTGCCAGCGTCGATTGGAGCCGGATATGTGCCGGCCATCACGCGTGAACACCTGAATGTCGGAAGCTGGCGTTGCGGGGGCGCTCATTTCGCCAGACAAGAAACCACCATTGTGATAGACGCGCGGCAGGAAAAACTCGCCCGATGCCATCGACAATGTCAGTTTCCCCATGACCCGGATGCCATGATACCCAGATCGGCAAGGGTCACTCCTGGTTCGAACTATCCGCCCGACGATGCCACCTACATTGAGTGTTTTGGCGATCTCGTCTGTATCGCTCCAGGATACGCCATTATTGGAATAGAGACCTGGATGCAGGCTGAACGATGCCGCTGTGAAACTGCCGTCAGCAGCATAGGTGCCAAAGCTGATCGTGCTCAGTTCCGGAAAGTAGATATCAGCAATGCTGAAACTCATCTCGGCCTGGCTGGTCAGGCTGACCAGATCAAGATTTTCGACATTCTTCGGCACCGTGGCGATGGCGCCATCCTTCAAAAACTGTGTCGCTGCGACCGTCGATATGCTGTTGCTAAGGACATTTTTAAGCTCGGGCACCGTTGTGGCAGCAGCCGCTGCTGCATCGGAGACGGTGATATCGGCATTGCTCGTGTTCGCGCTGTCGGCATAGGACAGCCGCGATGAGGCGGCGGCAATCTGTTCACCACGGGTGAGCGCGAACAGCATCGATTCAGCAGCACCACGCGCCGGATTGATGGTAATGTCATCATTGTCAAACGCGTCGCCGAAGAACCGGACCTGCATGCCCGGCAGACGAACAGAATGTGTTCCGCTGGCGACGTCATTGCCGAAGACGTCGCGGCCAATCCATTTCCCGGAATTGGCGTTGTAGGTGAATGTCACAGCTGACGGTTCGACTAGCGATACATCCTCGACGACCACCTCGGCATAGGCCTTGCCGACATTGGCCGGACCGGTTTCGACGAAAGGCCGCCTTGTCAGAAACATGTCGCCGCCAGCCTCGCCGTCGAGGGTCAGTCCCTTGCGATGCGCTGCGTTCAGGTCGCGTAGCACCAGATGCGCAAGGTCATCAACCTTGGCACCCGTCTCGTCAACCGTCCGGTAACCGTTGGCAAGACCGGCAATGCTGCCATTCTTGACCTGGTTGGTCAGGGTTTCCGTGCCCTCGCCGCCGACCTTGAACATCAGCCTGTCGTCGAGCGCATCGACACGAAGGGTATAGGCACGAACAGCATCCACCAGCTTCGGCCCGGCAACAGAATCCCCAAGGCGCAGCGTGGCACGTCCCTGCGCATCCAGCGTTACATTCACCTCGGCAAACTTGCTTGCCTCGTCGATCAACTGGTCACGGCCGTCGAGAAGGGCTTTCGAGCTGCTTGATTCCGAGCGGGTCAGCTGGCTGTTGATGTTCAGGATGCCTTCGGCAATCACATTGAGATCGTCGAGGTTCTGGTTGACCTGTGTGACGATGCCGCTCTTCAGTTCGTTGATGCCACGCGCAACAGCGTTAAAGGTGTCCGCTACAGCCTTCACCACGGTCAATGGCGACAACGCGCGGCCCCATCTCGGCAGGCACGTTGCTGACATCATGAAGGCTCGAAAAGAACGTCTCCAGCGCCGTGCCGATATTGGCGTCGCCGGGAAGAAGAAGGGACTGGAGCTGTTTCAGCGATTCAAGATAGGCGGTGGAACTCTGTGCATTGGAGCCTGCGTTCCGCGCCTTGTTCAGCAGGAATTCATCAAACGAACGGGTGATGTCGGCGACCCGTACACCAAGCCCGCTGCTGTTGCCGACACTGTAGATACCACCCGTACCGGACGAGACTTCTTCAAGCGAGGCCTCGCGCCGCTTGTAGCCGTCAGTGTTGACGTTGGCGATGTTCTGGCCAGTGACCGATAGCGCCCGCCGATAGGATTGCAGGCCGGCACGGCCAATGTCGAAAAGACTCGACATCAGTCAGACTTCCCCGTGCCAGGTTGGCCCATGCCAAGTTGGCCCGTACCAGAGGCCCGTGCCAGGTTGACCTGTTGACCAAGCTGACGGACAAGCGCCTCGGCGATGCCGAGATTAACGCGACCGGACAGATTGGAAGCCAGTTCGCGGTCCAGCATTTCGGTATATGTGTCCTGGGCCGAACTGCCGAAGATATCTTCGGCGAGCTTGGCCTTGCGGGCCTGCTTGATAAACTCGTTGAGGAAAATGGCCTCGAACTGCTCGGCAGCCTCGCGAAGGTCCGCATTCGGATCAGGCGCCGAAAGCGCGGCCTTGTCGGCCACGCTTCGTGCTGATTCGATGATAGCTGTCAGGTTCAGATCAGTATTCACATCACCCTCCCCTAGATCACAATGATTTCTGCGCGCAGCGAACCGGCCTCGCGAAGCGCCTCGAGGATCGCCACCATATCTGCAGGGCTGGCGCCGACGCCGTTGATAGCGTCCACCACATCCGACAGTTCGACACCCATATCGAAAACAAAGGCCCGTGCAGGCTCCTGCTCGATGATGATTTCAGTGTCGTCATTCACCTCGGCCTGACCCGGGGCAATGACCGCGCCCTGCTGGTTCTGCGTGACGGCATTTGTTTGCGTGACCTGCTTGTCCTCGTTGATGCGGACGGTCAGCGAGCCATGCGTGACAACGGACGGTGTCACACGCACATCACCACCGATGACGATGGTGCCGGTACGCGAATTAACGATAACCTTGGCCGCCGGGCGCGCCGGGTCCACCTCGATATTTTCCAGCAGGCTGACAAAGGACACTTTCTGTGCCGGATCGACAGGTGCGCGCACCTTGATGGTCGAGGCATCCAGCGGAACAGCGACCTCTGGGCCGAAGACTTCATTCACGGCATCGGCCACACGCATCGCGGTGCTGAAATCTGACTGGTGCAGGTTCAGCAGCACATTATCAGTGGACTGGAACGGGGTATCGACCATCTTCTCGATCGAGGCACCACGCGGGATCCGGCCCACTGTCGGGATATTGACGATCACCGACGAGCCGTCATTGCCGGCAACACCAAGGCCGCCAACCACCAGATTGCCCTGAGCGATAGCGTAGGTCTCACCGTCAGCGCCAAGCATCGGCGTCATCAGCAGCGTGCCACCGCGAAGCGACTTTGACCCGCCAACGGTCGAGACGGTCACGTCAAGACGCTGGCCAGGCTTCATGAAGGCCGGCATTTCCGCTGTGACCATCACCGCGGCAACATTCTTTGCGTTCAGACTGGCAGCGTCGGTCACCAGTCCGAATTGCGATACCATGGATTGCAGCGACTGCAGCGTCAGGCCCGAATTGCCGTCACCGGTTCCGGCAAGGCCGACGACCACACCGTAACCGACAAGCTGGTTCGAACGCACGCCGGCGATCGAAGTCGTGTCCTTGAGCCTGTCAGCCATGACCGGCGATGCGGCAAGACCGATGAACAGGCAAAGCAGCACGCCAAGGCGCGCAAGCCCCTTCATCAGCCGGTTTGTCATCACTCTGGTCATCATCAAGGCTCCCTCGCCAACTATCATGCCGTCAGAACGGCGAGACGTTCCGCATTGTCCGGCTGAGCCAGCCCTGCTGGCTGGCATCGGCAATCTCGCCGGCACCGACATAGACGATCTCGGCATCGGCAATCCGGTTGGAAACGACGGTGTTGTTGGCAGCAATGTCCTGAGGCCGGATCAGACCTGTCAGCCGCACATATTCGTCACCATTGTTCAGGGTCAGTTTTTTCTGGCCGGCAATCTCCATATTGCCGTTGTCGAACACGCGGGTCACGGTCACGGTGAGAAAACCGGTCAGGGTGTTGGACTGGGCCGCTGAACCAGAACCGGCGAAGCTACGCGCTGTTCCGGCGTTCAGACCGGCTGCATCCTTGTCGTAACCGCCTGTCAGGATGTTCGGCAGAGCCGTTGGCAGCGTCACGCCAAAAGTATCGTTCTTCGACGATGCTGCTGTCTGCGCCTTCGTCGCCGAGAATGTCTCGTTCAGCGAGACCGTCAGAATATCGCCCACATCACGGGCACGGATATCGCTTGCGAACAGACCGCCGCCATTTTCCTTGAAAATTCCACCGGTGGGTGCCTGACCCTCAGGTGTGATATGAGCCGCCGGATAGATCGGCTCGAAAGCCAGCGACGCCTCGTTCTCCACATAGGTGGAACAGGCGCTGCCGAGCCCGGCCACGCCGAGAAGAAGGATTGTTGCAAGCATACGCTTCATGACCGGCTCCTCAGTGTAGAATTAGAGGTTCTGCGAGATGTAGCGGAGCATCTCGTCAACCGAGGTGATCGACTTCGAGCTCACCTCGTAGGCGCGCTGCGTCTCGATCATCTCGACCAGCTCGGTCACGACATTCACGTTTGAGGATTCCAGCGCACCCTGGATGATCCGGCCAAGGCCCTCTTCCTGTGGCGCACCTACGATCGGATCACCACTGGTGTCAGTGGCGACATAGAAGCTCTCGCCGATCGGCTGCAGGCCGGCACGGTTTGTGAAATCGGCAACCTGAAGCTGGCCAACCGCCTCGGCACCGACGGCACCGGCAATGGTCACGCTGATCACACCGTCACGCGAAATATTGATCTGGGCTGCGCCGTCAGGAATGGCAATCTCGGGCTGCACGACATAACCACTTGCCGTTGTCAGCACACCATCCGCGTTGACTGAAAAGGCACCGTTTCGGGTGTAGCCGATCCGGTCATCGGGAAGGAGAACCTGAAAGAACCCGCCACCTTCGATGGCCGCGTCGAGCGCGTTGTCAGTGGTGATCAGGCTGCCCTGTGTATGTGCCTTTTGCGTATTGACGATACGAGCGCCCGTTCCAACAGAGAAAGAGGATGTCAGGTTGGCCTCGCCAGTCACCTGGTCACCGGCAGTACGGCGGACCTGATAGAGCAGCGTTTCGAAATTCGCGCGGTCCCGCTTGAAGCCTGTGGTGTTCACGTTTGCCAGGTTGTTGGCAATGATCTGCATACGCGTCTGCTGTGCGTTCAGGCCGGTCTTGGCCACATGCATGGAACTGGTTGACATAGGTCCTCTCCTGGGCGGAATAAATCTCAGTCCCTAGGTAGCAAGAGGCATGCCAAACAGGCGGTGCTGTGTGATTTTCGGATGTCAGGGCAAGATTAATGGCGCTCATCAAGATGTGAATGCCATCATGGCCGCCAGCTGGCAGCCAAGTTCACATGTTCGGTTCTGTGCGTCAGCTCGGCAGGCGGATCAGGCTGGCACCAGCCTCGTCGATCTCGCTGGCTGAAGAGATCATCTTGATGTTGATCTCGTACTGGCGCTGATCTTCGATGGAGTTGATCAATTCCTCGGTGATATTGACGTTGCTGAGTTCGACATGCTTGCTGACAACGCGAACTCCCTCGTCAAACGCAGGGACGCTGCCATCCTCGATGCGAATTTCACCATCGGGGAATTTCTTCAGCTCGACCCCACCGGCAAATGTCATCGCGATCTGGCCGATTGTCTGCTTGGTGCCGGGATCCGAACCGAGCGGTTCGATGATTATATTGCCATCGTCAGAGATTTCAGCTCGCGATAGGCCGAACCGTGATCGGCTGCAATTCGCGGCTAAGCAGTTTTTGGCTCGAGCCATTCTCGAGAATGCCGTCGGGACTGACACGCAGATCACCTCGCCGTGACAGGGCCGGCGCACCAAGTCCCTGAACGATGAAATAGCCTTCACCGCGGATGGCAATGTCCGAATGGGCACCTGTTTCGCTGACAGTCCCGGGCTGGGCGCTGAAATAGTTGTTGTCATCCTGAACTGCCAAGGCCCGGCTGTTCAGGGTATCGTCATTGATCAGGAACGCTGTACCAACAGCCTTGGCACCAAGATCGCGCTTGTAGCCGGGCACCGCAATGTTGGCCAGGTTCTGGGCCCTGACCGAGCGGTTGTCGTAGATGTTGTTGACCGTGTTAAAAGCCGTGTAGATCAGCTTGTCCATAACAGTCTCCCTTTTATCGCGTCCCGCGGCCCGGCAAATCAGTCATCTGCCGGGCCCGTTCCGGAATTACATCCGGATGTTAATGATGGTCTGGGTCAGACCGGTCGTGGTCTCAATCGCCTTGGCCGATGCCTGGAAGTTCCGCTGTGCGGTAATCAGGTTCACCAGCTCTTCGGTGATGTCGACGTTCGAACGTTCAAGCGAACCCGACAGGATGTTACCGAAGCCTTCGGAACCCGCCTCGCCGACCTGCGGCGTACCGGAAACGGCCGTTTCCGTGTAGGTCGCGTTACCGATCTGCTTCAGACCGTTCTGGTTGTTGAAGTTCGCGACAACGATCTTGCCAAGCGGGTTGTTCTGACCGTTGGTGTAGTTGGCACGAATGGTTCCCGAAGAGTCGATCTCGATACCGTCCAGTCGGCCGGAGGTGAAACCGTCCTGCTCAACCGTCAGAACCGAGAAGGGCTGGGCAAGCTGGGTAGAGGTCGAGAAGTCGACATCCAGCGAGATCGAGAAACCTTCTTCCTGCTTCTCGTAATGCACCAGGTTCTTCGGGCTGACGAGTTTACCGGTCTTGTCGAAGGTGAGTTCGCCTTCGTCGATATAGAGAGGATAGTAACCCTCAACCATATTTTCCGGCGGGTTCGTCACCACCTCGCCATTGGCATCGACATAAAGCGCCACGCCATCGGCATCGGTGGCCTGCACCAGATTGTAGATTTCCGGAACAGTACCAACACCAAGCGGAACATCGTCAAGGCCGAGACGCGCGGCGCCTTTCACCTTGATGGTCGAGTCCGTACCGGTGGTGCCGGTCGCGAAGGTGAAGCTGTTGGTCTCGCTACTGTAGGCAACAGTCACGCCGCCGATGGTATCACCGGTGGCCGGATCGACAATCTGGTTGATCCGTGTCTGCAAGGCTTCAGCCAGCGTGGTTCCAACATAAGAGGTGGCCGGCACCTCGATGATACCGCTGATACCGTTCACCGAGACGTTGAAGATGTTGTCACCGTTCTGTGTCGACAGTTTGAAGACATTGGTGAGTGGCTCGTTCGCACTGGCGCCAACCGCCTGTGCCGAAGTGGCCTTAAGACCAGTACCGGCAGAGAACAGGAAGTCGTTCTTCGTCTTGCCGACACCGAACAGCGAGTTGTCGCCATTGCCAATGATGGTCGCATCGACGTCATAGGGCTGGGACACACGAGCACCGGTCGTCTCGGAGATCGCATAGCGTCCGACCTGGATGTTCGAGGCCTTTTGCTGCTCGCTCACTCCGATGGCGCCGTTGCCGTCGATGGCCTCACCGGTGGTGCCACTGGAGATCGAGAAGTTCTGGAGCTCTGAATTATAGGCCACCTCGATGCCATAACGCTTGTCGTTCGGCTGAATTTCTTCGCCGGTAGCGACAAACGGATCGCCATAAAGGACCTCACCACCACGGATCTGAACCCGCTGGGCATTATCAGCATTAGTCAGACCAAGGTTGTTGACGCCGGTTTGGGTAGCCGAGCCGTAGACAGAGAAGGAGTTGAAGTTGGAGTCCGTACCGGAACCAAGGACCGTACGGTCAACCTCAAAGCTCAGACGCTGGTTCGTCGCATCATAACCAACCTTCACAGGCGGGTTTTTCTCGTCGACCCAGTCTACAGCAGACTTTGCCAGCACATCTGACGTTACAGCTGAAGATGTCTGGTTGGTTGCGGATGCGCCGCCGTCTACCGACGTGTTGAAGCCGGTCGCACCAGAGGCTGTCAGGCTGAAATCGGCATTGTCGTCGCGGGACACGATGATCTTTGCCACCGTGCCGGTGGTGTCGGAAATGTCGGCTGTGTTGTCACGCCAGTTGCTGCCTGTTGTGGAACTGACCACGGCACCGTTCGAATCCAGGAAGGTGAACGAGAAACCCTTGAGGTCGGTCAGGCTGTTCAGCTTGCTGCGGATATCGGCAAGTTGCACTGCTTCGAGGCGTTGTTGTAGGCCGAGGTTGTGATCTGCAGATCGTTCGTGCCGTCAGACCAGGTCAGCGTGCGTGTGTTGGTGTTGGTATAGGACGCATCTGCGGTGATCTCCATCGGACGATGCAGATCCTGCAAGCCCAGAAAAGCCAGGTTGGCGGCAAGAGTTGACGGCGTAGTAGCCGCGGTCTCGCTGCCGTTCTGGATTTTCCAGTCGCTGGCGACAAATGCTCCCTTTTGGGTTGCTGCCGTCGAGCCCTGCTTTTCACGAATGATGATGCTCTGGCTGCTGTAATCCTCCTGAGCACCCTCATAAACCGCATGTGATCCCTCGAAGAAGGCCTCAACCGTAGGCTCGTCGTTGGTCGGGCTGGTCAGAGCGAAGATTGTCGCTGAACCATTGCCGCCTGCGATGTTGAAATCTTCATCCGCAACCGCGAGACCCGAGGTGCTGACGTCGATATATTTGTAGCCATTTGCGTCAGTGCCTGTGGACGAGATCACAAAGCTGCGGCCGTTCAGGTCGCCGCGGAAGGATTCGTCACCGGCAAGCGTGATCGACCGGCCCTGCTCGTAGTTTGTCAGGTCTGACGTCGACGAAGTGCTGTTGTTGCCGAGATAGATGCGAAGACGATTCTCTGTCGACGCATATTCAATCTTGTTGGTGGCATTGCCGTTCACGCCGTCAAGCACGGTATGCACGCTCAGGTTTGGCTGCCTGTTGGCGTAGGAATGCACCATGTAATGCTTGTCCGCCGGATCGTCGACACGCTCCAGTTCAACAACCTGAGTGTATTCATACACGTTTGAAATCGTTTCACCTGTCGATTTGACAAACTGCAGTCCGCCGACACCAAGCGGGTCATCACTGTACTGACGACCATATTCGTTGAGGGTCTCGTTGATGCGGATCTGGGAATGCGCCAGGAATTCTTCTTTGGTGAAATCAGGTGACGTGCCGGTGATGGCGAAGTCATCACCCATCGCCTCGGTCACATAGCTGTCGGTACCAAGAAGTTCAACAGACACCTTGTTTGTCAGCGGTGTAATGGCGCCGTCGGCACCTACACGCTGGAAGTCGAAGGTAATGGTATCGTCGACATTCTGTTCAACCTGGAATTTGCGATCGTCACCATAGGCAGCGTTAATCGCACGCTCCACCTCGGCCGCCAGCTGGTCGGCGTTGTAGAGACCCGGGTTGATGTCGATGCTGACCGGCTGGTCAGGATCATCAACATTCACCAGAAGGAAGTCCTTACCCCAATAGACGTCAGAGCCTGAATTGCCGGCCTCACGTGTTGCCTTGAACTGCATCGGGTCGGTGACAATCTCGACGAGCTTGTCGCCTTCCTCACCGAAGTCGAAGCTGGTTTGTTCGCCGCTGATCGATGCCGGCTGCGAAGGAACCAGTGTCTGCAGATCGTCGAGCTTGTAAAGCGGCGAGCCCTTGCCCTCGATGAAGTAGTTGTCATCTGGGATAGAAGTGGTCTGCTGGCCGAACCGGTCGACAAAAATCTGGTTACCGGCGTCGTCGACGGCGCTGACAAGGTCAGGATTAATGATCGTGTCATTGATCACCAGACGAGTATCGTATTTGTTCGTCGGGTCGTCAGCCGAAGCTGCCTGGGTCTTGATAAAGTAGACCGTGGCGATCGTAGGGTTACCGAGATCGTCAAAGATGGTGATCGATGTCGAGTTGGTGAAAGTCTCGGGATCGTTCGGATCGAAGGAATATCCGTCCTGGAACTGCGCCCGGTCCGGAACCACGTCGGATGCCGCGTTCACGTTCACGCCGAGCTTGATGTTCGATGTCGCCTGCGGATCACCAGATGTCACCGGCAGCTGGAGCGGAACCGCGCTGTCCAGGTCCTTTGCCGTGACGGATCCGTCAGTGTTGACCGGGTAGGTCAGAAGATACTGGCCGGCAGAGTCGACAACATAACGGTCGTTGTTGACGTTCAGCGAGCCGTTTCGCGTAGACCGTCTGCGCCGAAGTCAGGGACGGCTTCAGGGCAAAGAAACCCTGACCGGAAATCGCAAGATCAAGCGCGTTCAACGAGGCGGCAATGTTACCCTGGGTAAACTGCTGCTTGATGCCCTTGAGGATTGTACCGGAACCAATCGATGACGAAGCATTCTGCAACGGTGAGGTTGCGAAGATGTCACCGAATTCGACGCGGCTTCGCTTAAAGCCGGTGGTGCCGACGTTAGCGATGTTGTTCGACGTCGCCGAAATATCGGCGGAAGAACCGTTCAGGCCTGTAAGCGCGGTATAAAATGACATTTTTTGGTCTCCCTGAGCCGCTTATGGCTCTTTTCCCTGATTGGAAACTGATCTCGCTATGATGTTGATCTGAGCTTTTATCGACGGAACTTCTTCACATCCGCGGCACGGACCTCGCCGTAGTCACGGACATCCAGCATCACCCCGTTGACAGCATCGCCTGTGGATGCCGCCAGAATTTCGGCGAAGACGCTCGGGGTCAGGCTCTCCATGCCCTTGCCCATATCGGCGAATGCCTCAATGCGGACGGCCTCACCACTGTCGAGAACCGACTGCGGAACATCACTCCATTCGAAGCCGACAAGGCCCGATGGCTGCGCGCCGAGTTGCATGGTGTGAAGAAGATCGCCTGCTGAATTGCTAAAGGTCAGGCTTGTCGCTCCGGACGCGGACGGCAGGTCGATCATGCCGTGGATTTCACCACTCTCGTCGGGGCGTGCGTAATTGCCCGGGATCATCACCGAGCTGCCAAGAAGATTGGCCGCTGTGGCAATGCGGAATTCGCCAAGCTGTTCGGCAATGCCTTTCAACGAAGCACCCATCTCAGTAATGCCTGTAACCGTCGAGAACTGCGCCATCTGCGCGATGAACTCGGCATTTTCCATTGGCGCGAACGGATCCTGGTTCTGCAGCTGCGTTGTCATCAGCTTCAGAAAGTCGCTCTGGCCAAGATTGTCCTTGGAGGCCGGCTTCGGGTCCTCCTCGCCTTTGACACCAAGCTTCTTCAGAATGCTGTCGAGCTGCGCCTGGCTTGTTGGATCAATGGTGCTCATTCAGGTCTCCGTCTGGTCACTTGCCCATGTTGATGGTGCGCATCATCAGGGCGCGAATGGTGGTAACCACCTCGATATTGTTCTGATACTGGCGTTTCGCCTCCAGCATCTCGATGAACTCTTCTTCGACATTCACCGCCGCCGCATAGACGAAACCGTCATCATCGGACAGCGGATGGTTCGGCATATAGACGCGCTCGGGCTTACGCTCGGTGCTGACAATGCCGGTCACCTCGGTCGTTGAAATGCCGGACTGCTTTACATTGTCGGCATAGGTCGTCTCGAACACGGGTTTCATGGCCCGGTAGGCCTCGTCTTCCGTGCCGCTGATATTGCCGGCGTTCGCCAGGTTGCTGGCGATGGTGTTCAGGCGCGCGAGCTGCGCCGACATGGAACGCCCGGCAACGTCGAAGATGTTATTGATTCCGGACATCACTCACCTCGTATCGCGGTCATCAAACCGCTGATCTTGTTGTTGAGAAAAGTCAGGGTGGTCTGGTAGCGGATGGCGTTCTCCGAGAACTCCATCTGCTCGACATTCATTTCCACCGTGTTGCCATCGCGTGACGGGTTGACCGGATTGCGGTATTTCATCTGATTGGCGGTGGCGGAAACCGACATCTTGAAATGCGCGGCGTCGGTCGACTTGATCGGACCACTGCCCTCGGCCTTGTTAATCAGCGCCTGATAGTCAATGTCACGCGCCTTGAAATGCGGCGTCGCAGCGTTCGCGATATTGGAGGCAAGGATCTTGTTGCGCTTCTCACGCACATTCAATGCGGTCGCATGCAGGTTCAGATATTCACCAATGCCCTTCATTGCCTTTGCCTCTCTATCTTGCTGTTTTATCGAAATAAAATCAGCGGTTAATTGGTTTCATTCCGTCTGTTTCAACGCCCTTTAAAGGGGTTTAAATTATTCTCGGCTTGACGGCCTGATGGCCCGTATTTTGCAATAACGGTGCCAATCCAACTGGAGAGGACAAAAAAATGGCTGCATCGACCATTCCCAACAGCGCCGGTCCCGGTTCTTCTGTAGAGCTGTCACCAGTGACCATTGCCGTCCGTGACAAGGTGATCGAGAAATTCGCCGACCAGCCGCTGGACCAGATGAACGAGTCCGTGAAAGCGCTGCTCTCGAATGAAGAGGACGAGCAGAAGCGGCTCGATCCTCGCGGCGCGCGTATATATATTGCGCCAGCGTATCCTGAGCATTGCCGAGGCCGATCCCGACCGGGTGGTCACCGGCGCCTCGCCAAAGCCGCAAGACCTTGCCGGTGCCGGAGCCGGCGCTGGCGACGAAACCGAAACTGCCGCAAGCGAGTGGACACGCCTTCGCATCCTCGAGGATTGCGAGGTCAATGGTGTACGGTTCCCGAAAACGGTCATCATCGATGTGAAGAGTGCCGATGCCGATCGGTTGGTCGAAAACGGCAAGGCCGAACTGATCAAGGAAAGCGAACCGGCCCCGGCAGTAGCAGAAGCACCAGCAGAGACAGCAGCAGAGACAGAAGTCGAAGTCGAAGCCGAAGCCGAAGCCGATGCAGCGCCGGAGGCCCCGGTGGAATCCCAGGCGGATGAGGCTGCGCCCGCAGCCGCCGAGGCACCATCCGAAGACACGGCCGCCGCTGATGATCAGCCGGAAGAGGCTGCAATGGAAGCCGCACCGGATGCAGAAGAAACAATGAGCGAGGCCGATGATCCAAGCGCCATGCTCGAGGCACTGTCCGACGAGCCGGCAGCACAGGAGGATATGGCGGATGATGTGGCGGCAGACATAGCGGCTACATCCGAACAGGAAGATAGCGCATCTGCAGAGGCCGTAATCGAGGCGCCAAGCGCCGCAGAGGTTACAGCCGCCCTTGAGGCCCGGGAGCAGGTGGTTCCGAAGATGCCGATGCCGCTGGCACTGACGCAGATGGCTCACCAGAGGACGCTGCAGATGTTGCAGCCGAACTGGCTGCCCTGAGCGCAGATTCGACTTCATTAGACGGGACGGATGAGACATCCGAGGACGCGGCGGAAGTTGCGGCCGCGCTTGAGGCGGCCTCGGCTGCGATGGCGGCCGGTCCGTCGAACACCGATATTTCGGACTTGCCTGCCGCCGGCGCGGAACAGGATGATGAAGACGAAGGCGGCGAGAAGCCAGCTGGATGGTTCGAAGCTCAGCAGAATGCAGAAAAGGCCGCACGCGGCGAGGATTCTGCAGAAGACGGAGATAATGAGGATAATGACAAGAGCTGACAGACCGGCAAGCAGAGGATTGGCCATCGCCCTTCTGGCGACACCGGTTCTGCTTGGCGGATGCTGGGATCTGACACGCTTCGAACAGGAACGTTACGAGTGCAGCTTCAACCAGAGCGGCCTTGTCGAGATCGACATGCGCGCGTTCGATGTCGGTGACGAGGCCAACGGTAACATTCTCGGATGAAACGCTCGAGATGCAGATTATCGAAAGCTCCGACCGCAACTTCAGCCTGGCGAGCGGCCCTCTGGTCATTCGTATCGACCGCAAAAGCGGGACTGTGCGGCTGACACGCGGCAGCCGCTATCGCAATATCAAATGCAAAAAATCTGAATTCACGATGTAGGTCCGGCCGGTCGCGACTGGATCAGGATTTGGCACGCCCGTGGAAGGTCACGATGGCTTCAGCCTCTTCCAGCGACAGGCCTGTGGCATCGGCAACCGCCTGCTTGGTCGCCCCGCCGCGCGCAAGTTCGATGGCCCGGCTCATGCCGACCTCACCCCGCACATCATCGGCAAGTCTGACAACGTCCCGGCGCAAAGCCTCAAGTGCCGATTTGCTGTTGTTGGTAGCATCGACGACACGGTCGCTTGCCTCGGTGATCTCGCGCGCACCCTTGGACTGCAGTTCAAGAAGCTGATCATGCTCATGCAGCCGTTCTTCAAGCCTCGTCAACCGTGACGACAGGCGGGTCCGCAGAAGCGCCAGCTGCAACCACATCCCTACAGTGATCGCCAGCAGCAGGATCAGCATGATCATTTCAGGGGTCAGGAGCTGTTCGCCTTCGGACATGAATCTTTCCTGTTGCCAAGTTGCGCTCGCCGTCTGCATCCGGCCCGTCTTCCGGACGACCGGCTATTCGTCGCCGGCCAGCGCTGCCCGCATATAGTCCTCGAAATCCCGCGACCAGACAACCCTTGCATCGGCTCCGGACTGAAGTTCAGCCACGGCGGCGAGCCCGGCCTCGAGCTGCTCACGGTCATCATCGCCAATCCCGTGCGCGCGCGCGGCCTCAAGCACCGGTGGCAACCCGGTCTAGATCAGGCTTTCAATTTCGCGGGCGGCGGCAAGGAACGCGTCTGGTTCGCCCAAACGCATACGAGCGCTCTCAATCGCTTTGTTGAGAGCGCTTACGAAAGAAGCAATATTTTCTGTCTCAGTCATTTCGACAAGCGAAGCGACATCAAGCCTTCATATCCCGATAGGCATCCATCAATGCCTCAGAAATGCGGTCAACATCGATCGGGTAGTCTCCACGGGCAATAGCAGCCTTGATCCGGCTCACTGCCTCGCTGTCAACAGGCGGTGACTGTGCAAGCAGAGTCTGCGCCTTTGGCGAAGCTGCCTCGCTTACTGTCACGCTGTCACCCGATGCTGCCGCAACATCGCGAACCGCGCCGGCAGATGCCTGGCGGTTTTCCGATGAGCGACCCTTCATCAGCTCCAGTCGATTAACTGTGGTTTTAATGGCGTCAACCATCTGCAAACCCTCCTCGAGACCGTTAACGACGCACGGTCAGCTTTTTTTAGCCAGAACGACTACTTTTTCACCGATGATCTTTGCACGAACGGTTTTGCCGCTGCTGGCGTTCTCGACGCTGACCCAGTCGCCGATCTGCCCATTTTCCAGAGAAATCCTAGCATATCGACGCTGATACCGCCAGTCGCACTCACAATCAGAACCTCGTTGCCCTCCTCGACCATCCAGTCGGGATGAAGATGGCGGGCAAGGACCGGCTTTTGCGCGGTCAGCGAAGACTTCATACGGCGGCCGACAAGATCGGCCGGATCAAAAAAGGCACCCATCGTGTTGCGTGACGGAACAGGAACCAGCATCAGGTCATCCGCGCCGATCATCGCATTCTTGCGAACGCTGCGCTTCAGCGCCACGACGTCGATCATGTCGGTGATGTCAGATCCGCCTGAACGGCTTGTCACTGCACGCTCGATCGGTCCCTTCATCGGCGCGCCGGCCTGAAACTCGCGCATCGGCACGGGCTGTGGCCGCGTCGTCAGGTTGGTGCGGATGACAAAACGCCACTTGGACGCGCCGTCACATGCAAGGGATACAGTGCTCCAGCTGCCGAACATAGGCTCAACCGATACGGTGCCGTCACATGCTGGAAACTCGCGCCCTGCCTTGATCGTGGGCGTACCTTCCAGGCCCTCGCGGGCAAGGCGGTCGATAATCATCTGACTTGCAGAAGCGCCGTCGAGCGTCTTCGCCCCGACAACGCCTGTGGTCGCGACAACAGACAACGTGGCGGCGATGGTGATGCCTGCCAGCTTGCCGATTTGAAGTTGTCTGACCCCTGCCATCTCAGCCACCGATGAAATAGATTTCGTTTTGCGGGGCACTGCGATGATCCGTTTCGACGCCGGCCTTGTTGCCGAGCACCAGATCCTTCATCTCGTTCAGCGACGGAAGATGCAACAGCTTGTCGGCATACAGAAAATTCGGGTTTCCACGAACGAACGCCCTACGGTTCTTCTTGACGATCGCCATCTGCACGACCGACAGGTCGAGCCCGCTTCCCGCATAATAGGCGGTGATGATATGCGACAATGTCTCGTCCGGTTGCACACGGTGCGAGGCCGTATGGTTCGGGTCATAGACAAACGGATTGTCGGCATTCAGGCCGGGAGCAGCACTGCTGCCACCATAGGTCGGATATTCCAGAACAACGATTGGCTGCCCCTGTGCCACGGCAATTTGCGGGGCAAGGAGGCTGGCCGTCACGGCAAGTCCGAAGATAGTCCTGTTCATTGTGGTACCTCCATGAATTCGACTGTCCTGCCGGCAAGCGCGGCAAGATCGCGCCTGTCATTCAGGGGGTCAGCGTCGAGGACATCATCCCGACATTGGTGACCCGCATGATCTGCCAAGGCGTATCGGTGCCGCTTGCCAATGCAAGGGCATTCTTGCGCATCCCGTGATGGCTGCCAATCGGCACGGTAAGCTGGCCATTGCTAAGGGCAACCTGTGCCGTCAGCGGCTGGCACTGAAGTTCTGCCGCCATCGAGGCCACAAGGCCCTCGGCGGTCTGGGTCATCTTGTCGAGAATAGCCGGACGACGCGGCTGACCAAGAACATTGATCATGCGAAACGGCGTGCGCAGCTTTGTGGTAACGGTCATCTGCGTCTCAAAGACATCCACCGGCTGGTAATTCTCGCCGGCAAACAGATGCATGCGAATGAGGACCAGCACCTCGTTGGTTTTCTCGAATCCCGATCCGCCGCGCTTGCCAGTCATCACAATCTCGGGGATCAGCGCAAAATCGCCGCTGCGCACACGGGTGATACCAGTTGTCAGCGCGGTATAGTCAAATGCATCGGTGGTGCGGGCGAGCCGCGCCGGATCGAGCTTGGTATCGGTGGCACGGATGGCGTTCAGCCCGGGAGCCGCCTCGATGGCCTTCACCAGGCTGGTGATAACCTTGGCACTCATCGGACCGGTTTCCGACGCTGCCTTCGGGCCATGGCTGATCCGCGGCGCAAAGACCGTCAGATTGACATCGCGCCGGTGCGGGCAGCTCGATTGCGGCAGGTCACCAACCGCAGCGCGGATGGTCACCTGATAATGCTGGTCGTCGATCACCTCGTTGGTGATGGTGTAGTCAAGAATCCGGCTGGCCGGGCGAACCACGAAGTGATCCTCAAGGGCGGAATCCGTCATCACCGCGCTGAAACCGTCGATCCGCGCGCCACCTTCGAGTGCGGCCAGATACAGCGCGTCCTCGAGAGCCATCATGCGGGCTTCCTGTTCCATCGCCGGATCCATGATCACGGCGCGGCCTGTGGTTTCCGTGAAGCGCATGCCACTGTCATGCGTGGCAGCATGACCGGTGGTCGCGCCGACCCAGAAGACGAAGGCGGACAGGAAAAGCAGGATCGGCAGGCTGGCCAGGTCGAGCCAGTGTCGCCGGTCAAGCCTTGCATACAGGTCGAGAATCACGTTCGCCTCCGCTGTACCGGATTTCGGCTTAGACGATGCCGCGCGCGGTGCTGATCAGGTAGTTGATCATCTCGCGGTCGATCTCGAGCACGATTTCATAGGTATCGGACCCGGTCGGGTTGATGCGAACCGTGCGCGCACCGCGAATGGTGCCGGATACAACACCACGGAAGGTGTCGTTCTGGACCATGAGGTCGATCACGGTTGTCGACGAGTCGACCTGCAGGCCGTGAATCTGCTCAGCAAGGTCGCGCATCGCAGCCATCCGCGCCGAGCGGATCGCCATCAGGCGCTTCTGCGAGTCGGAACGACCCGGCTGCGAGGAGACAACGGCATAGCCGACAGCTGTCAGTGTCGGCACCTGCTCGGCATTGGCATCAAATACTTCCTGCACGGCAGCGAGTTGTGCCGAGGCGCTCTGCGAGACCGCGGGCGAAGACACCTTGGTGGAGGATGAGGTGGTAAGACCCTGGCAAGCCGAGACGGCAAACGCCGCCGCACAAAGCATTCCAATGGTCAGAGCCTTTTTCGGCTTCGAAATCATAACTACACGTGACATGGCCCGTATCGTCCTTTCGACCTGTTTGCGCCCCGGCACGGTTGCCCGGGCATATGACTGTGGCGTCGATGATGCAGATTTCATGCCAGCAGCCGGGTTTCACAGGTGATTTCTGTCTAACACATTGATTTAAAACAATTTCATTAGGATGGCATGGATTTTGCCTTTATCTCCGTACGCCCGGGAGCAGCCATATCGGCAGCACGCCGCCAGAACAGTCTGCAAATCCAGGGCCAAAACAAATTTAAGGCAGCAAAAACATATGCTTGGGAATATCGACATGATGAAGGAACAGGGTCTGTCACCGCCGGTGGCGGGTGCTGGAAATTTGACACTGTTCGCATGATGTCGACCCGTCGGGAGGCTTGTGCGTCATGGAAATGACACTTCAGCGATTTGGGATTGGCAATATTCGCCAGCTGGCAGGCGGCGCCGTGCTGCCGGTTGGCATCCTCGCGCTTGTCGCGATGATGGTGCTGCCGCTTCCGGTCTTCCTTCTCGACACCTTCTTTGTAACGAACATCCTCGTTTCACTCCTGGTCCTGATGGTGGCGATGCATACGCAGCGCCCGCTGGACTTCTCGTCTTTCCCCAGCCTGCTGCTGATCGCCACCGTGCTTCGCCTCGGGCTGAACGTCGCCTCGACACGTATTGTCCTCAGCGAGGGCCATACCGGCCCGGACGCCGCCGGCAAGGTGATCGAGGCATTTGGTGAATTCGTCATTTCCGGCAATTATGCCGTCGGCCTGTTCGTCTTCCTGATCCTGATCATCATCAACCTTGTCGTGGTGACCAAGGGTGCCGGCCGGGTCTCTGAAGTATCCGCCCGCTTTACCCTCGATGCGATGCCGGGCAAGCAGATGGCGATCGACGCCGATCTGAATGCCGGTGTCCTGACGAATGAGGAAGCAAAGGCCCGCCGCGAGGAAATCGCCGAGGAAGCAGATTTCTACGGCGCCATGGACGGTGCCTCGAAGTTCGTGAAGGGTGATGCCATCGCATCAATCCTGATCCTTGTTATTAATATTGTGGGTGGCCTGATCATTGGCCTTGCCCAGCACGATCTGCCGGTTAGCGAGGCTGCAGAGAACTATGTCCTGCTGTCCGTCGGCGACGGTCTTGTTGCCCAGATTCCTTCTCTGCTGCTTGCCATTTCGACCGCGATCATCGTGACCCGCGTGTCGAAGACCCATGACATGGCAGACAATATCGGCCGCCAGATCAGCCTGTCACGGGCCTGGATGCCGGTTTCAGGTGTGCTGCTGCTGATCGGCTTTGTGCCTGGCATGCCGAATGTCATGTTCCTTGCTGCCGCGCTTGTGGCTGCTGCTGCCGGCTACTGGTCCCTGACAAAAGAACGAAAGCGCAGCAACGACGCCGCCACTGCCGAAGCGACCGAGGAAACTGACGAGGCTCGCCCCGACCAGATCGAGCTTGACGAGATTGCCGACAACGCGCCGATCTCGGTGCAGCTCGGCTTTGCCCTGATCAACCTTGTTGAGGAAGACGGAAGCGGTGCGCTGACAAGCCGGATTACGGGCATTCGCCGACAGGTGTCTCGCGCCCTTGGTTTTGTCATTCCGCCAGTTCGCATTCGCGACGACCTCGCGCTCGACGGTAACGCCTATCGCATCTGCGTCGGCGCCACCATTGTCGGCGAGGACAAGATTTACCCAGACCGCAAGCTCGCCATTGCCGGCGAGGATGCCCGCGTGAAGCTGAACGGCATCGAGGTGAAAGACCCCTCCTTCGGCATGGACGCCATCTGGATTACCGCACAGAGCGAGGCCGAGGCCGAAGCACATGGCTATGTGGTGGTGAACCCGGAATCGGTTCTGGCGACGCATCTGTCCCAGATCCTGCATAAATTCGCCAGCCAGCTGATCGGCCAGGACGATGTCCAGGGGCTGCTCGACAACCTGTCACAGACCGCCCCGCATCTCGTGGAATCAGTTGTTCCGAAGCTGGTGCCGCTGCACAGCCTGACCGCGATCCTGCGGGTGCTTCTTGACGAGCGCGTGCCGGTCAGTGACCTGCGCAGCATTCTTGAGGACCTGCCGCCGCTGGCCGCCCGCAACCTTGGCGCTATCGACGCCGCCGAAGCGCTGCGTCCGCGCCTTGCACCGCTGCTGATCCAGCAGATCGCGCCACTGAACCAGCCACTTCCGGTGATGACACTGGATACCGAGCTGGAGCACATGCTGATCACCATGGTGCGGCAGAGCGGTGAAGAGGGCCTGATCCTCGACAACTCGCTTGCCGAGCAGCTCTTGCGGAAGATTTCCGAGACGTCGGAGGCCATGAGCGCCACCGGCAAACAGGTTGTGATGGTGGTCTCGCCCGCCATCCGCCGCCAGTTCGCACAGCTGGTCCGCCAGCATATCGAAGACCTTACCGTGCTCGCCTTCACCGAGCTTCCGGACAGCCGGAAGATTGAAGTCGTTGCCACAATCAGCGGCGACGCCGCCTGACAAAGAGGGAGTTTGTCATGACCACCATCACCGTCACTGCTGCGGATACCGCACAGGCCATGGACAAGATTGTCGAACGGCTTGGCGACGACGCGCTGATCCTCGAGACCGTGAAGCGCAACGGCAGGATCGAAATGATCGCAACCAACGATCCTGATGAAGCACAGTCTCCGGCCCCGGCCCCGGCAAGCCATGCTGCGCAGAGCGCACCAGCCGAAACCGCGCCAGCCCCGCTGGATGTGCAAGTTGGCAACGGCTTGCCCTTTACCGACCTTTTTGACCAGCAGATGATCAACACCATTCGTGACCGTGGCCAGCCGGCAGGCACCACGGCCGACCATCTTGTCGGCCGCGCCATGGAAGCTGCCGAGAACATCGATGTCCTCACCGAGCTTCGCAGCATTCGCCAGATGCTTGGCGGCATGATGATCACCCGTCCCGAGGGTCTCGACGTCACGCTTGGCCATGCGGCGCCGGTACGTCTCCACCAGGCCGGATTTTCCTCGGCCGCCATCCAGCAGCTCCACCAGCATATGGTCGGGCTTTCTGATGACCAGGCCGTATCCGCCTTTACCAACGCCCTTGCCGACCGGGTGGTGCATGATGATGTCGACTCTCCTCTTCGACTCACGCATCGTCTTCGTGATCGGCAGCTCTGGATCTGGCAAAACGACACTGGCAACCAAGATCGCGGCCTATTTCAAGGAACACGGCATCTCCGATCGCATGATGCTTGCCGCGGCCGCCGGCCCCGGCATCAGCGCCAGCGAGGACATCAAGACCTATGCAAGGCTGCTGAACATGCGCGCCATGCAGATTGGCGTTGGCGAGATATCGACTGTCATTCAGGAAACAAGCAACCGGATGATCATCGATCTGAACGCGACGCCAGAGGATGCGCGCCGCTATCAGCGAAGTGGTAGACCGGCTTGGCGCCAGAAAGGTTACCGTCGTGCAGGCGATCCCGGGCGGATGCAGCGCCACAATGATCAGCCAGCAATGTAAAAGATACCGCAAGCTGCAGCCGATGATCGCCCTGACCAAGCTGGATGAGTGCGAGGCGATGCCGGCAGAGTTGTCGGCACTGGCACTTGAGGGATCGGGGTCGGTCTGCTGACCGGAACCAAGTCGATTGTCGGCGGAATTGCAATTGCGACCATGCCGATCCTGGCGCAGTATCTTCAGGAAAATGCCGCCCAGTAAATGTAATGGTTTTTCCCAACAGCAGGGATGATAGCTGATATGGCAAGTTCAATTGCAATCGCGAGCGGCAAAGGCGGGGTCGGCAAAACAAGTATTGCCGTGAACCTCGGCCTGACCATGGCGCGCCTTGGTCGTCGCACCGTTCTGCTCGATGCCGATTTTGGCATGGCAAATGCACACATCCTCATCGGAGCGAACCCGAAACACTATATCGCGGATGCGCTCCAGGGCGGCACAACCATGCAGGACGTGCTTTGTGATGCGCCTTACGGGATGAAGTTCATTTCTGGTGGCAGTGGATTGCTCGAGATGCTGAACATCGACAAAACAACACGTTACCAGGCAATCCGCATGGTTGACGAGTTGCGTGACGACACCGAGGTGCTGATCGCCGACGTGCCTGCCGGCGCGTCCGACAGCTCGATCGCTTTTGTCGCCGCAGCCGACCGCGTCGTTGTGGTGCTTGTTGGCGAGCCGACCAGCTTTCTCGATGCCTATTCGCTGATCAAGGCGGCTCATCTCGAGGCCGGCGTAAATAATTTTTCGATCGTCGTGAACATGGCGAGCTCCGCCAACGAGGCGAGCGGCATTTCGAGAAATTCCGCGATACGGCCACTCGCTTTCTTGATGTCAGCATTTCCTATGCCGGTCATCTGCCACTGTCGGAGCGCATGCGCAAAATCTGTCGTGCAACGCAAGCCCGTCAGCATGGAGCCGGCAGAGCTTCCCGAAAACCAGGCCTTCATGAAAATCTCCAAAGCCATTCTGGAAGCGCCTGTAAACAGCCATGGCGGCATCCGTTTCTTTGCAGACAGCGGGGGTCACGGTAGCCGGGACATGAACATGCGCAACCAGTATCTGGAACAGAAACCCGATATCGAAGAGCTGATCACCAGCCATATGGAGCTCGTGCGCCAGATCGCATGGCACATGCATGGCCGGGTGCGCTCGTCGATCGAAATCGAGGATCTGATCCAGATCGGTTACTTCGGACTGGTTACAGCAGCGCAGAATTATTCTCTTCGCGAAGGGGCGACCTTCGCCAGCTATGCCGGCATCCGCATCCGCGGCGCCATCGTCGACCATCTTCGCAAAAGCTCGAACCTCTGCCGTACGACCATCGAGAGGCAGAACAAGGCGAATGCCGCGGCACAGGAGCTGCGCACAGTTGGGTCGGGAACCGACGACAAGCGACCTCGCCGATCACCTGCAGATCTCCGACGAGGAAATGCAGACTTGGCAGCACGCCTTTCAGGCCAACGTCCACCAGTCACTCGACAGTGTGTATGACGATTTCTCGGTGTGGTTTGAGTCACCGGAGAATACACCGGAAGAAAATATCAACGAGGAAGAGCTGCGCTCACTCCTCAAAGACGCACTGTCGCACACTTCCCGAACGCGAGGCGCTGGTAATCCAGCTCTATTATGTCGAGGAGCTGAACGTCTACGAGATCGCCGAGGTGCTCGAAGTCACTACGGGCAGGGTATCGCAGATCAAGAAATCGGCGATTACCAGCCTGCGCCATTTCCTTGGCGAACGCGAAGCGCTGATCCTCAAGGAGTAACGGCCCGGCATGTCCGAAAGCTGGCAACAGACCGACAGGATCGTCATGGCGGTGCAGACCGCCGAAATCCGCCAGACCAGCGTCAGGACTGGCCCGACACTCTTCATGTCATGCAATCTGGTAAATATCGCGCGCGGCCAGTGCCTTGTCGAGATCACGGCAGGCACCAAAGCCGACAACGAGGCCATCGGCGAACTGATGATCGAAATCGATCGGCCGGTGATGCGCAGCAGCGCAACCCTGCCAGCAGAGCTGTATGAGTCGCTGGCCACCAGGCTGGCCAGCGCGCCGCCTCGCCCGATCCAGATGACCATGACGATTGCATCGCAGCTTGCCGTCAGCCTCGAGGGTGACCTCAGGATCGATCGATGAAACCAAGGTCGAGATCACCGACCTTGCGATTACCATGCCCCTGAAATAGCCATATCTCGGGCATCCCCAAGCCAGCTTATCCCCGAACTGGCATCCAGAACAGGCATCCAAGGACCGTCCGCCGACCTGGCCGGGCGACATTCCCAAATCAACAGTATAAACGGCAGCAAGCCCGGCCTATTAGCCGGCGCATGCTGCTGAATTTATTATGAATTTCTGTGAGGCTGCTACTGGGTGAGACGCTTCGACATCTCGACGGCCGACTGCAGCAGGCGCGAAGAGCCAGAATAGGCCTGCTGCGCGCGCATCAGCTTGGTCAGCTCGTCCGTCATATTGACGTTCGCGGCCTCGAGATGGCCCTGAATGACGCCACCAAAGCTGTTGTCGGCTGGGCCGCCAATAACCGGGAAGCCGGATTTTTCAGTGGCCCTGAACTGGCCGCCACCCACGGGCATCAGACCGGCGATGTTGACGAAACGGGCCAGCCCGATCCGGCCTGCCTGCACGATCTCGCCGTTTCCGTAGGTCACAATGATTATGCCGTCATCGGCAATCTGGATCGTTTCCATCAGCGATGAGCCACCCTGGCCGTCGGCGATCCGAGACGGGATCACGATATTCCGGCCTTCATTCAAGAACAAACCGGTTGTCGGTCGTGATCAGCCTGCCAGCCGTATCAAGGCTGAAGCTGCCGTCACGCGTATAGGTGACGAGTTCCTCGCCGGCACCCACCGTCAGGAACATGCCGACACCGGATACCGCAGGTCGAGTGAATTGTTGGTAGGCTTCAGAGCGCCCTGCTTGCTGTCACTGCGGCGCGGCTCTTCATGGACCACACCGAACCCGACATTCATGCCCTTCATCGGCGTGCTCTCGTTATAGAAATGAAGGAAATTGCCGTCGCTCCGCTTGAAGCCGGTCGAACCGGCATTGGCGACGTTGTTGCTGATGATGTCGAGTTCGGTTGACGCCATTCTCAGAGCGTTGCGGATGGTCGAAATCATGATGGCCCTCATTCCGGTGCAGGCCCTCCTTATCCAAATTCCGTGCCAAAACTCATATTCGCGGCCAACATGCCCAAAAATGCCCGGCGCCAGACAACTCACCCGGCCTAGATGGTTGCGATTCTGGCCAAAACTGGCATCATGTCAGCTGATTCTGTTTTTGCTTCATTAGCTTCAGGTCGTCGCAACCGATGAGCCAGCCGACGAAAAACGCCCTTGTGCCGGTCAAGCCGCAGGGTCTGGTCCCCAAGCCGGGCAGCGCGCGCTATGATCTCGTTTCCGATCAAACCACGTTCAAATCGCGTGAGGATGTACGGGAGCGTCTGCCCGAAATTCTGGGCAAAGCACTGGCACTGATCTGGATCGACCGCGAATTTGCCGACATGTTTGCGCGCGATCCTCAGGGAACGCTCGAAAGAGAAGGCATCGTCCTTCCCGAGAACATGGCCATCGAATTCCAGAAACCCGGCACAGATCGTCCACGCGTCGTGGTTTATGAGCGTCGCCCGAACTCGAACTTTAAGCTCAGGATTCTTTATCTTCAGCTTGTCATGATGGCAGGCCGCTAGACTGATGGCCGGTGTACTTCCGCGACTGAACCTTGCCGCGCTGGCTGCTGCGGCCGCGTTTGGCCTGGCACTCGCTATGCCGCTTCCGGCTGCAGCGCAGATCGACAGCAGCACCGCCACCTTCAACGAGGCGGTGCAGGCGGTAAAGGACAAGAACTTCCGCCATGCGGTCAAGCTGTTCTCGCTTCAGGCCGAAAACGACCAGCATGACGCTCAATACAACCTCGCCATACTTCTCGAGGCCGGCAAGGGCGCGCCCCAGGATTTCACCAAGGCGCTGATCTGGGCCTGGTCGGCCCAACTCGGCGGGATCGAGGCTGCCGAAGAACTTGCCGAGGACCTGGCCGGCTATCTTCCGGAAAAATCCATCGAAGAGGCTCGCGGTGCGGTTCGTGAGCGGCTGGAGGCGCGCATTGAGGCGGGCAGCCCCGATGCTGTTTCCCAATTCGCCACCTTCCACCTGCAGATGCTTGACGAGCCGGATTTCGAAACAGCCTATGTCTGGTTCTCGATCAGCGCGGCGCTGGGCCTTCAGGGTGCTCTCGAAGCACGCGATGATGCCCGCGACAATGTCGATGATGAAAAGATTGTCGATCTGCAGAGCGAGGCTGGCACGATTTATGAAAGCCTCAATATCAGCCTGGACTGACGGCAGGGGAGATGAAGAATGGACGTTAAAGTACACTGGATTATCGACGGCATTGCGGAAATGGATGTCGAGACGCTGGAAGAGGCGGAGCAGAAAGTTGACGAGGTGCTTCGCGCCGTCATTGCCGACAACAAGGAACTTGTCGAACTGCTTGGTGCACGCGCAATTCAGGGCAAGGCCTATCTGCCGGGATCGGAAGATGACATTGAAGCTCAGGAAGACTGATCGCCGGCATTTTCTCGCCGGTGGTGCTGCGCTGCTGACCACGGCCCTTGCCGGCCGTGCCGGTGCGGCTGGTCGCACCTACAAGTCACAGAATGAAGACGACAGTCCGAAATTGGAGCTGTGCCGTTTGCGCCGTACCGAATATGTCGATGGCGGCACCAACTGCTTTTATAAGCGGCAGAGCGGCGGCAAAGATGCGTTGATCAAGGTCGATGACCAGAAAGTTCGATGCCAGTCGGAATATATGTGCAAGCGGATCAAATGATCCGACCCTGACCGCAGGCTATCGGCCGCGGCAGTCAATCCCGTTGAAATCACCCAGCTCGTCGAGAGTCTCGACATAGGTCAGGCCGGCATCAGCCAGCCGGCCACGCATGTCATAGATGTCGAGGCCCAGCTCGCCTGCGGCAAGTCGCTGGCGCTTGGCTTCCTCGGCATCGATTCTGGCCTGCGCCTTGTCCATGACCTGCTCGGCATTGGCACGCGCCACGACGGTCACCCCGTCGTCATCAGCCACAATCACATCTCCCGGAAACACCAGCTGGCCGGCGCAGACGACCGGCACATTGACCGCACCAAGGGTGTTCTTGACCGTCCCCATCGAGGACACAGCACGCGACCAGACCGGGAAATCCATCTCCTGAAGGTCACTGACATCGCGCACACCGGCATCACTGATCAAACCTTTTACACCGCGCGCCTGCGCCGAGGTTGCCAGAAGATCGCCGAAATAGCCGTCGGTGTTCGGCGACGTCGTGGCAAGAACAAGGACATCACCCGGCTGGCAGAGCTCGATGGCGACATGCACCATCCAGTTGTCCCCTGGCGCGGCAAGAATCGTTACCGCCGTGCCGCCGATCCGCGCCCCGGGATAGATCGGGCGGAGCGCCCTGTCCATTAAGCCGATTCGTCCCTGCGCCTCGTGGACGGTTGAGGCTCCGGCGTCTCCCAGCCTTGCGGCAAGGCCGGAATCGGTGCGGCTGATATTCCTGACTGCCACTGTTTTCATCGCGAGACCCCTTTCACGGGACAGGTTTCACCAGATCAGCTGTTTTCGAGGATGATCGCTCCGTAGGCTGTTGCCGACACCGGAATATGATACAGCCGGTAGACCTCGCGAACATCCGCGTCAAGCGCGCCACGCATCACGTTCCACATGATCATCTCAATGCCCTCGGCCCCGGCCTCACGAATGAAATCGGTGTGGGTCAGGCTGGCATTTGCCATCGGGTCACTGACCAGATTGTCGAGGAAGCGCTTGTCAAAATCGGGGTTCACTACGCCTGCCCGCTCGCCCCCAAGCTGGTGCGACAGCCCGCCAGTTCCCCAGATCCCGACAGTAATGTCCTCAGGGAAGCTGTCGACCGCGCGGCGGATGGCCTGGCCAAGCTTGAAACAGCGAAGCGCCGTCGGCTGCGGATACTGGATGACGTTCACACAGAGCGGAATCACCTTGGTCGGCCAGGCGTCCGGCTGATCATAGGCGATCGACAGCGGCACGGTCAGGCCGTGGTCGACATCAAAATCGGCGGTGACCGCCATATCGAACTCGTCGAGGATCAGGTTCTCGACCAGATGCCAGGCAAGCTCGGGATGGCCTTCGACCACCGGCACCTTGCGCGGACCCCAGCCTTCGTCGGCAGGCTGGAACTGCTCAGCCACACCCATCATGAAGGTGGAGTAATGGTTCAGAGACATCGAGGTGGCGTGATCGTTGAACACGATGATGTTCACATCAGGCACATTCTTGGCATGCCAGTCGCGGATCGGCTCGAACCCCTTGAACAGCTCGACCCAGTAATCCTCGTGCGTCTTGCCATTGTCCATCGCGGCACCGACTCCGGGCACATGCGATGTCCCCATTCCAGCAATCAGTCTGGCCATGTCAGCTCTCCCCTTTCGAGCGGTTGCCGTCGATCGGGCGTCCGCCATTGATCATCATTTCCTGAAATTCGTCAAAGCTCATCGGCGGCACCGACATCTTGCCGTACATCACCTGCGGTGGCTGCCTGTCATGGCTGACGATCTTGAATGTGTAATAGACGTTGGCACCAAGCTGCAGCAGCCGGATATAGTCGCGGTCAAGAACCGCTTGCCGCTGCTCCTCGGTCATCGGGAATTTTTCGAGATAGGCTCTCTCGTCGTGGGCAAATTCCTCGCGGCATTCCGACTTGTTCAGCGACATGCAGAACATGTTGAGGTGATAGCCCTTGCGATAGCTTCGGCTGTCCAGGACATAGGTGCCCGGCACGTCATCATAGTCTCGGCTTGTCATCGCTGTCCTCCTGCCATCACAGGCGCCAGTTATGCGGGCCCTGCTCTGGTTCAAATCGAAGTGTTCCTGTCATCGTAGCTGATACCAATTATGGAACAAATGTGAATTTTGTGCACAATACGTTCATGAATTGGAACGTTGATCATTTACCTGCCTTTGTCGCCGTGGCTGAAGTCGGCGGCATCTCAGCCGCGGCTCGCAGGCTTGGCGAGCCAAAATCGACAATCAGCCGCGCCATCGCCCGGCTGGAGGACGATATCGGCCTTCAGCTGTTCGTGCGCGGGCCCCGGTCGCTGCGGCTGACGCATGATGGCGGCCAGTTCTATCAGCATGCTGTCAGGATTCTGGAACAGGTCGAGGCTGCCAGTGCCGAGCTTGCCGGTCTCAGCGAAACACCGCGCGGCACCCTGACCGTTGCGCTCCCTATGGCGTTTGGACGCGAAATTGTAGGGCCGCACCTTGCCCGGTTTCAGGCAGACTATCCCGATATCCGTCTTGATCTTCGGATTGGCAGCGGCCAGCCGGACCTGATCCGGGATGCCATCGACATGGCTGTCATAGTTGGCTCGGCGACAGACTCCGACCTGATCCAGCAGCGTCTGATCAACACGCCGCTAATCTGGATCGCTTCGCCGGAAGTTGCAGCCAACCTGCCAGCAGACCCGGCGCCGGAGGAGCTGGCATCATTTGTCGGGGCTGTGGAAACGCGGTATGGCGAGGCACCCGTCACAGTCGTGGACAAGAACGGTGCTGCACGAAACATCACGCTGCAAGGAGAGCGGATCATGCAGGTAAATGACCCGATCCTGCTCCGTGAATTTGTGCAGGCGGGCGGCGGGCTGTCATTTGCACCCGACCTCTATTGCCGCGCCGCAATCCGGGAAGGCTCTCTGATACAGCTATACCCGCATCTTCACCTTCATCAGGAATCCAGCCTGTCACTTCTTTTTCCGGGCCGCAGGCTGTTGCCCAAGAAGGTCAGGTCTTCATGTCTTTCCTTCGGGATATCTGCGCCAGCATGCGGTAATTCAACCGGACTGGCCGGCCGGCACCGCGCCACAACCCTGACAAACAACTTCTCTTTGCAGGCTCCGGATGATCCTGCACTATGTCACCCTAGACGTATACACTGGGAGCCACTGTTTCGTGCACGACCAAGGACCACACAAGATCAGGCCCGTTATTCTTTCTGGTGGCTCGGGGACTCGGCTCTGGCCTTCCAGCAGGAAATCTCTTCCCAAGCAGTTCATCTCCTTCCCCGGCACCGGAAGCCTGTTTGCCCGTACTGTAGAACGTGCGATCGGCATGGAAGGTGCCCTTTCGCCGATTGTGGTTTCCAGCCGCCAGCACGGGTTTCTGTGCCGACAGGCGCTGGCAGAGCATGAGCAAGGTGCCCATTATATTCTCGAAGAGACCGGCCGAAACACGGCGCCGGCAATCTGGTTTGCGGCCAAGGCCAGCGATCCAGACGATATCCTGCTTGTCATGCCATCGGACCACTGGATCGAGGACATCGCCGGCTTTGCAGCCACCGTTCATCGCGCCACCACAATCTGTGCGGCAGGACGCTGGGTCACCTTTGGCATCACCGCGACGGAACCGGCTACAGGATACGGCTATATCGAGGTCGCGGACAGGAGTGAAGATGTGGCCGACGTCGTGTCTTTCACTGAAAAGCCCGAACGCAAGGTTGCCGGACAATATCTCGCCTCTGGGCGCCATTTCTGGAATTCGGGCATCTTCATGGTCCGGGCCGGCACCTGCCTCGAGAGCTTCGAGAGGCACCAGCCGGTACTGGCTGCGGCAGCAGCAGCCTGCTGGGAAAGCCGCGCGAAGCGGTCCGACGAGGACATTCTCCTGAAGCCCGACCTCGAGACAATCGAGTCGATCTCGATCGACTATGCGATCATGGAGAAGGAAGAGAACATTGCGCTTTTGCCTTTCGGCGGCGGCTGGAGCGACGTCGGCAGCTGGGACAGCCTGTCGAGGCTGATCAGCGATCATGTGTCAAATCATGGTGAAGACGCGGTGCTGGTCAATTCAAGCAATGTTTTTGTCCATACCAGCGGCCGGACCATCGCCGGCATCGGCCTTGAGGACCTGATCATTGTCGATGATGACAACGCAACGCTGATTGTCCGCAAAGGCGAGACCGAACAGGTAAAGGCTGTCATTGACCAGCTGAAATCACGCGATGAAACCGTCGCCACCGAACATAGTTTCGAGTATCGGCCGTGGGGCATGTTCGAGAACCTGCTCGACAGCGCAGCCTGCAAGGTGAAGCGGCTGACCGTCGATCCGGGGCAGCACCTGTCACTGCAATATCATCACAAGCGCTCGGAGCACTGGGTGGTGGTTGCAGGCACCGCGACCGTGCAGCTCGGCGATGACAGACACTTGCTCGAAGCCGGTCATTCAATCGATATCCCGCTTGGCGCCCATCACGCCCTTGGCAACGACACCGATGATCCCGTCGTTGTCATCGAGGTGCAGATGGGGTCCTATTTTGGCGAGGATGATATCGTTCGGGTCAGCGATCCCTACGAACGTTGAGGCCGCGCGTCGGTACCGCGTAAGAACAACCTGCTTTTGCTTTTGCTTTGTCTTGGCCGGGGCAAATGCTAAACCTCGAGCTGTCAGCTGCATTTCGAGGTCGAAGATGTTCAATCCAGCCATATCAAAGCTCACAGCGCCGCCGGTATCCGTCGTTCAGGACTGGCGCGCCTCCTATGACGGCAGGCTCGGCGAGTTGATCGATATGAGCCAGGCCGTCCCCGGCTATGCCGCGCATCCGGAGATGACAGCAGCGCTGGAGCGTGCGGCAGCAGACCCGGACAGCGCCCGTTATGGCCGGGTCGAGGGCGACCTTGAACTTCGCGATGCCTATGCGGCCCATCTTGGTCACATCTATGATGCCAGCCCGGTGGCGGAAGAAATCCACATCACTTCGGGATGCAATCAGGCCTTTGTCGCAGCCGTGCTCGCGGTGGCCGGGCATGGCGACGAAATCCTGATGACGCGTCCCTGCTATTTCAACCATGAATCCGCGCTTGGCATGCTTGGGGTCGGCATCGGCTATGTCGACTGCCATGCCGCAAACGGCATGTTGCCCGAAATTGCCGATATCGAGGCAGCTATTGGCGCAAACACGCGGGCCATCGCGATCGTCTCGCCGAACAACCCCTGCGGGTCGATCTATCCGGCGGAGCTTCTCGACGCGATCTTCTCGCTTTGCAAGGCACGCGGCATCTGGTTGATCCTTGATGAAACCTATCGCGACTTCCTGCCGGAAGCAGGCGCCCGTCCGCATGGACTGCTGGCACGGGACGGCTGGCAGGACACGCTTGTCCAGCTCTACAGCTTCTCCAAATCCTACTGCATGCCGGGACACCGGCTCGGCGCGGTGACGGCGGGTTCCGCTTTCGTCGACGAAGTTGCCAAGATCATCGACAACATCCAGATCTGCGCGCCACGCACACCGCAGATTGCCGTCACACCGATGTTGGAAAGCCTTGCCGACTGGCGTGAGGAAAACCGCCAGCGCATCGCCGCCAGATCGACGCTGTTCAGCGAGGTTATGGCAGGTCTCGACGGCTGGGAGCTTTTGAGCACTGGAGCCTATTTCGGCTATGTTCGGCACCCGTTTGGCGGCACGGCGTCAATCGAGGTTGCAAAACGCATGGCGCGCAAGGCTGGCGTGCTGACCATTCCGGGCACCTTCTTCGGCGACGGGCAGGAGAACTTCCTGCGATTTGCCTTTGCCAATGCCGGCCGCGATGTCATCGCCGGACTTCCCGAACGGCTGGCGGTGCTCACCGGCTGATCAATGTTTCCAAGACGGGTCGATCCGGTCCAGCATGCGCCAGAAGGCGGGCCATTCCGGATGCCGGACGGTGGCCCCGGCCTGCGCCGCGCCGCCCTCGAACTGCTCGCGTGTATGCCGCATGATTTCGTCGGGGATGTAGCTGATCTGCGCGCCTGACGACATGGTGCGAAGCATGATCTCGGCATTGCGGATGAACAGTTGGTGACGCACGAAAGCCCAGGCGACATTCGGCCCGGCGGTAAGCAGTCCATGGTTCTTCAGCACAAGCGTGTGCTTGTCGGCACCCATCGCGGTCGTCAGAGCCTCCTGCTCGGTCTCGTCGAGCACAATGCCGTTGAAATCATGATAGCCGATGCGTTCGAACAGCTGGCAGCCCTCCTGCATCATCGGCACCACTTCGACATTGAGCGCGGCGATCGACTGGCTGAAGGGCTCGTGCGTGTGCATCACGCAATGCAGGTCATCCGGCCGCGCCTTGTGGATGGCGGCATGGATCACATAACCGGCGCGATTCACCGGCCAGGCATCGTCGGACACCTTCTTGCCGTCCAGATCGACACAGGTCAGGTTGGAGGCGGTGATCTCGTCATAGGTCAGGCCGAACGGATTGATCAGGAATGTGTCGGTCCCGGGCACGCGCAGAGTGATGTGGTTATAGACGACGCTGGTCCAGCCATAATGATGTGTAAGCCGGTAGGCAGCGGCAAGATCGACACGGGCATGCCATTCGGCGTCGCTCATCCCCTTCGGTGTGTCGGGATAGCTGATTTCCAGCGGAATGGGTGTCTCGGCGCGCGTCATGCTGCTCTCCTCAAATCTTCCGTCATGCCTGCAGATACTGTGCCTCGCGGGCACGCACCAGCGCAAGAAGCGTCTCGTTTCGCGGTGTCGGCACCCCGTGACGGGCCCCAAGCGCGACGACCGCACCATTCAGCGATGCGATTTCGGTCGGCTGGCGATTGCGGAAATCTACCCGCATCGAGGGCACATGTTCGCGATGCTCACGGTGCACCATCTCCAGCGTCCGGTGCACGCCGTCGCGGTCCACCTCGACCCCATGGGCTGCCGCCACATCACAGCCTTCCATGATGACCGCGGTCACCAGCGCTTTCATCTCGTCGGAATCCAGAAGCGGCCCGGGCGAGGTATCAAGCAGCGCACACAGGCTGTTCATCGCGCAATTGAAAGCCACCTTGGCCCCAGATTACCCGATCAACATCCGGATTGACGCGGGTGTCGATGCCGACCGCGCTCAGCATGGCCGCGAGGTCGTCGGCCAATTTTGCCGTAACGGGATTGTCACCGGCGGCACGGAACTGTGTAACGTGGGAGCCATGCGTGCTGACCACGCCCGGGGCGACCATGTCGCCGGGGGCCATGGTGGTGCCATAGATCACCTGGTCCATAGGCACAAACGCGGCAAGGGCTTCGGCATTGCCGAGCCCGTTCTGCACGGTGACCAGCCGGGTATCCGGTCCGATGACGGGTGTTGCTGCCTGTAGCGCGGCCTTGGTGGCCCCGGTCTTGGTAAAAACAATGACGATATCGGCAATGCCGGCACCATCTGCGATTTCGGCGTCAACCACGACAGGATCGATCCGTGTCTCGACACCGTCCCGATGCAGGATCAGTCCATTTGCGCGAATGGCGTCGCGGTGCGCCTTGTTGCGGATCAGAAGGGTGACATCATGCCCGGCCTCGGCCAGCGCGCCGCCAAAATACGAGCCAAGCGCCCCGACACCGACAAACATGATCCGCATGATGGTCCCCTTTCACGCGGTATTGTTTCGGATGCTGTCTGATCGGCAAGATGAAAGCCGGCCAGGCCGCCGACTTTTGAAGTCACCTACATGGATACCTCGTAAATCTCGGCCACCTCAATGCTGCCATCGCCGATGATCGGACAGGCCTTGGCCAGTTCAATCGCCTGATCGATGCTCTCGGCATGGATGATGGTGTAACCGGACAGTGGATTGTCCCCGCCACTGTCAGTCACACCTTCGGCAGATACGGTTTTGGCGGTCCCGACCGGATTTCCCGGGTCGACAATCGCCGGACCGATCCGGTCGAACCAGCCTCGCCAGCGCTCAATCTCGACCTCGGTTTCCTCGGGCGTATCGGGTTGCTTGCCGCCATGATAGGCGAACAGAAAATGGGGCATGCCATCCTCCGGTTGTTCACTGGGTCCCGTTATTCAATGGGCATGACATCAGGATGGCGGGATTAAATCATCCGCAGAAATAACAAGGCCGTGAAAATCCGGATTGGATCGGCTTAGCCGCCGGCAGTCTCGGCAGACGCGGCACCCCAGCGCCGCCACAGCAGGCGCAGGCCCGGCAGCAGGATCAGGATGATCGCCGTCACCGTAATCGGACCCGCAATCGGACGGGTGAAGAAGATGGTGAAGGTTTCATATTGCAGCAACGTCTGCCGAAGGGTCGGCTCGGCGATCGGACCGAGGACGATGGCGAGAACCGCAGGTGCCACCGGATAATCGAGCATCCGCATGAAGAAGCCGCCAAGGCCGACCAGCACCATCAGCCAGACATCGAACATGTTCATATAGGCAGCGTATGTTCCGACAAGCGAGAGCACAAAAACCAGCGGAACAAGGATGCTGAACGGCATGCGCAGCATCCACAGGAACAGCGGAATGAAGGCGATGTTCACCAGAACAGCGATGAAATTCGAGATGTAGAAGGAGCCGATCAGCGGCCAGACGAAATCAGGCTGCACCGAGAACAGGAGCGGTCCCGGCTCGAGACCCCAGATGACCATACCGGCAAGCAGCACCGCCGTGGTCGGCGAGCCTGGAATGCCGAGCGTCATCATCGGCAGCATCGCACCTGTCGAGGCCGAGTTGTTGGCGGCCTCCGGCGCGGCCACGCCGTCGATGGCGCCCTTGCCATAGGCATCACCGTCACGCGACGTCATCTTGGTGACGCCGTAAGCCATCAGCGAGGCGGGAGTCGCCCCGGCCGCCGGAAGGATGCCGACAAAGAACCCGATCACCGAGCCGATGAGCGTGCCGCGCCATGCCTCACGGAAACGAACCAGTGCATTGGTCATGCTGGCGAAACTGACCTCGACCTTGGACATGGAGGACTTGCCGCGCGAGGCATTCATCGTCCACAGCATTTCCGAAATGCCGTAGATGCCGATGGCCAAAACAAGGAAAGCGGATGCCGTGCGAGAAACCCTGAATATCGAAGAAAATCAGCCGCGGTTCGCCGGAGATGATGTCGAAGCCGACAGCTGACAGCGCCAGGCCGAAACAGATGGAAAAGATCGTTTTCGGGAAATCATCCCCGCCGAGCCCGGCAAATGTCGCGAAGGCCAGCAGCATCAGGGCGAATATTTCCGGATTGCCGAAATCGAGCGCCACCGAGGCCAGCATCGGCGCAAAGCCGGTGAACATCATGTTGGATACGGTCGCGCCGGCAAATGACGCCAGCGCCGCCGCCATCAGCGCGATATGCGCCTTGCCCTGCAGGGCCAGCGGCCTGCCGTCAAAGGTTGTCGCCACCGCCGTCGATGCCCCTGGAATACCAAGCGCCACAGACGAGATTGCCCCGCCATACATGGCCCCGTAATAGACCGCGGCAAGGAAGATCATCGGCGAGGTCGCATCCCCGCTGATCCCCTGGATCACGAAGGTAAAGGGCAGCAGGATGGCCACGCCGTTCACCGAACCAAGTCCCGGCATCGCCCCGACAAACAGGCCGATCACGACACCAAGGATGGCCAGCCCGAGATTCATCGGCTGCAGGGCGATCAGGATACCGTCGAAAAGAGCAAATAAAATGTCCATGATACAGGTCTCGGGGGAAAGTCCGGATATCTAGAGGAAGATGTCGTAGAGCGGGATGAACAGCGGCTCGCTATAGCCTTTCGGCAATACGATCCGCATGGCGATGTCGAAAAAAAGAAGCAGACCACCGGCACGGCGGTGGCGATTGACAATGTAACGGTCCAGCCGTGACGGCCGATAAACCGGATGTAATAGACAAGAAAGGCCAGCATCGCGGCATAGAAGCCGAGGAGTTCGATCACCAGCAGAAACCCGATCAGCCCGCCTCCCGACGGTCAGCAGCATCTTCCAGCCATATGAGTCGAGGAACGGCGCGGTGGAGACCGATGCCGGCGTGCGGCGCAGGGCCCAGTTGATGCCGGTCCAGATACAACTGCCAGCATGATGACACCAAGCCAGAACGGCCAGAAGCCGCTTCCCGGCGCGCCATTGTCGTCATAACCGATATTGTCGAAACGCGCCGCATCAGGGTTCCAGGCAGGCGGCTCACCGCTTTTCCACATCAAATAGACGGAAAACAGCCCGAGAATGAAAGCTGTGATGATTTCCGCGCGGCGCATGATCCTGGTCCCTGTCCCGTGCTGACGGGTCTTCAAATGAAAAAGGAAAATTCTAAAAAATATGCCGGGCTCCGACAAAGCGGAGCCCGGCCAGTTGGTCTCGTTGTGGGGTTACCGGATGGCACCTGACGAGCGGAGGATCTGTTCGTGGTTGTCACGCTGGTCACGCCAGTAATCGGACAGCTGCTCGCCGCTCATGAGGTCGCCCATCAGCGACTTCTTCGACTTGTAAGCCTGCCAGTCTTCCGAGTTGTAGACCTTGGTGAACAGCTCGGTGTAGTAGGCGCGAGCTTCTTCGGACATGCCGGGTGCACCAACAACGGAGCGCTGCATGAAGTAGCTGAACTCACCGCCCTTTTCGCGGAGCGTAGGCACTTCCGGGAACATCGGCAGACGCTCGTTGGTGAAAGCGACCAGCGGAACCATGTCGCCGGACTGCCAGAAGCCGATGGCTTCAGACGGGTTGTTCACCGACGAATTGATCTGCTTGCCGGCAACATCCTTGGCCACGGCCCCGCCGCCCTTGTAGGGGATGTACTTCATCGACAGGCCGTAGTTGGTGTTCAGGAAGTCGGTAATGATGTTGTCTTCGGAGTTGGATCCGGTACCGCCCATGACCCACTTGCTGCCCTGATCGCGCGCCACGTCGAGCCACTGCTCGAATGTGGTGATGCCGGTATCGGCATGGACCCAGAGAAGGAATGTGTCTTCAGCCATACGAGCAACAGGTGCGAATGTCAGAACATCGACCTCTAGACCCGGCTGGCGAAGCGGTGTGGTGTAGAACGAGTTCAGTGTCACCATGATCGTGTGATCCGGATCACTGGCGCCTTTCGCGGCCATCAGGGCCTCTGCGCCGGAGCCGCCGGACTTGTTCACCGGTACCAGCGGACGCTCGGCGAGTGATTCTTTCTCAACGATGCCCTGCATCAGGCGCGCCATCTTGTCAGCGCCGCCACCCTTGCCGGCCATGATGATGAAATCGATCGGCTTGTTTGGTTGCCATGCGATTGCCGGACTCGCCACCACCACGGTTGCGCACCCAAGAACCAAGGCTGATGTCATGAGTTTACGAAGTGCTTTCATGTCTCTCTCCTCTGCACTTTAGGATGGCGGATACAATAACGATCCGTCATCGTTGCCTTTGCGACCCTCGGCCGCGTCTATGTTTGGCACTCGGGGTTCCTGGCGTCAGACCCGACATGGGCCGAAATCGCCAGGGTGTGCACAGCCGCTCTTTGTCCGATGACGACTGTGCGTTGACGGGACATTTCACGGATTCTGCGACCAGAACAAGGAAAAATGAGAAAAAAGAAAATTGTAAAATTTTTACATTTACTTTTTACCTAAATTACTCCGAATAGAATTACAAATGCCGACTGCTTTGTGCTAGCTATGCCGCATTCGTTCCGAGGCCTTGCGAAAGCAAGTCCGAATATCTACGTCCGTCCATATACCCCTCAGGAAAGACGAGCCTTACCATGACCATCCGCACTTTGCTTGATGCCGGCACCGACAACGCCGTCGCTCTCACCGCACCCGATCGCCCTGCCATGACATATGCGGCCCTCCGCCGACACGTCGATTCGGTCGGGCGCCAGCTTGCCGGAACGGGCTGGGCGCGGCAGACCGCATGGCGATCGTGTTGCCAAATGGACCGGAAATGGCCTCTGCATTCATGGCAGTTGCGGCATATATGTCGGCGGCCCCGCTCAACCCTGCCTATAAAGAGAGTGAATACGCCTTTTACCTTGAGGATCTCGCGCCGAAGCTGGTGATTGTCGAGGCGGGAAGCGAGAACCCGGTGCGTGCCGCGGCCAGCGCGCTGTCGATCCCGGTTGTCGAGGCAGTTGTCGGCGACAACGACCCGGCCGGCGCGTTCAGGCTGTTCGAGACGAAGCCGATGCGACACCCGCCGGCGCCGACAACGAGGCACTCGTCCTTCACACATCCGGCTCCACATCACGGCCCAAGGTGGTGCCGCTGATGCAGCGCAATATCATGGCATCAGCCCGCAACATTGCAGCCAGCCTCGAGCTGAGCGACAGCGACCACTGCCTGAATATCATGCCGTTGTTCCATATCCACGGGCTCATCGCCGTTCTGGCTACCAGCATGTCAAAGGGCGCTTCGGTCTGCTGCACCGGCGGCTTCAACGCCCTGAAATTTCTCGACCAGGCGCGCGACGAGAAGATCAGCTGGTATTCCGGCGTTCCGACCATGCATCAGGCCATCCTGCTTCGCGCCAAGCGCCAGGCGGATGCCGCCAAGGGGCTGGGGCTGCGGCTGATTCGTTCGTCTTCTGCCTCGCTTCCTCCTGCTGTGTTCGAAGAGCTGAACGACGTGTTCGAATGTCCGGTTATTGAAGCGTACGGGATGACCGAAGCTGCCCACCAGATGACATCCAACCCGCTTGGCGACGGCAAGCAGAAGGCCGGCTTCGTTGGCATAGCCACCTCGCCCGAAGTCTGCATCATGGACCAGGAAGGCAATCAGCTGTCGGGTGACGCCGAAGGCGAGGTCTGTATCCGCGGGGACAATGTTACGCCCGGATACGAGAATAATCCGGCAGCCAATGAATCAAGCTTTACAAGCGGCTGGTTCCGTACAGGTGACCAGGGATTCTTCGACGGTGACGGTTATCTGAAAATCACCGGACGCCTTAAAGAAATCATCAATCGCGGCGGCGAGAAGGTCTCGCCCCTCGAAGTCGACAATGTGCTGATGGAACATCCTGTCGTCCAGCAAGTGGTCACCTTTGCCGTTGCAGACCGTATGCTCGGCGAAGAGATCGGCGCTGCCGTGGTGCTTGCCGATGGCGGCGAACTGGACGCCGCCGGGCTTCGCACCTATGCCGAAACGCATCTGGCGAAATTCAAGATTCCGAAACATATCGTGTTCCTTGACGAGATTCCCAAAGGCGCCACCGGCAAGCTGCAGCGGATCGGCCTCGCCCAGAAGCTGGGCCTCGAAGACTAGTCAAAGGTCCAAGGGAGCAAAGCGATGACACGTATCTGTATATTTGGTGCCGGCGCAATCGGCGGTTATGTCGGCGCAGCCCTGCATGAGGCCGGCGCAGAAGTGAGCCTTGTCGCTCGCGGCCCGCATCTGGAAGCCATCAGGGCGGACGGACTGGGACTCGAGAAGGACGGCAAGGTCACCCGCTACAGCCTTCCGGCAAGCGACAAGCCGGCCGATCTCGGCCCGCAGGACTATGTGATCCTTGCCATCAAGGCGCATACCATCCCGATGATCCTCGACGATCTGATGCCGTTGCTGGGTCCGAAACAGCCGTCGTGCCTGCCGTCAACGGGCTGCCCTGGTGGTATTTTCACAAGGCACAGACTGGAACCGCACTCGATGAAAAGCCGCTTCAGGCGGTGGATCCGGGCGGGCGGGTCTGGAACGAAATCGGGCCAGAGCGGGCCATCGGATGCGTTGTCTATCCAGCCTGCGAGATCGCCGCACCGGGCCTTGTCAAACATCTCGACGGTGACCGGTTCACACTTGGCGAGCCGTCCATGGAGCAAAGCGAGCGCGTGAAGACGCTGTCATCGCTGATGATCGCCGGCGGCCTCAAGGCACCGCAGAAGCCGCGCATCCGCGACGAGATCTGGGTCAAGCTGTGGGGCAACTGCTCCTTCAACCCGGTCTCGGCGCTGACGGGCGCGACGCTGGATGCCATCGGCAACGAGCCGGAGAGTCGCGCCCTTGTCCATGCCATCATGACCGAGGTGAAAAACGTCGGCGAAGCCATCGGCGTGCGATTCAGCGTCCCCATCGAGAAGCGCATCGACGGCGCCGCCGCGATTGTCGGGCACAAGCCTTCGACCCGTCAGGATATCGAGGCCGGGCGACCGCTCGAGATCGACCCGCTGGTCACCGCCGTTCTGGAACTTGCCGAAGGGCTGGGCATCGAGACGCCGGCACTGGCGGATGTCACGGCGCTGCTGAAACTGCAGGCGGAAACACTGGGCCTTTATTCCCGCGGCTGATGCCCTGATATCTGGAAGGATATCCGGCCGCATGCCTGTTGGCATAACTGGACGCGCCGCCCCGCAATATCCTATGCTGGACACCTCCATTTTCGCGCCATTTACCGGGGTTCCATGCGCTATCTTCACACCATGGTCAGGGTCACTGACCTCGACGCGTCGATCGATTTCTACTGCAACAAGCTCGGGCTGGTTGAAACCAACCGCAAGGAGTTCGAGGCAGGCCGGTTCACCCTCGTCTTTCTGGCCGCGCCCGGCAATCTCGACAGCGCCAAGGCAACCCGCTCTCCCGAGCTGGAGCTGACCTATAACTGGGATCCGGAAGAGTATGACGGCGGCCGGAATTTCGGCCATCTCGCCTATTATGTCGACGACATCTACGCCACCTGCCAGAGGCTGATGGATGCGGGGGTCACCATCAACAGACCACCGCGCGACGGGCGTATGGCCTTTGTCCGTTCGCCCGACAACATCTCCATCGAGCTTCTTCAGGAAGGCGAGGCGCAGGCCCCGGCCGAGCCCTGGGCCTCGATGGAAAACATCGGGGTCTGGTAGAGCGATGCGGCTGGCCATCCATCAGTTCCCCTATAATGACGACAATTACGGCGTGCTTCTTCACGACGCGGAACGTGGCGAGACCGCGCTGGTCGACGCCGGTGACGCCGAAGCCGCCGAAGCCGCGCTGGACGACGCCGGGTGGCCGCTGACCCAGATCTGGATCACGCATCATCATGGCGACCATACGGCTGGCCTTGCCGCACTCGCCGGTGACGGTGTCGAGGTCTTTGGCCCGGCCGGGATCAACGGCATCGACACGGTGCTTGATGGCGGGAACAGCTTTGCCTTCGCAGGGCGCGAGGTTGAGATTATCTCGACCCCCGGCCATACGCTGGCCATGCTGAACTACTACCTTCCTGCCGAAAAACTGGTCTTCACCGGCGATACGCTGTTTGCCATGGGATGCGGACGGCTGTTCGAGGGCGACGCGCCGATGATGTGGGACAGCCTGCGCAAGCTGATGGCGCTTGCCGACGACACGGTTGTCTATTGCGGCCATGAATATACCGCCGCCAATGCGAGATTTGCGCTGAGCGTCGATCCGGCAAACACCGCGCTGCAGCGCCGCGCCAAGGCGGTGGACGAACTTCGGTCCATCGGCCAGCCAACCGTGCCGACCATGATCGCGCTGGAGAAAGCCACCAACCCGTTTCTTCGCGCAGGCGATGCGGGTCTGCGCGCGCATCTTGGCATGGAAGGGGCCAGCGACGCCGAAGTATTCGCCGAAGTCAGGCGCCGCAAGGACAGTTTCTAGACACCATCACAGGTTCAGCGGGACAAGGCCCGCTGATATGAGCCACCGACATGGCCGGGCTTGCCGGCAAATGACGGCAGGTCGGGCGCACCGGTCAGGAACAGCGCCAGACGAAGTTGCGATTTCCAGCTTTCGATGACATGCACCGCTGCGGCGCTGTCAGGTGTGCCGCGCCCGTCGCCGGTGAGCGCCCGCAGCACCGGTCCCGCCATTGAGACCAGCGCAGCGCCAAGCCACAATGCCTTGGCGGCGTCGAGACCGTTTTCCACACCACCGGATGCGATCAGCCTTGCATTCGGGCAGGCGGACCTGACAGCGCGAAGCGCATCTACCGTCGGCAATCCCCAGTCGAGGAACGGCTCGAACAGGGCGGCGTCCTCGCGGCGCGCTGCCACGATACGTGTCCAGTTCGTGCCCCCAAGTCCGGCGATATCGACGGCATGAACTCCCGCATCAAAAAGACGGTGAGCAACATCGGGGCCGATCCCGGCACCGACTTCCTTGACCATCACCGGCACCTCCAGCGCACCGACAAGGGTCTCGATGGCAGCCAGAACACCGCGCCAGTCCGTTTCGCCCTCGGGCTGGACCGCCTCCTGAAGCGGGTTCAGATGGATGAAGATGGCATCGGCGCCGATATCCGCCACGGCGCGGCGTGCCAGATCGATACCGCCTGGCGCGGCGAGCTGCACACCCCAGATTGCCGATCAGCGGCACAGATGGCGCGCGTTGCCGCAGCGCGGCCTGAGAACGGCCGGATTCGATGCTGGCGCGCTGCGAGCCAACAGCCAGCGCGATCCCGGTGGCCTCGGCGGTTTCGGCCAGCGCCGCGTTGATCTTATCGGCATGCGCTGTGCCACCTGTCATCGACCCGATGAACAGCGGCGCATCAACCGGCCTGCCAAGACATGAGGTGGTGATATCGATGTCGGCAAGGCTGCATTCCGGCAGGGCGCAATGCTCCAGCCTCACACGCTCGAAGCCGGCGCTGACCCCGGAGCGGGACAAGGCGTCGGCGGCCAGCGCAAGATGCGCATCCTTGCGATCGCCTGCGGGCGGTGTTTCAGCGTTTTCGGGCATATCATCCATAGGCACCTACCGGCTGATGAACTGGCGCTTCAGCGTCCTGCCGGAACGTCTGAAGAAACCATCGACAAGAATCATGTGTGGCACCGTCAGCGCCGCAAGACCTATAAACACGACCCGTAGCACGACAGGCTCGGGATTGGCCATGTCGGCAAACCACCAGATGGCGACACCACCGGCAGCCCAGCTTGCCACAGTGAAGGCAGCCGCCTGGTTGAGCATGTTGAACCTCGACATATCGCGCCGCAAGCTGTTGACGATACCGTGGACATGCCGGGCCGAATGCACACAGCAGAAATAGACAGCAAATCCGACCAGTGGCGGCGTCAGCGCAAACAGCACGGCAAGCGCGGCAAGTTCAACGGCCGTTCCGCGCCAGCGCCGATGCCAGAGTGCCTGAGCAAAACAGACAACAACAGCCATCCCGACAATCACCGTCAGAACATCGATGCCCTGCCACAGAAGCGCCGTTTCGCGCCCGGTGAGATAGCCGAAGATCACATCGACCTCGTCATGATGCATCTGGCTGATGCCGACAATAACCAGTCCGCCATGAGCCAGAATCTCGGCACCACGAAGCCAGCCGGTGCCATGGCGCGCATCACCAGCACCAAAATGCAGCATGCTGATAATCAGGAAACCAAAAAGGCAAGCTGTCGGCGCCAGCATCCATGCCCCGACGACAAGCCCGGCCATCGCGATATAGAGCACCAGAAACCGCATGAAATGCATGATTTTCCGAGTGAACCCGAGATGGATGGCAATTGCGCCGTCAAGAGCGCCATGCGGCAGGCCGATCAGCACTATGGCAGCCAGCGCCGCAAGGTCGAGCGGCGCCATCGCAGCAATGGACATCACCATTTCCATCATCCCGCCTCTGCCGTGCGTTGTGGCCGGCTGCCGGCAAGAAGACGGATAAGGCCGCGCAGGAACGGCGCCTTCGGCATCGCCATAATCACTTTCAGCCGGAGCGGCCAGTCCGCTTCGCCGCTGAGGAACCGTGCGAACTCGTCACCGTCGAGCGCGCGCGCCATCCGCAGGAACAGCTCGGGAGCCCGTTCCGGCCAATGGCGCAGGACGGTCAGCAGCACCGCATCCATCCACAAGTCAACACGGCGGTGCGGCACAGCAAACCCCAGCTCGCGCCCGTTGCGTGCCGCGGCAATGGCACGGTCGATCTGTTTCTGGATAAAGGGGAAGGCATAGCCGCTCGACGGGCGGATCGCACCACCATTGCCGCCAATACCCGGAATAGAGGGATCGCGCCGTGGCAGGATACCAAGCGGGATCACCCCGCGTTCGGTTCGGAGTGTCTCGAATTCATCAAGTCCGAAATGGGTCTCGAGATAGGTGGTGATTTCCCCGCGATAATAACTCTCCGGACAGACAGACGGTGTGAACAGGGTGGATTCGACCAGCGCCTCTTTTGCGGAAAAAGGAAGAAGGTAGATAAAGTGCATGCCATGCGACTGGTCGACACGGAAATCCATCAGGATTGCAGTGTCGGGATCAAAAATTTCGCGCCGGCTTCGCACCTCGAGGCCAAGAAAATGCTGCAGCATCATGCCGTCCGGCACCGGTGGGGCCGGCTGTCAAAAGACAAGATCCGCCGTTGTGGCTGAATTCCCGCCGCCAGAGTTACAACGCCGGCCCGGTTGGCCACATCACGGCAATGTGCCGTCCAGTCCAGCCGGTGAAGCGCGGTATAGGGCCGGTCCTGCGATCGCAATATGGCCTTTCCCTGTCCGGTCACGATCGACCAATTGTGCCAGCGCTTGCGGGCAAGGCGGCTGGCGGCGGCCAGGTTCGGCCCATCCCAGAACCCCCAGATGTGATCTGTCTCAGGCGGTGCGCCTTGCGGCCTGACAAGGGTCAGCTTGTGATCTGCAAGTTCACCGGCACGCGCCGCCAGCGACAGTGCCGCACAGCCGTCACCAAGGACGTGAACCTGTCGCATGGCGTGGTCAGGCGACATAGGGCAGCCCCCGCAGCGCCGCATGAAGGCGGTCGTCATGTGGCGAGGTCCCGATGCCGATCCGGCGACCAAAACTTCCCAGCGCCAGTAGCGAGCATCGCAGCTTTGTTGCTTTTCCGGTCACCTGCCTTCCCGCATGCCAGGCGAGGTCTGCACCGCGAAGCTGGATGCCGATCTGTCGATAGACCCGTGCCGCCACGCCGATGGCAAGATGCGCCCGCCATGGCAGGTAGCGATATCCGCGCGCGCCACTGGCATAAAAAAGGTTTCGGCAAGATCCAGAAGCCTGCCGGCCGCAGCGGTCACCTCGCGCGCAAGCATGCTGTCCGGCACCCTTGCCGCGGCACGGATGTCGGCCGGGCTTGCATGACCGACCCAGTCGCCAGGAACATAACGCCGGTTCATACCGGCATCTTCCAGAATGTCACGGGCGATGTTGGTGAGTTGCATGGCAATGCCAAGGTCAATAGCGTGCGCCCGTGCAGCCGGCGTGTGGCAGTCGAGAACATGGCACATCAACAGGCCGACGGTTCCCGCCACCCGGTAGGCGTAGCGCAGCAATGCAGCCTCGTCGGCAAGCGCCACCTCTTCGGCCTGGTCTTCGAGCAGACCGTCGATCAGCGCCACGAGCACGTCTGGCGGAAAGCGCTTTTCCCGCATCAGCGGCATGAATGTAACGAATGCAGGGTCAGCCCCTTCACGGCCGGCAATCAAATCGGCACGGATGGCTGCAAGCCGGGCCGGACCGTTCTGAATATCGCCATCAGCCATATCATCAAGAAGCCGGCAGAAGGCATAGAGCGAGGCTGCGTCACTTCCCATGCGCTGCCCCAGAAAACGACGCGCCCAATGGAAACTCTTGCCGTTGGCGGCAAGCGATTGCTCGGATGTCAGCTCTTCGTTCGACATGGGTGCCGGCTCCCGCCGTCAGCCCCCCTGTGCCAGCCTTCCGCTGGCGGTGGCCGCCCGGTCTTCCTCTTCAATAAGTCGCTCGACAACCTTAGCAGAACACAAGACGCCTGGCATCCCTGCTCCCGGATGCGCGCCGGCGGCAGAAAAATAGAGGTTCGGTATATGAGGGTCGCGGTTGTGGTAGCGGAACCATGCCGATTGCGTGAAAATCGGCGCGATCGAAAAACCGGCGCCATGCATCGAGCGATAATCGCGCTTGAAATCTTCCGGCGTCATCCAGAAATCATCGGTTATGGTCTCGCCGAGGGCCGGCATAATGGTCTCGTCAAGCGCAGCGACAATGCGGTCACGCAGCTTTGGCCCCTCGACGTCCCAATCCAAATCGCCGAGAAGATTTGGCACCGGGCAAAGCACATAGAAGCTGTCGCAGCCTTCCGGCGCGAAGCTGCTGTCGGTGGCGGTCGGCCGGTGAAGATAGAGTGAAAAATCATCAGCAAGAATCTTGCGTTCGAAGATATCGGCGAGCAGCTCGCGATAGCGCGGTCCCATCCAGATGGTGTGATGCGCGACATCGGGATACTGCTTGCGTGTCCCGAAGAACATCACATAGAGGCCCATCGAATATTTCGTCGCGGCCTCGGGAATTGCCCGTTTCGAACGTGTCTCGCCAGGCAGCATCTGCTGATAGACGGTCGGCGGATCACCATTGCAGATCACACGGTCCGCAATGTAGCACCTGCCATCTGTGGACACGGCGCCGGTGGCGCGTCCCCCTTCCATGGTGATGCGCTCAATATCCACACCAAGCTCGACATTGACGCCGGCGCGTTCGAGAAGCCGGTGCAACTCCTCGACAAGCTTGCCAGTGCCGCCCATGCAGAAGAACACACCCCAGCGCCGCTCCAGATAATGGATCAGCGTATAGATCGAAGTGGTTGTGAACGTATTGCCGCCGACAAGCAGCGGATGAATCGAAAATGCCTGGCGAAGCAGCGGATGCTTGATGTGGCGGTTCACAAGGCTGGCGACAGTGTGATAGCTGCGAAGACGCAACAGCGAAGGCACCTGCGCCATCATCGTCATGAAACGGGTAAACGGCCTGTCGGCAAGCTTCTCGAACCCGACCTCGAAAATCTGACGGGATGTCTCCAGCAATCCTGCATAGCCGGCAACATCACGCGGCGAGAAACGCTCGATCTCGGCGTTGGTATCCTCGACCGTAGCGCGGTAATCGAACTGGTTGCCGTCATGGAAATGGAACCGGTACCAGGGATCGAGCGGCCGAAAGTCGAGATGATCCTCGCGGCGCTCTCCGAACAACTCGAACAGCTCGTCGAACAGGAATGGCGCGGTGATCACGGTCGGCCCGGCATCATGCCTGAACCCGCCCCGCTCAAACACCTGCGCACGCCCGCCAATAGCGTCCAGCCGGTCGACGAGCGTCACTGAATAGCCGCGCGCGCGCATCCGCAAGGCAGCCGCAATTCCGCCGAAACCCGCACCGATCACGAGCACATCGTTCTGGCGGGCAGGCCCGGTCTTGGGAGGCGGGGCCGCGGTATCCTGAATAGCCGAAGGGGCTGGTGTCATAATGTTTGCGTCAGGCCTGGTTGATCGAAGCCACAGACTTCAGACATACCTGTTGCAGAAGCTGCTGTATAGGCGTGATCACAGCCACCATTTCAGGCGGCATGTCAGCAAGGTCAGTCGCATCGTCGAGCATCGCATTCATCCGCCGCGCCGCCTCGAACAGGGCAGAGGAGCGCCGAAGCTCGGCAAGCCAGTCAACAAATCCCTCATCCGAGCCGCTGGCATACCAGCTGTCGAATGCGGCAAGACGGTCTGCATCCAGCGTCTGGCGGAACAGGACCACAACGCCGTTCGGAGCGCGGCGCGCCATGTCCGAACCGCAGGTGTTGGCACCGTCACTTCCCGAGAAATTCAGAATATCGTTGCCAATCTGATAGGCATTGCCAAGCGAGCGGAAGCAGGCACCGATCGTCGGAGCGGCACCACCATGAAGGGCCATGGCGGCGATTCCCTCGAGAGGCGCGGTCAGCAGCGGCGCGGTCTTGTCACCAGCACCCTGAAGGTAATGATCCCAGTCGGTGACCGGCGCAGGGTCGAATTCATGTGCGCTTCGCCGACAGTGGTGGTCTTCATATGGGTGGCGAGAATCTTCAGCAGCATCGGCGTCTGCGCGCGCTGGGCGGCTTCTGCAGCGAGCTCGAAGGACAGCGCAATCAGCCAGTCTCCAAGGGTAAGCGCAACGTCACGTCCGAATTTCGACCAGACGGCCGGACGTCCGCGGCGCAACTGGTCGCCGTCACAAATGTCGTCATGGATAAGCGACGCGTTGAGAACTTCGATAGCCGCTGCCCAGTGAAGGGCCGCCGGCCGATCGACCTTGAGAAGGTCGGCGGCGCGCAGCGCCATCTTTGCGCGGAGCATCTTGCCAGGGGCAGCGAAATGATGTGTTGCCGCGTCGGCAAGCGTCTGCCCGGGGACCGGCATTCTTTCAAGAATGAAATCGTGAATAATCTCGGAAGTGGACTTCGATATAGAAAGTCCGGAACCCTGCTCGGCAAATGCCTTCGTTGGAGGGTGTAGACAGGTCAGTCATAAAATCCGCACCTTCCCGCGCAACAAGATGATTCACAAAACGTCATAAAGAAAATGTGATGAAGGGCGACGTGGGGGTGCCGCCCTTTCATCATCAGGTCATTTAGGCTTTCGCTTCGGTCTCGGTGACAGCAACGTTCCAGATGATCACACCGAACGCAATTTTGTTCAGTACGTCAGCCAGGTTGTAGATCACGTTGAGCGAATCTGCAGCGCTGCCCGAATCACCGGTTGCCAGGTAGCCTTAGAAGTAGCCGAGCGGATAGATCGCCCAGCCGATGGTTACAATCCAGCGCATGGTCGAGAAGCCGACTTGACCGACTCGGGTGCCTGCTCTGCAGAGAGCTTGCCGGCTTCACCAGCGAAGATCTCGTACAGGATGTAGAACCAACCGGCCATACCGATGACAAAGCCGAGCCACACGTTCATGTAGCCAACCTCGCCGGCATAACCACCGACCAGCATGATGAGCGTACCTACGGTCAGGCGCCAGAAGATGCCAGACGATACGTTGGCGATCGCGCAGGATCAGGTAGAACTCGATCATCAGAAGCGGAACAGTGATGAGCCAGTCGATATAACGATATACCGTCGGTGTCTCACCGGTGGCGACCCACACGTCACGCATGTAGAAGTAGTGCACGGCTGCGACCAGAGTCACGAGACCGGACACGGTAAGCGAAGTTTTCCACTTGCCTTCCACGCGCTGCGTTTCGATGAAGAAGAACGCGGTCGAAGCGACCAGCGCCATCGAGATCAACCAGAAAGAGATGCCGACAAAGTCGTCGGACTCCAGGTTGTCACCTGCAGCAAACGCAACAGTGGGTGTGATGGCCAACGCCGCCGCAATTAGCGCCGTTTTCGTGGCCTTACCCTTGAAGAGTTTCATTTTGTACCTCCGTTAACGAAAAGGTACGGACGAGTCGCCATGCCATTAGCGACATAATGACCCACCCGTCACGCAGTAACCATATTGAGACAAACAGCCCCGGCGCAATTGCTAAGGGGCCGGTTTGCGGCCACCTCGGCAAAACCAAGTTTTTCTTGTTTATTAACAATTGGTTATGGCGTGAAAAACAGTTTTATCATTTCAGCAAGATTCAGGTGCCGATTTTGGCAAAATCCATTTTTTATCGTTTATTTTCAATATTTTATAAAATATGTCTTACAAAATACCAATTCTGGCCAGAAGCCGTGTTTTTCCCTGCGCAGCCCCCATCCTTCAGACCCGGCTTTCAGCCCGCCAAGGCCAACAATTGCGGGAGTCGCTCGTGCCTAGATCGAAGGCTGTTCTTTGGTGCTGGCATTGAGTGTGCTTTGGATAACTTCTGGCATCAATGGCTCGTCAGCCCGAGAATCGTTGACAGTTTGCCCTGAAATCGCCTAGTTCGTGGCTACCCTAGTTGACTAAGGCGCCCGCCAGACGGCCGCCCTTTCTCGTTATCCGGGTAGAGCAAGGACCAGCAGAAATGCAGAGTTCGCAGACGGCACATCCGATCTTCACCTTCGCCGATGGCGAAATGGGGCCCATTTCCAATACGCTGATCCGGTCTATCGAGCGATTCAGCGGCCAGCCAAGAATTCGCAAACTCTATTTCGACTATGTCGAGGAAGACCGGCCCTATGCCAGCTTCTGGGCGGATGCGCTGGACAAATTGAACATCAAGATCGACCTGCAGCGCGACGCCGGCGCGATGATTCCCCGTACCGGCCCTACCCTTGTCGTCGCCAACCATCCCTATGGTGTGATTGACGGACTTGTGCTCTGCGCGCTGATGGCCGAAGTGCGGTCGGACTACAAGATCATCACGCACCGTGTGCTGAAACAGGCACCCGCGACGATGGACAAGATCCTGCCGATCGATTTCGACGAGACCGAGGCCGCGCTCGCCACCAATATCGAGACCTGCCAGCAGGCTGCCGAATATCTGAAGCAGGGCGGTGCCGTGATCATTTTCCCGGCGGGCGCCATTTCGCTGGCGCCAAACCTTGTCGGCGATGCCTATGACAAGGGAATGGAAAACCTTCGCGGCGAAACTTGCCACACACCGGATACGGTCACCGTACCGTTCCTGTTCAATGGACAGAACTCGCTGCTGTTCCAGGCCGCTCATAAAATCAGCCTGACGCTTGCCTACTCGCTGATGTTTCGCGAAATCTTTAAAACTGATGGGCACCACGGTATCGCTGACAATGCGCCCGCCTGTCCACGCCACGGACCTGAAGGCGCTTGGCAATCGCAAGGCCATTACGCAATGCCTTCGTGATCGCACCTACGGCATTATCTAGTTCTTGTTTTTGACGTCGCCATGTTTGGCAACGTCATTGGCAGCATCCTTCTTTGGGGATCTGGACGCACTGGTGCGCGGGGTACGCGTCACCATCTTCAGGAACACCATCACAAAGATCACCATCGCGACATAGAGGATGATCACCTCGGGGTTGTCCTGCATGCTTTCGTGAAGCGAGTCGTTCAGGCAGACGAAATCTCGCCGGAATTCGCCAACAGAATCGTTCGCAGACAGAATCTCGCAGGTGTTCGGGCTGTCAGCTTTTGTCGTTGATGCCATGTCAGCGCACTCCCAACTGGTCGCTCAGAAGAACATCCTTGAGGATCATGAGCGTGAAATATCCCGCATTCACCATCACGATAAAGCTGATGGCAAATCGAATTTCGGGCTGCAGCGCGTCATCCAGAAGACGTTTGAAAAAGCCGCGTCCCAGCAGAATTGTAAATTCGATCACATAGAGCGAGATCACGCCTGCATTCAGGAACAGCACCGTTGCCACACCGCTGTGCCGCCCGGCCGCGACGCTGCACCCGGCGACAAGCATAGCGAGCGCTGTTGCCGAGGCCAGTGAACCGGTCCGGCTCGTGACCAGAAGCGGAACACGCTGCAGGAATGAGGTCGGCTGCGTTGCCGCCATGCGGAACAAGGCAAACATGCCGGCAAGATGAACGGCAAAGATCAGCGCAAGCTTGGCGCGTGCCAGCTCGTCAAACTGGCCGAAAATATAACCGGCTTCCTGAAACCCCGTCATCAAACCATGCCTGCCATCGTTATCCAGACTCGGCAGATGGGGGTTTCAGGGCGCGCGACGTCAATCACCCCGGCTATATGGCGTCTTTACTGCCCGACCGGACCCAGCAACCGGCAACATGGTCGTTGACCATGCCGATTCCCTGCATGAAGGCATAGATGATGGTGGAGCCGACAAAGCGGAATCCCCGGCGTTTCATGTCTTTCGAGACCCTGTCGCTGAGCGGGGTGGAGGCCGGCATTTCGCTCAGATCGGCAAAGTGGTTGACCTGCGGGCGGCCATCGACAAATCCCCAGAGATAGGCATCGAAACTGCCCTGCTCGTCCTGAATGTCGAGAATGGCACGGGCATTGCCGCGGGTGCTGTAGATTTTCAGCCTGTTGCGGACGATCCCTGCATCCTCGCGAAGCGCCTCGAGCTCTGCATCGGTCATGGCGGCAACCAGATGCAGGTCAAAATCATGAAAGGCCGATTTGTAACCGGCTCGCTTTCTGAGGACCACATCCCAGCTGAGACCGGCCTGCGCACCCTCCAGTGTGAGCATCTCGAACAGGTGCCTGTCATCATGGACCGGCACGCCCCATTCGGTGTCGTGGTAATGCGCCAGGATGTCCTGCCCCGCGCGGTTGCCAAAACAGCGCGGCACCCCATCCGGCGAGATCAGATCATCCGTCATCCTGCCTCCTATGCCCCGCCGGCCAGCAATGTGCGCGCCAGCAATGTGCCGCCCGAGATCAGCATCAGGCCGATCAGCACCCGCGGATACAGGGCGTCCGGCATCCGGCGAAACAGCATCAGGCCGATGACCGCGCCGAACATGCTCGCCGGAAAGACAAGCGCCAGATTGTAAAGCACCTCTGACGTGAACACGCCTTCAAGAGCCAGCAACACCGTCGCCACCAGCAGGATCACCATGCTGAAGGGCTGCATGATGCCGCGCTGCACCGCCTTCGGCCAGGGACGAAGCGCCAGCCACATCGATGGCAACGCGCCCGACAACCCGGCCATCGCGCCAAGCACGCCGCCGACAAACCCGATCCCCGCTTCGACAAGGGTCCAGTTCCCCTCAATGGCAGGCAAGGTGCGCCGGAAGGCGAAATAGCCGCCATACAAAAGCAGCATGCCGCCGACAAGAAGCGACAGCAGTCGCGTATCGATCAAGCCAAGAAGCACCGTCCCGATCGGAATGCCAGCGAATGCGGGCAGGATGAACAGAGCCAGCCTGCGCCTGTCGATGCTGTGGCGCACCTGCCAGACACCGGGCACTCCGGTGACAAGACTGCAGACAAGGGCGATGGCCACCGCCTGTTGCGGGGCATGACCTGCAACAGCCAGCCAAGAGAGAACAGCGCGGTCCCGAACCCGGCCAGACCGTTCACGAAACCGCCGCTGAGGCCCGCGGCGAGAAGGAAGACAAGCAACATGTCCATGGAATGAGCAAAGCGTCCGGATGGTGGTATCGGCCAGAGCCTACGCCCAAAGCGAGACTACCGGAACCCCTCCTGTTTTGCTGTTGCCCGCTGTCGGCGAACGCGTCAAAGTCAGCGGGTTATGAAAGCTGATTACATTATTATTGGTGGAGGCTCAGCAGGGTGTGTGCTGGCAGCGCGCGCCTCAGCGAGGACCCTGCAAATTCCGTCATTCTGCTCGAAGCCGGTGGCGAAGACCGCAACCCCCTCATTCACGTTCCCGCCGGCTATATCAAGACCATGGTCAACCCGGCGATGAACTGGATGTTCGAGACAGAGCCGCATGAGGCCAGCAACAACCGCCGGATCAAACAGCCGCGCGGCAAGGTGCTTGGCGGGTCATCCTCGATCAATGCCATGCTCTATGTACGCGGTCAGGCAGCCGATTATGACGGCTGGGCACAACGCGGCAATCTGGGCTGGAGCTTCCGCGATGTGCTGCCCTATTTCCGCCGCGCCGAGCATTGCGAATTCTCAAGTGACGATGACGAGTTCCACGCCAAGGGCGGCCCCCTCAATGTCAGCGGGTTGCGCAACGGGTACGAAGCGCTGGACCTGCTGATCGAGGCGGCGAAGAGCTGCGGCTACCCGCATAATCCCGACTATAACGGCGCCAGTCAGGACGGCTTCGGCTACTATCAGGTGACGCAGAAAAACGGCATGCGCTTTTCGGCCAAGAAGGCCTATCTGGAAGACGCCCGCAAACGGCCGAACCTGCGTGTCATCACCCATGCCCATGTTACCGGCATCACGCTGGAAGGCGAGGCTGGCAACGGCCAGCGTGCCACTGGCGTTACTTTGCGCAGGCGCGGAAGCGAACAGACAATTCACGCCGGACGCGAGGTCATTCTGTCGGCCGGCGCCATCCAGTCACCGCAGATTCTCGAGCTGTCGGGAATCGGCGATCCGGATCTGCTGGCATCGCATGGCATCGCTGTGCGGCATGCACTTGCCGGTGTCGGCGAGAATTTCCACGACCATTATATCTCGCGGCTGTCATGGCGGCTGAAGAGCGATATTTCGATCAACAAGCTGGCCCACGGGGCCGGCCTTGTCAGCGAGGTGATGCGCTACCTTCTGACCCGGCGCGGCGTACTGTCAATGCCGGCTGGCATGCTGAGCGGCTTTGTGCGAAGCCGTGAGGGGCTTGCCGGACCGGACATCCAGTATCACATCGCCAATGCCAGCTTTGCCAATCCGGAAAAGCGCCAGTTCGACACCTTTCCCGGCATCACGTTCGGGCCCTGCATGCTGCGACCCGAAAGCCGGGGTTCGATCCATATCGCCGGTCCCGACCCGATGAAGGCCCCGCTGATCCAGCCGAACTACCTGACTGCGGACGAAGATTGCCGGGTGCATGTCGCAGGCATGAAGATCGCCCGCGACATCATGCAGAGTGATGTCATGGCACCGCATGTGATGCACGAGATGCAGCCCGGCCCGGATGCCGATGACGACGCGACGCTGCTGGCGCATGCAAGGGCCACCGGGGTGACACTCTATCACCCTGTCTCGACCTGCCGTATGGGCCCGTCGGCGCAGCAGGGCGATGTGGTGGATACGCGTCTGCGGGTCCACGGCATTGACGGGCTGCGTGTTGTCGACGCCTCAATCATGCCGGCCCTTGTGTCCGGAAACACCAACGCCCCAACCATCATGATTGCCGAAAAGGCATCAGACATGATCCGCGAGGACGCCGCATGACCACACCGAAGATCGCCACGGAACTTGTTGCCGACATGACGGACTGGCGCCGGGATTTCCACCGGCATCCGGAACTCCGGATTTGACGAACACCCGCACTTCGGCGCGTGTTGCCGAACTGCTGCGGGGATTCGGGCTGGAGGTTCATACGGATGTCGGCGGCACCGGTGTTGTCGGCGTCTTGCAGCGCGGCAACGGCGAGGCCAGTATCGCCTTCAGGGCGGATATGGACGCGCTGCCAATCACCGAAACAGGAAATCCGGAATGGCGTTCCGAACATGACGGCGTGATGCATGCCTGCGGCCATGACGGGCACAGCAGCATGCTGCTCGGCGCTGCGGCGCATCTGGCGCAGCATGGTGATTTCAACGGCCGCGCCATCTTCATCTTCCAGCCCAATGAAGAGCACGGGCTTGGCGCCGCAGCGATGATCGATGACGGGCTGTTCACCCGCTTCGAGGCGGATGTGGTCTTTGCGATGCACAATATTCCCGGCATGCCGGCAGGAAGTTTCGCCACAAGGGCCGGTGCCATGACCGCCAGCGAAAGCCTGTTCGAAATCACCATAAAGGCTCGTGGCGGCCATGCCGCGATGCCGCATATGGGCGTCGATGCCATCTATGTGGGCGCACAGCTTGTGACCGCACTTCAGGGGATCGTCTCGCGCAACCTTGACCCGGCGCGCAACGGTGTCGTCTCGGTCACCGAATTCATCACCGACGGCCGCCGGAATGTGCTTCCCGGAACCGCCGTCCTGAAGGGGATGCCAGGGCGCTGGGCGATGACACCAACACCGCTATCGAATCTGCCATGCGGCGGATATGTGCCGGTATCGCATCAACCCATAATGTGGAGATCGAGGTCGCTTACGACACGGTGTTTCCCGCCCTTGCAAACCATCACGAAGCGGCAAGCGCTGCAGTAGCGGCGGCCCGCACCGTCGCCGGTGAAGACCGGGTGAACCCGGTCTGCGATCCGAAACTGTTTTCTGAGGATTTCGCCCATATGGCGCGCGGGGTGGCGGCCTGTTTAATGCTGATCGGCAACGGCACTGACGGGGCGGCCGCGCGGCCGCTTCACGCCAGCGATTATGATTTCAATGACGAAATCCTGGGCAGTGGCGCGGCCTGGATTGCCACGCTTGCCGAACAGATGCTGGTATCGGACTAGCCGTCCTCGGCGAGATCAAGCGCCAGGATCAAGTCATCGACATTCAGATTGTCGCCAATCTTGACGGCGATCTCGCGAACCGTGCCGCGCGCTTCGGCCGACAGCACGTTCTCCATCTTCATCGCCTCGATGATGGCGACATCCTGACCTTCGACAACTTCGTCCCCGACCTCGACAAGAATACGGGTGATCTGGCCCGGCATCGGCGCGATGATTTCATCGGCCCCAGCCCCCTCGGCGGCCACCGGCATATGGTCCAGCATCGGCTCGAACCGTGCCGGAAGCACTGTCAGCGCAAGCCGGGCCGACCCGTGCGTCAGCACCACCTTGTGACCCGACTGGCGAACCTGAACGGCGACGGGTTCCTCGTTGATCGTGCCGTCGAAGAGATAGACCGGCGCCTGAAGCAGGCCAAGAACCGTATACCCCTTACCGTCGACAGTCAGCTTGGCGCTGTGGTTGGCGACATGGCCGAGTTCGACCATGCGACGGTTGCCATCCTGACTGATCACCACATAGCCGGTATCCGGATCGCCGACATGCCGTTCCTCCATCTGCAGCGCGACGATAGCGGTACCAAGGGCGACAAGCCTTGCCGCTGCAGAATCGGACGGCGGCCCGGCCACAAAGTCGCCCTCGAACTCGGCATCAATGAAGCCAGTCGTCAGATCGCCACTGCGGAAGGACTCGTTTTCCAGAACCGCCGACAGGAACTGGCGGTTGCTCACGATGCCGTCGATCTCGTAATGGTCGAGCGCCAGATGCAGCCTGTCGATGGCGGCCTCGCGGGTCGGCGCATGGGCAACCAGCTTGGCAATCATCGGGTCATAATACATCGAGATCTCGCCGCCTTCATCGACACCGGAATCCACGCGTACACCCTCGCCTGCCGGCTCGTGATAGCGCACCAGCTGACCAATGGAGGGAAGGAAGCCGCGTGCCGGGTCCTCGGCATAGACGCGCGCCTCGACAGCCCAGCCGTCGGCCTTGATGTCATCCTGGGTCAGGCCCAGCTCTTCGCCGGCGGCGATGCGGATCATCTTCTCGACAAGATCCAGCCCATAGACCATCTCGGTCACCGGGTGTTCAACCTGAAGACGGGTATTCATCTCTAGGAAATAGAAATCCTGATCGGCACCGACGATGAATTCGACCGTGCCGGCGGAGCGGTAACCTACGGCACGCGCCAGCTCGACCGCCTGCTCGCCCATGGCGGCGCGCGTCTCCGGCGAGATAAAGGGGCGCGGCGCCTCCTCGACCACCTTCTGGTGGCGACGCTGGATCGAACATTCACGTTCGCCGACATAGACGATGTTGCCGTGCTGGTCGGCCAGCAGCTGAATTTCGATGTGGCGTGGCTGAACAACGAATTTCTCAATGAAGACGCGGCTGTCACCAAAGGCGGTCTGCGCCTCGGACATGGCCGCCCGCATCCCGTCGGGAAGGTCGTCGGCGCTTTCAATAACGCGCATCCCCTTGCCGCCGCCACCTGCCGACGCCTTGACCATGACCGGATAACCGATCTCGGCGGCAGCCTTCAGCCCGACCTCGACATCATCAACCTCACCATCGGTTCCCGGCACGGTGGAGACGCCGGTAGATTTGGCAAGGGTCTTGGATTCGATCTTGTCGCCCATCACCGCAATGGCCTTGGTGCCCGGACCGATAAAGACAAGGCCGGCCGCCTCGACATCCGCGACAAATCCCGCATTTTCGGACAGGAAACCAAAGCCGGGGTGAATCGCCTCGGCACCTGTCTCCTTCGCCGCCGCGATAATGCGCTCACCGCGAAGATAGCTGTCGGCCGACGCTGCGCCACCGATATGAACTGCCTCGTCGGCCATCATCACATGCGGGGTGCCGGCGTCGGCGTCGGAATAGACAGCCACGGTGGCGATCCCCATGCGCCTGGCTGTGCGCATGATCCGGCAGGCGATTTCGCCACGGTTGGCAATCAGGATTTTCTTGAACATGAAACGGTCCCTGTATCGCGGTGCTTCTGGGTCACATTCGGGTCAGAGCGGCAGATTGTCGTGCTTGCGCGGCGGGTTCTCGAGCTGCTTGTCGGCCAGCATCGTAAGCGCACGTGCGATCCGCCGGCGCGAATTGCGCGGCATGATAATGTCGTCGAGATATCCGCGTCCCGCGGCAACAAACGGGTTGGCGAATTTCTCGCGATATTCGTCGGTCTTGGCGGCCAGCTTTTCCGGGTCGGCGGCATCCTCGCGGAAAATGATCCGCGCCGCGCCTTCCGGCCCCATCACCGCAATCTCGGCACTTGGCCATGCGTAATTCACGTCGCCACGAAGATGCTTTGACGCCATCACGTCATAGGCCCCGCCATAGGCCTTGCGTGTAATCAGCGTCACCTTCGGCACGGTCGCCTCGGCATAGGCAAACAGCAGCTTTGCGCCATTCGAGATGATGCCACCAGTTTCCTGCGCCAGTCCCGGCATGAATCCCGGCACATCGACAAGTGTTACCAGCGGAATGTTGAACGCATCGCAGAAGCGCACAAACCGTGCCGCCTTGCGCGAGGCGTTGATGTCGAGACAGCCTGCCAGAACCATCGGCTGGTTGCCGACAATGCCCACTGTGCGGCCGTCGATCCGGCCGAAGCCGACAATGATGTTCGCGGCGAAATTCTCGTGGATTTCGAAGAACTCGCCATTATCGACGATCTCCAGCACCACCCGGCGCATGTCATAGGGCGTATTGGCATTATCGGGGATGATCGCGTCGAGCACCGAGGACGGCCGGTCGATCGGGTCGTGGCACGGAACAACAGGTGCCGGCTCGCGGTTCGAAAGCGGCAGATAGGACATCAGCGCACGGGTGCGCATCAGCATCTCGACATCATTCTCGAATGCGCCGTGGGCGACACCGGATGTGCGGCTGTGCATCTTTGCGCCGCCCAGTTCTTCGGCGGTCAGGTCCTCGTGGGTCACCGTCTTCACCACATCCGGCCCGGTGACGAACATGTAGCTCGACCCCTCGACCATGAAGATGAAATCGGTGATGGCGGGCGAATAGACAGCACCGCCGGCGCAAGGCCCCATGATCAGCGAGATCTGCGGCACCACACCCGATGCCAGCACATTGCGCTGGAACACCTCGGCATAACCGCCAAGCGAGGCAACGCCTTCCTGAATGCGCGCACCGCCGGAGTCATTCAGTCCGATCAGCGGAATGCCGGTCTTGATCGCCTGATCCATGATCTTGCAGATTTTCGCTGCATGCGTCTCCGACAGCGAGCCGCCAAGAACGGTGAAATCCTGCGAATAGACAAAGACCGGGCGTCCGGCAATGGTGCCGTATCCGGTGACCACGCCGTCGCCCGGCACCTTCTGGTCTTCCATGCCGAAATCATGGCAGCGATGCTCGACAAACATGTCCCATTCCTCGAACGATGCATCGTCGAGAAGAAGGGTAATCCGTTCACGGGCTGTCAGCTTGCCCTTGCCGTGCTGGGTGTCGATCCGTCGCTGGCCACCGCCAAGTCGGGCTTGTGCACGTTTGGCCTCGAGTTCGGCAAGAATATCTGTCATCTGGGCGTCTCGGGAAAACTTCAGAACAGCCGCCAACATACCGGATGCCGACGCAGAGGATCAATGGATTTCCCGTTTCGCCGCCTCAGATGCCCTGCGGGCGGAGCGCAGTTTTCTTGGCCTTGTTCCAATAGCGAAAGAAACGGCCAAGGTCCGGCGTGTTCGTCAAAGTGACAAAGGGCGTGTCCTCAATCTCGACAATCTCGAGATCCGGCGCGGCGCGGCGGATGGCACCAATCTTGGCACGCACCGCCGGGTCGGGGGATGCAGGTACCAGCACGCGGCCGGCATTCACCTGCGCAGCAAGACGCGGCAGCACCTCTTCCGTCTGTCCTTCATGGATATCAAGGCTGCGGGATTCCGACATCTCGGCGAGGGTTTCATAAATGAAAAGCTGACGCTTGATACCGACATGGCTCGCCGCGAGGCGGTCCCGGTCCCAGATAAAGACCGTGGCGGCATTCGGTCCTCCGGCAGCGAAAACCGGATGCGTCAGGCGCAATGCGCCTTCATGAAGCCATACAAGATCAGCCATGCGGGCCTCCCATATACGGAAACAGCAACTCGTTCAGACGTTCATAGGACTGATCGAGCACGAGATTATGCCGCGGGATGGTGTTGATGTCCGGACCGCAATATTTCGCGACATTCTCGAGATTGAAGATATAGGGCTTGTTCGAGAAGGTGCTGGCAATCCATTGCCACGACAGGTTGTTGCTGGCCGGATCGGCATCGACCAGATGCTCGAGGAAGAACCGCGCCCCGGCCTGCCATGACACGCGTCGCCAATGCACCGTATAGGACGCCAGATACATGCGGGCGTGGTTGTGAAGATAGCCCGTCTCGACAAGCGTCGCGATAAACTGGTCGATGCAGGCGACGCCAGTTTCGCCGGCAGCGATATCCGCCGGCAGCTCGGCGTCATATTCGGCGGCTTCGAATCCGGTCTTGTAGGATTCGACATCGGTCCAAATGCGTTCAGGATGCGCCAGATAGATGCGCTGCCAGTAATCGCGCCAGGCCAGCTCCTGAATGAATTTCTCCGCCTGTTTCGGATCAGCGACGGATGCCAGTGCAGCATTGCGCACTTCGTCGAGGCTTAGAACGCCGTGGCGGATATAGGGTGACAGCCTGGTAACCGCGCCGTCTAGATGGTTGCGGCTGGCGGCATAGGCCCGCGGGTCTACCTTGGCGAGCACGGCCTCGGCAGCCTTTCTGCCGCCTGCGGCGATATCGGGAACCACCGATGCGGCATCATCATGGCCTGACAGGGCCTGCAGATGAGCCAGCATCGCCGCACGGTCAGCGAATTTGGTCGGAAGGGGGATTGTCTCGTTCATGCCCGGCAGATGGGCATGGCAGGGCGCTTTGTCCAGTCCGGGCGTCAGTCTGTGGCGAGGATAATCTTCGGCGGGGCGCGGCCCTGGTCAATATCTACAAAGGCATGCGCGCCAACGTCCAGCGGGCGGATTTTGGTCCAGCCTTCGCCGGTCACCTTGCCGTCGGTCAGCAGTTTGAGCGCTGTGGCAAAATCCTGATGCCGGTAGCAGTAGGCTCCGAGAAAATCGATTTCCTGAAGCGTCAGACGGCGGGTGTCGAGGCCCGGCTCGTTATCCTGCAGACCAACATGGACAATAACCCCGCCCGGACGCGTCATCGCCGAGGCGGCAGCGCGGGTGGCCCCCATACCGACACAGTCGATCACCAGATCGACCGAACCGTCTTCCGGCGTTTCCTCGCGCGGGTCATAGCTTCCGGCGATACCAATATTGTCGAGCATGCCGCGGCGAAGAGGGTTGGTCTCGGCGATGCGGGGCGGGGCAAAGCCTTGCGCGGCAAGCACCTGTGCGACAAGCACGCCAATGGCACCGCCACCCAGAATGACAATCCGTGAATCCGGCGTTGCGCCGGCACCGGCAGCAATCTCGACGAGCACGCACCGCCACCGCTGTCGGTTCGGCCAGCGCCGCCTCGGAAAAGGACAGATGGTCGGCAAGCACAGTCAGGTTGACATCAGGCACCATCACCTGTTCGGCAAAAGCGCCGGGGTGGCGCATGCCGATCAGCTCGCGCGTGCCGCAAAGATGATGGTTGCCACTGTTACAGGCAGGACATTCATTGCAGGTCATGAGCGGGTTGATCGCCACCCGCTGTCCGGAGAGCGGTCCGGTCAGCGCCGTGCCAACCGCCTCATGCCCCAGAACGAGCGGCGGGTTTCGGCGCTCGTCATGGCCGTGCCAGGCATGCATGTCGGACCCGCAAATTCCGCAGAAGGACAAATCGACAATGCTCTGGCCACCTGCGGCGACAGGTGCTTCGACATCGCGCAGCTCACTTGCGTTTGTACCGGTATAGACAAGTGCTTTCATTTCGCGGTGAACCCCCCGTCAACCATCAGGACCTGCCCGGTCACATAGACCGATGCGTCGGAACAGAGAAACAGCAACGGCCCGTCGATATCCTCGAGCCTGCCATTCCGGCCGATACATGTCTGCGTCGCGTTACGGGCGGCTCGCGCCTCGTCGGCAAAGACTGCTGCCGTCAACTCGGTCGGAAAAAACCCCGGCCCGATGGCATTGGTGTTGATGCCATCGCCGGACCAGGCCTCGGCCATGGCCCGCGTCATCTGCCCGACGCCGCCCTTTGATGCCCCGTAGGCAATGCCCGACGGAAAGGCCCTTGTCGTCTGCAGCGATGCAAAATTGACGATACGACCCCAGCCGCGTTCCTTCATTGCCGGCACGAGTTTCTGGCTGATGAAAAAGGGTGCGCCAAGATTGAGCCATTGGGTCAGGATGCCAGTCATCTGGCGTAATATCCTCGGCAGGCTGGCGCAGATTGACGCCGGCCGCATGGACCAGAATATCGGGCGCGCGAACAATCCCGATGCCGCCTCGCACATGGCGGCGACACCGGACTCATCCGACAGATCGGCAGGAAGAGCGGCACGGTTTCCGCTACCCTCGGCAACCCAGCTTTCCAGCGCCTCGGCGCGGCGTGCCACGCCGATGACAGATGCACCCGCATCCGCCAGCACCGTGGCCGCACGTCTGCCAAGGCCGGAGCTTGCCCCGGTGACAAGCGCGACATGCCCGTCAAGGCTGAACAGGTTTTGCCGCCCCGCCGCCATGCCGCGCGCCTTCAGTCTGCGACTGATGCCATGAACCGCTCCTTGATCATCACAGGATCAAGCTCGATCACAGGCACCTTGATATTGCCGGATTCGCATTTCGAGACGATTACCGTCGTCTGTTCGGCGCCAAGCGCGGCCTCGACTGCGGCGGCCGTATCCTCGGCGGCGCATTCCACCACATGATCACAACCGCATGCCTTTGCCACCTCGGCAAGCGAGGGTGCGCATGCCGGCATAGGTCGTCTGGTCGCCAGTCGAACCGTAGCTGCCATTGTCGATGATCAGCAGGATAAAGTTCGGGACCTGGTTGTTGGCAATCGTCGGCAATGTGCCGAGATTCATCAGCACAGAACCGTCGCCGTCGATGGCGATCACCTTTTTCGGTTGCGCCATGGCGAGGCCAAGGCCGATCGACGAGGCAAGGCCCATCGTGCCAAGCATGTAGAAGTTCGTCGGCTGATCATCCAGAAGATGCATCTCCTGGCTTGGCAGGCCGATATTCGTAACCACCAGCTCGTCAGAAATCAGAGGGATCAGGGTTTTCAGTACTTCACTGCGGATCATGGTCTCAATATCCCTTCCAGAAGCTGGCATCCATCAGCACGGCCACCGGCTTGCGGGCCATGTATGCGTGGTTGAGGATGGCCGACAAATCGTCAGCATCCTCTTCCTTATGGAAATGGTAAGTCGGGATGCAAAGCTGATCGAGCAGCGCCTTGGTATGGACGGCCATTTCAACCTGGCAGGCCACCGGCTCGCCAATCTCGCCGCGATAGCTGATCAGCATCGGCAGCGGAATGCGATAATACTGGATCAGCGTGGCCAGCGAATTGATGGTCACACCGATCGCGGTATTCTGCATGATGATCGCCGGGCGGCGGCCTCCCATAAAGGCACCGGCGCACAGCCCCATCCCCTCATCCTCACGGTTCGACGGGACATGGATCATCTTGTCGGACTGCTCGATCTTTCTCTATTACCCCGGCAAGCTGCTTGCAGGGCACCGTGGTCACGATACCGACATTATTCTCGATCATCGCATCCATGATGACATCATTTACTGACATCGGATCACTATCCTCTCTTTTCGAATTGGGAAGTTGACTGGTCGTTCAGACCAGATTCTCGCCCGGAAAATATTTACGCAGCCGCGCATCACCGGCCCGCGCGTGGGCTTCCATGCCCTCGAGACGGGAAATACGCGGCCGCCGCCTGACCAACCTCGCGGTTGGCCTCGCGGGTCATGCGCTGCGTGGTTACGATCTTCATATATTTATGCACCGAAAGCCCGCCCGTATAGTGGGCTGCACCTTTTGTCGGCAGAATATGGTTCGTCCCCGAACATTTGTCGCCATAGGTAACGGTGGTTTCCTCGCCGATGAAGAGCGAGCCGTAATTCCGCAACGTAGCGGCATACCAGTCATCAAGGGCGGTATGCACCTCGAGATGCTCGGCGGCATATTCATCAGAAACGGCGACGGCTTCCTGGTCACTATCGCACAGGATCACCTCGCCATAGTCACGCCATGCCGTGGTAGCAGCACCGCGCGCCACTTCCGGCAGTGCGGCGATCAATCCGTCCATGCGCCCCATTACATCATCGGCAAGCTGCCGCGATGTGGTGATCAGCCATGCCGGTGAATCGGGGCCATGCTCGGCCTGGCTGACCAGGTCTTCGGCCACAATTTGCGGATCGGCGCTGTCATCGGCGATCACAGCGATTTCGGTAGGCCCGGCGAACATGTCGATGCCAACGCGGCCATAGAGCATGCGCTTTGGCCTCGGCAACAAAGCGGTTGCCCGGACCCACGAGAATGCGTGCCGGCTTGCCGGTGAACAGGCCAAATGTCATCGCCGCGATGCCCTGCACCCCGCCAAGGGCAAGAATGGTGTCGGCACCACACTGGTCCATCGCATAGAGAATGGCCGGGTTCGGCCCGGCATCACCGCGCGGCGCGGTACAGGCGACGATATGCTCGACACCCGCCACCCGTGCCGTGGCAATCGACATGATGGCCGAGGCCACATGCGCATAACGCCCGCCAGGGACATAACAGCCAGCTGTCTCGATCGGGATCAGCTTCTGGCCGGCCCAGAGACCTGGTGACAGCTCGGTCTCGAATTCGGTGATCGACTTTTTCTGAGCTTCAGCAAAGGTGGTCACCCGGTCATAGGCAAAGCGGATATCGTCCTTCAGCTGCTGAGAAATCTCGTCACCGGCAGCCGCAACAGCATCAGCGGGCACAATGATGTCGCCGTGGTAACCATCGAGTTCGCGGCCATAGGCAATGGCAGCTTCCTCGCCTCCGGCCTCGATCTTCGCAAGCATTGTCTGGACAATCTCGCGAGTCTCGTCGGTGCCGGTCTGAGGGGTTTTGTCAGCGCGTTTCAGATAGGTAACGGCCATATCGGATTTATTCTCCGTAAATCAAAGTTGGAAGCCACAGGGCGATTTGCGGGAAGACGAAGATCAGATCAGGCCAATGACCTGAATGACCATGAACTGCATCATTCCCAGATAGATGTCTTTCAGATCCCATTCAGGCACCACCCCTTTCAGGAAGTAGGCGGATAGTGCCACTGGCGGGCTGAGCCATGCCGTCTGCAAATTGACGGCAACAAGGATACCGAACCAGACAAGGTTTACATCGAGCTTGATCAGGACCGGGATCAGGATCGGCACGATGATCAGCACGATCGGCACCCATTCCAGTGGCCAACCGAGCAGGAAGATCAGCGCCATGATGATCAGCAGGACCCAGGTAACCGAAATATCCCACGACAGCAGGAATTCGGTGAGCAGCATCGGCGTGCCAAGGCGCGAGAAGACGGCGCCGAAGAAGTTGGAAGCTGCGACAAGGAACAGGATCAGGACGGTGATTTCGAGGGTCTTGATCAGCGCGTCATAGAACATCTGCGCAGACAGCTTGCGATAGGCAATGGTCAGCAGCAGCGCACCGAATGCACCACAGCCGGCACCCTCGGTCGGAGTGGCCCAGCCAAACAGGATAGAGCCAAGCGCAAATGCAACAAGCGCCGAGGGCGGAACCAGACCCATGAAGAACTCATACCAGAGGTCGGAGAAGAAGAATCCCGACGGCTTGTTGTCACGAATCCAGCGCGACCCGAAGAACATGATCACCATCCAGGCCAGCGGAATGACCAGCGAGGAGAACGGGAAATAGCCGGCAAGCGATCCGGAGAACGCCATCACGATCAGCGCGAAGAAGGTCAGGATCGAACCGATCACGAGAATGGCCTCGAGCCAGTAATAGTTCGAGGTTACCGGCTGGTCTTCCTCTGGCAGGATCGGGCCGAGCGACGGGTTCAGCCAGCACCGGATCAGCGCAAAGGCCGCATACATCCCGGCAAGCATGATGCCGGGGATAATCGCCGCCGCGAACAGGTCCGTTACCGGAATCTGCAGCACCGGCCCCATCACGACGAGCATGATCGAGGGCGGTATAAGAATGCCGAGCGTGCCACCGGCGGTGATCGTTCCGGCAGCCAGCCGCACATCGTAGCCGGAGCGGTTCATCGTCTTCGCCGCCATGATGCCAAGGATGGTGACCGAAGCACCGACGATACCTGTGGCGGCCGCAAAAATCGTCGATACGAAGAGCACCGCAAGGTATAGCGCGCCCCGGGTACGCGAGAGCATCAGCTGCACCGATGTGAACAGACGCTCCATCAGGCCGGCCTGTTCCATCATGATGCCCATGAATACAAACAGCGGCACCGCGGCCAGCGTCTGCTCGAGCATCACATTGTTGAACTGCAGCGTCTGGAGATAGAACACCATTTTCCCGCCGAAGCCCCAGGCCCCGAAGACGAAGGACAGGAAAATCAGCGTGAAGGAAATCGGGAAGCCGACAAAAATCGAGAACAGCATCACCCCGATCATGATCACGCCGATCATCGGTGGCGACACGCCGCCGGCACCCTTGATGCCGCCGTCAAACGCATCTCCGAAGATCATCTCAAAGTTGAAAACTTCTGGAAACAGGCTGTTGCAGAAGATCATCCCGAGGACGAGAACATAGACGGGAAGCAGACGAAGTACCCATTTCTGAATGGATCCGGCACCAAGCTGGTGATAGGCGCGCAGGAATTCCGCCACGCCCTGCAGAAGCAACAGCAGAGCACCGACAGGCATCGCCGTGCGGGCCGGCGCGAGCGGCGCCATCAGCGCCGTATCCATGGATCGTTCCCACGTCACCCATGCCTTGATGGTGTATTCCGTCGAGACCCAGAAGAAGAACAGCATCGCCGGAAAATAGAAGAGAAGGTAGAGCGCACCGTCGACCAGCGCCTGAGTTCGAGGCGACCAGTTGCGGAACAGGAAGTCGGCACGGATATGAACACCGCGCATCAGCGCATAGCCGGCCCCCATCATGAACATCGCACCAGAGAACATCCGGCTGGTGTCATAGGCCCAGTCGGTCGGCGCGATAAAGACCTTGCGGGCTACGACCTCGTAGATCATCGCAAAAATAACCGGCACGAGCATCAGGCAGGTCAGCCTGCCGACCCAGTTGTTCAGAATGTCGATATTGCCGACGATCAGACGCATCAGAGGATGCATGTCCTCGGGCGTGTCGCCGACATTGCCGCTACGCCGTTCGGCGATCAGCTCGTCTGCAATCTCGAGCTTTTCGATCTCTGGTTCCTGTGCCATGGGATGCCCCTGCCGCGCTGCCGGTTCTGTGTAGTCTTAAAGTGATCAAGAAAGGCGTGAACCGCGGCAAGCCACGGTTCACGCAACTAGGTCTTACTTCAGCGAGTTGGCATAGGCCATGCCAAGCTGCGCGTTCGAGCTTTGGGCGCCCGACCAGAACGGAACCGCAATACGTGCGAAATCCTTCTGCGACTGCCACACCTCGGCGAAGAACTCGTTTTCCTGCGAGTTCTTCTCGAGCAGCGCGTTCGCGGCATTCATGTATGCCGGGAAGTAGTCTGCCGGAGTATCCTGAAGGATAACACCATGCTTGGTGGTCAGCTCGTGAAGCGCCTGGCCGTTGTCGTAGATACGAGCGGACATGCCCTTCATCAGCGCCGCGTTGGCAGCAACTTCAAACGCCTTCTTCTGATGGTCCGTCAGCGAATTGTAGACGTCCTTGTTCAGATACATGTCGGCGTTAACGACAACCTGGTGCAGGCCCTGCAGGTAGTAGTGCTTCAGCACCTTGTGGAAACCGAAATCCATGTCAGGCTTCGGGCAGCACCACTCGGCCGCGTCGATGGTGCCCTTCTCGAGAGCCGGCAGGATGTCGCCGCCACCCATGGCAACCGATGCAACACCGATGTCCTTGTAGGTCTGGCCCGGCAGGCCCGGAGGCGTGCGGAAGCGATACTTGCGGAAGTCTTCCATCAAGTTGATCGGCTCTTTGAACCAGCCGAGGGCCTCGGGGCCAACCGGCTGCAGCATAAAGCCTTTGACGTTCATGCCCATCTCGTCCCAGAGACGGTCATAAAGCTCCTGGCCACCACCAAACTGGAACCAGGATACAAAAGCGATGTTGTCGATACCGACACCGGCACCGGCGACAGGCGAGCCGAACAGCATGGCTGCCGGATGCTTGCCCGACCAGTAGTGCGTCCAGGCGAAACCGCCGTCAACAAGGCCAGCATCAACAGCATCAAGGGTTTCCTTGACGCCGACAACAGCGCCGGCGGAAGGACTTCAAAGGTAACCTCGCCGCCGGTCAGGGCAGTGACGTCGTCCATAAAGTCACGAAGCATTTTCACTTCGGTGGTCTGTACGCCGATGACGGCCTGGACCTTGATGTGAACTTCCTTGGCCTGGGCCACGATCGGTGTCGCCATCATGGCGAGACCAACGCCGGCCGCGGCAAAGGCCGAGGTCAGTTTGGTGAGTTTTGACATGGATTCCTCCCTTGTCGTTATGGTGCCTTCAATGATGTGATCTGACCCGGAAGCCACTGAAGGCCCCCAGCATCCGGTTGAATGCCAGATCCCTGTTCCCGAAGTGCCGCGCCGATGAATTCGGGCTTTTCGACCTTTCCGGGAATTCCTGTACCCCTGCGAAACAGGGATGAAAACAATCCGATCATGCCGCGTCCTCCAGAATGAGGTCCGAGGCTTTCTCGCCAATCATGATGCTTGGCGCATTGGTATTGCCCGATGTGATGATCGGCATGATCGAGGCATCTGCGACCCGCAAACCCTCGATGCCATGGACGCGAAGCCTTGCATCCACCACGGCCATCTTGTCCGGTCCCATCTTGCAGGTGCCGGTGGGGTGATAGATCGTTGTCGCTGTGTTGCGGACCCATTCGAGAATGGCGTCGTCATCCGCATCATCTACTGTCGGGCCGGGCGCATATTCCTCGGTGATCATGCTGCTGACCGGTTCAGCCCGGCAGACGGCACGGGCGATCCGGACACCGGCGACGATTGTGTCGCAATCGGTTTTCGTCGCCAGATAATTCGGGTGAATCGACACGTAGTCATCAGGCGAGGATGACTTCAGCTCGATATGACCGGCGCTTTCCGGGCGAAGCTGCAGTACCGAGGCGGTGAAAGCCGAGAAGGCGTGCGTTCCCTCGCCGGGCTTGTCGGCGCTGAAAGGCTGGAGATGGAACTGGATGTCCGGCGTCTCGAGCTCCGGACGGGTCTTCAGGAACGCCGTGCCAAGGCTTGCCGCCATCGCCATCGGGCCAGACCGCTTCAGCGCATATTCCAGCGCGATGCCGACATATTGCAGCGGATGCCGTGTCTCGCTGTTGATGGTGCTCGTCATCGTCTTGTAGACCGGGCGCGCCTGCAGATGGTCCTGCAGGTTCTTGCCGACGCCGGCAAGATCGTGAACGACCTCGATGCCATGCGCCGAAAGTTCCACCCCGGCACCAATCCCCGACAGCATCAGAATATGCGGCGAGCCAAGCGAGCCTGCAGACAGCACCACCTCGCGTCTCGCCCGCACCTCGATCTCTTCATTGCCGCGGCGCACCCGGATACCAGCCGCGCGACGGCCTTCCATGATCAGCCCGAGTGTTTTCGCACCGGTGAATATCTGCAGATTTGACCGGCCCCTCGCCGGCTTCAGGAACGCGGTTGCACTGCTGCAGCGCCGACCGTTCCGCATGGTCATCTGGAAATGACCAACGCCTTCCTGATCCTCGCCATTATAGTCGTCATTGCGCTTGTAGCCGAGACCGGCAGCCGCTTCGACCCAGGCATCAATCACTGGCCGCTGGACCCGGCTTTCCGACACATTCAGCGAACCACCCGTGCCGCGTACCGCCGAAGGTTCGCCTTCCCAGTTCTCGGCCCGCCGGAACAGCGGCATCACGTCGTCCCATGCCCATCCCGGATTGCCAAGCTGGCGCCATTGGTCGAAATCCTGCGGCTGGCCACGGACATATAACAGGCCGTTGATCGAACTGCTGCCTCCCAGAACCTTGCCCCGGGGCCAGCTGAGGGCGCGACCGTTCAGTCCCGGGTCCGGCTCGGTGCGATAACACCAGTCCGTCGCGGGATTGCCCATGGTCTTGAAATAACCAACCGGAATGTGGATCCAGGGATAGGTGTCTTTGCCGCCAGCCTCAAACAACGCGACATTATACCGGCCATCTGCTGACAGCCGATTTGCTAAGACACAACCCGCCGACCCTGCGCCGACGATTATGAAGTCGAATTCCACCCCCGCAACCTCATAATGTTATTTTTTGAGACTTTTATTCTCTTTTTTATTATTATTTTTGTAAATCATGCACGGGCTTGCCGCTAAAGCAAGCCCAAAACGGCTACAGGCTATGGGGGTGGAGTTGTGATGAGTGAACATGTGCCGCCGAATGTACGTGCCATTCGTATTCTTGAAGTTCTGTCAGAGAGCCGCACAGCGCCAACACCGACCGAGCTGAACGCGCGGCTAGGCTGGCCTAAGCAGACAATCCACCGGCTGTGCCAGACGCTGATCGAGGCCGGCATTCTGGAAAAGCATGACAAACGTCTCTACCCGGGACACCGGGCAAGCCTTTTGGCCACCGGCCTTGCCGACCGAAGCGCGGGACTTGTCGGCTGCCACCAAATTCTGCTTCAGGTTGCACGCGATTCGGGTGAAACGGTGAATTTCGTCAGGCCGGAACCACGCGGCATGAATTATATTGATCGTGTCGAGACCAACTGGGCCTTCCGGGTGGCGCTGCCGATCGGCACCCAGGTGCCCTTCCACTGCACCGCAAGCGGCAAACTCTTTATGGCCAGCCTTCCGGCAGCCCGTCGGCGTGCCTTCCTGTCGAGCCTGCAGATGCATCCGCAGACACCGAATACATTCACCGACCCGGAGCTGCTTGCGAATGAGCTTTCGGAAATCAGGCGACAGGGATTCAGCCTTGATCGGGAAGAATTTCATGAAGGCATGGTGGCCATCGCCGTACCGGTCACCGATCCTCAGGGCCGGTTTTATGCGGCTCTGGCCATCCATGGCCCGACACAGCGTTTCAACATTGATAACGCGATGAACAAGCGTGACATGCTGCGGGACCACGCGGCCCGAATGGGCGAATTGCTGTTCACGCCAGCAACGGCCTAGGCCTGTTCCTTGGCAGCACCGGCATGTCGGCGCGCCTCTTCAAGCGCCCGCACCGCCAGAACCGCGAGAAGGTAATAGGTGGCGAACTGGTCCAGCAGCGCATCGGTAAGCGGGGTGTCATCCTCTTCCGAGCTGTCATGCGTCATTGCCGTCTCCACAGGTTCACTCGGCCACGGCGACATTATCACCAGCGGATGCGTTGCGTGTACTGCCAATGTAATTTTCGAGGGATGAAGGTCTCTTCCGCGGTGAAGACAAGTCCCAGCTTTGAACGCCGCCACAATATGTCATCGACACTGGTCGCCCACTCGCGGGTGAGCAGCCAGTCGACTTCGCGGGCATGGAGCGTTCCTCCGAAATGCCGTCCAAGATCTTCGCGTGACGTTGCACCCTCGAGTATCATGAAGGCATCTGTGCCATAGGCTGTGACAAGGCGCGTGGCCCATTCTGCGCTCAGAAACCCGAATGCGCGCTGCAGTCGCGCAATCAGTTCCTGCCTGTCGCCGATGTCGAAATCACCGCCCGGCAGCGGCTCGCCCCCCGACCAGCTTTTGCCGAGGCCGGGGAAGTAGGGATGCAGCTTGTCCATCACATGCTCGGCAAGACGCCGATAGGTGGTGATCTTGCCTCAAAGACATTGACCAGCGCCGCGGCTTTCATCCTCGTCTTCGCAGGTCAGAACATAATCGCGGGTGGCAGCAGAGGCAGAGCTTGCCCCGTCATCATAAAGCGGCCGCACGCCGGAGAATGTGGTGACAATATCCTCCTTTGAGACACCGCTTTTGAAAAAACGGTTGGCGGCCGCAATCAGATAATCACGCTCGGCATCGCTGCAGGCTGCAGCCCCGGCGTCACCCTCATGGTCGACATCGGTGGTGCCGACCAGCGTGAAATCACGCTCATAGGGAATGGCAAAGATGATGCGCCCGTCTTCCAGCTGCAGGAAATAGGGCTGATCGTGTTCAAACAGGCGGCGCACAATGATGTGCGAGCCGCGTACCAGCCGCAGCCCATGGCGGTTGCCGCGCTGCATGTCTCCGGTCAGAACATCACGCGCCCAGGGGCCGGCCGCATTGACGATCGCCCTGGCGGATATCGTCTCGTTCGTCCCGTCAGCATGCAGCAGCTCGACCCTCCAGGCTCCGCCCTCCCGTCTTGCGCCCTCGAAACGCGTTCGCGTTCTGATTGTCGCGCCATGGCCCTGTGCCGAGCGTGCATTCAGCACGACAAGACGTGAATCCTCGACCCAGCAATCGGAATATTCGAAGCCTTTCACAAACCGGTCCTGAAGCGGCGCACCGGCCGGATGGGTGCGCAGGTCGAGTGACCGGCAGGCTGGCAGAATCTTGCGCCCGCCAAGATGGTCATAAACGAACAGGCCAATCCGCGTCAGCCAGGCCGGCCGTCTGCCGGCAAGGCCCGGAATATAGGCCAACATCCGGCCAAGTGACGAGTTGTCCCGCGCATAGCGCAACCCCGGCGTGACCGGCAGGACAAAGCGCATCGGCCAGGAAATATGCGGCATCATGCGCAGCAGCGTCTCGCGTTCCTGGAGCGCCTCGCGCACCATGCGGAAGTGGAAATATTCCAGATAGCGCAAGCCGCCATGGAACAGTTTTGTCGAGGCCGAGGAGGTGGCCTGTGCAAGATCGTCCTTTTCGACAAGCAGCACAGAAAGCCCGCGGCCGGCCGCATCACGCGCCACACCGCATCCATTGATGCCGCCACCGATGACCAGAAGATCGAAGCTCTTTTCACCCATCAGTCGGACGTCCCCATATCCCCGGCAACGACGACCTGCGTTCCGGCAGCCTGTGCGGCAGCCATGAATTGTGATGGCGGCTGCCGGTCGGTGACCATCACATCAATTTCATCGATGCCGCAGATCCGCACCGGCGCGCGGCGCAGGAACTTGTCGGCATCGCAAACCAGAATCTTCTTCCGTGCGTTCCTCAGGATGGCGCGGGCAACATCCACCTCGCGGCTGTCGAAATCGAGGATCGCCCCGTCATCATCCAGCGCCGAAGCGCCGACCACAGCGTAATCCACCTTATATCTCCCGATGAACTCCACCGCCGCGCCGCCGACAACAGCCCCGTCCTGTGCCCGCACTGTTCCGCCGACAAGGACAAGTTGCTTGCCGGGCGCGCGCGACATCATCTGGAGAATGTTCAGATTGTTGGTCAGCACCATCAGATTGTCATGACCGAACAGGGCATTGGCGACTGCCTCGGTGGTGGTTCCGATATTGATCGCAACTGCGGTGTTATCCTCGATCAGGCCTGCAGCAGCCCGGCCAATGGCCTGCTTTGCCTGCATCGACAGCTTGCGTCGGGCATCATATTCGATGTTTGCCACCGATACCGGACGGCGCGCGCCGCCATGAGTGCGCATCGCCATGCCAAGATCGCAGAGTGCGGCAAGGTCGCGCCTGATCTGCTGCGTCGTGACGCCAAAGCGGGCCGCCAGCGCATCAACGCCTACTTCGCCCGCGGCATGAATCTGCATCAGAATGTCCTGCTGGCGCCCGTTCAATTCCGCCATGACGTTGCCTCGAAGGTTTATTTATTCGGCTTTCTAGCAGGTTTGATGTTCATTTGAACATCAAAAATGCATCATTAATGGCAATTGGACGAGACAACAGGAACGTGACAGTAGGGACGTGACAATGGCTGTGTTCTGATATCATCTGCGGCACAGTTGCGGCACAGTCGCGATCACGCGCCCACCTGCGGGAGACCACCACCATGTCCCGAGACCTGTTCTGCCCGACCGGCAGAATCTATCGCGGCAATCTTCACGGCCACTGCACCCATTCGGATGGCCGGAACGAGGCCGCAGAGGTGGTACGCCTCTATCGCGAGGCAGGCTATGATTTCACCTGCCTGTCGGACCATTACTGGACCGATCCGCGCTTTGCCGCCGAGACCATCTGTGACAGCTCGGGGCTGGATAGTGAGGATTTCATCACCATCATCTCGGCCGAGTTGCATTGCCACGGCAAGCTATATGACCAGGCTGGCCTCTGGCACATTCTGGCGAACGGGCTGCCTCTGGATTTTCCGATAGCAAGCACGAGCGAAACCGGCCCCGAACTTGTCAGACGTGCTGTCGCGGCTGGCGCCTTTGTCAGCATTGCGCATCCCGAATGGTACGCGATGACCACAGAAGAAGCGCGCTGCCTTGCCGAGGCCGGCGCACATGCCGTCGAAGCCTATAATCATTCATCAGCCCTTGATGCCGACCGGGGTGGCGGCATCGCCACGATCGACCAGCTGGCGAATGAGGGGTTCAGGACCGGCATCATCGCCACCGATGATTCGCACGATGTCCCAGCCGACGGTTTCGGCGGATGGGTCATGGTCGTTGCAGACGGGCTGAATGTCGGCGCCATCCTCAAAGCGCTGAAGGCGGGCACCTATTATGCGTCCTGCGGACCGGATTTCACCTCCATCCGAATTGAGGGCAACATGCTCCATGTCACCTGCTCGCCGGTGGACCGCATCGTGGTCGCGGCAGGTGGACACCGGTCATTCGCCACAAACGGTGACGGCATGACCGAGGCCAGGATCGAGATCAGCAGGACCGATTTCGAGTTCTTTCGTGTGGTGCTGACCGACAGGGCTGGAAAGCAGGCCTGGTCGAATCCCTATTGGATGGATGATCTGGTGGATGGATGATCTGGACCTTCGCTGACAGGCCCGTTGCCGGAACGGCGGACACGACCTACATGAAGCGTCATGAGACAAAGTTTTCTGACAGGCTGGACCGCCGCATTGATCGGCCTTTTCTGGCTGCTCGCCCTGCCGGCACAGGCCGGCCCGCTTGCCGATGCCATCGACGAGATCGACGCGGATGTGCTGTTCCTGCGGCACGCCCTGGCACCGGGGTTCGGCGACCCTGACAATTTCAGCATTCATGACTGCCGTACCCAGCGCAATCTGAGCCAGGCCGGCCGCGAACAGTCACGCCGGATCGGCCAATATCTTCGGGACGAGGCGATCGGGAATAGAGGTGATCCTGAGCAGTCGCTGGTGCCGCTGTGTCGAGACGGCGGCGGAACTCGGTCTCGGCCCCTTCACCACCCATGACGGGTTGAATTCCTTTTTCGACGGCCATGTCGACCGTGCCGAGACGATCCGCCTGCTTCGCGCCTATCTGGACAGGATGAACGCATCTTCTGCGAACGGTCCCGTCACCCTGATGGTCACGCATCAGGTCGTGATCACGGCGATCACCGGCATCGCGCCGCAAAGTGGCGGCTTTGTCGCCTATAACAGCCGAACAGGGGCGGTGAAACGCGCCGGCACGCCGGTGCAGCCCTAGATATCGGGCATCGGCGCGAATTCGATTGACCCGCATCGCGGCTTTGATAGCGTCTCCGATAACTTCGGTTGTCGGGGAGCTGGGCCATGAACGAACAAAAACCTGCAGGTCGCAGCGGCCGTCGTGGGCGACAGGCACGCGAAGCAAGCGCACCCGTACGCGAGGTCAACTACCGGAACCTGCGCAATCCGTTCCCGCCGATGAAGCTGTATTCGGACGATGCGATCGAGGCGATGCACGAGGCGGCGCTGACGGCGCTGGAGGATCTCGGCATGAAGATCCTGCTTCCCGAGGCTCGCCGGATTTTTCGCGAAGGCGGTGCAAAGGTCGACGATTCATCGGAAATGGTCTGGATCGGCCGCGAGATGGTGGCCGCCGCGCTGGACACTGCACCGCGATCAATCATGTGCCGCGCAGCACGCCGCGACCGCGACGTGTTGCTGGAACCCGGCATGCTTGTCTTCCAGCCGGGGGCCGGCGCGCCTCACGCCACCGATCTGGAACGCGGACGCCGTCCTGGCACCGGGCAGGATTTTCATGAACTGGTCAAGCTGACCCAGCATTTCGACGTTCTGCAGATGATGCCGCCGCTGATCGAGCCGCAGGACGTGCCGATGAATGTGCGGCATTACTTCACCATGGATTCGCAGCTCACAATGTCCGACAAGCTGCCCTTCATCTTCAGCCGTGGCACGCCGCAGGTGATGGAGAGCTTCGAAATTCTGCGTGACTTCCGTGGCCTGAGTGATGACGAGTTCACCGCAGAGAGCCACTGCTACACCATCATCAACACCAACTCGCCGCGCCAGATCGATATCCCGATGGCGCAGGGACTGATCGATTTCGCCCGCCATGGCCAGGTGTCGATCGTCACGCCCTTCACCCTGATGGGGGCGATGGCACCGATCACCGTCGAGGCGGCGATGACACTCAGCCATGCCGAGGCGCTGGCGGCCATCACGCTGACGCAACTGGTGAACCCGGGCGCGCCTGTCTGTTATGGCACCTTTACCTCGAATGTAGATATGAAGTCCGGCTCGCCTGCCTTCGGGACACCGGAGCATTTCCGGGCCTCGCTTGTTGCCGGTCAACTGGCACGGCTTGTCGATCTTCCCTGGCGCTGCGCCAGCGGTTCAGCCGCCAATATCAATGACGTTCAGGCGGCCAATGAAACGCAATTTGCGCTGTGGGGATGCCTGATGGCGGGATCGACCATTGTCATCCATGCTGCCGGCTGGCTCGAGGGCGGACTGACAGTGTCCTATGAGAAGCTGGTGACGGATATGGAAATTCTGCAGATGGTTGCCGAAATGTGCCATCAGACGACGCCGGACGGCCCGGATGTCAGCCTCGGTGCGCTGGCAGAAATCAGCCCCGGCGGGCATTTCTTTGCTGCGGAGCACACGATGAGCCGGTACCAGACGGAGTTCTACGAACCGCTTGTCGCTGACTGGTCGAATTTCGGCAGCTGGACCGAGGGTGGCGGCAGAACAGCAAGCGAGCGTGCCACAGATATCTGGAAGACCATTCTGGCAAGCGAGCCTGATCTTGGCCATGATCCGGCGCGGATCGAGGCGATGCGCTGATACACCGCGGAACGGACGGCGGACGGCGGCGCCTTGCCGGAAAGCTGATCCGGGACCCGCAAACCGTATCCAAAAAAACGGGCCGGCAGAGCCGACCCGTTCACAGGGGAGGAACCATGAAGGTACGGTTTCATCCTGACCTGACGTCATGTCATCAAAATGGTCTGAAAAAGGCCTTTTCAAGGCGTGCATGACATCCACTTGAAAGTGGATTTTCTCAACCCATATCAATCATGTAACGCCGAAACGGGTTACACAAAACCATCATGAAAACGCCGTCTTGCCATAACGGGAGGCGGCACCAGTCTCGCTTTGAAAAGGAGAAATGAGATGACCCTCTTTACCACGCCAATGGCACGCCAGTTTGTCGGCTTCGATACGCTGTTCGACGAGCTCAACCGCATGTCCGAGCGCAAGGAACCGAATTACCCGGCCTATAACATCGCGAAGGATGATGACGAGCATTATCGCATCGAGGTCGCGCTTGCAGGATTTTCCGCCGACGAAATCAGCATCCAGACCGAAAAGGGCGTGCTGACCATCGAGGCCGCGAAGGGTGAGGACACCGGCACCTACATCCATCAGGGGATCGCCAAGCGCGCCTTTTCCAAAATGTTCCGTCTGGCGGAATATATGAAGGTCAAGGACGCGCAGTTCGTCGATGGCATTCTGACCATCTTCCTGCAGCGCGAGATTCCAGAGGCCGACAAGCCCAAGCAGATCAGCATCAACGGTAAGCCTGGAAAGCTGATCAAGGCGGCCTGACGGCACCTCTGAACACCTGGAACCACGTGGGCGGCGGTCTTGTGATCGCCGCCTTTTTCGTCTGACAGGAAACAACTTCCGACAAGTGGCGTGAAATCAGAAAAAATGGAGTCAGATTTTGGCTGGATTGGGCAGTAACAATTTGGGTAGAAACATTAACAATCACTAATATACCCATACCAACTGAATGCCGACCGCATTGCCATGAAATGGTGCTCGGACTATCGGCAACCAAGTATGCCGAAGAGTGACGATTTTCATGCCTGCGTTTTTTTTCCGCATTGGTTGTTATCTCAACCGTTGTGCTGTCAAGCACAGCCTTGGCTTTTAAGGCCGCGTGTTGAAAGCCGCCTTCCAAAACAGAGTTCGGGCATGCTGTCTGGGCTTCGTGACCATGCTGGCACTGCCGGGCGCATCGGGCGTTCTGGCGGCCACGGGTGACGAGTCCGCATCGACTGGATTCTGGGCAGCCATGGACGGCGTCGGCAAACTTTACGCAATCAAGGCCGCCAGATCGCAGACGACGTGAAGACCAACTATCTGCAGCTTGCGGGCGGCGACCCTGATGATCTGGAGGTGCCGTCTGCGATTATCGAGGACGGCTTTATGGATGGCGGCGGGGAACAGCCGGCCGCCGAGGCTGCACCGCAAGCTGAGCCCGAACCGGCAGCACCCGAAGCGGCGCAACAGGCTGCCCCTGCGGTTCAGGATGATGCGCCCGCGCCAGCAGAAGCAGCGCCGGTCGAAGCAGCGCCGGTCCGGTCGAAGCTGAGGCGGCAGAAACGGCCGTATCCCGGCTGCCCATGACACTTCCCGTATCCAGCCCTGTCCGCGTGCCGCCAACGGAGACAGCCAGCGGTGCCGGCACGCTCACACTCGAGGATGCCGAAACGCCGATCAAGCCGGCCATCCCCCTCGATGGCGGCAGCAGCGCGGCAAAAGAACTGACCCTTGATGCCATCACCGCACCGGAGGAGTCTGTACCGACCGCCCCCGCACCGGCACCAGTCGAACTTGCCGAGGATGAAGGTGAAACGACAGCCGAGGTCGCAGAAACCGAAACGGCGAAAGCCTGCTTCGAGCTGGTGACTGTCAGCCTGACAGATTCGACGCTGATCGATCCGGTGATGAGCGATGCCATGTTTGCCGGCGACATCGGCACCTGCATCACGCCGGACCTGATCGGCAGCGCACTGGAACGTTTGAACGGCTATTTCCTTGATGCCGGGTTTGTGACCACACGCGCCTACATCACACCTCAGGACCTCAGCACCGGCACGCTCGGCTTTACCGTCGTCGAGGGAACCATCGAGGATATTCGCCTGAACGACGGCACAGCCGAAGACAAGCGGCGGCTCCGGATGGCGTTCGCGGCGAGGCCCGGCGACATTCTGAACATCAACGAGATCGACCAGGGGTTGGCGCAACTGAACCGGCCTCAAAGTGTCCGCGCGACCCTGAATCTGGTGCCGGGGACAGAGGCCGGCCAGACCATCGTACAGATTGACGAAGCCATCGTCAGACGCCCGGTGCGTTACAAGGCAGGGTCTCGACAATTCCGGTTCACGCAGCACCGGCACCACAAAATCCACGCTTGGCGTCGATGCGGACAATCTGCTGTCGCTGAACGAGACGATATCGCTGAGCCATATCGGGTCGGCCGACACCAACGCGCTTGCCGGATCCTTCACCATGCCTGTCGGTCGCTACACCGTCGAGGCGTCGAGCAGCTATTCCGACTATCTGAGCGATGTCGACGCCTTCACCCAGATTTTCGGCCGCACCGACAGCCGCGAGCTAAAGGTAACCCGCGCCCTGTTCAAGACGGAAACAGGCGATGTGAAGGCCGAGTTCTCTTGCCAAGAAAAGCACCCGCCGGACGATCAACGACCTGGTGCTGACACCGCAGCGACTGACCACCGCACGGGCCGGCCTGAAATATAGTGGCCGGCTGGACAACGGCATCTCGCTCAGCTCCAACCTGTATCTTGCAGCTGGCACCAAGCTGTTGAGCGCGACGCACGACAACGGCCTCGACAAGACGGCACCGCGCGCGCAGTTCCGCAAGATCCAGGCTGATGGAAGTGTCACCTTCACCCAGTTCCCGGGCATGACCGTCCAGACAACCTATGCCGGCCAGTTTGCGCCGCACCCGCTCTACAGTTCGGAGCAGATTTCAGCCGGTGGGCAGAAGTCGGTACGCGGCTTCAAGGGCAACGCCATTTCCGGAGACAGCGGGTTTTATGCCCAGACAGACGTCATTCTGCCGTTGGCCGAGGGCTTGATGCCAAAGGGTCTCGAATCCTACGCCGCCGGCGTGCAGGTCTATGGCGGCCTCGATTTCGGCGCCGTGCGCGATCTTGCAAACGGGTCAACCAACGTCGTCGCCGGTGGCGGTGGCGGGATGCGGATGAATTTTGGCGGCCTGTCGGGTGAGATCGGCGCCGGTGCGCCGCTCTATCGCAAGCGGGGCATCAAGAACAACCGCGTCGAGACCTATGTCAAATTCCTGTATTCGATCGCCGAGCTGTAGGGGATGAAGATGAACCATATCAGCTTCAGCATGCGTTTCGGCAGCCTTCTCGCAGCCCCGCTTCTGGCCGTCCATATGCTTGCATTGCCGGTGCTTGCAGCGAACGTCACCGGTGTCGTCGAACATGCCGACCCGTCCAAGGTCAGCCAGCCCGGCGGAGCCGGCACGACCATTGTCGTCGATATCGAGACCCCAACCGGCACCACTGGGACAAGTCATAACCGATACACCCATTTCAATGTGCCAAGCCATGGCGTCGAGTTGAACAACAGCTCGGCAAACGCGCGCACCATCATCAATGAAGTGACAAGCTCCAGGAACCGCCTTCCGGACCACCTTCGAAGGGCCGCTGACGGTCACCGGCACACGGGCCCATGTCGTCGTCGCCAATCCGAACGGGATCACAGTCAATGGCGGCTCCTTCGTCAACACCTCTTCAGCGCTGCTGACAACAGGTGACATTCTTGGCTCTTCCACGGCGACGTCGGTGACTGGCGCCAATGCACAGCTTGGCTCGGACCCGTTCAGCACCTATTACATCATCAAGGCAGAACAGGGTGACATCCTGGTGCAGAGCGGTGGCCTTTCGGGCACTTTTGCGCGGCTCGACATGATCGCCAAGGAGATCGACGTCAACGGGTCGGTCAGCATCGGCGAGACAGCCATCGCGCTGAACGCCGGCGTTACGACCACAGTTCTCAAACACGCCTCGGCGATCCCGACCCCCGGCGCCGACCAGAAAGACACAATCTACTACACGCCGATCACCGGCGCCTGTGACACCAGCACCCCGAACACCGCCGCCTGCGGTTCCAACGCGACAGTCTCGGACAGCAGTGTTCTTGTCGATATCAGCGGCGCAGCCGCCAATCTGAGCGGCGGCACGGTCAACGTGCTGATAAATGATGACGGCGCCGGCTTCCGCTTTGCCGGAGGCGAGATGACGGCACAGGCCGGACAGATGGTCGTCACGGCAAGAGGCACCCTCGAATTCCTTGCCACGAATGGCGGCGATGTGACTGCGGAGACCGACCTCACCCTGACATCTACCGGACGTGACATCACCTTCACCGGCAATGCCGATACACAGACAAGGCTCACCGCCGGCGAGGACCTCGTGATCGACGCCGATACAACCGGTGATGTGATCAATAACGGTTATGTCCTGCAGAGCCAGATTCCCGACGATCCGACAAAGACACTGACAGGATCGGTGGCCATCACCGCGGATGATGTGATCAACAACTCGCTCAGCAGCGATGCGCTGGCGATTATCTATTCCTCGTCAGGAAAGATGACGTCGGGAAGCTATAGCGAGACCGGGACAGGCGGCAGTGCCGTACTTTCAGATCGCGACAATGGCGGTGTGACGATTACCGCAAACGGCTCGATCATCAATAATAGCGGCCGGATCTCGTCGAATAACGGCATTACACTCAGCATGGGTGGTGATCTGTATAACCGTGTCCTTCGCGAGTCCGGCGCCAACGAAGCGGTTGTCACGGCCAGCCAGAGCAAACAGGGATTCCTGTTCCTGCGGCGCACGAAAAGCTCGCGCTCCTATGATTACGGGGCACTGACAATCCCGGGATCAACTGCCTATATCAAGGCGACACGCGGCGATATCCAGCTTGATTTCACCGGCACCTCCGGCGGCAATCTCTATAATATCGGCGGCGAGATCAGTGCCGATGGCGGCATGAATTACCGCATGGCATCAGCCACCATCGACAATGCCGGCAATGACACCGCCACTGCAGGCACCGCCGGCATACCATCACCCTGACCAATGCCACAACCGGACAGAGCTTTACCTACACCGTAACGGGTGGCGAGGAATTATCGGCAACGGGCTGAATGGCGGCCAGGAACTTCTGCTCGCCTTTGTCGATGCGGTGAACAGCTACAAGACAAGCTCCGGCGCATTCTCGGACCTTCTGGAACTCGATGTTCTGGAGACAAACTCAGGCGCGAACACCGACGACAAATACGGGTTCGTCATCGGCAGCGAGGACGCCGCCAATTACAGCATCAGCTATTCCAGCGCCGGATCCGACACCATCGCCATGACAGCGGCCTATACCGACGGATCGGTTTTCATCGGCCAACCAACCAACCCCTCATTGACCGCGAAAAATGTGGCAGCAATCCACAACCAGGCAGTCCCTGACCGGTGTCACCAAGAGGATTCGGGCTGTTTCTTCGGTGTCTGCCGACAGAACGGGTTCAGCACCATGACGTCGACCGGCGGCCTGATTTCGGCCCAGAACAGGCTCGAGATGCAGCTTGATGGCGGCACCCAGAACGCATCCTTCGACCCGGCCGATCTGTCCATCAGCAGCAACCTGACCGGGTCCCGCAACCTGATCGCTTCGTCGGCCCTGCCGGCAAGCGGATACATCACCAATGACGGTGGCCGGATCACAGCGCTGAACAACAACGAGAGCAACAGCACCAACGCCCTGAGCATCGATGCCACCAGCAACCAGGTCCATATCGTATCCCGCGCCCTGACGCACCAGCTTCTGGTCAAACGCAATCAGGGTGTTCTGAACAGCGGATTTGCCCGCATCCGGCGCATGGATCAGGGGGCAGCTTTACCGCGAATATGGGACGGCTGAATTTTGCGGATCTGGGTGAAATCCGCCTGATCGGCGGCAGCCTCGCCGGTGGCAGTGACGGCACCGAGATCTATAGCGGCGGGTCCAAGGTCACGGCGGACAGCCTCGACCCTGACCGCACCCTGCCTGTATCGGCAAACAACAAATTTGACGGAACCATCGGTATCACCAACGGCTTCCTGAACATCTTCTAGAAACCCGTTTGTGACATGAGGACCAAGACATGACCATGAAACGCCTTATCGCTGCCACCTTCGGCGCTCTCTTGACAGGCACCGCCCTTTCCGGCGCGTCCGTCGCCCAGGAGGCCCCCGCAAAGAGCGGCAAGCTGGCAGATTTCAACAACTGCGTCGAGACGAACGCCAGCGTGCTGATCCCGCAGGGCGACCTTGTCCAGCTGTGCCTGACACAGCATGCCGCACCGATGGACCGGGCGCTTGTCAATGCACAGGGAAGCTATCGTCAGACCGAAAACGGGATGATTTTCCTGCTGCGGATGCAGAACACCTCGCCGGACATGATCATGACCGGCTATTCGGTCATTCTGAAACATCAGAAGGCGGAACAGCCGCAGGTCTTCACCTTCTCTCCTGTATCCATTCTGCCGGGCGGCGTTGTCGATGTGCCACTTGGCGGACTGGCCTTCCCCGACGCGGCCGACCTCGCGAGCGACCAGTTCCAGTTTGGTGTGGACGGTGTCAGCGGCGTTGCCCTGAGCCTGAATTAAGGCGCTGGCGCGACGACAGTTTTGTGACGGATTTGAAGTTAAGGTTCTGGTGACGTGAAAAGGCGTTCTGACATTCTCGCAGCTGTTTCAGGTGGCTCTCAGCGGTGTGATCGCATTCGCGCCGATGGCGCCTGTTCATGCGGACCTGATTGTCGATCCGACTGCATCGCAGGAGTTCAGGCCATCGATCGGCGCTTCGTCGACCGCTGTTCCGGTGATCAACATCGTGCCGCCAACGGCCGGCGGCGTGTCGCACAACAAATTCACCGACTATGACATCGGCAGCACCGGTCTGATCCATAACAACAGCCTGACATCCGGCACCGCGAAACTTGGCGGCATGGTTGGCGCCAACCCGAATTTCTCCGGCACGGCAGCGACCACCATCGTCAACGAGGTCACCAGCTCGAACAGCTCGCTTCTTGCCGGCCGGGCGAAGTGTTCGGCAACAAGGCCGGTCTGATCATCGCCAATCCGAACGGCATCACCTGTAACGGTTGCGGCGCCCTGAACGCGTCACACTTTACCCTGACAACAGGTGTTCCCAGCTACGACGCCGGTAACGGAAACAGCCTGTATTTCGATGTTACCGGCCTCATCTCGATCGACGGCAATGGCCTTGAGGGGCTCGATGTGCCCGAGGCATCCGTCATCGCAAGGCAGATCGTGCTGAGCGGCTACATCTCCGACGCCTTCAGGCTTGATCTTGTATCGGGCGGCCTGCGGTATGACTATTCGCCGAATCTTGGTGGTGATGTGCAGTCCGCAATCACCGAAAAATCCCTCAGCAATGCCGGGATCAGCTACCAGATCGATGCCAGCACATTGAGTTCGGTCTCGGCCGGAATGATCAACATCATTGGCAATGATGACGGCGTCGGCGTCCGTCTCCGTGGTGATATCACCGCCAGCACGTCCGACCTTGTTATCGACGCCGACGGCAATCTGACCATCACCAGCAACCTGGCCTCCGAGCGTGATACCAACATCACCACCGGCGGCACCGCATCGAGCCTGACCAACAGCGGCACCATCGATGCGGACCGCGACCTGAGCATCACCACGACCGGGGCGGTCACAAACGACGGCAGCCTGTCGGCATCACGCCGGGTGACGATCGATGCCGACGGCAATCTGACCAACAACGCGGGCAAGACCATTTCTGCATCGCAGATCATGATTTCCGACGCCGCCGATGTCACCAACAGCGGCACGATCAGCGCCGGCCTGAACAAGTTCCTGTTTACCGCGAACGGAGACGAGGCAGACCTGACGGAACTGGCGACGGACATCGCCAACGCCATCAACGAGAACGAGGGCTTCCAGGGGTTCTTCGCCTATATCCCGCCGGGCACGGCTCCGGGCGTGATCTATATCAATATCGAACCGCCTTATCATTTCAGTGACATGACGATCGACGTTGCGGTTCCGACGACCGGAAGCGACACGCAGACCTTCACCTATACCAGCACCGGCGCGACCACCGCCCGGCTCGACATTACCGGGGCCATCGAGGCCGGCGACCAGTTCCAGATTCGCGCCTATGGCGACGTCAAAATCGGCACTTCGGCAAGCAAGGTCGGCAGCCTGACGAACAGCGGGTCCGGCGCGACCATTACATCCTATGACGATATCTCGGCGGCCGCCTCTGGGACGATCAGCAATGCGAGCAGCGCCTCGATCACCGCCGATGACGACATTTCGTTGACGGCCGACGGGCTGCTCACACAAGGTTCGGCGGTTACCGCTGGCGGCGACCTGACCCTCAGCGGCAGCGACCTGTCACTTGCCAGCGGCGCCGGTATATCCAGCGAGGCCGGCGGCACGCTCAGTCTTGTCGAAACCGGCGCGGGAAGCGACTTCACCTATGCCGGCCAGAGCATCACCGGCAATACGGCACTCAGCATTCAGGTTGTCGACCTGTTCGACCTGTCCTCGGCGCTGACCGCTCCGGGCGATATCTCGATCACCGCCGGGCGCGTGACCTCTGGACAGAACATTGTCGCTGGCGACGACCTCACAATCACGACCTCCGGCGATGTGACGAACGACGCTGTGATCTACGCTGCTGACGGCGTCGGGCGGCGGGGGCCTGGTGATCGATGCCGGCGGGCAGATCATCAACAACGCCAACAGGAATATCTATGGCGCGGGCGATGTAGTGCTGGTGTCGAACAGCCGCATCACCAATAATTCCGGCGCCTATATCGAGGCCGGTGACGATCTGACCCTCTTGCCGTTGTGACCGGCGAGACCATCAGCAGCGGCGGGATCAGCGGCGGCACCAAGGTGGCGAACGGGTATATCCTGAACACGCAGGGCTATCTGACGGCTGGAAACAACATCAATATAACCACCGGCAATTTCTACAATATGCGTGATGTGACTGTTGGTGGCTCCGGTCCCTACACCTTTACCGAGAACGACACGCAGACGGATCTCAGCACCGACACATGGTCGAGGCTATCCGTGGAGGATCCGGGTCCGATCACGAATTTTACGCGGACGCATTCCACGCAGTCTATCACCGGTTCCTCCTCGAGCGTCTATGGCGCTGGCAACATCGTGATCGACGCGACAACCTTCCTCAACCGGCTCAGCACAATCGAGGCAGGCCAGAACCTGACGGTAACAAGCACCACATTCAACAACCAGACCGCGACGCTGCCCAGCTCCCGGTATCGGGACACATATGGCTCCTACGGAACGAATGGCTGGGTTAGATTCGCCGCCCCAACCGGCCAAGCGGCACATCCGGGCCGGGAGAAGCGATATCCACTGGAACAACGCGGTGTTTCTCGAACGCCAATGCGGGCTCTGGCTGGATTCCGTGGCTTGACGGCAACTCGGCGAATACCACATCGGTTCTTCGCGCCGGCAATAGCCTGACCCTGAACGGCAGCACACTCGACGATTCCCAATGCAACAACACAGGCCTGATCGAGGCAAAAGCAACGTCTTTGTCAGCGCACGCAACATCCAGAATGGTCTTGCCGCCGGATCGCTGGTCACGATCAATCCGCAGATCACCAACGCCGTCAGCCTGACCCGACAAGCCTGTCCAATCTCAGCGCCCTTTATACAATCAACGCGGCCGGCACCTCGCAATATCTGCTGTCGGCATCGATCGACCTCAGCGGCAAACACGCTGACGCCCGACTATCTGACAAGCCAGCTCAGCGCCGGCGCGGGTGATACGGGCGGGGTTGCAGTTCCTGACCCGTTTGTCGAGGAGGCTGCTGCAGCAGGGTGGCCCTCGCCGCGACCGGTCGGAACTTCCTTCTCGATGATGTCGAGAACGACCAGACAGCCCAGCGTCAGGCGCTGTATGACAACGCCATCGCCTTTGCCAGCACCGACAGCACGGCGCAGATCGGCACCGCGCTTGAATTGCTTCCCTCGACGCACCGGTGCTCTGGTAACCGAGCAGGTGGATGCCGCGACGTACTGGTCCCAACGCTGTATCTGCCGACGCCGGATGAAATCGAGATTTCCCCGGCGGGCCAGATCGTCGCCAGCAACAATCTTCTTCTCGAAGCCGAGGACACCGTTACCAACACCGGCACCGTCAGCGCCGGCGGGACGGTTCTGGTCCGTGCCCAGGATGTCGTGAACGAAACCCTGACCACAACGGCTTCGACATCTTCAGGCACCGGCCGCAGCACTGTATCTACATCACCGCCGGACCCACCGCCTCGATCAGCGGTGAAAATGACCCATCGTCGCCGAGCGATGATCCGAACCGTGGCACAGTCACGAACACCGGCGCCGCCATCACCAATACCAGCGCCGACGGCCAGACCATTATCCGCGCCTCGGGCGACATCGTGAATCAGGTTCTTGTGACTCCAGGGCGTCGAAGCCGTCGAGGTCGGCAATTTCGTGGCCGAGGCACGCGAAGATTTCACCATTCGTGAAGATATGATCGGCGGCGAAGGCAATGTGTCAGTCGTCAGCACCGGCGGCGATATCATCAATGACGCATCCTCGATCTTCTCGAACGAGGGTGACGTGCTGATCTTCGCCGAGGGAAGTTTCCGCCAGAACAACCGCACCGACACTTTCGTGTCCGAAAATTCGGTGAGCCTCGGCGGCGGCAGTTCCACTTCCAGCTCGTCGAGCGCGAGTTCCAGCGGCCGGCAGATGATTTCGAGGCCAACGCCCAGGCATCGGTCAGCGGGTCGCAGGACGGGCTGACCGCCAACTACACCGAATCTGTCTATAACCAGAGCGCCTCGGTCAGCGGCCAGAATGTGACCATCGTCGCCAATACCGGCGATATCGAATCCATCGGATCCTCGATCGCCTCGGCAGGCAACACCATCCTTCGCGCCACCGAAGGCGATGTCACACTCCAGACCGACAGCGTCGTGACCAATTCCCGCTCGCTGACATTGTCGCTCAGCGGCAACGCCTCAGCCGAGGCAGGCGGCAGCGGCATCGACTATAACGCAACCGCGCAGGCATCCGGCACCGTCGGCCTGAACTCGAGCAGCAGAACGCCACCTTCATCACCTCGACGGTCAGCGACAATGCGCATCGACGCCGGCAACGACATCAATTCCATCGGCGCGCAGGTCAGCGCCACCGAGAACCTGTCGCTGATCGCAGGCAACGACATCAACTCCATCGCACAGCAGGAGCTGCTGGAGAATTTCAGCCTTTCCGCAAGCAACACGACAACGGCTTATGCCACCGCCGGCACCACGGCCGGCCAATTCCAGCGCCTGACCTTCGGCATCGAAAACACAACTTCCTTCGGCGTTGGCGGCGGCAACATCCTCTGCCACCAGCGGCTTCAGCGCTGGCGGCAACCTCGCTTCAGGCCGGCAACAACATCAATCTTGTCGGCACAGACCTGACATCAGGTGGAGACACCATCCTGAGGCGGCCAACGACATCAGCATTTCCGCCCTTCAGGAAACCTCCAGCAGCTTCGGCTTCAGCGCCTCCTCCAGCGTCGGCGCGCAGCTGATCGGGCAACCCTGACGCCGACAGCCTCGAACTCCTTCGGTGTCTCGACAAGCAATTCGGTCACCAACCAGGAAGCCAATTCTGGGCGGCAACTTCATCGCGGTGGCCGGCGGCGCGACAACCCTCGCCGGCGTGAACGTAAATGCCGGCGGCGATGCGCTGCTGCAGGGAACGACGGTCACCGTGACATCGGTTCAGGACCAGTTCAGCGGTACCAATTTCGGCTTCTCCTCCAGCCCGCTGACAAACGGCACCGGGTCGAACTCCAGCTTCAGCGCCGCCAGCGACGCACCGCTCTCGGCCAGCCCAGACCGAACCCTGACCACCACTGATCAGACGGCAATACCGGCGGGCAGCCTGAACATCGTCACCACCGAGGGCGCAGCCACCCTCGCCTCGGTGAACGCCAATATCGCGGCCCAACGCGCAGATCGCCGACGGTTCGACCTCAACATTACCGACCTTCAGGACACCACCAGCTCGACAGGCTTCAGCGTCGACATCGCCATCGAGGCGAACGCGGCCGAGGCCATTGCCGGCACCGTCGAGGGTGTCGTCGAGGCCATCGAGACGGGTGACGCAGCGGCCATCGTCAGTTCGATCCCGGGCGCCAATCAGGTCGCCTCGACCATCGCGGCGATCGAATCCGGTGACGGGGCCGCGATCCTTGGCCTTGGCGGGCCGGGTGCCGGCGCGCTGGCACAGCAGATCAACGGTGCCACCGGCGGCGCGCTGAACGGCCAGGGTACCGGCACCAATTTCGGACAACCATTCCTTGATGCCGCCGCCGATACCGAACCTGCAGTCGACGTCTTGCAGGATGCCGTGGACGAAGCAGGTACCGTGGATGTCCGCCTCGGCGCGCAATTTACCGAGACCAACACCAGCACTTCGGTCGGCAGCACCATCAATGTCGGCGGCTCAGCCAACATTTCGGCCAACAACCTGAACCTGACCGGCTCGAACCTGAATGTCACCGTGACCTTGCCGGGGCCTGGCACAGCTGGCGTCAACACCTTCGACAGCTTCTCGGCAGGTGGCGGCGTCACCGTCGGCTTCGACGCAGTGAACCAGGATGTCAGGTGGCGCCGACGGCAATTACTCCGGACAGCTCGGCGACCACCTTCATCAACGCCGGCTTTACCACCGGCGGCACGCTGAACGCGAATGCTTCCGAGGACGTGAACATCGTCGGCGGCAACGTTCCAGGCCGGCAACATCAACGGTGTCGTCGGCGGGTCGGTCAATGTGGTCACTGCAGAATTCGACCCAGTCGCAATCCTATGAAGCCGACCTGATGGTCGAGGTCGGGTGACGGGCGATTCCGGCGGAGGCGATGTTCAGGGAAGCCAGCAATCCGGCCAGTCAGACGCGCAGCAGTCATCGTTCTTCGCCAGCGGAAACAGCAATCTTGTCATCGGTGAAGACCTGAACCTTGTTTCCGGCATCATCGGTGCGGGCAACAACAATAATCTTCAGGTCGCCGGGAACATCAATGCCAGCGCCAATGTGAACACCAACATCGACCACGTTCGGCGGGTCTTCGTCAGCGCCAACCAGCAGGGCGAGGACAGCGGCGCCGGTGCCGGCGCTCGCTTGACGTCAATGTCCCCTGAACGAAGCCAACAATTCGGCGCGCAGTCGCTGATCGTCGGTGGCAATAACAACAACATTCAGGTCGGCGGCGATGCCAACCTGCCGACACCCAGGATGGCACCAACGGCAATGTCCAGATCGACGGCAACCTGACCGTGGCGACCACGCAGAGCACCACCTTTTCGGGCTTTGAATTGGGGCTCCGTCGGCCAGCGAGGGTGGTGACCCGCGGTGGCATCGAGTTCGGCCTTGATCTCGGCGATTCCGCCACGACCGGTGCGCAGGCAGGCTTTCCTGAAGACGGGCGGCGACTGAGCTGACCAATTCGCAGATCATTGCCGGCAACAACGCCAACATCAATGTTCGATTTGGGTGCAGGACACCGCCGCTGGGCATCGTCTTGAGGCTTGCCGGCGGTTGATGCCGCCAACCAGGCAATTTCGTACGATTTCAACCTGTCCGGCCAAACGCAGCGCAATCCGGCATCACCAGGCGGAAATCTGCCCTGACCACCGGCGGTGACACGACGCTCGACCGGCTGCTGCAGGGCCTTGACCCGGCGGCGACTTCCGGCTGTGAGGATGAGTTTCCGCTGGCGCTAATGTCCGCCTTGGCGCCTGTATCGATCGACCGCCGTACCAGGATCGTCGCAAATTCACCAACGGCAACGCATTGTAACCTGAACAATCCGCTGACTGGCGCCTCGACTTCACCGCGCAGGGTGGCGAGGTCAATCTCGAACTGGTCGCGACCGTGACGGATCTGCCCGAACATCCGCCGGAATCTGTTCCATCGATCCCAGCCATCGATGGCGAGGACACAGAAGCACTTGAGGTCCTTGGCGCAGCGGTACGGCGACAACGCGCCGGGCCTGAATTTCGAGCTGAGCAGCAGCAGCGGCACGACACTCGACACACAGCGGCACCGAAGGCGCGCCGACCGCAAGCGAGGCCGCGAGTGCCGTCCTCAGCTCGCTTCAGCAGCAGATTGCAGCAGCAAACGAACCCGCTGGATCGGGCGCATCACAGGGCGTTTCAGCCGAAGAACTGGCCACCAAGCTCGGCATGCTCAGGCCAGCGCCTCGACAACAGCCTTCGAGGCACAGCAGGCCGCCGCCGACATCTTCAACGAAGGTGATCCGGCATCGGCAGAAGCGCTTGAGGGGCTGGGCCCAACCAGGCGGTTCTGATGCCCAGGCGGCACGGGTCTGGCTGACACCGGACCAGCAGGCGCAGATCGACATCGCAATCCAGCAGATCGTCACCGGCACCGAGCCGGCCACAGCAACCGGCGAGGATGACAGCTAGTCGTGAGGGGTAAGGCTGCAAGCGCAGCCGCGTCGATCAGCCGGGTCGATCAAACGGTGAGTCTGTCCACAGTCACAGATTCGTCGCGACATTCGGGAACCGGTGAAATCACCCCTCCATCTGCCTGATGCTTCAACAGATTGTCGACGACGAGGTCGCCCATAGCCTGCCGGGTCTCTTCCGTCGAGCTGCCAATATGCGGTGTCAGCACCACATTCTCCATCGCGAACAGGGCCGCTGGAACATTCGGCTCATCCGCGAACACATCAAGCCCCGCCGATCCCAGCCTGCCCTCTTCAAGCGCGGCGACCAGCGCCAGTTCATCCACCACAGACCCGCGCGACACATTTACCAGCATGCCGTCAGGGCCCAGCGCATCGATCACCTCGCGGTTGACGAGGCTGTGCGTCTCTGACCCGCCGGGGGTGACGACAAACAGCACCTCAGATTCCGCCGCCATCTTCACAAGGTCCGGGCAATAGCGATAGGGGACATCCCGCCTTGTGCGGTTGTGGTAGGAAATATCGGCATGGAAGGGCTCCAGCTTCCGGCAAGCGCCAGCCCGATCCGCCCCAGTCCCAATATGCCGACACGCCGGTGATCCGCCGAACGCGACAACGCCATGTGGCGCTTTTCCGGCCAGCTTCCATTACGGACGAAGGCATCACTTGCCAGCAGGTTCCGGTAGCAGGCCAGCATCAGCATCAGGGCGGTGGTGGCGACCTCGTCGCTCAGCACCCCGGGGTGTGGGTCACCAGCACGCCACGCTCGCCCGTAAGCCCTACATCGATGGCGTCATAGCCGACCCCGTAATTGCTTATCAGCTTCAGCCCCGGCAACGCATCCATCCAGCTGTGCGGCACGCCGCTATGGCCGTCTGTCAGAACATGGGCAATCCCGTGCCCTTCCTGTGCCAGAAACGCCGGCACATCATCAATCCTGTCAGTGTAATGCAGGGTGAATGACGGCGTCAGGCGGCATGCATTCGCGGGGTAATCTCGCCGATGACAAGAAGATTGGAAGTCATGGTTTGCTGTCTTCGGGATCCATCATGCCGGGCTACATCGTGGCGCCGATCTGCCATGGCACGAATTCATAATCGCCAAGACCCTGCGCCTCTGATTTCGAAGGGGCGCCAGACGCCACATCAAGAAGCATCTGATAGATCTCGCGACCTTTCTCCTCGAGGCTTTGTCCTTCGGTCAGCATGGCGCCGGCATTGATATCCATGTCGGACACCAGCCGTTCATACATTTCCGTATTGGTCGCGATCTTGATGCAGGGCGAGGGTTTCGAGCCAAAGGCCGAGCCACGCCCGGTAGTGAAGGTAACAAGATTGCAGCCGCTGGCGATCTGGCCAGTCACCGATGCCGGGTCGTATCCCGGCGAGTCCATGAAGGTGAAGCCGCGTGCCGTCACCGGCTCTGCATATCGGTAGACTCCGTCAGTGGCGAGGTGCCACCCTTCGAGGCCGCACCGAGTGACTTTTCCAGAATGGTCGTCAGCCCGCCCTTCTTGTTGCCGGGGCTGGGATTATTGTCCATCGACCCGCGGTTGCGCTCGGTATAGTCCTGCCACCATTCGATCAACTCGACCAGCCGCCTGCCGGTGGCCGCATCGGCAGCACGCCGTGTCAGCAGATGTTCGGCGCCATAGATTTCCGGTGTTTCGGCAAGAACGCCGGTGCCTCCTGCGCTACCAGAAGGTCGCAAGCATAGCCAAGCGCCGGATTGGCAGTCACGCCGGACAGCGCGTCCGAGCCGCCACATTGCAGCGCCACCATCAGTTCCGATGCCGGACACGGCTCGCGGGTCGCCTTATTCACCTCGGGCAGCATCTCGCGGACCATGGCGATGCCTGCCTCGACCGTTTTTGCCAGCCCCATGGAGTCCTGAATATTCATGGTCTTGAACAGCGGACCCTGCTTCAGACCATAAGCCTCGAGAAGCCAGTCGATCTGGTTCATCTCGCAGCCAAGCCCGACCATCAGCACACCGCCATGGTTCGGGTTTCCGGCATAGCCCCACATCACCCGCTGCAGCGCTTCGAACCCCTCGCCCGAGCCGGCCATTCCACAACCGGTGCCATGGACGAAAGCAACCACACCGTCGACATTCGGGTACTGCGCCATCTCCTCGGGACCAAAGGCCGAGGCAATCATCCGCGCCGCCGTCGCCGAACAATTCACCGAGGTGAGGATGCCTATATAGTTGCGCGTGCCGACCCGGCCGTTCTCGCGCCGGTAGCCCATGAAACTGTCTTGCGCGTCTTCGCCGACCGGCGTCACCGGGCGCAGGTCAGTGGCGAAATCATAGTCGGCAGAGGTCTTTCGGAATTCGACATTCTGCGTGTGCACATGACTGCCCGCGGGAATGTGCTCGCTGGCATAGCCGATCACCTGGGCATATTTGCGCACCGCTTCGCCAATGGCGATATCACGCGTTGCCAGCTTGTGGTTGCGCGGAATGATCCCGCATGTCTGTGTGGTCTCAACCACAGTTCCGGCTTCGAGCGTGCGTGTCGCGGTCACGACATTGTCTTCAGGATCGAGGCGGATGGTCGTGGACATCGTGTCTGACCTTTCGGCAAATATGATACGAACCGGGATGGAAAGTGCCTTGGCCAACTCGTAACTAAAGCTACGGCGAACAGCCTTCCGGCTTTCAAAAGCGGCTGAATATCCTGCCATCCAACAGCCTCAGTAAGAAACGGTGCCCTAACCTTGTCAAGGCGGAAACCCTTGAATAGGTTAGGAAGCCGTTATCCCAAACAATCGTCCAACCAGCGGCGAGACTGGGCAGGACAAGTCCTGCCGGCTGGGGTTAGACTGTGCGGTGACCTGACAGGAGTGGGTGAGAGAATGACAAAATCAGGACGACTTGCCGGAAAGCGGGCGCTGATTACAGCGGCGGGCCAGGCATTGGCCGGGCCACCGCACTGGCGATGGCGGCAGAGGGTGCCGAAGTCTACGCCACCGACATCAATGAAGGCGCGCTTGCCAGTCTGGCCGGGGACCATGGCATAACGACCTCCATTCTTAACGTGATGGACCATGATTCCGTCGTTGCCGGCGTCGGGAAGGCCGATCCGGATATTCTGTTCAACTGCGCCGGGTTCGTTCATCACGGCACAATCTTCGATGCCACCGAAGATGAGTGGAATTTTGGTCACGACCTGAATGTGCGTTCGATGTTCTGGACATCACGGGCCGCCCTGCCGGCAATGCTCGAGCGCGGCAGCGGGTCGATCATCAGCATGTCCTCAGTCGCGTCATCTGTGATCGGTGCGCCAAACAGGTTTATCTATGGCGTGACCAAGGCGGCGGTGATCGGACTGACAAAATCGATCGCCAGCGACTATGTGAAAAGCGGCGTGCGATGCAATGCGATCTGCCCCGGAACCGTGATGAGCCCCTCCCTTCAGGACAGGCTGGCAGCGACGGGGGATTACGACAAGGCCGAGGAAGCCTTTATCGCGCGCCAGCCAATGGGAAGATTTGGAAAGGCCGAGGAGATCGCCGCACTGGCAGTCTATCTGGCATCTGACGAAAGCGGATTTGTGACCGGCCAGGCCATCAATATCGATGGCGGATGGACCGGCTGAGACAGCAGCAGGGATTATCGAGAATGAGCGACAGGAAAGTGAAGCCGGAAGAGTTGCGCTCGCGGCAATGGTTCAACAATCCAGACGATGCGGAGATGACAGCGCTTTATACCGAGCGCTATCTGAATTACGGCCTGACCCGCGAGGAGCTGCGTGACGGGCGTCCAATCATTGCGCTGGCACAGACCGGGTCGGATCTGTCTCCCTGCAACAGGCACCATCTTGAACTGGCAAAGCGGGTGCGCGACGGCATCATCGCCGCCGGCGGCCTTCCCATCGAAATTCCGGTTCATCCCATTCAGGAAACCGGCAAGCGGCCGACCGCCATGCTGGACCGCAACCTCGCCTATCTCAGCCTTGTCGAGACCCTCTACGGCTATCCGATCGACGGTGTCGTGCTGATGATCGGCTGTGACAAGACAACTCCGGCGCTGCTGATGGCAGCCGCAACCGTTGATATTCCGGCCATTGCGCTGTCGGTCGGCCCGATGCTGAATGGATGGCACGAGGGCAAGCGCACAGGGTCCGGCACCATTATCTGGAAGGCCCGGCAGATGATCGCCGCCGGCGAGATTGATGATGACGGCTTCCTCGACCTTGTCACCTCGTCGACGCCCTCGACAGGCTATTGCAACACAATGGGAACGGCGACGACGATGAACTCGCTGGCCGAGGGTCTGGGCATGCAGCTTCCGGGCTCAGCCGCGATTCCGGCACCCTATCGCGAGCGCGGGCAAATGGCCTATTACACCGGCAACCGGATCGTCGACATGGTGTGGGATGACCTTAAACCGTCCGACATCATGACCCGCGCCGCCTTCGAGAATTCCATCGTCCTGAACTCGGCCATAGGCGGGTCGACAAATGCGCCAATCCACCTGAATGCTGTGGCACAGCATCTCGGCATCGAACTGACCAATGACGACTGGCAGAAGCACGGCCACAAGGTACCGCTTCTGGTGAACCTGCAGCCTGCCGGAGAATATCTGGGCGAGGATTATCACCGTGCCGGCGGCGTGCCGGCGGTGATCGGCGAACTGATGCGGCACAAGCTGTTGCCGCATCCGGATGCGGTGACGGCAAACGGACAGCCGATCGGCGAGAACTGCCGGGACTGCGCCATCGCCAATGAGGATGTGATTTTCAGCGTCGATGCCCCGATGAAGGCCGAAGCCGGGTTCATCAATCTCAGCGGCAATCTGTTCGACAGCGCAATCATGAAGACAAGCGTGATCAGCCCTTCCTTTGCCGAACGGTTCCTGTCGAACAAGGACGACCCGAACGCGTTCGAGGGCACGGCCTATGTCTTCGACGGACCGGCTGATTTCCATGACCGGATCGATGACGAGGCGCTTGGCATGGATGGAAGCGCCATTCTGGTGATGCGCGGGGCCGGGCCAATCGGCTATCCCGGAGGAGCCGAGGTGGTGAATATGCGCCCGCCGGCCTATCTCATCAAACAGGGCATCGACGAGCTTCCCTGCATCGGCGACGGGCGCCAGTCCGGCACATCTGGATCACCCTCGATCCTGAACGCATCGCCCGAGGCGGCAGACGGCGGCGGACTGGCTCTGTTGCAAACAGGCGACCGCATCCGCGTCGACCTGAACAAATGTACGGTCGACATGCTTGTTTCCAGCGACGAGCTCGAGGCACGCGCCCGCGCGCTTGTCGAGGGCGGCGGCTTCCCGATGCCCGAGAGCCAGTCACCCTGGCAGCAGATTTTCCGCGACCGGGTTCGCCCGTTTGCCGAAGGGATGGTGCTGGACGGCGCCACCGATTTCCGTTCAATCGTCCGCACCCGCGGGCTGCCGCGTGACAACCACTGATTTCCTGAAGACAGACTGGAGAGCTGACTAATGAAACTTGTTCGATTTGGCGAAGCCGGCAGCGAGTTGCCCGGCATGATTGATGCCGAAGGCACCATTCGCGACCTGTCCGGCCATGTAGCTGACATCACCGGTGCTGCCCTGGACGCGGCCACGCTCGACCGGCTGCGCGGCCTTGACCCGGCGTCACTTCCGGCTGTGGATGGCAATGTCCGCCTTGGCGCCTGTGTCGGCGAGATCGGCAAATTCATGTGCATTGGCCTGAACTATTCCGACCATGCGGCCGAAACCGGTGCAGATATTCCCGAACATCCGATCCTGTTCATGAAGGCCACTTCGGCTGTTGTCGGCCCCAACGACATGGTGATGCTGCCGCGCCACTCGACACACAGCGACTGGGAGGTCGAGCTTGGCGTGGTCATCGGCAAGCCTTGCAAATATGTCAGCGTCGAAGACGCACTGGACTATGTCGCCGGCTATTTCGTGGCAAACGATGTGTCAGAGCGTCACTTCCAGACCCAGCTCACCGGCCAGTGGACAAAGGGCAAGTCCTGCGACACCTTCGGCCCGATCGGCCCGTGGCTTGTCACTGCCGATGAAGTTGCCGATCCACAAAAGCTGGACATGTCGCTGGATGTGAACGGCAAGCGCATGCAGACCGGAAATACCTCGACGATGATCTTCACCGTGGCCGAATGCATCTCGCATCTGTCGGAGCTGATGACATTGCATCCGGGCGATGTGATCTCCACCGGTACGCCACCCGGCGTCGGCATGGGCATGAAGCCCGAGCCGGTCTACCTGAAGGAAGGCGACGTCATGGAAGTGACAATCGAGGGCCTTGGCAAGCAGCGTCAGGAGGTCGGGCGGGACCCCGCCTGATACCGCCCATGACCAGCGGCGGTTCTGCCGAAATTGTTCCCGCAGACATTGTTCTGGCTGACTGGGGCACCAGCAACCTGCGTCTGTGGGCGATGGATGCGGCCGGTCATATCCGCGCCGAACATCGCTCTGACAAGGGTATGGGACAGCTTGACCGGAACGGGTTCGGACCGGAACTCGACCGTTGCCTTGCCGCAATGGCGGTGCCGGCCGATACGCCGGTGCTGATCTGCGGCATGGCTGGGGCAGCACAGGGCTGGCACGAGGCACCTTATCTGGACGCACCATGCGACCTGTCTGCGATTGGTGAAGGCGCTGTGCGGGTGGAGCATGGCCGGCGTGACATCCGCATTCTCCCCGGCATCGCCCAGCGCGACCTCGCCGCCCCGGATGTAATGCGTGGCGAGGAAACAATCCTCTATGGCCTGGCGCGGACAGGTGCCGGTGACGCCACGGTCTGCCTTCCCGGCACTCATGCAAAATGGGCACGCCTGTCAGGCGGGTATCTGGCCGGGTTCCGTACAATGATGACCGGCGAGATGTTCGCGCTTCTGGGCGAGGCATCGATCCTGCGCCATACCGTCGGCACATCCGACTGGTCGGATAGTGACTTTGCCGCCGCTGTTGCCGAGGCGCATGCTGACCCGGCAGACTGCCTTGGCAGGCTGTTCGGGCTTCGCGCCGGACCGCTGCTGTTCGGGGAAGCGGCGCCGTCGGGAAGCGCCCGCCTGTCTGGCCTGCTGATCGGGGCCGAGATCGCCACCGGCATGGCCGGCAGTGATGCGCCGCTCTGTCTTGTTGCGACGGCAGGCATGGCCGACCGCTATGCTGCGGCGCTGACTACCCTTGGCATTGATTTTGACACGGCAGATGCAGAAGATGCTGTCCGGAACGGGCTGTTTGCCATGGCCGCCCGGATCTGGCCGGAACGAGAATTGCTGGAGACAGACGCATGACAGCCATCGATGACAATCAAAGGCTGGTCGCCATTCTGCGCGGGATCTTGACGGACGAGGTGGACTCACTTGTCGGGGCACTGATCGACAGCGGCTTCACAGCGATCGAAATCCCGCTGAATTCCCCGACGCCGTTCGATTCAATCACCCGTGCAGCGGAATTGTCGCGCGAGCGTGGCGGGCCGGAGAGGCATCGGGGCCGGCACTGTGCTGACAGCAGAAGATGTCGATCGGGTGAAGGCTTGCGGCGGAAATCTGGTCGTCTCGCCGAATGTCGACCGCGCGGTGATTGCCCGCGCGCTGGAACATGGCATGTGGGTTATGCCCGGCGTGATGACCCGACCGAAGCGTTTGCCGCCATCGATGCCGGGGCGCGGGATCTGAAACTCTTCCCGGCAAGCCTTCTGGGACCAGACGGTATCAAGGCCATTCGTGCAGTGCTGCCAGACGATGTGCGGATATATGCCGTCGGCGGCGTCGGAGCCGACGATTTTGCCGCCTATACTGCTGCCGGTGTTTACGGGTTCGACTTGGCAGCAGCCTGTTCAAGCCGGGCGCTGACGCCGGAACCGTCCGCGCCGCCGCCGATGCCTGCATGGCCGCGATGAGCCGCTAAAAAACCTGCAATATCTAGACATCCCGGCGCGGAATGATCGCTCCCGGCACACCGACAACACGCGCCGCCAGCGCATGCCCGGCCCCCCGCCGTTCGGCCTCGTTCTTTCCGCCAAGGAATGCGGCCAGATACCCGCCATTGAAACTGTCTCCGGCAGCGGTGGTGTCGGTCACATTCACCGCCGGCGGAAAATCCGGATGTGCCCCGGCGTCGAGATCTGGCGACACCGGACCGCGCATGCCGCGCTTGATGGCAATCCCGTCCCAGTGCTTTCCGGCGAAGCGGTCGATCACCGCCGCCTCGGTGGCATCACCAAACAGCGCCATCTCGTCATCGATCGAGGGCAGGGCAATGTCGGTGATGTCCCACATGGCCTGTACCGTTCTGCGTGCCGTGGCGGCATCCTCCCACAATTTTGGACGGTAATTCGAATCAAAAGCGATTTTTGACCCGGCCGACCTGCGCAAGATAAGTGCCTCGACAAGACGGCGGCGTGCCGCGGGTGTCAGGATGGCAAGGGTGATGCTGGACAGGTAGATGATGTCGGCATCCGGCATGAACATCGCTGTCTCCTCGACCGCAAACAGACGGCGCGCTGCCGACTGTGAACGCCAATAATGAAAGTTCCGTTCACCATGCGCATCGGTCGAGACCGCGTAGATGCCGATATGACGGTCCGGGTCGACCGCCACATGACTGACATCGATTCCCTCATCCGCAGCCTGTTTCACAAAAGCCGTGGAAAGCGGTTCGCTGCCGACACGGGTGAGATAGGCAACCGCGCCAGATGCCGGGATTTCGCGCGCCGCATAGACAGCCGTGTTGTAGCTGTCACCGGCGAAACCGAGCGCAAACCCCGCCTCGCCGTCGGTCCTGATTTCGGCCATCACCTCGCCGATGGCGAGAAGCCGGTGTTGCGCCCGCTCATCGGGCAGGACGCACGGTCAGCCGAGCCATAACAGCTGGAGCCAATTCATCATCTCAAGGATACTGGTGGTGCCCGGCGTTCGCAGCTTGTCTTTCATGAGCCACGCTCCCAGCGCATCCTCGCCATTCCGGGACATATGCGTCGTCGGCAGAATCCAAAAAGCGGCATCCGACAAACCGGGAAGACTCTACTCGTCTTCCTTCTTGCCGGCCGTCACGATCAGAAGGTCCAGCGTCTTGTGGGCGACAAAGGCCGCGATGAGGACCATCAACCCTTCAATCATACCAAGCATGAAGGCATCGCTGGTGCCAATGCGGAAGGCGGCGAAGGCGGCTGCCGAGGCCCACCGGCCGATGGCGAGATGTATAACAGTGCGAAACTTTTCCATGGGCGAAGCATAACCTATTGGTGACCAGCGGCGCCAGTTTCTTTATGTGGCAAAGAAACAAGCTGATCCGAATTGCCAAAGTGATGATTCGGCCTTGCCATGACCTCTGCCCAAGCGTGGCAGAAACCCATCAACATTCTGAATATTATCGGAAAAACTGTTTTGCGCCCGGTTTGATAGACAGATACGCCGAGCTGCGACAACCTGTCATCAGGGGAGATGTGTACAAGCCTTCAAGAGAACAAGGCGAAATGCGATGGATGACAAGGTATTTGCGTCGGCAACAATGACCGCAGCTATGACCGACGACCCGTCCGAATATGAATCGATCCCGACGGTAAATGTGTTCGACACAGACCAAGGGAACGATCTGGCCGACAAACAGGCCGGAGGGAACAGAACCGGGATTCTGAAAGCACTGCCCGTCGGCGCGTTCGTGCTGGTTCCGGTTGCTTTGGCCGGATATTTGCTGCTGGCGAGTTGCCAGGGCGGTGGGTACTAGCGGACAGCCCGCCACACCAGTGAAAAAGGCCACCGCGCCGGCGGTGGCCTCCGTGTTGTGCTGTTTATCTTATGAGGTCGGTGTTGCACCGGTCGTCTCTTGCGGTTGTAACGCTTGCAGTCCAACGCCCGTAACCGGCGGCCCGTTTATGACCCGGCGTTTACCCGGACCGGACTTTACCCGCCAGGCGCCTGATACGCCCCGGCACTACCCATAATCGCAGCCGCCTTCTGCCCGATGGCATTGAAATCGGCAGCCTCGAGGATCACCAGATCATCCAGCGCACCGGACGCCAGAACCATCATCTTGATGGCGGCGACCGTCTCGAAGTCAGGCGCTTCGCCGACGACAACGACGTCATATTCCCCGCGGGTCAGCCACAGGTTGTGCATCTTGCCGCCAGCAGCCTCCATCATGGCGCCAATGACGGCTTTTCTGTCTTCATTTGGATTCTTCGCGAAGCCGCCGAGACCAGCGGCTGTATATTTTCCAAGAACTACAAATTCCATGGTCTCCTCCTTCGTCTTCTGATGAGTTGCGAAAGGCAGCACCTCAGCGGGTTTACAAGCCGCCTCTTCATAACCCTATACTGCTTTCGGCGAAGAGTCACAGTGAGGCAATGATGGATGATGGCGAACGGCAGCGCCTTGCGCGCCTGAAGGATGACGAGAGACGGCGATCTGCTCGGCAGACGGCGATGCGCAAATTGCTGTCACAGGATGATGCCGCGCTCGAGGACAAGGTTGCGGCTGTGAAAACCGTCCAGAAGGAAGACAAGACACGGGTCGTCTCGGCAATCAGCACCATGCTGGGACAGGACAGAAAATCTTGAAGCCCTGAGTCGAAGCTCTGGGTCGAAGCTCTGAGTCGAAGCTCGAAAGCCATAAGTTGACTCCTAAGGTGATAAGCCGGTGACCCGCAGCAGCGGCAATATCTTTCAATTCCGGAAACCGGTATAGACACCTGCATCATCCGCCTGTCACAACAGCTTCCAAGCGGACAAACAAACCGACTTCATATCCACGGGTCCGAGCCTGACATGCCAAGAATGCCGACCGCACCGCCACCCTTCCAGCCAACAGACCTTCCGGGTGTGCTGCGGCAAGCCATGGCACTTCACAGTCAGGGGAATATCGACGGTGCACGCGCATTGTACCGGCGCATTCTTGGCATCGCGCCAAACCATTTTGATGCCACGCATCTTCTTGGTGTGACACATGCCCAGAAAGGCGAGCAAGACAAGGCGCTTGAGCTGTTTTCAAAGGCGCTTTCGATCAAGCCCGGGCACCCGGAGGCCCTGTTCAATCGCGGCACCATGTATCAGCAACAATATGCGCATGACGATGCCATCGCCGATTTCACCCGCGTGATCGACCAGGTGCCGGGCCATCAGGGCGCACTGAATAACCGGTCTGTCTGCCTCGAAGGTGCGGGCAGGCTGGAAGAGGCATTGGCCGACAGCGACAGGCTTGTCGCACTCGACCCCGAAAATGCCCTGTTCTGGAACAATCACGGCAAGTTGCTGGGTGCGATGATGGATTTCAAGGCCGCGCTCACATTCCTGGACAAGGCTGTCACGCTGAAACCGGATTATCCCGAGGCGCTCAATAACAGGGCAGGCATTCTCGCCGAATTTCATCGCTTTGATGAGGCTCTTGCAGATTATGACAGGGCCCTTGCCATCCGGCCTGACTTCGCGGATGTGAAATTCGGCAAGGGTCAGTTGCTGGTGCAACAGGGCAATTACAGCGAAGGCTGGCCACTGGTAGAATATCGGTGGCAGCAGGCTGGACGGCAGCAGGCGGCAGCTGAGTTCGACACGCCGCCATGGCTCGGCGAAACTGATCTCGCCGGGAAAACCATCTTCGTCCATGCCGAACAGGGGCTTGGTGACACCATCCAGTTCTGCCGCTATGTGCCATTGCTCGCACAGCGTGGTGCAACGGTGATCGTCAGGGCGCAGTCGCCTGTCATTGACCTTCTGTCCTCACTCGACGGCGTCGCGCAGTTGCTGAGACCAGGCGACAAGATCCCTGAATGGGACTTTCACTGCCCCATGATGAGCTTGCCGCTGGCCTTCGGAACGTTGATTGATAGCGTGCCCGACCATGGACCCTATCTGTCGGTAGAGTCTGATCTTGTCAGTCACTGGGCAGATCGGCTTGGGCCCGGCACACGGCCGCGTGTGGCCATTGCCTGGCGCGGCAATCCCGAGAACAGCTATGACCGCAGGCGCAGAATTGACCTTTGCGATCTCGTTCGCCTGCTTGATGGCAATATGGAATGGATCAGTCTGCATCACGATCTCACTGACGACGAAGCCAGCCTGATTGAAGCGACACCGCAGCTGACCAGGCCGCTGGACGAAAACACCGACCTGACAGACGCGGCGGCGATCTGCGCCGTCGCGGACGCCGTCATATCAATCGATACCAGCCTTGCGCATATTGCCGGTGCGACCGGACGGCCGACCATCGTCATGCTGCCCTTCCAGCCCGATTTTCGCTGGCCGGCGGATCGTGCAGAGACACCCTGGTATGCGAACCTTACCCTTATCCACCAGAACGCGGACCGTGACTGGGCACCGGTTGTCCGCGCCGCGGTCACCGCCACTGCCAAAATCGTGGAAAGCGCCGAATAATCGCGCCTTTGCCTGCGACAGCAATCCATCTGGAAGCCCCGCAGGCTGCGTGATACATTTTCGGTGTTATGTCGGATTGTCGTGATTATTCCCTTCTTGGCCGCGACGGCGCGGCGGCACTGGAAAACGGGCTTGCCAGCGCGCGCTGGTACCAGACCGAGATTCCGCGCAAGTCGCTTGCCGCGCTGATGAAACCTGCCGACGGTCCGGCAATCCGCGATACCATCATCCTGTTTGCTGCCATGGCTGGACTGGCCTGCGCCGCGGCGATGCTTTATCCGTCATGGCTGTCGGTGCCGTTCTTCCTCGCCTACGGGGTGCTCTATGGTTCGGCGATGGATTCGCGCTGGCATGAATGCGGCCACAAGACAGCCTTCAAGACACGCTGGATGAACGATGTTGTCTACCAGATCGCCTGTTTCTGCATGATCCGCAATCCGCACACCTGGCGCTGGAGCCATGCGCGGCACCATACCGACACCATCATCGTCGGCCGCGATCCTGAAATCCAGCTGATGCGGCCACCGGAATTCGCATGGCTGATGGCCAATTTCCTGGGGCTTCTGGACGTGCCGACGGGGCTGCGGCTGATGCTGGTCAACGCTTCGGGCAGGCTCGACCCGCAGGAAGCAACCTATATCCCGGACAGCGAGCATCACAAGGTGGTGCGGGTCGCCCGGGTCTGGATGCTGATCTATGCCGCCACCATCGGCGCGGCCGTGATGATGCAGAGCTGGCTGCCCCTGCTTCTGGTCGGCACACCGCGCCTTTATGGCGCCTGGCACCATGTGATGACCGGTATGCTGCAGCATGGCGGCCTTGCCGACAATGTCACCGACCACCGGCTGAACACGAGAACGGTCATGATGAACCCGGTCTCGCGCTTCATCTACTGGAACATGAACTATCATGTGGAGCATCACATGTATCCGAAGGTGCCGTATCACGCGCTGCCGGCATTGCATGCAATGGTGCGTCACGACCTGCCGACGCCCTCGCCCTCGATCGCCGCGGGATTTGCAGAGATGTGGCCGGCACTTGTCCGCCAGCTTCGCAACGAGGATTATTTCGTCCGGCGCGAACTTCCCGAAACCGCAACGCCCTACCGTGAACCTGCCTGAGGCAGGCAAGCAGATCCTGCGCCAACAGCAGGCAGACCATGCTGACAAATACCGACATCACTGAACTTGTGGCCTTCCGCCGTCACCTTCACCGACGGCCCGAATTGTCTGGCGAGGAAGAATGGACGGCCACCGAGATTGCCAATGCGCTTGACCGGCTTCATCCCGAGGCTGTGCTGACCGGACTTGGCGGCCATGGTGTCGCCGGCATCTTCACTGGTGCCGAGCCCGGCCCCACCGTGCTGTTCCGGGCTGAGCTCGACGCCCTCCCGATACCGGAGACAACCGGCGCAGACTGGCAGTCGGAGACCGAGGAAAGGGCCATCTGTGCGGGCATGACGGCCATATGACCATGCTGCTGGGGTTTGGCAGGCTGCTGGCGCGGCGGCCAGTGCAACGCGGACGTGTGGTGCTGATGTTCCAGCCGGCTGAGGAAGACGGCAGCGGCGCCCGCGCAGTGGTGGCCGACCCGCGATATGAAGCCATCACACCAGACTGGGCTTTCGCAATCCATAATGAACCGGGGCTGCCGTTCGGCCATGTCGCAACGCGCCCGGGGCTGATGAACTGCGCCTCGCGCGGGCTTGCGATCACCCTGTCGGGCCGGACAAGCCACGCCGCCGAGCCTGAGCTTGCCGTCTCGCCGGTGCCACTGATCGGCCCGATTACCGAGGGGCTGCGGTCGCTTGGCCCGGAACGCGGCCCGGACAGCAGTTCGGGGGGCGGGCTTGATGACGGCTTCAGGCTTGTCACCATCACCCATGTCCGCGCCGGAGAGCCAACCTTCGGCATCACCCCGGGCCATGCGGAAATTTTTGCAACGCTGCGCGCCGGCGAGGATGATGCCATCGCCGAGATCGATAGCGCCGCGCGCGAACTGGTCGGCACCCTGTGCGCACCGCACGGGCTGACAGCCACATTCGAGACGCATGATGATTTCGCCGCGTCGGTCAATGATGATGAGGCCACCAAGGTGGCCTTGTCGGCGCTTGCCAAGCTGGATATCCCGCATGGCAGTGACGGATTGCCAATGCGCGCATCCGAGGATTTCGGCGTTTTCGGATGGGCCGCGAAATCGGCGATGCTGTGTCTCGGCCCGGGAGAAACCCATCCGGCGCTGCATCAACCGGACTATGATTTTCCCGACGATCTGATCCCGGTCGGGGCGCGAATCTTCGACCGGATCGCGCGTGACTTGCTGGACTGATCCCCCGTCTGATCGCCAGCTTACACTCCGGCCGGCAAGCGCTATCCAAGTGCGCCCTGCAGCAATTCGATGAATGTCCGCACCTTGAGCGGCAGGTAACGCCTGTCAGGATAAATGGCGTAGATCCCGCGCTCCGGAGCCGTTGTCATCTGCGGAAACAGCCGCAGGATTTTGCCATTGTCGATATCATGCTGACAGCTGAATGAGGGGCAGGACAGCCAGCCCGATGCCGTTACGGCAGGCTTCCAGCATCATGCCGGCGCTGTTCGCATAGAACACCGGCCGCAGCGGGTGGGAATGCACCTGCCCGGACCGGTCCTGGCAGCTCCAGGACGGCGGGCCGTCGCTGTTCGAATAGATGATGGCGGGAAGCGACGGGATCTGCGCCGGATCGGTGATGCCGCCATGGCGCTCGACAAATTGCGGGCTGGCGCACAGATAGAGCGGGCAGTCCCCGACACGGGTCGCAATCAAGCCGGAATCCTCGAGCACGCCGATCCGAACAACAAGGTCGAACCCCTCTTCGATCAGATGGACGCGGCGGTCCTCGAAATCGACATCAACCACCACATCGGGATAGGCCAGCGCATATTCGGCAATGGGCTTGCGCAAAAACAGCTCGCCAAAGGACATCGGCACATTCAGACGCAACCGGCCGGTCGGCCGCTCCTGTTCCGAGGACAGTTCCGCAAGAAGCATGGCAAGCTGCTCGGCATTTTCCGACAGCAGCGCGTCGAGGCGGCGCGCGGCTTCGGTCGGCTGGACATTGCGCGTGGTCCTGTTGAACAGCCGAAAGCCAAGCCTTTCTTCCAGCAGCTTGATCTGCTTGCTTGCCGCCGCACCGGAAATGCCGAGGGCGGAGGCCGCAGCAGTGAAACTGCCATGCCGAACCACTTCCCTGAATGTCTCGACCGCCGGATTAAAAATCATTATCAACCTGTAGTTAATATTGAATTGAATTTCATCATATTTATCAAAATTCAATTTATCCATATCTATTGGTGTGACAGCAGATACCAATACTGACGACAAAGGGAGATCAGCCCGATGCTGAAGCACTACCCGTTTGACACTCTTGGCGGCGCCGACCATGGCTGGCTGAACGCCAAACATCATTTCAGCTTTGCCAGCTATCACGACCCGAAGAAAATGAGCTTCGGCGAGCTGATCGTCATCAATGACGACCGCATCGCGCCCTATGCAGGGTTCGACACCCATCCGCACCGCGACATGGAAATCATCACCTATGTCCGGCGCGGCGCCATCACCCACAAGGACAGCCGCGGCAACAAGGGCCGCACGACCGCAGGCAACGTTCAGGTGATGAGCGCAGGCACCGGCATCATGCATTCCGAGTACAATCACGAGGATGAGGAAACCAATATCTTCCAGATCTGGATCATACCGCGTTCCAAGGGCATCGAGCCGCGCTGGGACGCTGCCGAGTTTCCGCGCGAGCCGGTGACGGACAAACTGCCACTTCTGGTATCCGGTGACGGCAGCGCGCCGCTTCAGATACATCAGGATGCGCGGATTTTCGCCGGTACGCTGACAAAGGGCACAAGCCTGAAACATGCCGTGACCGGGCAGGCCTATCTTCTGGTCTCGGAGGGCGAGGTCACCGTCAACGGGACAAGGGCTGTAAAGGGTGACGGTATCGCCGCCTCGGGAGAGAAACATCTTGCGCTCGATGCGGACGGCGATGCCGAAATCCTGATCATCGAGGTGCCGGGACAAAGGCAGGCACGATGACCGAACAGCAAACACCCACTATGAAACAGATCGGTGAATCCATGACTGACGACAACCTCATCGCACGCATCTTCACCGAGGCCCGCACGCATAAGGCATTCCTAGACCGGCCGGTCGAGGAGTCCACGCTGCGACAGCTTTACGAGACCGCGAAATTCGCGCCGTCAGCATCGAATCTGTGTCCGATGCGGATCAGCTTTGTGACCAGCGCCGAGGCGAAACAGGCCGTCATCACAGCCGTGGCCGACGGCAACAAACCGAAGGTCGAGTCCGCGCCCGTTGTGGCCATCATCGCCCATGACAGCCGGTTCCATGACCATATCGGGACACTGGCACCACATATGGATGCCGATGCCTATGCGGCGCAGGACGCCTCGAGGCTGGAGGCCGTCGCCATCGAGAACAGCTGGCTTCAGGCCGGGTTCCTGATCTCGGCGGCGCGCGCCCTCGGCCTTGATTGCGGACCGATGAGCGGCTTCAACAAGCCGGCCATCGACGACGCCTTCTATGCCGGGTCCAGCTGGAAGTCCGATTTCCTGATGAATATCGGCTATGGCGACGAGACGAAACTGCATCCGCGTGGCGCGCGCCTGAGCTTCGAGCAGGCCTGCGAAATTCTCTGACCGGCCTGCCATCCCCCACCCCCAAGGCGCCGCTGCGCACGCAACGGGCGACCAACCTTGTGATAGCGGTCTGGCCGCCGGCTGTGGTTATATTATCGGGTTGGCCACGTTATTACGGGCCGACCGGCCGGCACGGGTTGGCGCCGGATGAGACGCCGATCGACGGGCAGTATGGTGGATGGGGGTGACAGGCAATGGCAGGCAAGGGAAGTGATCCGCTTCTGGAGACATTCCAGCTTGGTCCGGTCAGGCTGAAAAACAGGATCTTCAGTTCCGGCCATGCGCTCAGCCACGCTCAGGCGGGCAGGCCAACAGACACCACGCTTCGCTACCAGATGGAAAAGGCGAAAGGCGGCATCGGCCTGTCCTTTGTCGGCGGGTCGGGCACTGTCTCGCCCGACACCGCACCGGTCTTCGACCAGCTGATCATCGACCACGACATCATTCCCTTCTTTGCCGAGCTTGCCGATTTCTATCACCGGCATGGCGCCGCGCTGATGACGCAGATCACCCATCTTGGCAGGCGCACCAACGCCAATGCCGGCGACTGGCTTCCCCATCGTCGCGCCGTCGGCCAATCGCGAGGTTCTGCATCGCGGCTTTCCACGCGCCATGGACGAAGCCGATATCCTGCGCATTGTCGGTGATTTCGCCACCGCCGCCCGGATCTGCCGCGAGGCCGGGCTCGACGGGCTGGAGATCATCGCATCCGGCCACCTGATGGACCAGTTCTGGTCACCGGTCACCAACCAGCGGACCGACCGCTATGGCGGATCGCTGGACAACCGCATGCGTTACAGCCGCATGGTGTTCGAAGCCATGCGCGAGGCCGCCGGACCCGATTTCGCGCTTGGTGTGCGCATGACCATGACCGAGCAGGACCATGACAAATCCGGTCTGTCCGAAGAGGACAATATCGAGATCGCCTCACGGCTTCGCGACGACGGCACAATCGATTTCCTGAATCTCGTATCGGGGCGCATCGACACGCTGCCACGGCTGACAAGCTATATGCCTGGCATGGCCGCCCCGCTCTCGCCCTTCCTTGAACAGGCCGGGCGCTTCCGGCGCGAAGTCGAACTTCCGGTCCTCCACGCCACGCGTATCAACGATCTGGCCACAGCACGTCACGCTATCCGCGAACAGGTTGTCGATCTTGTCGGCATGACCCGCGGCCATATCGCCGATCCCTATATCGTCGCCAAGCTGGAACGCGGCGAGGAGGACCGCATCCGCAACTGTGTCGGCGCCACCTATTGTTCGAACTTCCGCTACTGCATCCAGAACCCGGCCACCGCGCGCGAGGCACAGCTTCCGCATGTGATCTCGCCGTCTGACGCAGCGCAGCAGAAAATCGTCATTGTCGGCGGCGGGCCTGCCGGCATGGAGGCGGCACGTATCTGCGCGAACGCGGACATGAGGTGGTGCTGTTCGAGGCGTCGGCCAAGCTCGGCGGCCAGGTGCTGCTTGCCGGAAAGCCGGACTGGCGGCGCGACCTTCTTGGCATCACCGACTGGCTGGAGCGCGAGATCGACCGCCTTGGGGTAACCGTCAGGCTGAACCATTTCGCCGAGCAGGAGGATATCCTCAAAGAGGCGCCAGATGTTGTGTTTATCGCCACCGGCGGCCTGCCACATACCGACTGGGTCGAGGGGAATGCCAGCCGTGCTGAGCAGCTGGGATGTGATGTCCGGCATGGCCTCGCTCGATGGCGAGGTGCTGGTGCATGACCAGACCGGCCGCAATGTGGCGATGGCTGCGGCCGACCATCTGGCAGCCGGCGGGGTCAGCGTGACCCTGAACACGCAGGACGCCACCATCGGGATGGAGGCCATGCGGCTCGAAATCAGCCCGTTTATGAAACGCTTCTACCAGCATGGTGTGGCGATCCAGACGGATCAGGAACTTGTCAGCGCCGAGAGCGCCGACAACAAGATCGAGGCAACCTTCCGCAACATGCATACCGGCGCGCTGTCACGCCAGCTGTTCGACCATATCGTGGTCGAGGCGGGGACGCTCCCTGAATGACGAGCTGTTCTACGATCTTGCCGAGAGGCGGCGGCGAACCGCGGCGTCACCGATCTCGACGCCATGCGCGACGGGTGTGCCCAGCCGGTAACGGAGGAGGACGGCTACCGCCTGTACCGCATCGGCGATGTTGCCGGCAGTCGCGATATCCATTGCGCCATCCTCGACGCGCTGAGGATCTGCGCGAATGTCTGACCGGGCCTCACGCCGGGATTCATGCCTGAGTTCATAGTGGGCCGCGGTCGTTGCCAGGGGGCGTGATCGGCTGCATCGTCTGGCAAACCCTGAAGGCATCCATCATGACATCATCGGACGCACGGCTGCCGGGCTTCACCTATCTCGCCATCATGGGCCTGCTGACCTCAATAGGTGCGCTGGCGACCGACATCATGCTGCCTGCGCTCGGCGTTCTGGGACAGGACCTTGGGGTTGGCGACATCAATCACACAACGCTGGTGGTGATGGTCTTTTTCCTCGGCATGGCGCTTGGCCAGCTTGTCGTGGGACCCTTGTCCGATGCCTATGGCCGCAAGAGCGTAATCATCTGGGGATATGCGCTGTTCATTGCCGGATGCGGGGCTGTCGATGCTGGCTGGCGACTGGTGGCTGATGGTGGTGGCACGGTTCCTCCAGGGTCTCGGCGCCGCTGGACCGCGCGTTGTGTCCGTCGCCATCGTCCGCGACGAATATAAGGGGCGCGCCATGGCGCGGATCATGTCGATCATCATGGCACCTTTCATCCTCGCCTGGATCATCGCGCCCTGATGGGACAGGGGCTGATCATCTGGGGGATGGCGCGCGACCTTTGCCGATGAATCCTTGTGGGCGGTGCCGTCGGCCTTCCTGGTTCGCCCGGGCAATACCCGAAACATTGCCGCAAGAGCAGCGCGGCCGCTTTACCCCAGCGATTGGTTCACCTGCATTACAGGTGCGCGCACGCGCGTGACGATGGTCTATCTTTCTGGTTGCGGGATTCATCGGCGGGCCATTCACGCCTATCTGGCAACATCACGGCAGATTTTTCAGGACGTCCGCGATGCCGCATAAATGTTCGTGATCTATTTGCGATGGGATCGATTCTGCCGCGCCGCCTCACTGCTGAACGCAAGGCTGGATGATGCGCACGGCATGCGCCGCCTCAGTTTCATCGCAATGACAACACTGACACTGGATTTCAGCGTTGTTATGGGTTGACCGACCCCAGCGGTCATCCCGGCTTCATCCTGTTCATGGTCTGGCAGACAAGTTTCATCTTCTGCATCGGCATGATTTTCGGAAATATACAGTCACTGGCGATGGAGCCTGGTCATGTTGCCGGACTGGCTTCGCGGCGATCTTCGGCGGCTGGCGTCGACACTGGTCTCGCTGCCGCTGTCCTGGCTTGTCAGCAGCAATTTCGACAACAGCATCACACCACTCGTTGGCGGCTTTGCCATCGCCGGAGTTATGTCGCTTGCCCTGATGCGGTGGGCAGAACGCGCCTAGCGCGGCCCGCCCTTTCGGCAGGTCATTCCGCGACGGTCAGGATTTCATCCAGCGGTTTCTTGATCTTGGCGACGGCAGGCACCTTGGCATGCGCCGCCGCACATGGCCAGTGGCGATGATCATCACTGGTTCTTCTTCGCTGTCCGGCCTGCCAAGCATGCTTGTTCAGGAACTTCATCGGGTTCGGCGTATGCACCAGGGTCGAGAGCCCGGCATGGTGCAAGGCCGCCAGAAGAAACCCGCAGGAGATGCCGGTGCTTTCCGGCACATAGTACTTTGAAGCGGGTGCCATCGTCGAACTCGGGCTCCAGCGTTGCGCGAAGACGACGATCAGCCAGGGCGCCCTCTTCAAGATGCGGCCGGTTGTCGGATGCTGGATTGGCTCCAGCGCCTTTCAGCCATTCGCCGCCGGCACCTGTCATAGAAGCCCGCCTTCTTCCTCGGCGGCATCGCGAATCCTGCGTTTCATCGCCGGATCGGAAAATGGCAACAAAATGCCATGGCTGGTGATTGGCGCCCGAGGGCGCTGTTCCGGCGGTGCGGATACAGGTCTCGATCACCTCTCTCGACACCGGTCTGTCTGCATAGTCACGTACGGTGTGACGCTGTTTCATGCGGTCATGGAAGGCGTGCTCGGCGTCTCTGCTCTGCTGAATAATCGAGGCGGTCGGAAGAGCCACAGGCTCTCGTAGGTGATGTTGTCTCGGCAACAATGTCCTGCCTTCTGTCGCCGCATCATAACCGGTCTTCGGTGCGGCCGCCGCAATTAGTCTTGTAACAGGCCGGACCACTGGGTAGTGCTAACGTCATCCTGCAACCGCCTTCGGGCGCTTACAACAGGGCAACTCTTCCCTGCAGGAACCCACTGGAGCCAGCTTGTATCTATCCCTTCATCAGCGCATTTCGGCGGCAACGATCCTGCCAGCAGTCCGGAAGCGGTTCTTGCTCGATCGATTACGGCAGTCCCAGACGAGATGGTGATGCTGATTGCCATCGCCACCTCCGGAAATGTGCTGGGCGCCGTGGTGATTTGGGGTCTTGGGATGTTCGCGGCCCGCTACCGCGACCGGACATGGTTTCCCGTGGATCGGGCAGCTGGAACAAGCAGAAGGGCGATATCGGAAATATGGCCGCTATTAGCTGTTGCTCAGCTGGGTTCCTTTCATCGGTGATCCGATCACTGTCGTGGCAGGAGTGCTGCGGGAGCCCCTGTGGTCGTTCCTTGTTGTTGTCACCATCGCCAAATCTGCACGCTATATTTTCATCGCCATGCTGGCGTTCAGCGTAGCGACATGACACAGATTACGCCGGGCGCTTATAACTATTTGCATGCCAATGATTTGCGTATCCTTGATTGAGTGATGATTTATCAATTTGCTCGCTACCTCTAGGACCATCAGGTTACTCCAGTTCGCCACTAGCCTGGGTCATCAAAAGGCAAGGAGCTCGGATCGAGACCTTTTCGTAATGATGGAAGAACAAACGGCCTGTCACAGAAAGGCCTTCCACTTCGAACAAGAAACCCAAATCGCTTAGGTGCGTTTTTCCTGATCATCATCCTCTGGCTATTTGCCGTACCACTTCACCAATGGGTGAAGCGACGCTCACCCGGATGCCATGACGGTTCCCTGACCAGCCCGCCGGCGAATAAAGGCAGCAAAATTTCCAGTTGAATTTAGCCGAACCAAGGGACCGCAATATCCGGCGATCGAGGGCACCTTCAGGCAGTCGTTCCTGGGGATCGCCGCGTTGCTAGGGCGATGGACAAATGCCTGCAACGGGTTCGCCACGCATCAGAAATGGAGCAAGACATGTCCACTAAAGTTGTCATCGGATGCGTCTGGGTTGTTGGACTGGTTGTTTTGCTTGCTGTTCTTGGCAGTCGCGAAGAAGAGTCTTCCATCGAAATCTGGATGTGGACCGCTGGCATCACTGCTCTCTGCTGGATCATTGCCAAGGTGATCCGTGACAAAGCTGATGCCGGAGACTGACAGTCACTCACCATTGCAAACAATGCCCTTTTACCCTACATATAGTGTTAACAGGGGAGCACACCACTAACTGTAGTTAGCGGAGGGCAGAGCGATATGAATCCATGATTTCACCGTTCACCAGATGAACGCTTTGTAACTCACTTCGTCCGAACTTTCGAAAAGATCGAGAAAAGGACCAGCGTTTCTGTTGGTGGCTATCGCATCGGCAGCGGCCTACCTAACACTGATGCACTAGAATTCCACTTTCTGCGGGTCCATCACGCCAGTTTGCCATAAGCGGTTCCGGTGCGAGAGAGATCGCCATAAGGTCTGCAGAAGTAGAACGACTGATGTCTGCAGAAGATAATCGTAGCCGAGTTGGTCAGGCTCACCAGGAAACCTGATCCCGTGGATGCCAGACCGCGGCCCTTGCGAGAGGCTTCTTCTTCCTGGTCTGGCTTTGTGTGCGACTGTGCCACAGTGACGTACCGGCAATGACGCCGACATTTATACCGTCCCGTACCCATTTGGGATGCTTTCAGTCGAGTGTTTAATCACTCCTGAGCACGGGTACGGGAGGCCCTATCGGTCTTAATGCAGGGGCGCGCTACGCTGCTGAGGTCGATCAGCAGACCGGAATGGTGATTGCGCCAGCCATGAACAGGTCATACCGTCTCTCCTCACAAAGCCGCCGACCGGTGATCTCGGCGCCCATCCTTACCCTGCCACCAACCAAACACAGACGGATTGGCAATATTCTCGTTCTGCCAATTTGTCTTGTGTTTACTGCAACGATCTTTGCGCATCTGACGGCTTATCTGAGTGACACTTCTAGCAGCTTATCCACAGGCCGTCGTTCGCGACCTCCCCCGTTGAACGGCTGCCTAGCTTCTCGGCCCTCAGTGATAAGCACCTTCACTGGGGGCCTTTTTCGGGGGCCTTTTCTTTGGGGCCTTCTTTGCCATCCAGCAGCTTCCGAAAGCCTCATGCCCGACTTTGAGGGCGGCACTTGATAACATCAGATACGATTAAGGAGACGGAGGCCCGGATCGGCAAATGATCCACGCACGGTTTGGTCGTGATTGGCAATCGGACGCAATACACTGAAACAAACAGTAAATTTTCTGGCAATGGTGCCCGGGGCTGTCTTGGTTCCGCATGTATGTACTACAGTCGCTTGATTGAAGCCGTGTTTAGAATCTTCACTGACAATCAAATGTTGAAAAATTCTTGAAGGTCGATACACTCAGTTTCAGCAACAAGGAACCCAAAGGGAAGCGTTTGGAAGCAACGGTCGCTTAGAGGCTATCTAGAAGCTTCGAGAACGCAATCACTATGCCGCTCTTGTGCCTCTTTCAAAAACCCAAGATCGCCGCGCATTCTTCTTTAGCTTTTTCTAGTTTTGTTTGTTGGGGCGACAGAACCCCGTGTTGCCGCATTGGATGGCGTTTTGAGATGAAGATCTCTGTCCTGGAATCAGATAGAATCAGCAGCTTCTTTTCGCTAGAATTTCACCGACATTCATTGAGCAAACATATTTTCGGGGAGTAATCTGGGCTGGTAGCCACCTCTTTTGGTTGCTCCGCAAATCCTCCCAAAAAGTTGTCCGTTAGGGAGCATTTTCCCAAATTGCTTTGGGCGGAAGCTTAAACCAACCTTCTGAAGTTTTGAGGCTCTCTTCTGAGAAGGTTAGACGTTTGCTACCTTTTTTGGTTCAGCGTGTTTTGTTTCAGCAGATTTTCTTGTAATCATACCAATCGTGTGCCTTAGCATCTTTTAAAACCTGATGTGCTATTCGTCTTCCGTTCACATTCACTCCTAACAGCGTTTGAGGAAATGCCGTAGTTGGTTATAAGCGTGCTATAGCCAATGAGATTGCACGAACGAGCATGGCAACTTAGCCTTTACCAGGTCTATGTTTCAACTTGTGTAAGCTTTCCGTAAGCAATTTGCAAAACCAGCATTTATGCCATCATCTTCATCCACTTGGCCAGCACGGGCAGTTCATATCCTTTGCCATAGGATGAACCCACCGTTGCTGATGACCACCCACCTATCTGGTCGATGATATCTGATGGGCATTCCACTGCACGAAGTCTGTCTCGCATGGAATGACGAAGGCTATGCACCACGGCTTCTTCATTTGCTCTTGGCTTCAGCCACTTATTAAGGGCAGCACTGGCTGAGTTGGCATTGCATGTCTGCCCATCACAGTATCGGGGAAGGTGCATAGCTACTATCATGCTGCATGAGCCTCATGCCCGATAGGCTTGCCCAATCAATGGCACCAGCCTTTCACTGCCCTTCGTCTTGAGACGCCTCCACGGATGTGAGCGCACATTGATAGGGCAGGTCTGCATCCAGCACGATATCGTCTCTATGCAGTCCAGCAGCCTCCGACAGCCTCATGCCAGTGTCGCTGATAAGAGCAAAGAAGCCACCTGTTCTCATCATCTACGGTCATGCACTCACGCTGGATACGTCTTATGGCATCCAGTGGAATTGGCTGGCGTTCCTCTGGCATCTCATCAGGCATGTAGATACTGGCAAAGGGATTACGTCCATCAATGCCATACTCTGCCATCGCCAGATTGATGATGGCCTTCACAGACCCAAACATCCTTGATGGAGGTGACTGCCAGTCCTCTGTCCAACAGTGCATCACGTAGCTTGCCAGCCTCTAATGAGGCATAGTCATTTATGGGTCTGTCACCCAATACCTCAATCACAGAAGCAGCATTACGATGGGCTGCACGGATAAAGACCTTGTCCTTACCCTCACCCTTCAATCGCAGATAAAAGCTGGTTGCCTCAGACATCAGAGGTGCAGATGGCTTCACAGGTTCAACAGCTTGCCTTTGCACATTATCCAGCCCATCGCATCTAGCTGCATATGGAACCACTGGTCATCCAGTCTCTTGGATATGATTTGGCTTTGTCTTCAAGGCATCACGGAACTGCTTTGTCTTCAAGGCAACCACGATGCGGGCTTGATAATGTGACAGCAATGCCTTCGGCACACGTCTACAGAAGTAGTAGAAGCCACGTTTGCGATACAGATGATGGTTTATTTGACCTACCATGCGACCTAGCCAATTCAGCAGTGATTGACTAACTGCTTGAATCAAGGTGCTTTATGGCAGGTGAAACACG
>JAYQNB010000006.1:0-361580 GCA_038144055.1 Alphaproteobacteria bacterium | reverse complement strand
TGACCAGTGTCTGGTTGCGCAGTTTCCAGCGACTCTCGGTCATCACTATCTCCCCCGAACTTCCGTTTATTCGACAGGCCGATGCCAGCGCGCGCGTCTCGCCGAGCGCGGCGTCAGGCGAACAACTTCAGATCAATGGCCCGGCAGGCAGGAAGAATGACATCGGCCTTAGAAACCCTGTACCGTGCAATCCAGCGCCGACCAGGCCACACAATAGTCTGTCGCAAGCCCGACCATGGTCAGGTCCGTGCAACCGCGGCGTTCAGAAGCCGGCAAGGCCGGTTGCCGTCACCTTGTCGTTCTCGAAAAAGGCGGAATAGGGATCAACAGCCGGGTTCATGCCCTTGCGGATGATCTTCGCATCGGCACGGTCGGTGTTCAGCGCCGGATGGAACAGGGCACCGTCGCTTCCCTGAATGCAGTGGTCCGGCCACAGCACCTGCAGGCCATCTCAGGGCACATCTCGAAGGCTGACGGTAAACGGTCGGACCCGCTATGCGACGAGGCAAAGCTGGAATGCCCTGCAGGATGCAGTCCTGGGTCAGCACAAGCAGGTGAAATCGAACATCATATCAGTTGATCCGCGGCATGATCGTCGCCGCCGGCGACCGCCAATGCCCCGCCCGGGCAGAAGTCATTCTGCGGGTCGATTACGATCAGCGCTTTCATCTCTTTTTTCCCCTTCAGCCTTCTTTGTCTGTCTCAATGCTAGGATGGCCGCGCTTTGCCAACGCAATATTGCGGCTAGCGCAGCCTGTCCTCGCCCTTTGACCTCTGCCGTCGTCAGCCCGCCCATCCGGTCGTGGATGTGGGGCCTGCGTGACATCGCCAGCGCGAACATGATCTCTACCGGAACGCGGCGCATCGGGAAGGCGCACCTCCATGGCGTCGAAATGGTCATGGACATAGGCGGCGTTGATATGGCCCAGCGGAATGTCGATCGGTGTGCCGGGGCCACCCACCTTCATTGCCGACGGCACGATGCGCTCGGCTCGCTTAAGTCGCTCGCGCATGGAATAGCCGCCGGGTACATGCCAAAGCGCGGTATGTTCCAGCTCGCCGCCTTCTCCGGCGAGTGCCGCCTGCCATAGCCGTCGATCCCGTCCGCCCCGTCAAGCGCGGTGATCAGCTCGTCGGTCATCTGCAGTCCAAGCGGTTTCAGATCGTCCATCGCCGATTGCAGGTCTTCCTGCCAGGTGCCGGCAAACGGGTTGGCGACAACTGCCACAATAGCGGCACGGCGGCGCGGTGTGGCCGGTGGTGGTCCGTTCTCGTGATGGATGGTTTCGGAAAACAGCATCATCTTGCGAAGCCGGAAATCAGGCATCGGTCAGTCCTCTTTCATTCATGGTTCTGTCTGTAAATTCCTGCGCATTCACCAGCGCTGCGGCCGGACTCATCAAGCTCGATGACGGCAATCCTGCTGAAGTTCCAGCGCCGCGCCCGCAATCTGTCCGCCCTTCATCATATGCCGTGCCAGATCACCCCCGGCGGCAAGCGCGCCGTCGATCTGCGCGGGCCGAGTTGCGGCACGGCAACGGTCTAAGCCGGTCGCCGAGATCACTGTCCGGGTCGATGTCACGGGCTGGAACGCGCTCGATGCCGGCACCGCCGGCACAATCCACGGCGCCGGCGATCAATGTCGCCGCGACATCGGCGGTTGCGGCGCAGTTGCCTAGAACGGTGACACTGTCGGCAATGCCGGGTGACAGGCTTCGCCCGCCCTGGCCGGATGTCGCCATGCCGCGCCATCCTGTCGGGCCGTGCAGTACAAGACCGCCGCCCTCGGGTCCGGCGATGGCGGCGCGCGTCACCGCGCCTTTGCCTGTCCAGAAAGCTATATCGCCGCCGTTATTGACGCTGATCTTGCTTGCGGTGGCGGCGTGCGGGTGGGCCAGCATCGCGGCTAGGACATGGTCGGCGATTGCCCGCGACCGCGACCATCGGTGTCACGAAGCGGTCGCCGGCGGCGAACAGGCCGCATGCATGCGCATGGCGACAGGCCCCGATGGCGGGTGCTGCGCATCCCATGGCGCGCGAAGTGCGGCAGTTCGTCTGCAAGGTCCGACAGCACGTCGCGCATGGCGTCCAGCGCCGCCTCGAACAGGATCAGGCGATCCGGCCCGTCGGCATCGATTACAAGGTCGGTGGGGCCATGCTGGATATGCAGTCGCTGGCGCGCTCCGGAACAGGCTGGCCTGAAGGCCTGTCGGCAGTGGCGCGTTCATCAGATTTCCTTGTCGTCACGGGTGAGGAGGGTTTTCTCTCCTGGTCCCAGTACGCGTGAACTGGCACCGTACTCGCTGCCATCCTCGATCGCCCTGCCGATACTGCGGACAGACGCGTCATGGCCGCCAAGATCGCGATAATCCTCGCCCTGACGGTGAAATTCAGCGGCGCGACAAGCGCCGGTGTCGGCACATAGCCAAAGGCGTTATCCCGGCAGGTTCAGGACATCGACCATGATGGTGATGCCGCCGCCGAGCCAGACATAGGCAGGCACGCCACCACAGGACACGGCGGTATGTTTCTTCTGCCGAACGGGTGAGCTTCACCGGGTTGCGTGTGGCACCTGCGCGAAGCGATCCGCCGGCGCCGCCCATGAACAGAACGGTGCAGAGCGCCGACTCGCAATTCTCGGTGATCAGGTCGACTGTGGCCTGCAGCGCCTCGGGAAGCGGGGCCGGTTGTGGCACCAGATCATCATCCAGTACGTAATAGGCGAACTGCTCGCCGGTGGTGGATACCATCAGCAGCGTCAGGCGGCGCGCGCCCTTGGCCGCGTTCCAGTCACCAAGGATGGGTCAGCGGGTCCTCGATATTGGTGCCGCCCCAGCGTCCCAGGCTCCGCCACCTGAATAACGGCCCGGAGTTCGACCTTCGGCCAACGATCTTGATGCCGGTTTCTGCCAGTCGATGACCTTGCCGGCCTGATGTTCGGAGACAACGCCGGTGATGTGGTCGTCGACGACGACAACTTCGTCCACCAGTTCTTTCCATTGAGAAGCAAACATGCCGATGGTGGCAGACCCGCGACCGACACGCATGCGTTCTTCGGCAACGCCATCCACAATCGGCGCTTTGCCGGCTTCGACGGTGATGGTGGCACCGTCATCGATGGTCAGCTCGACGGCTTCCCTTGTTGCACAGCCGCATCAGCGTATCGCAGGTCACCCGGCCTTCACCCTTGGACCCGCCGGTCAGATGGTCCACGCCGCCAAGCGAAAGCATCTGCGAGCCGTATTCCGAGGTGATGACAAGCCCGACTGCCTCGCCGCGGCAACGGACCACCGCACCTCCTTGCCGAGATGCCGGTCCGGTGTCGATTTTACCTTTACCCCGCAATAGGAGAAAATGGCCTCGGTCACCACGGTGACGAAATCCACCCCGTCGACCTCGCGGCTGACGATGAAGGGGGCCGGCTTGTAGTCAGGATAGGTGGTGCCGGCGCCAATGGCGGTGACAAACACCTCGTTTTCCTGGCCAAGCCCGCCATCCCAGTTGGCGCCAAGGAACGGTTTCACGCTGTCGCCTGCGGCCATGCGGCGGTCAAGGATGGTCAGCGGGTCCAGCCTGACGATCTGGCCGTCATGGTTGGCGTAGCGGTCGCAAGCGCCGCTCTTGCCGTCGGCGATGTAGCACATGACCGGACAGGCGTCGCAGCGGATCTTTTCGTCCTTCTTGTCACTCATGACCTACTGTCCTTCTGCGCCTGTTTGATGGCGGCCAGAACCCGGTGGGGCAGGGCCGGCGCTGGTCGATCTCAGCGCCGCTGGCATCACGGATGGCGTTCAGGATGGCGGGTGCCGTCGGGATCAGCACATGCTCGCCAAGGCCCTTCGCTCCCATCGGGCCGACCGGGTCGGGTTTTTCAATGAAGATGGTGTCGACAACCGGCATGTCTCCCGCCGAAGGGATCAAATAGTCGTGCAAATTCTCGGTGCGGCCGGGGATATATTCCTCCATCAGCGCCAGCCGAGCCCCTGGGCGACGCCGCCCTCGATCTGTCCGGTGGCAAAAGCGGGTTGATCACCCGCCCGAGATCATGCGCCGCGGTGATGCGGATGACCTTGACCGTGCCAAGCTGCAGGTCCACCTCGATTTCGGCGACCTGCGCACCATAGCCATAAACAGCATAAGGCGTTCCCTGACCATTCTCGTCGAGTGGTACCGTTGGCGGGTCAAGCTCTCTTCTGCGCCAGCACAGCCCGAATTCGTCGGCTGGCATTTCGGCAAGCTCGATACGGCGCGTGGCGCTGCCATCGGAGATGACAATCGCAGCGCCATCAAGGCGTATGCTGGCGTCCTCGCTCATATGGCCAGCCGCAGGATGTCTGCCCGCAGTCGCCGTCCTGACAGTTCGGCCGCCTTGCCGGTGATGAATGTCTGCCGCGAGGCCGATGTCTTGCCGCAGTCCGGTGTCAGGGCCGTGTCCGGGCCGACAAGTTCGAAATCGGCCAGCGGCATGCCCAGCGCGTCGGCGCAAATCTGGGTGATTACCGTGTTCGAGCCCTGGCCGATGTCGGTGGCGCCCTGATGCAGGATCAGCCGCCCGTCACCGGTGATGCCAAGGCGAACGGTCGACGGGTTGGGAGCGCGGTGTTGCCGCAGCCATACCAGCAGGACGCAACGCCAAGGCCGCGTTTCACGGTGCTGTGCTGGGCGTTGAAGGCGGCGATGCGTGGGCTGGCCTCTTCCCATGCCGGAGCCAGCGCATCGAGGCATTCGGCAATGCCGACACCGTGCAGCTGCTGGCCACATACCGTGCGGTCCCCGTCGAGAAGTGCGTTGCGACGGCGGATTTCCAGCCTGTCGATACCCAGATCAAGCGCCAGCCGGTCCATCATGATTTCCTGAAGGATCGTCGCCTGTGGCACGCCAAAGCCGCGGAACGCGCCGGCGGTCGGCCCGCTCGTATGGATGGCGTGCGCCTCGGCCAGATAATGGGGAACCCGGTAAGGACCAGAGGCATGGATCGGAACGCGCGTCGCCACGGTTGGCCCCCAGCTGGCATAGGCACCGGTGTTGAACTCGCCTTCGAACGTCATGCCGACAATGCGGCCGTCACCGTCGGCGGCGAGGCTGCCGCGCATCGAGGCAGGATGCCTCTTGGTGGTGGAGATCATGGATTCATGTCTGGTGAAGACCATGCGGCATGGCTTGCCGGTCTTCAGCACGGCAAGGCCGAGAAGCGGCTGCAGCGAGACATCCAGCTTGGTGCCGAAGCCACCGCCGGCCGCCGCCGGGATGATGCGCACCTTTTCAAGCGGCAGGCCCAGAATTTTCGCTCCTCCTGGTCCATCACCGGCGCTTGCGTGCAGGCGGAAATAACGAGGACATCACCCTCCATCCAGGCCGCGCCGGCCTCCAGGCTCGATCGGCGCATGCTCGACATAGGCCGTCTCGACCGCTGCCGTGACGGTCGAAGCGGCTCCGGCCAGACCGTCGGCACCGTCACCGCTGAGAACGCGGCCTGTTACCAGAAGATTGCCGTCACGGCCTGGGTGAAGCTGGGCGGCACCAGCGGCCCTTGCCGCTGACACTTCGATAGCCGCTTCACGCACCTGCCATTCGACCGGAAAATCGGACAGATCGGCACCTGACAGCCATTCGGAGTCCCCGACAATGATCGCCACCGCCTCGCCGCGGAAGCGCGCGGTGTCTTCCGCCAGCGCCGGCTGGTCGGCAAAGGGCGGGATCACCCCGAACTGGTTGATGCCGGCGATATCGGCAGCGGTGATCACGGCATCTACATGCGGGCGGCTTGCGGCCCAGCCCCAAGGTCGCCAAACGAGAAATCGGCAAGGTAATGCGGGCTGCGAATGGCGCGGACAAGCCGTGCGCCTTCAGGCCAGCTGTCGGCTCCGAACAATTCGCTGACATCGACCTTGGCGCGCCCGTCAAGCCGCTCAACCGCTGCGCCGATGGCCGCGCCGGCGGCTGGTGCCGCGCTGTTAGTGACGGTGCGCCCCGCATCCATCACGGCGTCGATAATCTTGGCATAGCCGGTGCAGCGACACAGAACTCCGCCAAGGGCATCCTCGACAGCCTGCCTGTCCGGTGCCGCGTCCTGCCGTAGCAGCGCGGTGGCCGCCATCATCATGCCCGGGGTGCAGATGCCGCACTGTGCCGCGCCATGACGCAGAAATGCCGCCTGCAACGCTGACAGCGCCCGATCCTCGCCGGCAAGCGACTCAGCCGTTTCAACAGCGCGCCCTGCCACCTGACCGGCAGGTACAAGGCAGGCACAGACAGGATCACCATCGAGAAGCACCGTACAGGCACCGCAGTCACCGGCATTGCATCCGACTTTGGTCGCACGAAGTGCCAGCGATTCCCGCAGCACCTCGCTCAACCGCATCGAAGGGGCGCAAGCTACCTCGCGCGCCTCGCCATTGACGGTGAAGCTGATGCGTCCGTTACCGTCGTGAAGCCCGTCCATCACCTGAAGTCTCCGCATAGTCTTTCAACCAGCCGCGCCACAATCTCGGCGGCGGCATCACCCGGTATCCGGCGGTGCCTCGCACATCATCGATTGGTGACAGCGCTGCCATGATACCGGACCTGCTGTCCCGAATGAAATCTGCGGCCATGTCGCAGGCCATGCCGCGTAGTCCGGCTTCAATCTCGGCAAGCCTGACCGCGACGGGCGCGCAGGCGCCAACCGAGATCGCGGCTTCCTCGATCCGTCCCTTGTCGATGGACAGCCGAGCCGCGGTCATGGCGATGGAAATCACCAGATACCGGCGCGCGCCAAGCTTTTCGAACCCGGCTACACCCGTTTCGGCATCCGACGGGACATAGACCGCCGTCACCAGTTCATCCGGGTCGCAGGCGGTTTGCCGCGGGCCGGTCAGGAATTCGGCGAGGGAAGGCGCCGTGCACCGCGGTGCGACACAAGCTCGATCTCGGCATTGAGTGTCATCAGACAAGGGATGCTGTCCCCGGCAGGCGAGGCCGTGCACAGATTGCCGCCAATGGTGCCGCTGGCCTGGATTTGCACGCCGCCGATCTCGCGGGCGGCAGCCTTCCAGCCCGCCATAGGCCGGTGGCAGGTCTGCGCGCAGGATATCGGTCCAGCTGGTGGCAGCGCCAAACCGGCGCCAGCCATCGACAGCGGAAATGCCGCGCAACTCGTCGAGGCCGGTGATGTCGAGAAGCGGCCCATCGAGAGACGGCGTCTGGTGAAGCGGATAGATATCGGTGCAGCCGGCCATCACAAGTGGGCTTTCGGCCGCAAGCCAATCAAGGGCGTCTTCAAGTCGATGTGGTCGTAAATATGACATGGGTCGACCGGATTGATTTTGCTGCATAATTTGTTTGTGTACAAATAGACTGTGCTATGCGTGTCTGGTAGTGTCAACCGTCAATAGCCGCGCATCAGCTGCGTGAAGACTGTCATGTCGCCGCAGGCCGGAAGAGCCGGTCGAGCCAATAATCGTGAGCCAATAATCGTGGGCCAATAATCGTGGGCCAATAGTCGGGGGCCAATAATGGACAAGAACGACACATACATCCTCGAACGCCAGGTCGGGTTTGTCATGCGGCGCGCAGTGCAGCGGCATATTGCGATTTTTTCTGCCCTGATCCCGGAAATGACGCCGACCCAGTTTGCCGCGCTGGCCAAACTGTGCGAGCTGGGGCAGGCATCCCAGAATGAGCTCGGCAGGCTGACATCGATGGATGTCGCAACGATCAAGGGAGTCGTCGACAGGTTGCGCGCGCGCGAGCTGATCACCTCTGCCCCGCTGGAGAGCGACAAGCGGCGGCTGATGCTGGCGCCGACCCGCAAGGGGCGGGCGATGTACCGGAAATATGCGGCGCAGGCCACCGAGGTGTCACGCCAGACGCTGGCACCACTGGACGATGAGGAGCAGCGACAGCTGATGCAGCTTCTGGAACGGATTATCTGGGAAAACGTCTGCCTAGACCCCGACAAACCGATGCAGAAGATCGGGATCGTCACGCAGCGCCGCTGCGCTGACCGGATCATGGCTGCGGCCGTTCTCGAGAAACACCACACGGTCGGCGATCGACAGCACCGCATCGACGCGCTGCTCAACCAGCAGGATGGCGACGCCGCGATCACGCAGCGGTAACGGCCTGCCGGATCTGTTCGATCATTGATGGCTGCAATCCCTCGGTCGGCTCGTCAAGAAGCAGCACGGATGGGTTGATGCACAATGCGCGGCCTGTGGCCAGCATCTGCTGCTCGCCGCCCGACAGCGTGTCGGCACGCTGGTTCAACCGTTCACGAAGCCGTGGGAACATCTCCAGCACCTGCTCGCGAAAGGCATGGTCCTTGCGGTTGACCATCAGCCCGATTTCGAGGTTTTCGGCGACAGTCAGTTCAGCGAACAGCCTGCGCCCCTGCGGGATATAGCCGATGCCGTGGCGCGGCACCTCGTTGGCGGGAAGGCTGGACACCTCGACACCGCCGCATTCGACGCGGCCGCCTGTCGGGCGGATCAGCCCCATGATGGTCTTCAGGCAGGTGCTCTTGCCGGCGCCGTTCCGGCCGAGAAGGCAAACAATTTCGCCTGCCGCCACGTCGAAGGAAACTTTTATGCAGGACCTTCGCGCCCTGATACCCCGAAGAAAGTCCGCTTACCGTCAGCATCAGCCCGTCCCCAGATAGGCCGCCTGAACAGCGGCGTTGGCGCGAATTTCGTCGGGCGTGCCCTCGGCAAGCACTTGGCCGGAATTCAACACGGTGATGGCATCCGCCGTCTGCATGACGACATTGATGTTATGCTCGATCAGCAGGATGGTCATCTCGCCGGCAAGGCTGCGGATCAATGCGATGAAATCGGCAATCTCGCTGTCGGCAAGGCCCTGTGTCGGCTCGTCGAGGATCAGCAGGCGCGGGCTCTGGCTCAGTCCCATTGCGATTTCAAGAAGCCGCTGGTGACCGTAGCTGAGGTCGCCTGCCAGCTGGTCGGCGCGGTCGGCGATCCCGACCCGCTCAAGTGCTTCGGCCACCCGGCGCTTCGTTTCGGCCTCGTCGCTGCCGGTGCGCCAGCGCATGGCCAGCGCCACATTCTCGGTCACCGGCAGGCGGCCATAGACCGAGGTGATCTGGAAAGTATAGGCCATGCCGGCGCAGATCCGGCGATGTGCCGGTTCCGTGGTGACGTCTCTGCCGTCAAACATCACCTGCCCACGGCTTGCCGGGATACGCCCGGACAGCATGCCGACAAATGTCGTCTTGCCGGCACCGTTCGGCCCGATCAGCGCGCGCACCTGGCCTGCGGGAAGGTCGAAATCCACGCTCTCCACAGCCTTCAGGCCGCCAAAATGCCGGCTGAGATCTTTTGTCGAAAGAAGGCTCATGGCAGCCACCTCAGCGTTCGCCGCCGCAACTCGCCAACAAGGCCCTGCGGCGCGAACAGGGTCAGGGCGACAAGGACAAGGCCGGCGATCAGCATGTAGGCGGTGGTGAGCCCGCTCGACAGGTCGATCAGATAGAACATGAAGAGGGTCCCGATGAAGGGGCCGAGAACCGTTCCTGCCCCGCCAAGAAGCACCCAGAGGAGCGGGAAGATCGAATATTGCACCGAGGCGAAGGTGGCGCCGGCATAGCCGAACAGCAGGCCGTAGGCAGCGCCGGCCGCCGCCGACATCGTTCCCGACAGCAGGATCGCTGCCAGCTTGTGGCGCTGGATGTCGTAGCCGAGCATACGGGTGCGTTCCTCATTCTCGCGAATGGCAACAAGCACCCGTCCGAACCCGGTCTGGACAACACGAAGGGTGATGATGACACATACCGCCATCAGCAGCAGCGCGGCGAAATAGCGGTTGGTCGGGTCGGACAGGTCGAACCCGGCGATGCGGCGCAGTTCCTGCTTGATGACGAGATCCCTCGTCGCCGCGCGTCCATTCACCGAAATAGAGCACCGTCAAATAACCGGCCTGCGCGAACATCAGTGTCACGATCATGAAGGCGACACCGGCCGTACGCAGCAGCAGCATGCCGATGACCAGCGCCATAGCGAACCCGGCGACAAGCCCGGCGATCACCGCCGGTCCGGCTGACCAGTCGAGATGCTGGATGCTGAGCGACATGCCGTACATGCCGGCCGCGAAGAACAGCGCGTGGCCAAGGCTGAGAAGGCCGGTATAGCCGAACAGGATATTGTATCCCATGGCATAGCAGGTCAGCACCATGATCCTGGCAAGGCTGCCATGATGATAGGCGGGAAGGATGAATTGCAGCACGAACAGCAGCGCGATGATGCCGAGATGCAGAGCCCAGGATTTCTGCATATCCGTCATAGCGCGCTTTCCGAACAGGCCCTGCGGGCGGAACACCAGAACGAAGGCCACCGCGAGGGTGGCGATGATCTTGGCGAGGGTGGGCGAGAAGAAGACCGATATCATACCGTCGCTGATGCCGATCAGAAGCGCCGCGACGACAGTGCCGGGAAGGCTGCCGAGGCCGCCGATGATGACCACGATGAAGGACAGCAGCAGCGGGTCGTGCCCCATCAGGTAATGTGCCTGCTGGATCGGCACGATCAGCACCCCGCCGAGCGCGGCAAGGCCGGCGCCGAGACCGAAGACCGAGGCATAGACGCGGCCGACCGGTATGGCAAAGGCCTGCGCTGTCTCGCGGTCAAGCTGTGTGGCGCGCATCAGCAGGCCGTAACGGGTGCGGGTCATCAGCAGCCAGATGGCGGTCAGCAGGATCACGGCGGCGCCGATCACCGCCAGCTTGTAGCTGGTCGTGCCAAGGCCCCAAGGCCAGTACAATGCAGATCCGCCGTCAGTCCATTCAACGAACGGGATCGACAGGCGATGGTTGAACGGTGCCTCGACCGGACGCGCGTCCGGCCCGTAGGTCATCAGCGTTACCTGCTGGATGACATAGAGAAGGCCGATGGTGGCGACGATCGTACGCTCGGGGTCATAGCCGATCCGCTTGAGGACGAGCTGGTCCGCCAGCATCGCAAGTCCTGCTGTCCAGCAGAGGCGCGATAACAAGCGCTGCCAGAAATCCGAGTGCAGGATGGCCGCCGACGAGACTGGCAATCCACCAGGCCAGCACCGCGCCGACCATGAAAAACTCGCCATGCGCGACATTGACCACGCGCATCACGCCGAAGACAAGCGACAGGCCGAGCGCCATCAGCGACAGCACCGCGGCTGTGACAAGTCCCTCGAGAAGGCCAAGAATAAGATAGGGACCGAGTTCCATGCGATGCGGCTAGCGCCACTCCCCCAGAGCGAAGAAATCAATGCGAACAAAAATTTAAAGAAAGGGCGTGGCCCGCGGATGCGGACCACGCCGTCGTCCTAGAAGGACTGTGTGGTGTAGTCGACCTCGTCGGGATAATAGGTATCCTCGATCGATGTGGTATGCGCCAGCACCAGCTTGCCGTTAGTCACCTTGGTAATGTACTGGTGGCCAAAGGTCTGGTGGGTCTTGCCGTTGAATTCCTTGGCACCTTGCGGATGCGCGAAGGAATGCGGCATCGAGGTCATCGACTCAACAGCCTCGATCAGCTTTGACCTGTCGCCGGCGCCGGCATAGCCGCTGGCTTCCATGCCGGCCTTGACGATATGAAGCGTCTCCCAGCAGCCGAACATATGGGCATAGGTGGCGACATCCTTGGAGTCCGACAGCGAAGCGCCGTTCGCGTCGACACCGACGGCGGCACGGTAGGCCTTGTCATATTCGGACTGGTCTGCCTGCGCATAGCGCGGATTGCCTTCCCAGAAATAGGTGCCCTCGAGGAACTCGAGACCCGGGCTGGCAAGGTCAACCGCCTCGAGCGAGTCGATAAAGCCGAAGATCTCGGGACGCGAATTGCCGAAAGAACTCGCCCATTTCCTTGACGAAGGTCAGAACCGCCGGGCCCACCATGACGTGATAGATCACATCGGTGTTGCGCGGAATCTTCGGGAAATATTTGGTGAAGGACGATTCTGTCGGCGGGATCGCGATCTTGGCGACAACCTCGCCGCCCTGTGCCTCGACTGCGGCCGAGAAATAGTCGCGGTGATCATGTCCGAAGGCAAAGTCCGGGTAGATCATCGTGACCTTCTTGCCGAGCGTGCTGTTCACGAACGGGGCCATCGCCTGGACCTGGCTTTTCACATCAGTGATGCCGGGCTGCAGCGTGTAACGGTTCAGCATGCCGCTGGCGACATGGTGACCTTCGGAAACAACGAAGTACGGAATTTTCAGCTCGCCGGCGCGCGGGGCAGACCCGATCACCACGTGGCTGAACAGTGTGCCAAAGGCAATGTCACAACCATGCTGGGTGGCCATCTTTTCCACGACCTCGGCGCCGCGCTTGGGATCCGTTCCGTCATCCTCGGCGACGATCTCGACCGGACGACCGTTGATTCCGCCCTCGTCATTGATCTTCTTCACCGCAGCCTTGGTCGTGCGGTCATACCAGCGGCCATAGGCGGCGCCGATGCCGGTCCGGTGGACCTGAAAGCCGATCTTGATTGGCTCCGAGCTCTGCACCTGGCCATAGCGTCCGAACAGCGGCATGCTGCTCGCCGTGGCCGCCAGAGCGGTGGTAGCTGCCAGCGTCTTGATTGCCTTGCGGCGGCTTGGCTTCGATGCGTCGATCCGGTCGTCACCCTTGTTTACGGTCTGGGCGTTGTCCACCGGCGTGTCATGGATTGTTTTCTTCATGAAAGCCTCCCTCTCAAGCGAGTTAAATCCCGAATTGCCTCCGGTTTTTCTTGTTTGCTTTTCCTTTCGAGTTTGTGTGTGTGCAAACAACATGTCCAGTCCAAAATGGGACTTTTCAGGTCATCCGCCCTTTGGCGCCGCCAGCAACCACAGGCCGAGCCAAGTGTAGAGCACCATGAAAACCGCCAGCGGGAGACCGGCCCGAAATGCGCGGGACACGCTGCCGTAGAGCTGGATCGCCGCCGCATGTGCAAGGATCACAGCGATGACATGGCCGAACACGATCACCGCTGCCTGGCTCAGCCAGATCACCCGCATCGTCTCGCGATGATTGAAAAAACCGGTGGTGACATAATAGTCGGCAAGGCCCAGCAGATTGGCGCCTGTGGCAAGCGGGTCGTTAAGTGCGACCAGCACATACTGACCGTCTACAAGCAGCGATGGAAGATAGTGTGCCGTGTGGTAGGCCAGCGCGATGGGAAGGATGGTCGGCGCGAACAGCGCCAGCAACCGGCCAGCCGGCAGCGCGCCGCCAACGAGCCTGTCGCCGGTAACGATCATCACGAGGAACCGGCCGACCAGCAGCAGATTGGCGCCGGCAAGGCCGAGGATCACCGGCACGACGACGGCCGAACGCCGGGAAAGGCCAGAGGATTGACGCCGATCAGGTCGAGCCAGACAAATGTCTCGTTGAACCCGTCGAACGATCCGGTGCCCAGAAGAACGAGAATGAAGACAGGAATGCCGGGCAGAAAGGCGGCGCCGTTTCCAAGCTGCCAGCCGGACCAGCCCACGCGCACGCGCGCGCCGCGCCGTGCCAGAACTGAAAGTCTGCCAAACTGTGCCATCAATACCGTAAAGAATTCAGCCTGTCGCAACCAGCGCCGCGGGCCGAACAGCGCCATGCCGGCAATGGTCACGATCATGTAGACGATCATCACCTTGGCAAGACGTGCCGGATCATCAGGTGCCGGATCGGCTAGCGTGAAGGCCGAAAACCCCAGCAGCAGCACCACCGCAGGCCAGACGCCGACATGCCGGGGAAGCGGCAGGACCGGCCGGCCGGCAAGCGCAGTCAGCGGCTGTATGGCCCATCGCCACGGTGAGACCCACCCCCACAGGTCGAACAGATATCCCTGAACCATCGGCGCCGTCATCCAGAAGGCAACCCAGAAGCCGAGCACCAGTGCGTTTTCCAGCGGGTCGCGGGTGCCGCCCAGTCCATTCGCAATGCCTGCGCACAGCGCAAGGAACATGGCCAGGCTTGTAAGGTCGCGAAAGGCCGGCCGCGCTGCGACCCGCCCGATATTCCGGTGTGGCAGCAGGGCAGATGCCGATCGCTGCGGCAAAAACCACAGCAGCATGATGCTGAGAGCGACTGTGGCAACACCCACGGCCATATAGGGGCCGGTCGGAAGCAGGGCGACAAAGCTCTGCCCGGTGGCATGGGCGGCGGCGGCATTCGGCCACACTGCTGTGATGCCCATGATGACCGCGGCAGATAATGCTGCCGACACGCGTCGTTGATCCCCCCATACCATCCATCATTCTGGAAATCCGTTTGACTTTTTGTCAAGATTTGGCGCTCATTTGCGTACCAACAAACAGCGGTTCGGCGCAGATGCGCGGCAAGAACGTCTCGGTGGTCACCCGGGTCGGCACCAGTGTCGAGAGGCAGCAGGAATGAGTGGTCAGGAATGAGTGGCAAGGACAACAGATTTGACGGGGAGCTGATCGGCGTCGATGTGGGCGGCACCTTCACCGACCTGATCAGGCTCGACCAGACGAGCGGTGCAGTGCGCCTTGCCAAGGTTGCCAGCACGTTGGACAATCAGGCCTTTGGTGTGATGAACGCCGTCGCGGAGGCCGATAGCGACCTGTCGCGCGTGGCGCTTGTCATCCATGGCACGACAACGACGACCAACGCCGTACTGGAGCGCAAGCTCAGCCGCACCGGCCTGATCACCACCGCCGGATTTCGTGACGTGCTTGAACTCGGGCGCCGCACAAGGCCGCAACCTTATGGCATGAAGGGACATTTCGAGCCCATCATCCCGCGAGACCTGCGCATCGAGGTGCCGGAACGGATGGACTATGCCGGCCGTGTCGTCACTGCGCTTGACGAGGATGCGGTGCGCGCGGCAGGTGCCGCGCTACTGGCCAAGGGTGCGGAATCCGTTGTTATTCATTTTCTGCATGCCTATGCCAATCCCGACCATGAAATACGGGCCGCCGAAGTGCTGTCCGAAATCTGGCCGAACAGCTATATCACCATGGGCCACGGGCTGCTGTCGGAGAGCCGCGAGTTCGAACGCGGCGTGACCGCTGCTGTGAATGCCTCGGTGCAGCCGTTGCTTGAACGGTATGTGAAACGTCTTGCCACCGAACTTGCCGATGGCGGCTATGGCGGCGAGCTTCTGGTGATGAACGGCAATGGCGGCACCGTGTCGGCGAGCCGCGTCGTCAGGGAAGCCGCCAAGACGGTGATGTCGGGCCCGGCATCGGGTGTGATCGCCGCCGCCTATACCGGGCGGCGTGCCAACCGGCCGAACCTGATCAGCTATGACATGGGTGGCACGTCGACGGACGTGGCTCTGATCCGCGATTGCCAGCCGTCGGTCTCGAACGAGATCGAGATCGAATATGCGATGCCGATCCATGTGCCGATGGTCGATGTGCGTACCATTGGCGCGGGTGGTGGTTCCATCGCGCGGGTGAACGAGGCCGGGCTACTCGAGGTCGGGCCAGAGCGCCGGCGCCGATCCTGGGCCGATCTGCTATGGTCGGGGTGGTGAACTGCCGACCATTTCGGATGCCAACATGGTGCTTGGCAGGCTTGATGTCGGAAAGCTGAAATCGGTGCCGGGTGCTGTCGGGATTGAGGATATCCGCGCCATTTTCCAGACGCGTCTTGGCGATCCGCTTGGCGTGGATGCGGAAACAGCGCCGCCGCCGTGCTGCGCATGGCGACAACCCGCATGGCTGGTGCGACGCGCATGGTGTCTGTCTCGCTTGGTCTCGATCCACGGGATTTCAGCCTGTTCGCCTTTGGCGGTGCGGGACCGCTTCATGCCTCGGCGCTGGCCGGCGAGCTGGGGGTTCCCGAGGTGCTGGTGCCGGCACGCCCGGGGATCACGAACGCGCTTGGCTGCATTGTCGCCGACCTGCGCCATGATTTTGTGCGTACCGTGAACAGCCCGCTGGATGCGATGGATATCGACCGGCTCGGCGAGATGCTGTCGTCGCAGGCGGCAGAGGGTGAGGCGCTGATCCGGCAGGAGCCTGTGCGTATCGAGCGGGTCGAGGTTTCCCATTCGCTGGACATGCAGTTTGCCGGGCAGACGCATCTGTTGCAGGTGCCGCTGGCCTCGGCGGGAGCATGACGGCCGCCGATATCAAGGCGACCTTCGAAGAGGTCTATTTCAACAGGTTCGGGTCCGGTTGCCCGAAATCAGGGCGCAGATCGTCAATGTGAACACCAGCGTCACCGGCCGCCGCCCCGGGTCGATCTTGGCGGGCTGATCGACAATGCCGGGCGCGCCGGATCGGTGGCCGCCGCGCAGACCGGCAGCAGGCCTGTCTGGTTCGACGGGGCCGGCGGCAGTTCAGGCTGGCAGGACACACCGGTCTATGCGCGCGAGAAGCTGCCGCTGGACGCGCATATTTCCGGTCCGGCGATCCTCGAGCAGATGGACACCACAATCCTGATTGAACCGCAGGACAGCGCCGTCTCGGACGATGACGGTAATATTCTGGTCACAGTGGGGGAGCAAGTGATGAGCCTCGATCCCATTACTCTCAGCGTCATTCAGGCCGGCCTGCAGCAGGTCTGCGATGAAATGGATCTCAGCTTCTCGCGGGCGGCTTTCTCGCCTGTCATTGCCGAGGCAAATGACAGGTCGGACGGTATCTATGCGGCTGATGACGGCGCCCTGATCGCGCAGGGGGGCAGGCGGCCTGCCCGTGTTTGTCGGGACGATGCAATATTCAACGGCCGAACTGATCCGGTTGATCGGCGAGGGACGTGCGGCCGCGCCGGAACCGGGCGACATTTATATCGTCAACGATCCCTATCTTGGCGGCACGCATCTCATGGATGTGCGCTTTGTGCGACCCTATTACCGTGACGGCAAGCTGTGGTGCTGGCTGTCGAATACCGGCCACTGGCCGGATACAGGCGGGGCCGTGCCGGGGGCTTCTCCGCCTCGGCCACCTCGGTTGAACAGGAAGGGCTGCGCCTGCCGCCGGTAAAGCTGTTCAAGAAAGGCGTCATGGATGAAGAAATCTACGCCATCATCTGTTCCAACATTCGTGTCGCAGACCAGCGGATCGGCGATGTGAAGGCACAGGCCGCCGCGCTTGATGTGGGGGCGGACAGGCTGGATCTGCTTCTGGGCCGTTATGGTGATGAAACGGTGGCCGAAGCAATTACCGAACTGCGCCGCCGCGCCTCGGCGCAGATGCGCCAGATGATCACCTCCATGCCCGAGGAAGCTGGCAATCGGTGGCCTATGTCGACAGCGACGGCGTGGTTGACGAGCCGCTCGAGATCAGGCTCGGCATCACCAGGGTCGATGACAGGTTGCGCTTTGATTTCGCCGGGTCGAGCCCGCCCTGCCGCGGGCCGATGAATTCGGTTCTGGCGACGACTTTGAGCTCGGTCTATCTGGCGATGCGGCACATCTTCCCGGAAGTGCCGATCAGCGCCGGCGCATTCGAGCCGCTGGATATCACCGGCTATGAAGGCACATTTCTTGATGCGCATTATCCCGCGGCCGGTTTCGGGCTGCGCTGCCGAGGTCAGCCAGAGGATCGCCGAAGCGGTCTTTGCGGCGATGGTCCAGCCGCTTCCCGACAGGGTGACGGCGGCGCCTGCCGGCACAAGCGGGAACTTCGCGCTTGGTGGCCATAATGCCGAACGAGGGCGTGATTTCGTCATGTACCAGCTGTCTGGTGGCGGCTATGGCGGCAATGCCGATGGTGACGGGCTCAGCAACGGCTGTTCGACCATCGGTATTTCCAAGGCACCGCCAGTCGAGATCATGGAGCAGGCCTTTCCTGTTCTCTACCACCATTACGCGCTTCATGAAGGGTCGGCCGGCGCGGGCCGGACCCGAGGCGGGTTCGGGCTCGATTACGAGCTTGAGCTTCGCAACGGCAACGCCAAGGCCAGCTTCGTCATGGATCATGGCAGGTTCGGGCCGCAGGGCGCGCTTGGCGGCGGTGACGGGGATGTGAACAAGGTGGTGGTGTTCCGGGATGGCGAATCCTATGTGCCGCTGCATCTGTCGAAGGAACAGGACATTCCGCTGGAATCGGGTGACCGTGTATGGGTGCGTACGCCCGGCGGCGGAGGCTATGGCGACCCGCTGGAGCGCAGCGCGGAACTGGTGCTCGAGGATGTGCGGCTTGGCCGGTACAGTCCTGATCAGGCCGCAGATCTCTACGGCGTTGTCCTCACAGGTTCCAGCGCAGAGGATGGCTCCGGCGTCCCGGTTCTCGACAGGAAAGGGACCGAAGCGAAGCGCGCGAGATGCGAGCTGCCCGCTGATTCCCTTTTCCGATTGCTGTCTGCGAAACCGGCTGCGGGTTCTTCCGCCTGATTCAAATTCATTTGTAGGCGAACAATCTGTTTGAGAGGATTTCATTCGTATGCTAACAATCTAGAACAGGTGCCAAACTGGATTGTCAGGACATACGCCTTGTCTGAGCCCGCCGCAGATATCATCGATACCCTCGAGACGCCCAGTGCGCCCGATAACTGCTTTGCCGAAACAGTTACCGAGATCGAGCATTATTCCGACAGGCTGTTTCGCTTCCGCACGACGCGGCCGGCGAGCCTGCGGTTCCGGTCTGGTGAATTCGTGATGATCGGGTTGCCGGGTGAACGGCCTGTGTTCAGGGCCTATTCCATTGCCTCGCCTTGCTGGGACGACACGCTGGAATTCTATTCGATCAAGGTGCCCGGTGGGCCGCTGACCGAACACCTCCAGAAAATCCGGCCGGGCGACACGATATGGATACGCCGCAAGCCTACGGGCACGCTGGTTCTGGATGCGTTGCTTCCCGGACGAAATCTCTGGATTTTCGCCACTGGCACCGGCATTGCGCCTTTTGCCTCGATCATCCGCGACCCTGAAAGCTATGAGAAATTCGAGAACCTCGTTCTGGTCCAGGGATGCCGTCAGATTGTCGACCTTTCCTATGCACAGGCGCTGGCACAGGCTGTTTTTGATGACCCTCTTGTCGGCGAACTGGTATCCGGCCGGCTGAAACTGGTCACTGCCACGACGCAGGAGAGGTCCGCTTTGACCGGCAGACTGACCACCTGTCTGACCGATGGTCGCCTTGAAGATGCAGCGGGAATGACAATGGACAATGTGCAGGATCGGGCGATGATCTGCGGGTCCATGGCGATGCTGAAGGATATGTGCGACCTGCTTGTCGGGCGGGGATTCGTCGAAGGGTCGAACGCACGGCCTGCAGGATTTGTCATCGAAAAGGCCTTTGTCGGCTGACGCCCCGTGACACCCTGACATCCCATGACAACTACCCTCGATGCACGAACGTGAAAGCATGGCTGGATAACGAGCAGGCTGTGCTACATAAAATGCTCTGACTGGCGCGGGTGTCTTTATGTTTCTCGAAGTGATCGATCCGGTGCTTTTTGCCGGCATGCTCGTGGCCTTTTTCGCCTCGGGTATGACGGCCTATGCGGGGTTCGGCGGGGCGCTGGTCATGGTTCCGCTGTTCACGCTGATGATTGGTCCTGTTCAGGCGATTGCCTTGACCGGCATGTGCAGCGCGATCGCGCTTGTCCATCTGGTGCCAGGCCAGCTACGCGTTGTCCGGTGGAAAGAGGCGGCGCCGCTTGTTGCCGGGCTGCTTGTCGCGATCTCGCTCAGCTCCGGGTTTCTGGTCAATGCGGACCCGGCATTCGTGCGGTTATGCATGGGCGCCTTTGTTCTTCTGGCCGCTTTCATTCTGATCCGGGACCTGCGCTATAAGGGGCCACGAGGGCCGGTGCCGAGTTTCGGGATCGGCACTGTGACCGGCGTGATCATGGGCGGGGCAGGGGTGCCGGCCGGCCCGGTGATGGTGATCTATTATCTTGCCGCGCCGGAGCCGCCAGCTGTCCAGCGGGCGAATATCATGGTCAGCGTCTGGTTGCTGCTTGTGATCATGCTGGCCAATTTGGTGATGCGCGACGCCATTGCTGCCAAGACCGCGATCAGTGCGGTTTTCATCGCACCGGCTTCAATCATCGGCGCCTCTCTTGGCCAGTATCTTTTCAAACGTGTACCGGTGAGCTGGTTCAAGACCTTTGCACATGGGCTGCTGGTTGTGATCGGCATCTCGATGCTGGTCATTTGATTTTGTCCGGGCAGATTGACGGATGAAAATGTTTCATTCGTATTTTTTTTTGTCTCCGGGCTAATCAAACCTCGAAAAGCGTCGTTGACGACATGCCGGTTGGTCATAACTGGTATGAAGACGACGTTCCACATCGCCCGAAACGGCGTTTGGCTGAATATGAATGGAGACGATCTTGGCCCTGTCTTTGGTCACGAATATCGGCGCAAATGCCGCCGTCAAAGCCGCATCAATTGTGGCAAGAAACACTGATACAGCAATGGCACGGCTTGGGTCCGGCACGCGGATCGGCGCCGCGCGGGACGACGCCGCAGGGCTCAGCACGGCCTCGCGGCTCACGGCTGAAGCGCGGGGTCTGGATCAAGCCCTGCGAAACGCGTCTCATGCTCAGACGGCAATGGGCGAGTTGATCGATAAATATGCGGATATGGGCGATACGCTCCAACGGCTTCGCGAAATTACTGTTCAGGGCGCGAACGGAACCAATAAGAGTTAGGAGTTCACCCTTCTGAACAAGGAGTATGACGAGCTTCTGGAGCACATTGAAGCTGTCGCCACTCCGATCAGCAACGGCTTTACGCTGAATTTCCAGACTGGAGCCTCTGCCGACGAATCCTTCGAGTTTACCATTGCGAAGATTTCAGTCTCGGACCTCGGCCTTCAGCCAAGCGCCTCTGCAGAAGGCCTGAGTTCGACAAGTGCCTACACCGGACATATCGGCACGCTGGACACGGCGATCGCCACGGTAGCGGAACGTCAGGCGATTATTGGCGCCCATATCAACCGCCTTGATTATACGATGGGGCATCTGGCGACATCCAGCCAGTCCGTCAAGGAAAGCCTTGGCCGTATTCAGGATACGGATTATGCGGTTGAGACGACAAACCTTGCCAAGGCGCAGATCCTGCAACAGTCGGCGACATCGATGCTGGCTCAGGCCAACGTGTCGAAGGATGTGATCCTGTCGCTGGTCCAGGGCTAGAACAAGCTCATCTGTTCCGGTCACATGAAAATATGAAGCAGGGGCATCATCCGGTGCCCCTTTTCATTTGCGCTGAAGTGGTTCGCAGGAACGTTGCCTACGCCCCGCTGACATTCAGATAGACAGCATAGAGCGATGTGGTGGCGGTGATGAACAGGCGGTTGCGCTTTGCCCCGCCGAAACAGACATTGGCGACAACCTCGGGTATCCGAATCTTGCCAAGCAGCCTGCCGTCAGCGTCGAGGCAATGCACCCCGTCGCCAGCCGAGGTCCAGATGCGGCCATCCGCATCCATGCGGAACCCGTCGAAAAATCCGGCGTCGCACTCGGCGATTACCTCGCCGCCTGTCAGGCCTGTGCCGTCGGCTGTGACCCTGTGCCGTCTGATATGCGCCGGTCCGTCCGGGTCGTGGGTGCGCCCGGTATCGGCAACATAAAGGAATTTCTCATCGGGCGAGAAACCTATTCCGTTCGGCTTCACATAGTCATCGGCAACACGTGTGACGGCACCATCGGCAGGGTCGATCCGGTAGACATGGCAGGCACCGATCTCGCTTGGCGCGCGCCGCCCTCGTAATCCATCAGAATGCCGTAGTCGGGATCGGTGAACCAGATCGACCCGTCGGAACGTTCCACAACATCGTTCGGCGAGTTGAACTTCCTGCCCTCGAAATTGTCGGCAAGAACCGAAACCGTTCCATCATGTCCTGTGCGGGTGACCCGGCGTGCCAGATGCTCGCATGTGACGAGCCGTCCCTGACTGTCGGTGGTGTTGCCGTTGCTGTTCATCGCCGGCGCGCGGAAAACCGAGACGGAGCCATCGGTGTCGTCATAACGCAACATGCGGTCGTTCGGAATATCGGACCAGACGAGATAGCGCCCGCCGCCGAACCAGGCCGGTCCCTCGCACCAGCGGCCACCGGTCCACAGCCGTTCGACATGGGCCGTGCCGAGGATACAGCTGCTAAATTCGGCATCCAGGATCTCATAGCCCGTCCCTTCCAGCTGTCCGAACATGCGTTTCTCCGCTCCCTCGTTCCCCTTTTTGCAACTATCCGGGAAAGTGACAGGATGGGCAAGGAGACAGTCGACAGCAACACTGCATAATGGCATGACTACAGAATGAGTTTCCGGCTGAGACTTTGCCGGCCAAGTGACAGATTTGGGAGACAGACAGGCATGACCGAATTCGCCAGATATCCAAGCCTAGAGGGCAAGAGTGTGATTGTGACGGGCGGCGCGTCCGGTATCGGCGCGGCCACCGTTGCCGCCTTTGCCGAACAGGGTGCAAAGGTCGGCTTTCTGGACAGGGATGCCGAGAGCGCTGCCGCGCTCAAGGACAGCACCGATGGCGCTGTCGATTACGAGCTGTGCGACCTGTGCGATATCGAGGCGCTTCGCGCCGGGATCGCGGCGCTGGCCGAGCGTCAAGGACCGGCGACGGTGCTTGCCAACAATGCCGCGCGGGATGACCGCCACAAATGGCAGGATGTGACCCCTGAATATTGGGACGAGCGGCAAGCCACCAACATCCGCCATATGTTCTTCGCCATTCAGGCTGTGGCTCCGGGCATGATCGCATCTGGTGGCGGCTCTATCATCAATCTCGGCTCGAACAGCTGGTGGGAAGCGCAGGGCGGCTTCCCGGCCTACACTACGGCAAAATCGGCTGCTCATGGCCTGACCCGCACCATGGCGCGTGATCTCGGCGAGCACCGGATCCGGGTGAATACGGTGGTTCCGGGCTGGATCATGACCGAGCGGCAGAAGGAGCTCTGGGCAACGCCGGAGGCGCTTGAGAAGCATCTGCAGCGCCAGTGTCTTCCCGATCTGATCGATCCTGTCTATGTCGCGCGCATGGTGGTGTTTCTGGCGTCTGACGATGCCGGCGCCTGTACTGCCAACAATTTCTTTGTGGAAGCCGGATCTACCTGATCCGGATCTGGGAATGCTGCCATGTCCCGGTCTGTTTCGGCCATTTCGCTGCTGGTTCCGGATTATGATGCCGGAATTGCGTTCTATGTCGGCAAGCTGGGTTTCACATTGGTCGAAGACACGCCGCTGGATGACGGCAAGCGATGGGTGCTGGTTTCTCCCGATGACGGGGCACAGACGCGCCTGCTGCTGGCGAGAGCCGCCGACAGCGCGCAGCAGGCTGCCATTGGCCACCAGGCTGGCGGGCGTGTGTTCCTGTTCCTGAGGACCGAAGATTTCGATGCCGATTACGAACGCTTCACCGCGGCTGGTGTCCGGTTCCTCGAAGCGTCGCGCGATGAGGCCTATGGCAAGGTAGCGGTTTTCGAAGATCCGTTCGGCAACAAGTGGGACCTGATCCAGAACCGGTCCTGACTGACACGCATTTCCCCAGCCACATTCTCGCATCCAGAGACGCCCACCCTATGCAGCCCGAGCACCTCATCGCATTCAACATCACCCTGCTTGCCGCGCTGGCAAGCCCCGGCCCGGCGCTTGTCGTTGCCATCCGCACTGTGTTGAGTGCCGGCGGCCGTGCCGGCATGGCCATCGGATGCGGTCTTGCCATCGTCGCCGCCGGCTGGACGCTTGCCGCACTGGTCGGGCTGGATGCCGTATTCAGGCTGTTCCCCTGGTCCTATATGCTGGTGAAAATTGTCGGCGGCCTGTATCTGAGCTACTTGGCATATGGAATCTGGAAGGCGGCACCGCAGCCTGTTGCCGAAGCGGTGATCCCGGCGGGTCATGCGTTTCGCAGCGGTCTGCTGGTCAATCTGTCGAACCCGAAATCCGTGCTGTTCGCGGCTGCGGTTCTGGTCGCGATCTTCCCGCCGGATATGGATATTGCCCACAAGCTGGCCATCGTCGGCAATCATCTGGGCATCGAGATTGTCTTCTATGCCATGCTTGCCGCGACGATGAGCCGGCAGGCTGTTCGAACGCGCTATTTCGCGATGAAGCTCTATCTGGACAGGTTTGCCGCCGCGGTGCTGCAGGTCCTTGCAATCAATATCCTCTTTACCCTGTGGTAAGGAGAAAGAGGGCGGATCAGGCTGTCAGCGCCTTGTCATAGCCGAACAGCGCCACCGCGCCGCCGGTATGCCAGAACAGCACACGCTGGCCGGCAGAGAATTTGCCTTTGCGGATCAGGTCGATGAGGCCTGCTGCTGCCTTCGCCGAATAGACCGGGTCGAGAAGCAGGCCCTCCAGCTCGGCAAACATGCGGATGGCCTCAAGGCCGCCCTCTGTCGGAATGCCGTAACCTTCGCCGACATAGTCGCAATTGGCGACGACATCCTGTGCCCTGACGACACCGGCGCAACCGATGCGGTCCGCTGTCGCCTCGGCAAGGGCGAGGACATTCGCTTCCTGTTTCGGTTTTGGCGCGCGCACACCGATTCCCAGAAGCGGGATGTTTGCGTTCATGGCACGAAGACCGGTGATGATGCCTGCCTGAGTGCCGGCGCTGCCGGTGGCGTGAACGATGCTGTCAAATGACAGCCTGGCGTCATTCGCCTGCGCCACCAGTTCCATCGCCGCATTCACATAGCCAATCGCCCCGGTCGGGTTCGAGCCGCCACCCGGTATGGTATAGACGCTGGCGCCGCCACTCCGCCGCTTGTCGGCCTCGGCTTCCATGATGGCATTCATATCGCCGCCACCCGGGTGGATTTCGGTTGTTGCACCATGCAGATGGTCGAGCAGGACATTGCCGTTGCTGTTGTAGTTCGGATCATTCGATCCGGTGCGGTCCTCGAGAAGGATATGGCATTTCATGCCAAGCTTTGCCGCTGCGGCCGCAGTCTGGCGCGCATGATTTGACTGTGTCGCACCTTGCGTCATCACCATTTCGGCGCCGGCAGCCTCGGCCTCGGCCATCAGGAATTCCAGCTTGCGGTTCTTGTTGCCGCCTGTGGACAGGCCGGTACAGTCGTCGCGCTTGACCCAGATTTCCGGCCCGCCAAGCTCGGCCGACAGGCGCGGCATCGGCTCTATCGGGGTCGGCAGGTGGGCAAGCGAAATTCGCGGTATCGCGGCAAGGTTCACGGGACTAACTCCTGTTTACGGTGGCGGCGAAATCGCGGACCGCCTCGATGAATGGTTTGTCATCGGCAAAGCCGATACTGGCGGCGCGGTCGCTGGCCACTTCGGCAGGCCAGCTTGTGACAATGCGCTCGATGGTTTCGTCACGCTCCCAGCTCAGGCGGGCAGCGACATCTGCGCCGCCAACTGTCTCCAGTGCCGCTGCCATCTCGCCGACGGTGACGGAAATACCGGGAAGGTTCACACCGCGTGGGCCGCCCCAGACGCCGTCTGAGACAGCCGCCGCATGGCGCAGGCCGGCCACCGCGCCATCCGGCGAATTCAGCACAACCCGAAGGTCGGGATTGACCGGTACATTGGCGTCCTCACCCTGAAGCGGTTCGCGGATCATGCCTGACAGGAACGAGCTTGCCGCTCCGTTCGGCCGTCCCGGGCGGACGCTGACGGTCATCAGCCGCAGCGAGCGTGCGGTGATCAGGCCGCGCCGAGACAGGTCGGCAAAGAACGCCTCGAGCATCAGCTTCTGTGAGCCGTAGCTGTTCTGTGGTGTCGGGTGGGCGGTGTCGTCGATGACGGGCGGAAGAGGGGCCTGCGGCGTGCCGCCATAGATGGCAAGAGTGCTGGAAAAGACAAGAAGCGGACGCTGTGCCGCCGATGCGAGGCAGCGCCCGAGCGCAACCCCGGCAAGCAGATTGGCATTGATCCCCAGATCAAGGTCAGCCTCGCACTCGCCGCTGGTGGCGCTGGCAAGGTGGAATACGGCATCGGCACTGCTGAACAGGTCCGGCTGTGAGGCGACGAGCGCGCCGAGATCACCCTCGACCCATTCTGCGCCGTCTGGGCCGGCCGTGCTGTCGGTGACCAGATGATCAACAAGGACCAGTCTCTCGACCGTTTCATCATTGCCGTTGATGCGCACGCTGCTGCCAGGCGGCATGGTGGCGGCAAGCCGGCTGCCGATAAATCCGTTTGCGCCGGTGATCAGAATCTTTGCCATGTCGTCAGGGGCCCTTTGTGACGTTTCATATCAGCCGTGTCACGGTAGGCCAGCCGGTCGCCGCCAGCAAGGCCTGCGCACCCGTCAAACGGTCGGCGGCAGCGGGCCGGCACCTGTTTGCCGCGAAACAGCGCATCGCAAATTACGGTGTTTCGCACAGCGTCATTTGCTGATACTTCCCGACAGTGCAATTCGTCGAAGGAAGGTGACATGGCGACATTTGTGCTTGTACATGGCGCATGGCATGGCGGCTGGTGCTGGGGGCCGCTTGAACAGGCTCTGCGTGCCCATGGTCATGATGTAACGTCTCCTACGCTGACCGGCCTTGGTGAGCGCAGCCATCTCGCGTCGCCTGACATCATTCCCGACACCCATGTGCTTGATATCGTCAACCATATCAAATGGAAGGATCTCGAGGATGTTATTCTCGTGGGCCATTCCTATGGCGGTGTGATCATTACGGGTGTGGCCGGCCGCTTGCCGGAGCGTATTCGCACCCTTGTCTATCTTGATGCCATCGTGCCCGAGAAGAGCGGTGTGTCTGCCATTGCCAACCGCAACCCCGAGCGCACAGCTGCCTTTCGCGCACAGCTTGCAGATGGTGGTTTCATGGTCGAGCCGGACCAGTTTGAATCGTGGAGCGATGATCCCGATCATCTGGCATGGCTGACGGGCCAAATGCACGCCGCATCCGATGCGGTGCCTGATCGAAGGGTAACCCTGACCGGTCGTGAGGCGGAGGTTGCCGACAGGCACTATATCCTCGCCGAACGCAACAAGCCCTCGATCTTCTGGGAAGAGCATGATCGGGTGTCAAACCGCCCGGGATGGCAGTGTCACAGGATGCCGACAAAACATGACGTGATGGTTGAGGCGCCCGAGGCACTTGCCGATCTGCTGCATAATATTTCGGCCGGGTAGGTCGGGCAATGCTTAAAACCGACAAACACCTGTCGGTTGTCAGACAGCTAATCTTAGTGAGAAAAAGTGAAGATTGTGTATCATCAGGAACCCTGTCGTTCTTGAAAGGGTCATGCGGGACAACAGAATATTCCACACGCTGCCGGTAATTACCCGCATGACAGTCAGTGCAGCGTGTCACATGGGAGAACTAAATGAAAAAGTTCACAACAAGGTACATTGCTGCAGCAGCCTCGCTTGCAATGGCCGGTATGGCCGGCACGGCTCACGCTGCTGATTCGGTTAATGTCGCCTTCTTCCTCGAGTGGGCAACGCCAAACCAGATCGCCAAGGTCGACAAGGCCTATGACGACACCATGGGCGTTGACGTCAACTGGACAGATTTCTCGACTGGTGTGCAAATGACTGAAGCCATGCTGGCAGGCGATATCGACATCGCTTACTCGCAGGGCCTGGCACCGTTTGTGACTGCGATCCAGCAGGGTGCGCCGCTTAAGATGGTCAGCATTGCCGTTGTTTACGAGGCGAATGACTGCTTCGTCGCGAACTCGCTTGGTATCAATTCCTCCAACGCTTCCGAGCTTGAGGGCAAGACCGTTGCTGTTCCGCTGAACACCATGGCTGACTTCTCGTTCCGCAAGCAGATGGCGGCTCTGGATGTCGATATCGACACCATGACCATTGTTGACCAGGCTCCGCCTGACGGCGCTGTTTCGCTTGCTGACGGTTCTGTTGACATGGCCTGCATCTTTGGTGGTGCATCCGCCAAGGCAGCCGGCGAAGTTGGAACACCGATCATGTCCACACAAGAGAAGAGCGATGCCGGCATCGGTTCGTTCGACGTTGTGTCTGTGACCGAGTCCTTTGCCAACGAGAACCCGGACCTCGTCCGTTCGTTCCTCGAGGTAACCCATGAGGCAAACGCCGCATGGACTGCTTCTGACGAGCAGATCGCCAAGGTTGCTGCCGACGCCGGTATGGACGTCGCCACAACTCGCAACCAGATGGCCGGTTTTGTCTTCCCGACGGCTGATGATCAGATCAACAACTTCTTCGGCAAAGACGGCACCGCAGCCGCTGCAGCCGAGTCGCTTGGTCTCGTCTTCAAGAAGCCTGGCGCCTGGAACGTTGACGAGAAGATCGCCAAGGTCATGACCGGCGAGTTCATCCAGTAGGCCTGACAGCCTCGATCAGACTTTTGGCGGGGCCCGCATGACGGGCCCCGTCTTTCCCTTCCCTTCCTAGGCTAACAACATGTCCGACCTGATTTGCCGCGACCTGTGCATGACCTTCCGCGACGCGCAATCCGGCGCGGAGGTCGAGGCGCTTAAAAACATTAATTTTGAATTGAAACAGGGTGAGATCCTTGCCGTCCTGGGCCCGTCCGGATGTGGCAAGACAACCTTGCTGAATATGATCGCAGGGGTTCTGAACCCGACATCCGGCGATCTGACGCTGGGTGGGGTCGACATTGACGGCCCGGGTGCAGAGCGCGGCATGGTTTTCCAGCAGGGTGCCCTGTTCGAATGGCTGACCGTCGCGCGCAATGTCGATTTCGGGCTTCGCATGAGTGGCGCGCCGGAACAGGAAACGGCGGATAAGGTTCTGAACTGGCTGGATACAGTCGGTCTTCAGGGTTTTGGTGATACGCCTACCTATCAGTTGTCCGGCGGCATGCAGCAGCGTGTTGCACTGGCGCGCTGTCTGGTCAATGACCCGTCATTGATCCTGATGGATGAGCCGCTTGGCGCGCTCGACGCGCTGACGCGCGAAAAAATGCAGTCCCTGATCCTCGAACTCTGGAAGAAGACAGGAAAGACAATCATCGTTATTACGCATTCTGTTGAAGAGGCGCTTCTCCTTGGCGAGCGTTTGTTCGTCATGGCACCGCGCCCTGGTCGCATACATCGCGAATACAACCTGCCATTCGCTGAAATGGGCCTTACCCGCTCGCTTCGCGAAATCAAACAGGAACAGGAGTTCAGCTCAATTCGCGAGGAAATCCTGACCATGATCTGGGATATGGAAGAGGAGATCATGGGTCATGGCTGAGTGGCTTGCTGACAATCGCGCGATATTCGCGCTGATCACGATCATCGGACTTCTGATTGCTTTCGTCTGGTCCATCAGGATCGGTGTCCAACAGACGCGGCTTCGGGCGCGCGATGAGGTTTTTGGCGATCCGGAGCGGACCAAAGGCGGCTGGTACTGGGCCGTCTGCGGTGTCGCGGCGCTGATGCTGGTGTGGTTCTATTATTCCTGGGGCACGGCACGCGCGGTCTTTCCGAATGCTGCCAACGAATTGTGCCAGATTGCCAAGATTGATGAATCGCTGGCACCAATCAACGCAGCGCTTCCGGTGCGCTCGCGCTATCTGAAATCCACGACTTTGGTTGTGCGCAACAGCGCGCAGTTGGCGGAGCTCGCAACATCGATGCCGGAAGGCGTGTTCAGCGCTGACGAGGCACGGCGGCTTGAAACCAGTGTTGCGCAGACACAGCAGCTGATTGCGCTTCTTTCCAATCCGGAGTTCACCTCGCAGGAAACAAAGCGCAGCCTCGCTGATGTAGAGGGGCAGCTGGCAGATCTGACCGGCAAGCTCAAGGCCGGGCCGGGCGATCTGACGCCGTCGCCAGAGGCACTCGCGCAGCCGCGCTGGGGCACGTCCGAGGTTGAGATTCCGATGCTTCCGATGACGTCTCGCGGCGTCATGTTCGACCAAGTCAGCGCGGAACTTGTCGACGTCTCCAAGGATTTCCTGTCCATTCGCAACATGTCGCCACAGGCCAAGGCGCTGATCGCATCGACAGGCGAGTTGATCAATTCGGTCAAAAAGGGCGAGCCGCAGGTTGATCTCGACGAGGACGGCGCCAAGGCGCGCAAGGCGTACGTCAAGGCTGTCGAGCGGATTTTCAAGCGCATCGATGACGCAACCATCTTCCCGGCGCAGGCCATGGAAGGCATCAACAATGCGGTTGCCGAGCTGAATTCGACGGTGGATGACGCAAAGGGCGGCCTTGGCATTGTCGAGGCGACGTTCTTCCCGGGTCAGGGGATCGTCAAGTCGAAAACCCAATGTACCGAACAGGGTTCTGGACGCTGGCTTCCGAAGCCAAGCGATGTCGTGGTCACCTTTGTCACCCTTGCCAATCCCGATATGAGCGGTGGAGGCGGTTACAAGGGGACGCGCCTTCTCTGGTGGAAATGGCTTTCGATTGCCGATGTGGTCGGGTTCCTTGTTCCAGACGGCCTTGTAGACATGCTTCCCGGTGATTACGGCACGCATGGTGCAGATGGCGAATTCCAGCCAACCTACAAGGATCATATGCTGGCCTTTGCCAAGGGTGATGTCTATCTCGGCTCTGTCCCCATGCTGGACGGGCATATCTGGGATTCGCTGTTCCGTGTCCTCGTGGCGATGGCATTTGGCATCATGCTCGGGGTGCCGCTCGGCATCTATATGGGCGTGTCGCGCCTGTTCAAATCCTTCTTTGACCCGCTGATCGAGCTTTACAGGCCGGTGCCACCACTTGCCTGGGCGCCGCTGATCCTGACAATTTTCGGCATTCAGGACGACGGCAAGATCTTCCTGCTGTTCATGGTTGCCTTCGCCATCATGGTGATCTCGGCCAGAACCGGTGCATCCGGCACGCAGCTGTCGAAAATTCGTGCCTCGCACTCGCTTGGTGCAACGGACAGGCAAATCCTGCGTTACGTAATCCTGCCAAATGCACTGCCGGAGATTCTGACCGGTGTGCGGATTTCGATCGGTGTCTGCTGGGGTACGCTTGTGGCGGCCGAAATGCTGGCCGGCACGACAGGTATCGGCTTTATCGAGAACGTTGCCCGTACGGTGTCCGACTATGAACTGATCTGGGTCACGATCCTGATCATGGGCCTGCTTGGCCTGCTGTTCGATCTTGTGATGCGCTGGGTGATCGGAAAGCTGATCCCGTGGCGCGGCAAGGGGTGATGCGTCCGGTCTAGGTCAATCCGACCGCGATCAGACGCAATCCCATCAGCAGGAAGGCGACAAGGACAATCTGCCGGAAGCGGTGTTGCGAGACACGCTCTCGCAGGATCTCGCCGACGCGAAAGCCGATCAGTGTTGTCGCCAGACCGAGAGATGATTTGACGATCACCGCCCATGTGATCAGCCCCGACATCACCAGCCCGATGCCAAGCGGCACACAGCCGGCAAGGAACAGGAAGCCCGCCGCACCGATGAAGCGTTCCTTTGGCGTGTCGCGCGCAATCAGATACATGGCGACCGGTGGGGACCAGATAGCTCAGTCCGCCAAGAACGCCGGCAACCACGCCGAAAACACCCTGCCAGGCCGGCCCCGGGCCGATTGGCACCGTCACGCCGAACAGCAGGTTCAGCGAGAAGATCACCATCGCGCTGCCGATGGCCACCGTCAGCAGCGCCGTCGGATAGTCATTGATGAACAGCGACGTCAGGAAGATGCTGGCGGCCAACGGCACAGCAAACCAGATATAGCTTGTGGCAATGCTGCGCCGTTCCGGCGCGCGGCTGAACTGGAAGATGTTGGTAAACAGGATCGGCAGCCAGAGAAGCGATATGGCCTCTGTCGGCGGTATGACGAGGGTCAGCAGGCCCATTGCTGCCGCGGGAAGGCCAATTCCCAGAAATCCCTTAACGACGCCTGCGAACAGGAAGATGGCGCAGATGATGGCAACCAGCAGCGGGTCGAGAGATGGCAGCAGGGCCGTCAGCGACATGCCGTTCAAGCAGCGTCTCCGCCATAGACCATGTCATGCAGCTTCAGGCGCTGTACCTTGCCCGACGGGCCTTTCGGCAAATCCTCGAGGACATGAACTCGATCTGGTGACTTGAACTTGCCAAGTCGCGAGACGCAATGTGCGAGAAGGTCGTCTTCGGCCGCGTTTCGGCCGGGCTTGTAGCGGATGCAGGCTTCGACCCGCTGGCCGTAATTGTCGCAAGGCACGGCAAAGGCAGCGGCTTCGAGAATGTCGTCATGCTCGAGAAGCACTTCATCGACTTCGCGCGGCGCGATGTTCTCGCCACCCTTGATGATCAGTTCCTTGATACGGCCGGTGACAAAGACAAACCCGTCTTCGTCCATATGGCCGAGATCACCGGTGCGAAGCCAGCCGTCTGCAGTGACGGTCTTTGCCGTTTCTTCAGGCTGGTGGAGATAGCCCTGCATCACATTGGCGCCGCGAACAAGGATTTCGCCAGTTGTGCCACGCGCCACTTCGGACTGCATATCGTCGCCGATAATGATCTCGTTGCCGACGGCGATGCCTGGCGAGCCGATCTTTCGCGAGGCCGGCGGCATCGGATTTGTCAGAATCTGTGCGCCTGTTTCGGTCAGCCCCATGGTTTCGATGATCGGAATGTGGAACCGCTCCTCGAAACGCCGATGGATTTCAGGAGACAAGGGTGCCGAGGCCGAGCGTGAGAAACGCAGCCGGTCACGGTCAATGTCCGGCGGAGTCTCGTCATTCAGCAGATAGGCAAATAGCGTAGGCACGGCGCTGAACCAGCTGACGTTGCTGTCGCGGACCTGTTTCCAGAAGGCCCGTACCGAAAACCGGTAGGGCATCGCCAGCCCGCTGGCCGACATCAGTGTTCCCATGACGGTCACGCACAGCCCGTTGATATGGTAGATCGGCAGCACGCACATCGCGGTATCGTCTGCTCTCACGCCATGGCCGGTGACGACATTCATGCCGGCCGCCATAAGGTTGGCATGTGTCAGGACCACGCCCTTGGGGTTGCCGGTGGTGCCGGAGGTGTACATCAGAAGACCGGGCGTCACGGCGTCAGGGGTCGCACGCGGCGCTGCGGCGGGCTGCTATCCTGCGGCCAGTCGGGACCTTTGTCCGGGTCGAGGCGGATGATGGTGACATCCTGTTCGACGCTGGCTATGGCCTCTTCGATCATGTCACGCTGCTCGTCCGTGCAAAGCACGACACCGGCGCCGGAATGTCCAAGGACATAGGAAAGAACGCGTGCACCGGCGACAAGGTTCAGCGGTGTCGCCAGATAGCCGCCGGTTGTGATGCCTGCAAAGCACAGTGTCGACCAGATCGAGTTCTGTGCGGCGACGGCCACAGGCGCGCCGGCTTCAAGGCCAAGCGCATCAAGCTGGCAGGCGATCTCGCGCGAGGCGTCGCGGGCGGCGGCCCATGTCACTGTGGCACCGGTATCAGGCGAGATCAGCCAGACGGCATCACCTGCCGCCTCGGCATTGATGTCGAGTTGAGCTGCGATGCTCGATGCGACGGCATTCATTGGCCGTACTCGTTCCAGTAATCGCCGAAAATCTCGTCGAGGGACGGGCGCCGCTCGGGAATGGTGCGCACCACATGCACCTTGTTGACGAAATGCCGCCAGTTCAGGTTCTCGTCGATGGAGTTTCCGCCCCAGCTACCGCATCCCATGGAGAGGGAGAAGGGCATGCCGTTGTTGAAAAAGCCGCCATTCGCAAAGCAGTGCGCCTGATTGACAATGACACGGCAGGTGCGTGCTTCCATTGCCAGCCGCCGGGCACGCCCGTCATCCGCCGAATGCAGGCTCAGCGAATGGCCGGCCCCCATGTGGTTCTGGATGGCGACCGCCTTTTCCATGGCCTCGTCAAAATCGCTGGCGCGATGCAGCGCGAGGAAGCGTGACATCTTCTCGCCGGTCATCGGATGATCCGGGCCGAAATCATTCTGCGGTGCGACAAGGAAGCTGGTGTTGGCTGGCGCGGAATCGGCAAATCCTGTTTCCGCCAGCATGACGTCGATATCCTTGGCCAGCAGCTTCGATGTTAGCTTGCCATTATGCCAGTGAAGCTTCTCGAGGTGCGCTGTCTGCGCCGCGTCCAGGCAATAGCCACCCTCTGCTGCCAGTGCCGCCACCAGCTTGTCATAGACGGCGTCAACGGCAATCACCGCATTTTCCGAAGAACAGGAGGTGGCGTTGTCGAAGGTCTTGGAGGCGGCGATCTTGGCGGCTGCATCGGCGATGTCGGCCGTCTCGTCGACGATCGAGACCACATTGCCCGCCCCGACGCCAAGCGCCGGTGTGCCCGACGAATAGCCGGCGCGGACATTCGCCTGCGATCCGGTGACGACAACAATGTCGGCAAGTTGCATCAGCCGTTCTGTCTTCGGTTTTGAAGGCGGCGCCGGGATCATCTGTACAAGGTCTTCGGGAAGTCCCAGTTTCGCCAGCGCCGGATGGATATGCTCGAACAGCGCAAGTAGCGGCTTTACGCCCTTGGGGGAAGGGGCAAGGATAATCGCATTGCCCGTCTTCAGCGCGTTGATGGTGTTGTTGACCGGCGTGGCCAGCGGGTTGGTCGAGGGCACGATGGCGGCGATCACGCCCTTGGGCCGGTAATAGATCGACAGGCCGTTCTCGTCATCATCCTCGACATGGCCGAAGGCGGTAACATCCTTGATATCGCGCATCAGGCCAAGGGTCTTGTTGTGGTTCTTGCGCACCTTGTCATCGGCATTGCCAAGGCCGGTTTCCTCAACCGCCATTTCGGCAAGCGCGCGGTTGCGCTCAGGCTGCATCAGCACCCAGGCGACCGCCTGGCACGCCTTGTCAAACAGGGCCTGCGAACCCATTGCCTCGTAGCGCGCCTGCGCGGTTCGGGCGCGGGCAACCAGTTCGTCAATCATCATGGTGTCTTCGGACACGGGACATCCTTCCCGGCGTCTTGGCCGTCTCAACCTGCCTCTTTGGGTGATGAGAAGGCTCTATATACGCCAGCCGCCAGTGTCAATGTTCCGGCGATAATCAGAATGGTACAGATCGGGCGCGAGAAGTAGGTGATCATGTCGTAATGCACCATCTGCATGCCCTGCGCGAAGTTCTGCTCGCCGATCTTGCCGAGGATCAGCCCGAGAACAATGCCCGGGATCGAATAGCCTGTCCGGCGCAGCAGGAAGCCGATGATACCGGCGCCGAACATGACCATCACATCGAGCACCAGACCGCGGCTGATATAGGCGCCGATTGTCGCCAGAAGCAGGATCAGCGGTGCAAGGAACTGGAACGGGATCTTCAGCAGATAGAGGATCGTCTTGGTTTCGATCAGGCCGATGAACAGGATCGACAGGTTGGCGTAGAACATCGCTGCAAACACGATCCAGATCAGTTCCGGCGAGTTGTAGAAGACAAGCGGCCCGGGTTCCAGGTCATGCATCTGGAAGACAGCCACCATCATGGCAGTCAGCGCACCGCCCGGAAGGCCGAGCGCCAGAAGCGGGATCATTGCTGCGCCGGTCGCCGCGTTGTTGGCTGTCTCTGACGAGATCACGCCCTCGAGCTTGCCCTTGCCGAACTCTTCCTTGTTCTTCGACCAGCGCACCGCCTCGCCATAACCCATGAAGGCGGCGAGGGTGGCGCCGATGCCGGGAAGGATGCCGCAGAAGAAGCCGACGAGGATCGAGCGGACAACGGCGAATTTATGCGCCCATAATTCAAGCACTGACGGGAAGGACATGCCGACTTTCGGCGCGTCATACTGGCCTGTGGCCTTCTTTTCCGCCTGCACGAAAATCTCCGACACGGCGAAGAAGCCCAGAATGGCGGGGACGAAGGCAATGCCTGCCGCCAGATCGGTAAAGCCGAAATTATAGCGATTGATGCCGCCGACAGGGTCCTGACCGATGGTCGCGATCATGAGGCCGAGCAACACGGACATCCAGCCTTTCCAGATGGTGCGCCCGCCAACCGACGAGGCCACAGCAAGTCCGAAAAAGACCAGCGCGAAAATCTCCGGCGGACCGATATTGCGGATCGCCCAGTTGGCCAGCGGTTCTGTCGCTGCCATCATCACCAGCGCCGAGGCCACACCACCGATTGCCGAACAGAGGACGGCGGCGCCAACAGCCTTGCCGGATTTGCCCTGCTTGGTCATCGGGTAGCCGTCGAAAGCGGTCGGTGCGTTTTCCGGTGCGCCCGGAATATTGAACAGGATCGCAGTGATCGCGCCGCCATAGGTGCCTGTGCAGTAGATGACGGCAAACAGCATGACGCCCTGGGCCGGATCGAGATCGGCCGTAAAGGGCAGCAGAATGGCTGCCAGTGTCAGCATGCTGACGCCGGGGATGGCGCCGAACAACATGCCGCCGATTACGCCGAAGACGAAGATCGCGATGGTGACCGGGTCACCGAAGAGGGCCGAACTTCCGGCCAGGAACTTTTCCACCATGATCGTTACCAGAGATTCTGAAGGTTGGTGTTCATTTTCAGGATGAAGCCGCTGAAGTCATAGAAGGGCGATACATTGCCCTGCGGCAGCGGCGCATTCAGTACGACGACGAACAGACCCAGCAGGATCGCGTAGATCAGCAGGGTAATGCCGAGGATCCACTTCCAACGGCGTTCGCCAAACAGGTAGATCACAAGCGCGATGAAGATCGGCGCGCCGGAATACATGCCTACAGGCTTTAGCAGATAGGCAAAGATGAAAGGGGTCAGCAGGACGCTCGCCACCTTGAACAAGGTCGCCGGGTTACCATAGTCGGTTTCCGCCTCGTCGGTCTCGGCAATGCCGACGCGTCCCTTCTGGATCGCGGAGCCGTGGCGGAACTGATAGTAGAAATTGCCTGCCGTCACCAGCAGAAGCAGCAACAGGATAACCCGCGGCCAGCCGGTCGCGCCAAATTTGTAAATCTCAATCGTTTGATTGAATTCAAATGAATAGCCGAAAAATACCACCACGATCAGGGACCAGATGGCCCCTTCGACGAGATGTGCCTTGGTGAGCTGTCCCAATGGTGTCTCCCTCGGAAAGATGCCGAAACGTGTAAAGAGGAGCCGGGGTGGCAAGGGAAAGGTCCCCCGGCAAGGCCGGAGGACCATTGTTCTGATGACCGGTGCTTACTTCACATCCATGCCCATCGCCTTGTAGACCTCGCGGTACTGGGCGATTGAGCGAGTGATGAGGTCACGTGCGCCGGCGGTATCGCGATAGCTGTCGATGACATTCATGAACTTAGAGTCGTTGAATGCCTGATAGCTGTCCTGGCAATAGCCGCGCTGGAAGGCCCACTTAAGCCACTCTACACGGTCCGCCGGGGCATCCTTGTGGACATAGAACCCACGGAAGCGAAGCAGCGGATCGAAATCCATACCCATTTCACGATGCGTCGGTACGTCGGCAAAAACGCCGGGGCGCTCGTCGAAGATGGTCAGGATCGGCTTGAAGTTGTCGGCATCAAGGAACTTGCGGACGTCGCCGGGCTGCTCGAACAGCGCATCGACCTGGCCGCCAAGAAGCGCGCCGTAACGTGGTGCACCCTTGTCGAAGGAAATCTGCTGGATTTCCATGCCGGTTGCGTCGGTGATGAACTTCATCGTGACGCGCTCCATCGAGCCTTCCTTGGAGACGTTGGCGATGGTTGCCTTGCCACCCTGCGCCTTCACCCACTCAACGAAAGAAGGCCAGTCATTGTAACGGGTCTCGTTGGTGCGGATATAGATCTGCGAGAAGGTGACCTGCGAGATTACGAGCGGGATCAGGTCTTCCGCCGGGTTCGGGCGGGACGAGTCCAGTGCGTGAGCCGACGAGGCGTCATCGATATGCTCGAGGACATTGTAGCCGTCTGCAGGCGCGGCCATGTAGGCGGTCATACCGACCGTGCCGGAGCCGCCAGGCTTGTGGTCACGGTTGATTGCGACACCGGTCAGGCCGGTAACGCCTTCCGCCATGGCAGCAGCAACCTGGCCCGATCCACCGGCCGGGCCGTAAGGTACGATCATTGTCAGGGCACGTTCCGGAAAGCCGCCCGGCTTGTCCATCGACGCTTCCTTGACCTTGCACTCAAACGCTTGAGCTGTGCCGCTTACGGCCAGCATCATGCCGGCGACAACGCCGTAGCTGAGAAGTTTTTTCATATATTCCTCCTGTATTTTTGTCGCCAATGATTTATCCCCCGACGACTGCGTTCATATGAACACCATTTCTTCAGGGGGAAAAGGCAAAATTTGGCTTGTGATTGCGGGTAAAATAGAGGCGGGCGCGGTCAATTGTCACGCTTTTGGCTTTGATGCCTGCAAGGCCTGACTGCAACGTCGTTGTATGATCAACCGATCCGGGCGCTAAGCAGCAGGCTTGTATCGGTTTCCTTGATTCCGGGATCTGCCGCAGACGCGAGATCGCGACATCGAAGGCTTCCAGAGTTGGTGTCTGGATTTCGGCCGGCGAGGTCCCATCGCCCGTTCGTGGTATAGAGGCGGCTGATTTCCGGCATCGCAATCATCTGGGAGATGATGTTTTCTTCTTCGTTGGCGCTGACATTGATCAGGATCCAGCCAGACACATTGTGCCTGAATTCCTCTGCACCGAGCGTCACCGTGTAGCCGGTGATCACGCCAGAGCTTTCCATCTTCTTGATGTGGGATCGATGGTTACACGGGACACGCCAAGTTCGTGCGACATCTGCGTTACCGACATGCGGGCGTTGCGCTTCAGCAGTGCAACAATACTGGCATCGAGATTGTTCATGTTACTCACCTTTGCCAGACCATGTTGCTTTTGCGTGAAGCCGGGCAAACTGCTGCCACGCACCGTGATCTCGATTAATTAGATAAAACTTAAAGAAAGGCAAATCGAATATTGCCCAATTCGCAACATAAAGTGCCAAATGATGAGCATATTGGCGGTTTGCCAGTGAATTTACGAAATACAGGCCTCTAGCCGATCAGACTGCGGACCGTATCAATCGTGTCGGCCTCGCTCGCCGGCTTGTCCCATCTGATCCGGCTGACCCGTGGGAACCGCAATGCGATGCCCGACTTGTGACGCGGGCTTTCATGCGCGCTGTCAAAGGCCAGTTCGACGACAAGGTTTTTCTCGACCTCGCGTACCGGGCCGAACCGGTTCACCGTGTTGCCCCGCACCCATTTGTCGATTTCGCGCAACTCCTCGTCCGTGAAGCCTGAATAAGCCTTGCCGACAGGAACGATCTCGTTGCCGCGCCAGATGCCGAATGTGTAGTCAGAGTAGAAGGAGCTGCGCCGCCCGTGGCCGCGCTGTGCATACATCATCACCGTGTCGATCAGCCGAGGGTCGCGTTTCCATTTGAACCAGAGCCCCTTTGGCCGCCCGGCGACATAGAGGCTTTGAAGCTGCTTGATCATCAGCCCTTCATGTCCATGTGTCTTGGCACCCATCTGGCGTAGTGCCGCCAGCTCGTCCCAGTCCCTGAAAGCGAGAATTTCCGACAGGTCGAGACGCGTGCCGGCATGGGTTGCCATCCATGCCTCGAGCCGGCGGCGCCGATCGACAAGCGGCATGTCGCGAATATCTTCCTCGCCATCGAACAGCATGTCATAGACCCGCACGAAAGCCGGATAGTCACGGATATGGGTTTTTGCCGGCGTCTTGCGGTTCAGCCGCTGCTGCAGGTGATTGAAATTCATCGGATCGAAGTCGTGGCCGACCAGCAATTCACCATCAAGCACGGCGCGCCCGTCAAGCGCCTCGACAAGGTCGGGGAAGGCGGCGCTGATATCATCGCCGGTGCGCGAGAAAAGTCTGGCGCGTTCGCCGTCGATGACAAGCTGCACGCGGATCCCGTCCCATTTCCACTCGGCCTGATAGTCATCTGGCGACGAGCCTGTCGAAATCCCGGCCCTCGTCGACCGGATTCGACAGCATCATCGGATGGAAAGTCTGGCCGTGGCGGATTTCCGGGCGCGGTCCGGTGCCGTCGAGCCATGCAAAAAGCTCGGTGTAGGGGATGTCCAGCCCATGCCAGATCTTTTCGATCTCGGCGAGGTCCTGACCGCTATAGGCTGCCAGTGCCGTCTTTGCCAGACGCGCCGACACGCCGACCCGCAACCCGCCCGTGGCGAGCTTGATCATGGCCCAGCGTTCGGACGGGCTTGCCTTGTCCAGCAGCGTGGCAACATGGCCGGCTAGCGCGCTTTTTGGCAGGGTTTCGATGTCGTTCACGAATGCAGCCAGACCCGGCAGCTCGCCCTCGGCATCCTCGTCCGGCGCCGGCCAGATCAGTGAGATGGTTTCGGCCATGTCGCCGACATAATCGTAGGACATCAGGAACAGATCCGGATCGACCCGTTCCGTGGTCAGTTGCCGCAACGCGCCGGCCTTGAGATTGGCGAGAGTGAGATCACGGGTGATGGCCGCCAGTGCAATGCCGCGATCCGGGTCGGGCGTGGCGCGGAAATAGGCTGCCATCGCCGCAATCTTTGCGTTGCGTGACGGCGTCAGGACCAGCGTCTCGAGAAGCGCGGCAAAGTCTTTCATCCCTCCTGAAATGCGTTCCGTCATTCGCTCAGGTCCTCTTCGCGTCCCTGAAGATAGAGGGGTTCGGCGGCCAGCCCGCGCTGGCGGCACCAGTGAACCAGCGCATCCTCGCGGCCATGCGTCACCCAGATTGTTTCGGCGCCAGTCGCGGCGATGGTGGTGGTCAGTTCGTTCCAGTCCGCATGGTCGGAGATCACAAGCGGCAGTTCGACCCCGCTCTGCTTTGCCCGCTGCTTGATCGTCATCCATCCCGATGCCTGGCACACCACCGGGTCGGGAAGGCGGCGTGACCAGCGGTCACGCAAGGCTGACGGGGGTGCGATCACGATATGGCCGCGAAAGGATTCTTTTCGCGATCCAGCGCCTTGCGAAGATCGCCAAGGTCGATTCCCTGATCCATGTAATAGCCGCACAGTTTTTCCTGCGCGCCATGAAGAAAGATCGGCGCGTCATGTCCAGCCTCGCGGATCAGCTTGATCACGCGCTGCGCCTTGCCGAGCGCATAGGCACCGATGACGTGACAGCGTTCGGGCTGGGCGGCAACCGATGCCAGAAGCCGGTTGATCTCCAGCATCGGGTCTGGGTGCTGGAATACCGGCAGCCCGAAAGTGGCCTCGGTGACGAACAGATCGCACGGCACCAGTTCAAACGTCTGGGCAGTGCTGTCGGGGTGCGTCTTGTAGTCGCCGGTCACAACAGCGCGTTTCCCGTCATATTCCATCAGCACCTGAGCGCTGCCGAGGATATGCCCTGCCGGGTGAAGCGAGACGGTCACATCATCGATAGCCAGCCGTTCTCCAAAGGCCAGCGGCTGGAAGGAGCCTGCACAATTGGCGCCGTAGCGATGGCGCATGATGTCGATGGTCTGCGGTGTCGCCAGCACATGATCATGCCCGGCACGCGCGTGATCGGCATGGCCATGGGTGATGATGGCACGTTTCACCGGTCTTACCGGGTCGATATAGGTGTCGATCGGCTCTATATAGAGCTCATGGTTCAGCCATCTCATGATGTTCAATATAGGCAGGCGCCGCCGCACCTCCAGTCCCACCCGCTTACCGGGTGGCTGAAAGAACGCGGCTGGGACTGGTTCGACCACCAGGTCGAAGCCGCCAGCGAGGCGCTTGCCGGCCGCGATGTCATCGTCTTCGCGCCAACCGGTGCCGGCAAGACCCTCGCCGGTTTTCTGCCCAGTTTCCTCGACATCGCCGAACGCGGTTCGACCGGCAAGCTTCATACGCTCTATATCTCGCCGCTGAAAGCGCTGGCGGTAGACGTGCACCGCAACATCGCCACCCCGATCGAGGCGCTGGACCTTCCTGTCAGTTTCGAGACGCGTACCGGCGACACGCCATCCTCGCGCCGCCAGCGCCAAAAGACCAAGCCGCCGGATTTCCTGATGACGACACCGGAATCGCTGGCCCTGCTGCTGTCATATGATGATGCGGGGAATTTCTTCAGCGATCTGCGCTACATCATTATCGACGAATTGCATACCTTCTTCGACAACAAGCGCGGCGACCTTCTCAGCCTCAGTCTCGAAAGGCTGGCGACGCTGGCACCGCAGGCCGGGCGCATTGGCCTGTCTGCCACCATCGACAAGCCGGATGCCGCGCGTGACTGGCTGTGCCGCGACGGCGGGGCGATGGTGCGGGTGCCGCAGGCGGTGGCACCGGTTATCGACATCCTGCAGACAGACAACCGCATTCCCTGGTCCGGCCATATGGCACGGCATGCGCTTGACGAGGTCTATGCCCAGATCGAAGCGGCGCGGATGAGTGTCATTTTCGTGAATACCCGTGCGCAGGCCGAATTCGTCTTCCAGCGTCTGTGGCAGTTGAACGAAAAGAATTTGCGGATAGCGGTGCATCACGGCTCGCTGGAGCGCGAGTTGCGCCGCAAGGTCGAGGCGATGATGGCCGCCGGCGGCCTTGATTGCGTGGTGGCGACAAGCTCGCTGGACCTTGGGCTCGACTGGGCCGATGTCGATCTGGTGATTCAGGTCGGTGCACCCAAAGGGGTGAGCCGCCTGTTGCAGCGGGTCGGCAGGGCCAACCACCGGCTGGACGAGCCGAGTCGCGCCATTCTCGTGCCGACAAACAGGTTCGAATATCTGGAATGTGTCGCGGCGCAGGCCGAGATTGAAAAGAACAGGCTGGATGGCGCCGCGTTCCGGCGTGGCGGGTTCGATGTTCTGGCCCAGCATATCTTCGGCGTCGCCTGCAGCGGGCCGTTCCATGCCGACGAGCTCTATGCCGAGATTGTCCGCGCCATGCCTTATGCCGATACGACGCGCGAGCAATTCGACCAGGTGCTGGGATTTGTCACCGACGGCGGTTATTCGCTGAAGGCCTATCCGCAATATAACCGGCTTGCGACGCTGAAGGACGGCAGCATCGTGCTTCGCGAGGCGAAGATGGCGCGCCAGTACCGGATGAATATCGGCACCATCGTCGAAAGCCCGATGATGAAGGTGAAGCTGCGCAAACGAACGCTTGTCAGCATAGAGGAGAATTACGTCGTCAACCTGTCGCCGGGGGACACCTTCCTGTTCGGCGGGCAGGTGCTGACCTTCGAGAGCATCAGCAATGCCGCCGTGATGGTGTCCAAGGCCAAGGGCGGCGAGGCGCAGATTCCGAGCTATGGGGGCGGGCGGCTGCCACTGTCGACGAACCTGTCCTATGCCGTCCGCAACCTGATTGGCGACCGCGACGCGTGGGGCGCGCTACCCGGCCAGATTCATGACTGGCTGGCGCTGCATGACGACCGGTCGGCACTGCCGGACGAGAAGACATTGCTTGTCGAGATCTTCCCGCATCGTGGCCGGCATCATACCGTGGTCTACAGCTTTGCCGGGCGCAATGCGAACCAGACGCTGGGTTTCCTGATGCTGCGCCGGATGAAACGTGCTGGGTTGCGTCCTCTCGGCTTTTCGATGACCGACTATGCGCTGGCTGTATGGTCGCTCGACCCGCCCGACGAGGTGGAAAGCCTTCTCGATCCCGACATCATGACCGAAGAGTTCGAGGAATGGCTTCAGGACACACCGCTGCTCAAACGACTTTTCCGCGATGCGGCGATCATTTCGGGACTGGTCGAACGCCGCCACCCCGGGCAGGTGAAGACCGGACGGCAGATCCTGTTCAGCTCTGATCTGATCTATGACGTGCTGCGACGGCACGAGCCGGACCATATCCTGCTTCAGGCGGTGCGGCGCGATGCGATGCAGGGCCTGATCGACGCTGGCAGGCTGGCCGACACGCTGCAGGATATTGCCGGAAACATTGTCTGCAGGCGGCTTGATATGATATCGCCCATGGCCGTACCCCTGATCATGCAGATCGTCCGCGAGAACACGGTCCGCAGCGAGGTCGGCGACGACCTGCTGCTGGATATGGAAGAGGAAATCATCCGCGCCGCCCATGTCGAGGAAATCCACTGAATTCGCCGGCCACGGCTTTGAACTTCATCCCTCCGGCGCTCTGTTCTGGCCGGATGAGTCATTGCTGATCGTCGGCGACCTGCATCTTGAAAAGGCCTCCAGCTATCATGCCTCGGGGCAGTTCCTGCCGCCCTATGACACCGGCCAGACGCTGGCGCGGCTCGCCGCTGTGCTTGCGGAAACCGGAGCATCGCGGCTGCTGTTCCTTGGTGATGTGTTTCATGACGGCCGGGCTTGGTCGCGCATGTCGGATGCCGACAAGGCGCTTTTGTCCGACATTCTGGCACCTGTCGAAAGCATCTGGGTCGAGGGCAATCATGACCAGAGTTTCGTGCCGCCCGGGCACAGCGCTGTCACGGAGATCGAAATTGGCGGCATTGTCCTGCGTCATATCATGGACGAGGCAGAGGGCCGGCCTGAAATCAGCGCTCATTACCATCCGGTGGCTGTGATCCATCATCGTGGCTCGCGGGTGCGGCGACCCTGTTTCGTGCGCGCTGCCGACCGGCTGATCATCCCGGCATTCGGCGTGCTGACGGGCGGGCTGGATTGCCGTGACGATGCACTGGCGGCGCTTCGCGGCCGCGATACACAGCTCTTTCTTCTGGGGAAGGATGATGTGTTCGTGCCGCCGGCCGGGCTTGCCGCCGACAACAAGCGGTCACGCCGCCGCTAGCGCAGGGAAAACGGGCTAGAGCGCGTCGATGGCGTCACGAAGCTGGCCCGCAATCGGGGCATCATCCGGCAGCTGGTCCAGTAGCGCCTGCCACAATGCGCGGGCGGTTTCGACATCACCCGATATTTTGGCGAAATGCCCCCTGACATAGAGCGATTCCGGCCGGTTCGGCGCCAGCGAAGCAATCCGTTCCACAAGGCGGCCGGCATCCTTGGCAAAGCTGTCTTCAAGCCTGTTCACAACGACGCCCTCGAGCGCGGCAAGCTGAGCGCCGGCATCGCCCGGCATGGCGTCAGCCCGGCCGATCATCGCCCTGGTCGCATCCTCGGGTCTGCCAAGCACGTCATAGGCGCGGGCGAGCCTTTCCCAGCCCGCGGGATCGCCCGGCTCGTCGGCAAGCCGTGCCGCCAGGCCCTCGACCATGCCCTCGATCATCGCGGCGCGGTCCTCGTCGGACATCTCGGCAGCGGCGGCCATGGTCTCGGCATCGGGGCCGCGCGCAGCTGTTACGGCATCAAGGTCGATGCCGCCGGCCTGTGCCGCATCGGCAATATTGTCGGCCAGAAGCGCCATCCATGGCGCGTCGGGCGCTGACAGGGACTGGAGACGAAGCCAGATCTCGACGGCGGCTCCGAAATTCTCGTCCTGATAGGCGGCAAGGCCGGACAGGAACAGCGCGCGCGGTTCCGACGGGTCCTCTGCCAGAATCCTGGCGATCAGCTCGCGCGCCGGAATTGTCACCTGGCCGTCGGCGGCACGAGACATCGCTTCGGCCCGCATGGCGCGGATTGCTGGATCGCCATCGGTCAGCCGCTCGGCCTGTTCCAGCGCCGCAAGTTCGGTGTTGGTTTCGCCCGCCGCCGCCGCTGCCATGGCAAGACGCAGCCACGCCCCGACATCCTCCGGGCTGGCTGCTGCGGCTGATCTCGCCTCATCCAGACCTGCCTGCCGTTCGGCCGTTTGCGCGTTGCTGGCATCCGCGGCTGCGGCCAGTTCAGCGCCGCGTCCGGCAAGCGGCTGGCCGGGAAGGTCGGCCCGCCCCAGTACCAGATAGAGACCGAGGCTGACGGCCATAACAAGGCTGCCAAGGGCGATGGCCGTGCGTCTTGTTCCGGGCGGCAGGGGCATTGCCGGCGGCGTGGCGGCGTCCTCTGTCACCGTCCCTCCGGCATCCTCGCGGCGTCTGCGGCCGGCCATGATGATGGCGGCGCCTGCCAGAAGAATGAAGACGGGCGAGCCCCAGAGCACATAGGTCCCCGGCGAGACCGGCGGGTTGAGCAGCACATAGTCGCCATAGGTATCCCGCAGATTGGCGAGGATTTCGGCATCGCTGGAGCCCGTTGAAAGCTGCCGCCTGACCTCGACCCTGAGATCGCGCGCCAGATCGGCGTCGGAATCATCGATCGACTGGTTCTGGCAGACAAGGCAGCGAAGCTGTTTCGACAGAGTGCGCGCCCGTTCCTCCAGCGCCGGATCAGCCAGCATTTCCTCTGGCGTGACAGCGATTGCCGGAAGCGGGGCCGACAGCGCCACCATGAGCGCCGCCACCAGCACAAGGGCGCCCCACAGCTTGTTCAACAGGCGCGGCAGTATCATGGCTTTGTCCCGGTGGCGAGGTCCCGAATGGCTGGCTTCAACAACTCGTCAATGACGCGGCGGTCGATCGGCCCGGCATGGCGCAGGATGATGGTGCCGTTTGCGTCGACAAGAAAAGTCTCCGGAACGCCATAGACGCCCCAGCGCATGCCGGCATCACCGTCGCGGTCGATGCCGATTTCCGCAAACGGGTCGCCATAGGTGGCGAGGAAGCCTCGTGTGTCTTCGGGCTTGTCCTTGTAGGCGATGCCGAAAATCTCGATTTCCTCGAAAGCAGGGCGAGGGCGGGCGCTTCGGCCCGGCAGGGCGCGCACCAGCTGGCGAAGACATTGACCAGGAAGGGGCGGCCCTCGAAATCGATGGCAGACACGGTGCTGCCGGCATCCCCGAGATCGGGAAGGGCCACTGTTGGCGCAGGCTTGCCAACCATCGCCGAGGGAAGCTGGGTCATGTCACGCTCGCCGCGAAGCGTTGCCAGCAATGCAATGCTCGCAAATCCGGCAAGCACGAGGAATCCGGCAAGGGGAATCAGAAAGGCAAGACGCCTTGTCCGCACCGTGTTCTGTTCGCTGTTCATCCTGCTGCTCGCTCTGCCACTCACTCAGCCATTCACGCTGCCGGGGCCCCGGTGGCCTCGGCGGGCTGCGTCACCGCCTTGCGTTGCCGACGCCCGATTGCCGCGATGCCGCCGCCGATCGCCATCAATGCGGCGCCGCCCCAGATCCAGCTGACAAAGGGCTTGCGATAGAGGCGCAGCGTATAGCCGGCAGCTGCATCGCCATCACCAAGCACCGCATAGTCATCGCCAGACAGCCGCGGCCGGATAGCGGCCTCGGTCGTGGTCTGGCGCTCGGCGTTGTAGAAACGTTTCTCCGGTGTCATGAACGCCAGGATGTCGGTGCCGTCGCGAAGCTCCAGAATGGCGGTCTCGGTAACATAGTTCGGACCCTGCCGTTCCTCGACGCCACGGAAAATCATGGTCTTTCCGGCAACATCGATGGTCTGACCCGGCGTGGCGCGGACCACCACTTCCGTCTGGAACAGGCCGCTGCCAAGCGCGCCGATCAAAAACACCACCATGCCGGCATGCGCTGTCCACATGCCCCAGACCGGGGCCGGCAAGGCCGTTGCGCGGGTGGCGACGCCGTCTTTCCACGGCTTCAGCCTGTGGGAGATATCGGCAGTGATGCCAAGTGCAAGCCAGCCAAGAAGCGCCAGCCCGGCAAGCCCCGCAACACCGATGCCGCCCGCAGCAATGCCGACACCCGCCGCGAGCAGCAGCGCGCCGACAGCGGCCGCGATCGCGACAAGGCGCGTCGAGGGAAGGGTGCCGCGCCGCCAGGCCATTACCGGCCCGAAAGCCATTGCCGCCACAAGAGCGCCCATAATCGGGTTGAATGTGGCGTCGAAATAGGGCGGGCCGACTGTGATGCGTGCGCCGCTGACCATCTCCAGCGCCAGCGGATAGAAGGTTCCGACGAGTACAACCACAGTTGCCGCCGTCAGCAGGAAATTGTTGAGGATCAGTCCGCTTTCGCGGCTGAGGACGTCGAAATCGCCACGGCTGGTCAGTTGTGGGCCGCGGAGTGCAAACAGCATCAGCGGCACGCCGACAGCGGCCAGCAGAATGCCCAGAATGAATACGCCGCGCGCCGGATCGCTGGCGAAGCTGTGCACCGAGGTCAGCAGTCCCGAGCGAACGATAAATGTGCCGACAAGCGACAGCGAAAACGCGAGGATCGCCAACAGTACGGTCCAGCTTTTCAGTGTGCCACGCTGTTCGACGACAATGGTCGAATGGAGCAACGCCGTTGCCGCCAGCCACGGCATCAGCGAGGCGTTTTCCACCGGATCCCAGAACCAGCTGCGGCCCCAGCCAAGCTCGTAATCGGCCCCCCAGCTTCCCAGCGCGATTCCGGCCGTCAATGCGCACCAGGCCGCCGAAACCCATGGCCTGACATGGCGCGCCCAGTCGCGGTCGATCCGCCCTTCGATCAGCCCGGCAACGGCAAAGGCAAAAGCCATCGACAGCCCGACATAGCCGATATAGAGGGTCGGTGGATGAAGAGCGAGGCCGGGGTCCTGAAGAATAGGGTTGAGTCCGCGCCCGTCGAGCGGCGCGCTGTCGAGCCGCTCAAACGGGTTCGAGGTGAACAGGCAGAAGGCGAGGAAACCGGCTGTCACCATTGCCTGCACGGCCAGCGTGCGGACCTTCAGGCCGGCATCCATGCCGCGCCCGCCGGCCGCCAGCGCGCCGCCGAACAGGGCCAGGATCAGAATCCACAGCAGCAGCGAGCCCTCGTGGTTCCCCCAGGTTCCCGAAATCTTGTAGATCAGCGGTTTGGTCGAATGCGAATGGCTGGCAACGAGCGCAACCGAGAAATCGGAGGTGATGAAGGCGTGAAGCAATGCTGCAAAGGCAGCGCAGACAGCCATCATCATCGCCAGCGTCGCCGGTGCTGCAAGCGCTGCAAAGGGCGATGTGCCGCTGCGCAACCCAATGAAGGGCAGCACGGAAACAGCTACAGACATGACGAAGGCCATGATCAGTGCGAAGTGGCCAAGTTCGGTGATCACAGGAAGAGCTCTCTGGATATGATTTGCATCTGCGCAAACAAATATCACGGGGGCCTGATTTCACAAACCACCCGTGACATTTCGCTAACGTTGGTGGATGGCACCCACTCTTAATAGTTTGAAGATGCGCCACACCCGCCGCACCTGATATGTGGCATGGTGTCACAATTTCAGGCCATTCCGTGCGGATTGGGGGCGGGAGCATCACCCGGAATTATTGCGTCAGAAATGATTATTTCCGGCGGTGATCAAATGATGTGTTGCCTCGACAGGCCGAACATGTCCAGATGGCGCAACGGCAAATTGTGGGGACAAGCCGCTGACGCTGACAAGTACGCATTGGGGCACATACGAGGTTGAGCTGAAAGACGGGCGAGTCGCGCGTTTGACGCCATTTTCTGAGGATGGAGACCCTTCACCGATCGGGCCGCCGATTGCAGACCTTCTTGACCACCCGACACGTATCAAACGCCCGGCCATTCGACGCGGCTGGCTTGAAAACGGCCCAGGGCCTGCCGGTGGCAACCGTGGATCGGATTCTTATGTCGAGGTCAGCTGGGACGAGGCGGAACGTCTGGTAGGGGCGGAGCTAGACCGGGTGCGCCAGTCATATGGCAACAGCGCGATCTATGCCGGTTCATACGGCTGGGCCAGCGCCGGCAGGTTCCATCACGCACAGAGCCAGATTCATCGGTTCCTGAACTGTATCGGCGGGTACACACGCTCGGAAAACACCTACAGCTATGCCGCTGCCGAGGTCATCGTTCCGCACATATTGGGCACATTCGGCGGCATGCTGGCCCAGCATACCGGCTGGGAAGGCATTGCCCGGGATTGCGAGCTTTTCGTCGGGTTCGGCGGACTTGTCCTTGCCAACGGGCAGATGGGTAATGGCGGCACCGGCCGGCATGTCCAGCGCGCGGGATATCGCGCCGCAGCAGATGCCGGTGTGAAATTCGTCAATGTCTCGCCGCGCCGTCTTGATATGGAATCGCCGGGTAACCCTGACTGGATTCCGATCAGGCCGAACAGTGATACCGCGATGCTGCTGGCGCTTTGCCATACGCTTCGCGCCGAGGGACTTGCGAACGATGCGTTTCTGGCAAGCCATTGCACCGGCTACGACCGGTTTGGCGCCTATCTCGAAGGCAAGGATGACGGCGTTCCCAAGACAGCAGAATGGGCGGCAGGCCTGACGGGCATCGACGCGACGACGATCACCGGTCTGGCACGAGAGATGGCCTCGAAGCGGACAATGGTCTCGCTCAGCTGGTCCCTGACGCGCCAGCAATTCGGCGAACAGCCCTACTGGGCGGGGATTGCCCTTGCGGCGATGCTTGGCCAGATCGGAACAGAGGGGGGCGGCGTCGGCTTTGGCTACGCCATTGCCAACCATATCGGCAACAATGTGCGCCATGTCCCCTATGCCGCTCTTCCGCAAGGGCGCAACCCGGTGAAGGACTTCATTCCCGTGGCGCGGATCAGCGACATGTTGCTGAACCCGGGTGGCGCATTTGACTATAACGGGGGACATATCACTACCCCGAGGCGAAGATCGTCTATTGGGCAGGCGGAAATCCGTTTCACCATCATCAAGACCTGAACAGGCTGGTTGCCGCATGGGACCGACCCGACACGATTATCGTTCACGACTGGTGCTGGAATGCGACGGCGCGGCGCGCCGATATCGTGCTTCCCTGTACGACCACGCTGGAACGTGAAGATATCGGCGTGACGCCTCGCGATCCTTATGCCATCGCCATGTCCAAGGCCATGCAACCAGTTGGCGAGGCACGTGACGATTACGATATCCTATCCGGAATTGCACGAGTCATGGGGGTCGAAGAGGCGTTTACCGAAGGCCGGTCGTCGGGTGAGTGGGTACGGTTTCTCTGGTCCGAGTCACAGCGTCGCGCCGCCACGGTCGGTGTAGATTTGCCAGACTATGACAGTTTCGTAGACGGGCGTTATTTCAGGGTGGAGCCGCCCAGGACAAGGCCGGCCATGATGGAGGCATTCCGCGCCGACCCGGTAAGTAACCCGCTGAAGACGCCAAGCGGGAAAATCGAGCTGTACTCCGAAGTGGTTGCAGGCTTCGGTTATGCGGATTGCCCCGGTCATGCAACCTGGAATGTCCCTGATGAATGGGCGGGTGGTGCTGATGCCGAATTCCCGCTGCATCTCCTCGGCAAGCAGCCTGCCAACAAGCTGCATTCACAGCTGGATCCCGGCAAATGGTCGAAGGCCGCCAAGGTGAACGGGCGCGAGGCAATCGAAATCAGTCCTGAGGACGCCGCTGCGCGTGGTATTGCCGACGGTGATATCGTCGAGGTCAGGAATGCGCGCGGCGCATGCCTGTGTGGTGCCGTGATTACGAGCGAACTGATGCCGGGCGTGGTGATGATCAGCACTGGTGCCTGGTATGATCCCGAGGGGTCCGGTCCGGGTGGCCGCTGCCGCCATGGCAACCCCAATGTGCTTTCGCCCGATATTGGAACGTCTCCGCTATCGCAGGGGCCGGCGGCGCATAGCTGCCTTGTCGAAGTCACGCGGCTGGAAGGCGATGCGCCTGAAGTTCAGGCTTTCGAGCCGCCAGCATTCGCCCTGCGAAATGGCAATGGGCAAACAGGTGACGTCTAGAGCCGAGCGATCACCTTTTTCAGGGTTCGGGGCGGGTGCGCTCGATCGGCGGTTTGATCTTTTCACCGATATAGATGAACCCGGCCATACGATCGAGCCCCGGCCTGCCGCCGAGTTCCGTCAGCATCCGGTCGCTATAGGCGTACCATTCCGTCAGCCACTGCGCCGCATAGCCGAAGGACTGCGCGGCATAAAGCAGGGTCGTGCAGACGGCGCCGGCCGAGAGCTGCATTTCCCAGACGTCGATCTTCGGATGCTCCACTGGCGTGGACAAAACGGCGATCACAACGTCGGCGCGCTGCAGTCTGCCTTTCTCGATCTCTTCAACCTCGGGTTTTGCATCTGGGTTGGCAGCTGTGAATTCGGCATGGATGATTTCGGAATCCAGCCTCGCACGCGCCGCACCGCTGATTACCACCAGCTTCCAGGGCTTCAGTGCGCCATGGTCGGGTACCCGGATGCCAGTGGTCAGGATCTGGTCGAGATGCGCCGGATCGACCTTGCCGACGGCCATTGTCTTGGCGGTGACTGACCGGCGGGATGACAGAAATTCGATAACAGTCGTCACATTGCTCTCCGGGGCGGGTTGGACGTTCGGGCGAGCATCGACAATTTGGCGGACGCTGGCAAGCGATCAATCCACGCAAAGAAAAAGGGGGCCGTCCGGCCCCCTTCGATTTGTTTTGTGTGGCGGGATCGCTTAGAGTTCGCTCGACTCCATCAGGTCGTTGACCTGGTCACACACAGCGCCGCCGCCACCAGATACGCAGCTCTCATAGCTGTCGAACTGGGTAATGGCGTCCATCGCGCCCTCGATCTCGCGAAGTTCGGTCAGGAACTGGTCGACCTGCTCGGCCATGCCTTCGTCGATCAGCTCGCCAAGATCTTCCATGAATGCGTTGACGTCGCCTTCAGGCATGTTCTCGATGACTTCGTTCACAGCAATAAGGTTGTCGACCGAGATGCCGCTTTCAGCGGAAACGGCTTCGATTTCCTTCATCAGCTCGGCATCTATGCCCTCGATTTCACCGCTGCCAAGGAGTTCCTCAACGCTCATGCCTGTCTTGTCGGCAAGCTCGTTGACGGTCTCGACCTGTTCGTAGGTGATGTCGGGGTTGCCGGTCATGTCCTGGACCACCGCATCGCCGATGACGGTGATCTGGGAGTCCTTGGTCTTGCCGCGCAGTTTATCTACGGGAACAAAGGTCACGTCCTCTCCGACCACAACAAATACGTTGTTGCCGGTCACGCCGCCACGCTCGCCAGAGCGCTTCGCCTTTTCGACCAGCCGTTCCATCTGCTCCGGCGAGGCGCCTTCGTAGGTTTTGCCGTCGGAACCCAGAACTTCACCCTTCTTGAAGGTCAGGCCTGGGCAGTGGATGCCATTGCAAGGCTCATCAGAACCATAGCGATTACGTTACGCATAGTCGTCTCCCACATTCGGATTACAAAACAGCCGCAACATACGTTTGTCATGTCAACAAAATATTTCAGATTCGTCTAATTCAGTTCTCTATTAAACATAAATGCAGCTGTTTGAAGGCGTTCCAAAACTCTGGCCGGGTTTCGCTATAGGCCTGCCGGAAAAGGTGGCTTGCCGAGACCGAAGCCTGTTGCCAAAGTCATGCGGCAGTTCACACCGGGAGAGAACCGTGCGCATTGACAGGATCGAGAGTTTCACCCGTCCGGATGTCGGATTTGTCAAGGTCACGACAGAGGACGGGGCATTCGGCTGGGGTCAGATGTCGACCTACCATGCCGACATCACAGCGCAGGTGCTGCACCGGCAGGTGGCTCCATGGGTGACCGGGCGTTTCATTGATGCCGGCGCTCCTGTGTCGGTTTTTCTGGGCATGGCGGCGCTGGTGAATGAGCGCGAGCACAAGTTCCCCGGATCCTATGTCCGCCGCGCACTGGCCGGTCTGGATACGGCGTTGTGGGACCTTCTGGGGCGGCAGGCCGGCAAGCCGGTAACCAGCCTGATCGGCGGTGCACCCGGGCGGCTGCGCGCCTATGCCTCGTCGATGAAGCGCGACATCACCCCGGCGGACGAGGCCGACAGGCTCTGCCGCCTTCGCGACGAAAAGGGATTTGACGCCTTCAAGTTCCGGGTCGGCGCCGAATGTGGGCGCGGCCTAGGGATGAATGGCCGGGCCGGACCGAGCAGATCGTCGAGACCGTGCCACGCGCGCTGGGAGAGGGCGTGGTGAAAATGGTCGATGCCAACAGCTGTTTCGGGGTGGAGCGCGCCATCGAGGTGGGCCGCATGCTGGAGGCCAACGGCATCACCCATTATGAGGAGCCGTGCCCCTACTGGAAGCCGGACTGGACGCGGCAGGTCACGCACGCGCTGCAGATCGACGTCACCGGCGGCGAGCAGGATTGCGACATGCGCCACTGGCAGGACATGATCGACCGCCATGTGGTCGACGTGCTGCAACCGGACGTGATGTATATGGGCGGGCTGACCCCGACGCTGGAGCTGGCGCGGGTGATCGCCGGCGGCGGCTTCGACGGCGTCAGCTATCCCTGCACCCCGCATGCGGCGAACCTGTCGCTGGTGACGATCTGCACCATGCATCTGCTGAAGGCGATCCCCAATGCCGGCCCCTATCTGGAACTCGCCATTGAGGGGGCCGACTATTACCCCTGGACGCAGGAGCTGTTTCTTGGCGACCCGTTCGCGGTCGAGGACGGGCATGTGACTGTGACGGACGCGCCGGGGTGGGGGGTCGAGATAAAGCCCGACTGGCTGGACGGCGCCGCCTATGCGGTGAGTATGGCCGAGGACTGAATGCGTCCCCCAGAGCCCGTCTGCTAGAGCCCCTCTACTTTGGCGATGCCGAGCCCGCTTTCGCCGCCGCCGCAATAGGCCATATAGACCTGGCCGTTGTCGGTGAAAAGCGCCGGATCGCGCAGCTCGTGAAGCCGGTCCCACGCCGTTCCCATGATTGAGGGCCGCATCGGCAGGTCGCCGCCCTCCCAGCCCGGGGCCGGGCGCAGCAGCTCGCTCACCGGCCCGAAGCACCAGTCGGCCCAGTTATCGGCTGGCACCACCTCGCAATGAAGGCAGCGTTCGGGGCCGTCGCCGATCCGCGAGAAGGTCATATGAAGCCGCCCGTCATGCGCAAAGATATGGCCGTGGCGGATCTGGCGTCCCCGCGGATTGGCCCGGCCGTGAAGGATCACGGCCCGACACATGCGGCGGCAGATGGTCGCCGTCATGGATGCGCGGGGCGAGCTCGACCGGCCCTTCCCATGATGTCATGCGGCCGAGCCGGCCTTCCCACATCGACAGATATATGACCCCGTCCAGCCGCGTGGCGCGGAAATAGGGCGGGCCCAGACGCGGGGCCTGCGGCGTGAAATGCAGCCCGTCCGTGCTGGTCGCCAGCCGCGTCTGCTGGTCGCCGTCGCGCAGCAGCCCGTGGTAATACATCACGATCCGGCGGTTCGGCTCGTCGATATGCGCATCCGGCGAGGCGACATGCGCATAGAGATAGTCGCCGCCGAGCGCCCCCACCCAGTCCGGTTCGGGAAGCGTGGGATCGGGCGCCGGGTCCTCCGGCTCGACCAGCCGGTCCGCCAGCGGGATGACCGGGTCCGGATGCATCGCCCACGGCCCCTCCAGCCGGTCGGCATAGGCGAGGCGCAGGCTCTTGCCCTTGTGATGCCCGAAATACATGTGGAAGGCCGCTTGTTTCCCCGCCGCCCAGTCTGGCATGCGCAGCACCGACGGCCCGTTGATGTTGGCAAGGGCGTCCTGCTCCAGCCCGGCGAGGGCGGCGGGCGCGAACATGCCGGCGGCGACAAGCGGCGTGTCGGTCAGCCGGGTGACGGTGAAGCCGGTGAATTTGGCCGGGATGCTGCCGGGATCGATGCTCATGCCTGAAACCCTGCAACGGGCCCCTCTATAAGGCAAGCAGCTCCATCATGGGTGGTGATCACGGGGGGCAGACATCGCCGCGCCGGGCTAGACTCCGGCCATGACCGATCACCAAGACATCTCCGCAAAGACACTCTACATCACCGGCGCCGGCGTCAGCGCCGACAGCGGCATTCCCACCTTTCGCGGCGAGGACGGCTACTGGACCATCGGCTCGGCCAACTACACGCCCCAGGAGATGGCCACCCGCCGGATGTATACCGGCAATCCGGGCCAGTTCCTGCTGTGGTACTACCGCCGCTTCGCGTCCTACCGCAACGTGCCGCCGAATGATGTGCATCGCTGGCTGGCCGACGAATGCAACAGCGGGCGGGCCAACCTGATCACGCAGAATATCGACGGGCTCGACGGGCGCGCCGGCAACCGCGACTATGTCTGCATTCACGGGCGGCTCGACATGATGACCGCCTATGACGACCAGGACGCGCTGCATGAAGCGACCACCGGCGTGCCGAACATATTCGCGAGTGACGTGCTGGAACCCGCGCCGTGGACGATGTGCCGGCGGCGCTGCGCGAGACCGGCGGGTTTTGAGGGGCAGATGACCCGGCCACCGCCGACGATGCCGCGCTCGAGGCGGCGCTGCTGCATCTTTGCCGCATCAGGCCCGGCGAGGGGCCACGGCGCGGCGTCTCGCTGAAACCCTATGTGCTGCTGTTCGATGAATATTACACCGACCTGTACCGCATGGGCACGGCCGAGCGGTGGATGGCCGAGGCCGCCCGCATGGTGTTCATCGGCACCAGCTTTTCGGTGAACATCACGGCGATCGCGCTGCGCACCGCGCTCAGCGCGGCATCCCGGTGGAGATCGTCGACCCGAAGCCGGTGGACCTCGGCATCCCGACGGCATGGCCGACATCACCTGCCACGCCATGACGGCGAAAGAATGGGTGGGGATGGGTTAGGGGTTAGAATGGGGGAGGATCGTCCTCTGCCACCAGCAGCTCAAAATAATTTGGGTCGAGCCTAAGTGAAACCTTCTTCGCTGAGAATTTCCCCGCGTTGGATGATATTTCTTATGGCTAGGTCAAACCGGCCTTGGGTGATTTTATCCTGTAGCTTTTCCTCTAAATCACCAAGCAACTCTGGCTCGCCAACAACTGCATAAATGCCGTTTTTATCAGCATGTTCAAAAAGGTGACTGGTGATCACCTTTTCAATTTCGTCGACTGTCATTCTGAGTGGTGGGGGTGGAGGGTTAGTCATTTTTCCGCTCCTCTCTTTAGTTTCGTGATTCCATCCTTCGCAATTTGGCCAGCAGGTAGGCCATGTCGCGGTTGCCTTTCATCGAGTTAGGCACCGCAGAGGAGTTGCAGGTTCTCCTCATTGTCCTGTCCGCCTTTCGATTTCGGGATGATGTGATCGACGGCCATATTGATGAAGGGGAAGAGCATCCTGCTAGCGCACCATTCGCCTGAAAACATCAGCTCGTTCAGCCAACAATGGCCTTGTCTTTCTTCCACGATGTCGCGTTGCCTCAAATCAAGGATTGCCGCGTCAAAGCAACCCCTGCGGGATCTCGGTTATGGCCTGTTCCTGAAGGTCACGATGCATTTCAGCCTTCTGAACCGGCCACTCGAGCCCATTTCTTTCGGCCACACTGAAGAGGTAGTTGGTTATTCTGCCAACAATCTCCGTCATCGACATTTTGACCGGTTGTGCCATTCGCGCCAGAAAGTCCGTCTGCCAACGCGAACCCCAATGTCGCGCTGTTAGGGATGCTAAACCGAAGGGTCTGAAAAAATCGTTAACGGAAGGACTCTTTAACTCACGCAATTCTGGGTGTGGATAGCCCTTACAGTATTGGATTGTCGATGACAGTGATTTCGAAGCTGATGTCGCCAATCAAATCGGTATTAGCCATGGCGAAGTTGTAGATATTGTTTTCGATATGCAGTCTTCGGCCGGTGCCTCGAAATCAGGTGCTTCCCTGAACTCTTTTCACGCTTCGCTGTGTACCATCAACTAGCACCCGCTGGACTTGTACCTTATCCGCATCAGGGCCTTGAAGAGGACGCCGAATGCCATTTTTGTAACCAAGTTATCTGAGTTTGCGAGGAACAGCTCGGTGTTGCCCTCGACGATGGTGATCTTGATCACATCGCCTTCGCGCGTGTGAACGGGAACGCTTGAGCGACCTGCTGGTGAGGGAACCGTAGTGGAGCCGTCAGCCTCATCATTGATCCGAAGATTGTAAATGTAGTTAGACTCAACGCTACCATAGCGAACGGTGACGTTTGCTTTGTAGACGTTGTCACCATTGGCATCCGCAGGACGTTCATAGTCCGGTAGAATGGCCGCCTGAAAAGTGATGTTTCTTCCATCAGAACTAAAAGCCACAAGCTCAATCAGTTCTGCATCCTCGCCACTAACGATGTATTCCAATGAAACAGTGTCTGGCGCCCGGTGCCGTTGTGGCGGAAACCGTGAGAGTGGCTTTTTGAGCGCTGCTAAAGGTGACGCTTTCAACCGTTAAGTTGCTAACTCCTTCAATAGCTGTCTCTGTTTCTTGGGAAATAAAATCGAGGCGTATTTTCTGGGATAGAAGCTGAGTACTCACCATTCGTACCAAGTGTAAAGATGACGGTTGGCGCTGGTTTTATATTGGTCCCTTGCGTTGCAGCTTCTGCTGTTATGGCTGCAAGCGCTGCATCTGCACCTTCTCTTGAGAAAGTTGTTGTTGGTGTTCCACCACCACCACCACCGCCGCAAGCGGCCAGCAACAGGGTGGTAAGAGACCAGTTCATCGGCTGGATACGTGGTTTCTTCTGAAGCATGGTTGCATCCTCGTCAGTTCGATTTGTGACGAGACAACGCTATTCAGGCAGGTTTTAATAAAGGGTTACTCTGTGGTCACATTCCCGGGCCTTTTTTCACTCACCCCCGCCGCAGCTCCAGCAGCTCCGCATGCACGCCTTCGGCCACCATATGGCGGATGCGGGTGCGCGCGGCGAGGGTCACGCCGGCGGCGTCCAGAACCGGCATCAGGCTGTCGTCCCAGCCCATCTTTTCCCACCCCTTGCCATTCACCGTGACAAGCACCGGCGCGCCAGGGCGGGCGGCGTCCATGATCCGCGGCAGGTCGCCCACATGCGGTGGGCCGTAGCCGAACACCCCCACGCAGATCACGGCATCATAGGGGGCATCATAGGGCGCGATTTGCGGAGCGTAATCCGCCGTCATGTCGAGATGGTAGAGTGATTTATAGACGCCGAGGCGGGCCGCCACGGCGCGCATCTCGGGCGAGGGTCGGCGCCGTCGATATTCGTGAACCCCGCCGCCGCCATCAGCGCGCCGGCCTGGCCGGTTCCGCAGCCGGCATCGAGGATGCGGGCATCCGCCGGCAGGCCCAGCGTCATCAGCCCGGCCACCGCGTCGGTCGGGGCCATATAGCCATAGGCGTCGATCAGGTCGGTGTCGTAATTCTCCGCCCAGGCGGCGTAGAACTCCATCAGCTTGTCGGTCGGCGGGTCGGAATAGGGGATCGAGATATCCACATCCTTGCGCATGCGCGGCGGCAGCCATTCCTTCGCGGCGGCCCCGTTACCGGCTGTGTCGCCCGAGCCAGATGTACCCTCAGTCTCGTCAGTCATCATTCCGTCTCCCTCAGAATGAACGCCGCGTGGCAGGCCGGCCCCTCCAGAACGCCTCCTCCGGAATGGCCCTCTGGAACGTCGCCCTAGAACGGCATCTTTTCGCCCTGATAGGTCTCGAACACGCCGCTTGTCGCCGGGCCCAGCGCGGCAAAGCGCTGCAGCAGGCCTTCCGCGCTCTCCTCGACGGTGATTGCCGCATCGGCCCCGCCCATGTCGGTCTGCACCCATCCCGGGTGATAGGCGCCGACGGCGATGCCGTCATCCGCCAGCTCCAGCGCCATGGACCGCGTCAGATTGGTCGCCGCCGCCTTGGTCGCGCGATAGATCGGGGCGGTGGTGCCGGCGCGCTCGCTCGATCCCATCTGCGATGAAATCACCGCGATGCGCGGCGTGGCGCTGTCTTTCAGATGGCCGGCGAAATGGCGCGCGGTGAAGAACACGCCGGCGATGTTGGTCATCAGCGATTCCGCGATATTCTCTGGCGTGTGGCCGGGGTCGGTCAGCCCGCCGCGGGCGTTCAGCGTGCCGGCATTGCAGACCACAAGGTCGAGGCCGCCCACATTGGCGGCGGCGGCGCGGACCGAATCCTCGTCGCGCACCTCCATGCCGATGACAGTGACGCGCCCGCCGCTGTCCGCGGCCAGCGCGTTCAGCTCCTCCGCCTTGTCCGGCGTGCGGCAGGCGGCCGTCACTTGGTCCGGCGGCGGCGGCCTGACGGGTCATTTCAAGCCCGATGCCGCGATTGGCGCCGGTGATCAGGATGCGGTCTGCCATGGGTCCTGTGCTCTTTCTGTGCTGCGATGTCTATGAAGCTGTTTCGGGATTGATGACGGCCGGGTCGAACGGGGTGCGCGAGAACACCTCGCGCAGCATCGGCTCGAAATGGCTCAGCGGCTTGGTCGGATAGTCGGGGTCGAAGGCCATCTGGTCCCACGCGCCGCAGAAACGCTCGCAGCTGTCGAACCATTTATGGCCGCGCCAGCGCTCGCGCTCGTCCTTGTTCACGCCGGCGGCGTCGCCGTAATAGAACATCTGGAAGACACCGTGATGCTCGATGATCCAGGTGACTTCCTCGCGGACATAGGGGCGGATGATGGCGGCCGCCATCTGGGCTGTGGTTCTCCGGGGCCAGATCGTCGCCAAGGTCGTGGATCAGCGCGGCCACCACCATCTCGATGTCGGCGCCATCCTCTTCGGCGCGGGTGGCCGATTGCAGCGAATGTTCCAGCCGGTCGATCTTGTAGCCGGCAAGCGAGCTGCGCAGCCCTTCCAGCGCGCCAAGCAGCCGGTCGGGAAGGCTGGCCACATATTCATGCTCCAGCTTGCCGAGGAGGGCGTAATCCTCGGGCGTGCCTTCATCCATGCGGGTGAAGCTGACGGTGTTCGTCTGGTCGTTCATGGCGGCCTCCTTGGCGTCCAAACGGGTTGTTCCGAGGTCATCCTAGCGGCGCAAAACGGCTTGCGGAAGATCATTTCGATCTTGCTTTTCAGGGGGCGGGGGCACTAGACATGGCAAGCCGGACGGGCCATCTGTCGGTACAGATGTTGCCGCGCTGCGGTTCCAAGGCCGCCGCACTGTATTGTTACCTGTTTTCCGAGGTTCGCCGCATGAATGATACTGCCCCGGTCACTGCCGATATCCCGTCGAATATCTCCGCGAGTTTCACTGCTGCCCAGGCGACCTCGCGGCTTGCCGATGTCATCGCCGCCGTCGAGACGCAGTTCCTTGGCCGGCGCGCCGCCATCGAGATGGCACTGGCCTGCATTGTCGCCGACGGCCACCTGCTGATCGAGGATGCGCCCGGAAGCGGCAAGACCTCTCTGTCGGCGGCGCTGGCTGCGGCGCTGGGGCTGGATTTCCAGCGGGTGCAGTGCACCAACGACCTTCTTCCCGCCGATATCACCGGCCTGTCGGTGTTCAACCGCGACAGCGGCACCTTCGTGATGCGCGAGGGACCTGTCTTCACTCAGCTGCTGCTGGCCGACGAGCTGAACCGCGCCCCGTCAAAGACGCAGTCGGCGCTGCTGCAGGCGATGGAAGAGCGCGCCGTCACCCTTGACCGCGAGACACGCCCGCTGCCGCGCCCGTTCCTGGTGATCGCGACGCAGAACCCGGCCGAGCAGATCGGTACCTTCGATCTGCCGGAAAGCCAGCTCGACCGGTTTTCGCTGTCGATGGATATCGGCCGTCCCGACCATGCGGTGCAGGCGGAAATCCTGTCCGGCGCGCGCGAACGCGCGGCGGTGCCTGTCGCCGGTGTGATGGTGGCTGAAGAGCTGATCGCCATTCAGGACCTTGTGCGCGCCTCGCCGTGGCGCCGGAGGTGATCGATTATGCGCTGCGGCTGTCCGACATGATGGAGGCCAGTGCCCCGGTCAACCTGTCGGTGCGCTTCCGCACACAGTTGATGCGGCTGGCGCAGGCGCATGCCGTGATCGCCGGACGCGACTTTATCGCGCCGGATGATCTTCAGGCGATGATGTACCCAGCGCTGCGCCACCGGCTGACCCGGGTCGAGCCCGGCGCGCGTGCCGACCTTGTCGGCGCGGCGATGGCCGACACCCCGCTTCCTTAGGGGCCGTTTCGGCGATGCCGCGCTGGTTCGACTCACTGTCCCGCCGTCTGATGCGGCGGCGTGCGCCCGAATTCGAGGTATCGATCCGCCGCGTTTTCGTCCTGCCGACCCGTCACGGGCTGATGGTGGCGCTGGCGATCCTTGGCGTCTTTGCCATCGCCGTACGGATTCAGAACAACATGCTGCTTCTGATGGCGGTGGCGCTGTTTGTGATCTTCACCCTGTCGCTGTTATGGGCGGGGCAGAATATCCGCGGGCTGCGGCTTGCCGTGCGCCATGACGCGCAGATCATCGCCGGCGAGACGGCGATGCTGTCGGTGCGGCTGGCGGCGGACCGTCCGGTCTATGACATCCGCGTCGATTCCGGCGGCGGTCTGCAGGGGGCAGGGGCCGCCATCGATCATCTTCTCAGCTATTCGCCCGACCGGCGCGGACGGCACCCGCTGCCGCTTGTGCGGATCGAGACGCGCTTTCCCTTCGGCCTCGCGCGGCCTGGTCCTGGATCAGCCCGGCGCAGATCCTTGTCGCCCCGGTGCCTGACTATGCGGCGGCGCGTGCCTTGCTGACCGGGACCACCCGCCAGGGCGCTGCCGAAGGACGCGAGGAGGATGGCGCCGACAGCCTGCAAGACTGGATACCCGGCACGCCGCAGAGCCGGATCAGCTGGAAACGCTATGCCGCCACCGACCGGTTGCTCGAGAAGACGGGCGATGCCTCGACGGCGCGGTGCTTTGACCATCAGCTATGATGCAGTGGCGCATCTGGGGCATGAGCGCGCGCTGTCGGCAATGACCGGCGCGGTGCTGCGCGCGGCGCGGGCAGGGCGGCCCTATCATTTTCGTCTTCACGGTGACGAAATGCGGCATGTGACACCGCAGGCCACAGGAAAGGTTCTCGATGCGCTTGCCCTTGCCTGAAGACATCATGGTCCGCGGGCTCTCCGGCTGGTCGCGGCCGGCGCAGGCGGCAGCCTGGCAACTGCACCGCTCATCGGGTTGCTGGCGCTTGAGATCAGCATGATCCTGATGCTGTTTGGGGGCGGCGGCCTTGCCATGTCGACTGGCAACCCGCCGCTGGCAGTCGATGGTATGTCCAGCTGGCGATGATCGGCGGTCTTGTCGCGCTCGCCGCGATGGCCGTGCCGGTGCGAAGCGCCGATTTCTTCATCACGCTGATGGTCGCCGTGCTGCCGCTGACATGGCAGCTTGCAGGAGGATGCCGCAGAACAGCCGCGCGCCGCTGTCGCCCGCCGGCCTGACCCCGACGATCTTTCTTGTTGGCGCGGTGTTCCTTTACCAGATCCAGTTCTTCGTGCTGCTGGTGGTGGTTGCCTGGCTGCTGGCCTTCCTATACTGGTACTGGCGGCACGCTGACCGGCTTCCGTCTCGACAATCTGAACCTGCGCTGGCTGCCGGTGCTTCTGGTTTCGGCCGGAGTTGCCTCGCTGATCGTTCTGCTGTTCATCGCGGTACCGCGCGTGACCGACCGGGTTCATCCCCGGGTTTGCATCACAGCAGCGCATCGCCCTGACGGACGAGGTTTCGCCGGGTGGTATGCGTAATCTTCTGGCCGATGATACAATCGCCTTTCGCGCGGTGCCGGAAACCGCTGCGAGCGACCCGACCCCGCGCTATTGGCGGGTGTTCATACTCGACCGGGAATCCTCCGGCACCTGGCGCCGCGGTGCACCGCGGCGCAGCCGTCAGTGCCAGCTGACTTTGCAGTCCAGACAGCCGAACACAGAATGCAGCCTGCTTCTGGATGATCATGATCCGGCAACATTGCCGGCACCCGACTGGCCGGCCGGTTTCAGCACCGACTACGGCTATAACCTGCAGGGTGAGTTGATTGCCACGCCGCTGGCCAATCCGCGCCAGTATTCAGGTTGGCGGTATCAGCATTCCGCCGGGCGTGATCAACAGCCGCCGGAAGTGGCCCCGCTCTCCGCGGTCTAATCCCCGTCTCGCGCAATGGGCGCGTGAGACACGGGCCGGCATGACAAGTGATCGTGCTTTCATTGATCTGCTGATGCGCCGGTTTGCAAACACATACCGCTATGACACAACGTTGAGCCTGCCTGACAACAACGCGCACTGGACAGCTTCTTTTGAGGCACGCAGCGGTTACTGCGCCTATTTCGCCACAGCCATGGCAACGGCGCTTCGTGCCGCCGGTATCCAGGCGAATATCACGATGGGATATCTGGGCGGCGAATGGAACGGGTTCGGTACTTCTGACCATTCGCAATGCCGATGCCCATGCCTGGGTCGAGGCGCGCCCGGATGGCGGCGGCTGGGAACGGTTCGACCCGACGCTTGATGACAGGCGGTATGAGCGTCAGCGGTGGACAGTTTTGTTTGCCCGTCCTGCACTCGACACCGGTGTCGACAAGAACGGCAACCAGTTGCTGGCCAGGCTGAGCCGAGCCGGCCAGTGGATCGACGCGCTGAACACGCGGATTACCATCGCCATCATGGATTATGGCCAGAATGAAAGTGCCGGGTCCGGTTCGCGTGACAATGCCGCCTTCATCTTCCTTGGCATTGGCCTTGCCATGACCGGCGTGCTGGCCGTTGGCGGTATGGTGGCGTTTCGCAACAGGCGCCCGCAGCACCGGCTGGAACGGCGTCTGGAGCGCTTGCTGGCCGATATTGGCGAGCCAGCGCCGCGGCGGCCTGGTGAAACCATGATCATTTTGCCGCGCGCCGTGCCGAAGTTCTGCAGGCGGATGCCGCGACATTGGCAAGAGCCCTTGCCGATGCCGTCACGGAATTGCGATACTCGCCGCATGCGCAGGTCGAGGCAGCCGGTATCAAGGCTGACCTCGCCAGATTGCGGCGCGAGATCAAGGGTGGGCGCGTGCCGTCCGAGGCGGGAGGATCAGGATGACACTGTTGATACGTCGCGCAGTTTTACTCTGCTCTTTGATGCTTGCTCCGCTGTCGGCAATCGCCGGCGACATTGTCGGCAACATTATCGCTTTCAACGGTGAGGTCACGCTTCGCGACGACAAGGCGCAAACAATGGATGCGAAGGTCGGCATGCATGTCGAGACCGGCCAGCTGATCAAGACAGGCGCCAGCACCCGGAACTCAGGGCTGACGGTTCGGTCTTCAAATTGCCGCCAAATCGACCTTCATCATCGATGACTTCCTGATTCAGGGATACCGACAGCCGGCGGATGACGGCGCGAATGCTGACGGCGCGCAGACGTACATTTCCAAACCGGCGTTTTTCAAGAAGGATGATCGCAAGATCTTTCTTGCCAATGCCGCCGCCGCCATTCGCGGGACGGATTTTATCGCCTTTATTGACCGCCGGATCGAGGCGGTGCTGATCAGCGGCAAGGTCGAGCTGTCGGCGCGCTCGAATACCGTCATGCTCGACCGGAGGGGCCAGTCGGTGACCTTTGACAGCACCAGTAAGTTCGACAAAGCGGTGATGTTGTCGGATGACCAGCTTGTCGCGCTCGGCGAGCGCCTTGGCTGGCAGATCGACCTGCCGCCGCCACCTGAAGAGGGTGCGGTCGGCATTGGCCCGATCCCGTGCACGCTTGTCGGGAAATATCTGGTCTGCGGTTAGAGCGCTTCGATCCGGCGGCGGTAATAGTCGACCAGCCCCTGCGGGTAGCCATCCATCCCGGCAAGTTGGTCCAGTGACGTCTGAAGCGATTTGCGACGCCGTGAAGCGGTCTTTTCAAGGATCAATTCAAGTAGCCCGTCATGCGCTGCCTGTGCCTCGTGGCAGTGGCGCCAGCTGTAGATGGGTTCGGCATTGGCACGCCCGCGCACGGTGATCTCGTCGATCTTGAGCAGGCTGTGGGATGACGCGCCCTGTGCCGTGGCATTGGCAAATGTCAGGGGCAGGCCTGTCTGCTTGCTGAATGGCTCCAGCCGTGCGGCAAGATTCACAGTATCGCCGACAACGGAATAGGACAGACGCGTGCGCGATCCGAAATTGCCAACAACCGCGGTGCCGCTTGCCACGCCGACACCGATGGCGATGCCGCTGCCATCCCAGTCATCACCGATCTCCTCGGCAAGGATCGCGCATTGATCGCCGGAACATGCTGTTGCAGCGCAATGGCCGGTGGCGACCGCCCGGTCATGATGATCCGCTCTGTGCCAGCGGTGCGTTCCAGAACGCCATCACACAATCGCCGATGAATTTGTCGAGCGTTCCCCATGCGCCATGACGATTTTACTGGCCTCGTCGAGAATGATGTTGATCAGTCTGGTCAGAACCTCTGGCGAGGTGGCAGCCTTCGGACAAGGTGGCAAAGCCCCGTACATCCATGAACATCACCGAAATATCGGTTGTGACACCGCCGAGTTCAGGTGCTGTGCTGCCTGTTTCAATGGTCTTCACCATCTGCGGTGACAGATACTGGCCAAAGGCACTGCGCAACTGGCGGCGGGCAAGCTCATCGACGATGCCCCGCAGCATCAAGGCTTGTCGCGCCCGTCACCAGAACACGATGCCGGCAGCCAGAACCGCGTTTGACATCAGCATCCAGGTTCGATGAACATCCAGAAAACCGGCAAATGCGGTTGCCGCAACGCCTGCCGCAATGCGTTACCGGCAAGCCCGATGCCGATCGGCGCGTGCGCCGCCAGCATGTCCGATGACCATCGCAATGAGCACGGCGCCAAGGATTTCACCAAAGCTGTAAAGACCTGATGACTTCAGGTTCATGCCGCTCAGCATCTGGTGGATCGCCGACAGATGGATCATCGGCCCGGGATTGCCGCGGCTCGAGATTGGTCGAGTGGGTATCTTTCAGGCCGGTGGCCGAACTTCCGACAATAACAAGGGTGCTGGTCAGCCGTCCAGCCCTTTTCATCGATCACATCACTGGCTGACACCACGGTGAACCGGTCGATTGTGCCGTGATAAAGCGGCAGCCGGCCATGCCATCAAGGGAAATTGTCACCTGTCCGGTGCGCATCACGTTGACCCCGGTGCCCGTGTCGGCTGCCTGTTTCAGAATATGTCCGCCGGCTCCCTGCGCCACACGCAGCATTTCGGCCGATAGCGATGGAATGAGCTGGTCGCCGAAACGCGCCACCATCGGAATTTTCCGGACAATTGCATCCCGCTCGAACGCGAGACTGACAAACCCGGCCCCGGGGGCTTGCGCCAGCGCTTCGGAACCGGTGACAGCAGACCGCCGCCCTCCATCACCGGCAGCAGGCTGTCGCCGATGACCGACACGCTTGCCGGCAGAAAGACCGGCTCGTTTGCGCTGTCGCCGGTGTCAGCGACACAGCGACGACGGAGGGCGTGGGACAGCATTTCCCCGAGAAGCGCATCGCCATCCAATGATCTGCCCGGCAAGGCTGCCGGTTTCGAAACCGCCAAGCCGTTCGATCGGCATCGGCATTGAAGCGGTCATCCTCGGACATCAGAATATCGACGCCGATCGCCAGCGGCTCTGAAAGCCCGATATTCTGCATCAGGACCGCCATATATTGCCGTGGCCATGGCCATTGACCGAACCGCGCCAAGCTTGCCTCGTCAATATCGACGAACACCATGGAACGGGCCAGTTCCTCGTCGCCGACAAAGGGCCGGATGGATGTGAAGATATCGAGGCTGGTGTCCCGCGTGCGGCCGTCAATCTCGCCGAAATTGGTGATGGTGGCGGCAAGGCCAACGATGGGCAGGCACAGGGCCAGTAATGTCAGGCAAGGCGGCGCCTTGGTCTTCGCGCCACCGCCGCGATCATCGGATGGCGTCACCGGCCGAGAAGATCGGCAGATAGAGCGCGACCACCATCACGCCGATCATCAGGCCGACAAAACAATCATCAAAGGTTCGATGATGGTGGACAGGCCATCAACGACGGCGGTGAATTCTTCTTCATAATATTTGGCGATCGAGCTCAGCATCTCGTCCATGTTACCGGTGCGCTCGCCGACGGCCATCCAGCTGGGACAAAGCGATCGGAAACACCTTTTCGTTGCCAAACAGTGTCGAGAGCGGCGCGCCCGTCGTGATCTTCTGTTTGATCCGCGCGGTAGCGTCCAGAAACTGCACATTGGTCGAGACCGTCTTGGCGACTTCCAGCGTGTCGATCACGGATACACCGGCTGCCAGAAGGTTGGCCATCAGAAGCGACATCCGCGCCACAGTCGCCTTGACGATAATGTCGCCGACAAGTGGCAGGCGAAGCGCAATCATGCTTTTCAGCTTGCGGTACCCGCGCACAAACTTGTGGAGCAGCTTGTTGGTGAGCCAGACAGTGGAAACCGTACCGATGATCACCCAGTACGTTTGCGGCCATTCTGAATCCAGTTACTGGCATCTACAATGGCCTGTGTAGGGCCGGGAAGCTCGGCGCCCAGTCCTTCATACATTTCCTGAAATGTCGGCACGACGTTGGTCAGCATGAAATAGGAGATGCTGAGCGTGATCACCACCAGAGTGACCGGATAGAACATCGCCGACTTGATGCCTGCCTTGATGGCGGCCTGTTTTTCCAGCATCTCGACCAACCGGTCGAGGAACGTGTCGAGCTTGCCCGAAATCTCGCCGGCCTCGACCATGTTCAGATAGACTGGATCGAAATGCCGCTTGTGCTCCTTGAACGAGGCGGAAAGGGACGAGCCACTGTTCAACTTGTCGATCATCTGACTGACCACGCGCTTCATATTGGCGTTGGAAGTCTGGCTCGAGACAAGCACCATCGCCTCGACGATCGGCAGACCGGCGCGCATCATGGTCGAAATTTTCTTGGTGAAAATCAGGATTTCCTTGGCCGGAATCGCCCCGAACGGCCCCCAGGTGATCTCGGCATTCAGACCGCTCTTCTTCTTCGGCTTGATTTCGGTTAGGACGACGTCGCGATAGCCGTCGGCGCGAAGTTTCTGCTTCGCGAGGACGATGGTCTCGGCATCGACCTCGCCCTTCTGCTTCTTGCCCTTCAGCTTTGCCTTGTACTTGAACTTCTTCATAACCGAACTCTAGAGCACCAGAATGCGAGTATACTCGGCGACGCTGAAGATGCCATCCTTGATGAAGCCGCGTGCAATTTCCTGCATCGTCTGGAAACCGTCCACCTTTGCGGCTGCCAGCAAATCCGGGCGCAAGCGCCTCTTTCAGGATGGCTTCCTCGAGCGTGGGTGTGATCTTCAGCACCTCATAGACACCGCGGCGACCCTTGTAGCCGGAACCGCCACAGGTGTTGCAACCGACGCCGATCATCGGCTTGATCGTCTGTGCCTCTTCCTCGCTGAAGCCGATCCGCATAAGCGATTCAGGCGTAGATTGCGGATCTTCGGCACGGCAGTCAGGGCAATTTGGCCGGCCAAGCCGCTGTGCCACGATCAGTGATGTGGCGGCCGCGATCATGAAGGGCGGCACGCCCATGTTCATCAGGCGGGTGATGGTGGCGATGGCATCGTTGGTATGCAGGGTCGAGAGCAGCAGGTGGCCGGTGAGGGCGGCCTTGACCGCAATCTCGACCGTTTCCTGGTCCCGGATCTCGCCCACGAGGATCACTTCCGGGTCCTGGCGCAGGAAGGCACGCAGGATCGAGTTGAAGGTAAAGCCGATCTTCTCGTTGGCCTGTGTCTGGCCTACACCCTCGAGATAATATTCGACCGGATCCTCGGCCGTCATGATGTTCAATTCGGGATCATTGATATGCTGAAGACAGCCATAGAGCGTAGTCGTCTTTCCCGATCCTGTGGGGCCGGTGACCAGCACCATTCCCTGTGGCGCGGTGATCGCATCAAGGATGTTGTTGTAATTCACTTCTGACAGGCCGATCTTGTCCAGCGACAATGACGGGTCGCCTTTCAGGATCCGCATGACGATGCGCTCGCCGTTCTTGCCCGGCAACACATTGAAGCGGAAGTCGATGTCCTCGCCCTGATACTGAATGGTGATGCCACCATCCTGAGGCAGGCGCTTTTCCGAGATGTCGCAATCAGCCAGAATTTTGAAACGGGTCACGACGCCCAGAAAATGCCTAAGCAGATATTCGGAATATTCCTCGCGGACAACCAGACGGCCATCAATCCGGAACCGGACGCGGGCAATGTCGCGGAACGGCTCGATATGGATGTCGCTGGTTCCGGTCTCCAGCGCGGTATGCAGGATATGGTCACAGAATTCCGGCACCAGCTCGTCATCATCCAGCGCAAAGCGGGAGCGTTTCGCCTTGCCGCCGACACGGGCCTGCTGCTTCTTTTCTTTTCGGCAGAGTCGAGAACCGATTTTACCCGCTCATGGCCACGCAGATTCTCGAAATTGGTCAGCGTGATGAGCTGGAACTCGATATTGAAATTCGAGACAGACTTCAGCTGGCTGGCGAAGTCGCTGTGGTCGGATCGACAATGCCGATGCGAAGGAACCGCTGTTCGACGGCAAAGGGAATGGCATGATGCTCGTCGATGAAAGATGCAGGAATAAGGGGCAGGGCGCGGACGTCGATTTCCTTGGCCTCGAGCGAGGTGCGCCGCAAGGCATAGGCACGCGACAGGACCGTGTGGACAAGGTCTTCCTCGACACCCTCGGTGCGGATAATCCTTTCCAGAACATCGGAACTCGTGCCTGTGCCAGAGCTTCTGGCGTCAGCAAGCTTTTGCTGGTCCAGCCGGTTGGCGGATTGCAGGACACGGAGAACCTTGTCCGCGACATCGTTGCTGAAGACGGGCATCTACGCGGTTCCGCGATCAGGTGTTGCCAGCGTTCGGATCAAGCGTGACCGAACCAGCCTGTGCGGCACCTGCGTCCGGTGTCAGGTCGTCGATATCGAAGGCTTTTCCGGAAGATAGTCGATCGGCAGGGTTTCGATGTCACCGTTCTCGGACACCAGGATCACACCCCTCGGCGTGACCTTGACGAGGTGGTATCACTGGCACCGATGGTGTCGCCCTCGCGAAGTGTGATGGTTTGCTTCGCAGCTGTCTCGAGGTCAAACAGGCTGTTGTCTTTCATAACGCTGCGGACAGCGGTGGCCGAGGCGCGCAGCATGGCGGTCGAGGAGAATGTGCGGAGCGGCTCGAGACCCGGGAATTCCAGTACCGTATAGCACTCTGTCACCCCCTTCGGACAGGGTCAGCAGTGTTTCGCAATAGCGCTCGGCATGCGTCACATTATGCAGCGGCCCCAGATCCATGATCACGCCATCCTCACCTTCGTCACGAAGAATGAAATGCGCGCCAAGAAGGTGCTCGGCATTGTTTTTCAGGTCGATGGCAAGCTGGCGTGCATCAGCTTCGTCGGCAAACAGGCCAAGGCGTACATAGGCAAGCTTCGGCTTGTTGCCCGGAATGACATTCTGGTTGGTGGCGGCAAAGATTTGCGAACGTGTTTCCTGTTTGGCGACAGCCACGCCCATGACCCTGTAGCGGTTGGAAAACAGGGCCTCATCGGTCGACTTGCCAAGCAGGTCCGCGCCGGAGGCGTCTTCAAGGCCGATGTTTCCGCTGGGTGCGGGGAGTTCAACACCGCCTGTCGCCTGGTCGGCGATGCGGTCAATGCCGCGGCGGAACGGATCGTCGATGTCCTGCACCTCAGGCGCAACAAGCGAGTCATTCGGCTCGGGATCAGAAGCGCCGGCAAAGGCCAGCCGGAACCAAGCAAGCCGGTGATCATCACCGCCCAGAAACAACGATGAATTCAACATAACACTACACCGCACCAATAGCTGGACCACCGGTGGAATCTACACCAGTTAATAATTTGTCAATAATTGATAAATGACGGTTATTGCTGCCGGGCAGGGATAGACAGGACCAGTTTGATCGTCACGATCGGGTTGCCTGGGGACGCAATGATTTCTTCTTGTTGCACAACAATGGAGGCTTGCGAGCGGACCATCTTGTTGCGGACGAGAAGATAATTCAGGAAATCAGCCTCGAGTTCCATGGTCATGGATTTTCCGACAAGTCCCTGAACCCCGATGTCGGCATTCGTGATTGTGCGTGATGTCTCTGTCACGAAAGTAGCGCCGCGGCTCTCAAGGTCGGACACAAACTGGCGCAAGGTTGCGGATGCGGTTTCGCCGTCGCGGAACCCGCCGATCTTGTTCTGGATCGATGTCTCGCGTTCACCCTTGTTCTTGATGGCAACCTGCAGCAGCGGCGTCGCTGCCGGAGCACGTCATTATATTGCTCGACGCGGCTGGCGATTTCGCGGTTCTCGGCTGTCTGGGGCAGCAGAACGAACAGGTTGATCATAACCGGGCCGAACAACGTCAACAGGACAAGCAGAATAGACAGCGACAACACCAGCCGCCGCATTGCCGCTTGCCTCACGCAGATATTTTGCGCGCGAGAAGCGTGTTTTCGTTCCCTTCTTTGAAGCCGGATGCGTTCTTTTCTTCCTTGCTGGCCTTGGCGGCGGCCTTTTTCTGCTCGCGCGCCAGTGCCTTCTGCTCTTTTTTGTCAGATTGGTATTTGCTGTTTCGATATTGCCGACCGGTGCCGGTATGCCGGCCGGCACAGGCAGCAACCTGAGGAGCCGCGCCCGGTTGCTGAAGGCTTGGACCATCGGCGCCGCCTGCCATTGTCACCCTGCTGGGCCATCTGGGACGAGGCATTGTCATCGCCTCTGCCGACATCTGCTGCGTCGGCGCGGGCGCCTGTTCCTCTTTTTTTCTTGCCGAGACCGAAAACCATCGTCAGTTCTCCTGTCTCAGCTTGGTGATGATTTCAAAATCATAGATGCTGCCACTCTCGCGAAGGATCGGCTCGGACAGTGCCGGCTGTTCGACGAGGCCACTATTTTGCAATTCGCTGACAAACAGCTGCACCACATCGGGGCTACCCGCCGCACCGCGCAGCAAGTTCGACGTCATTGGTCAGAAGATAGTCGGACAGCTCCATTCCCCTCGGGAACGAGGTCGGGAAGGCAGCGTCTCGATGATGTATCCTTGCCCCGCTGTCGTGACACCGAATTCAGCGTCTCCAACGTGACGTCCAGCTGGGTAACAGTCTCGTTGATCTGACCGATCTGGGCCTGTGCAGCTTCCGCCTCGGTCTTGATCCCCTCAAAACCACGGCTCGCAGCCTGGCTTTCAAGGAAGGCCGGTGCCACAAGGCCGCCGGTCCAGGCGCTCATCAACAGCAATGTTACAAGCCAGACGGCGAACATGGTCCGCGTGATCACACCAAGCTGGCGGTTCTTGCGAAGCGTTGCACTCTGCGGGAGCATGGAAGGCGAAGAATACCCGGGCCGTCATTGCCGAATGTGCCAAGGCGGCGAAGCGCAGACCGAGGGCCGAGGTGAAGCCGGATCTGTTCGACACCTGCGACATGAGGGACTGGACGTTTGGTGCCATTTCGGCATTGGCCACCGGGTCCCACAGCCGCACAGGCGCGAGGCTGAAATGACGGTCCATCAGCGTCATGAAATTCTGACCGCGGAGCGCGTCGATCACAACATGGACGACCGGGAAGGTCGGGAAATCCTGCTCTTCCTGAAGAAACAGAACGGCCTGTTTCAATGTGTTGGCAACGCGGCCGCCGACCTCGTCCCAGAATTCGCCTTCTGTATCCGGCACATCCTCGATTTCCGAGAGCAGCACCTGGTCGAACTCGCTGATCTCCAGCTTGACGACGTCGAACCGTTGCGCCTGAAAGGCGATCAGTTCCATCCTGTCGCCCGAGACATGAAGAATGGCCTGTGCCTGTGCCCGGTCTTCGGGCGATATCAGCGCAGTATAGAGCTGGTTGGCAAGTGCGACAGGTTCCAGTTCCAGATAGACCGGGTTCAGGTGGGCGGTCAGCAGTATCCGACCACTGGCGCAGGCTTGGCGCGTCTCGGCATAACCGATAACAACACGCGTCAGATCGTCATTTTCCGAGCTGACAAGTGTGTCATAGGAAATGAACGGGTCCTCGAGCTTGCCGATGTCGGGTTCGAGCTCGATCCAGAAGGTGGGATCCTCAGCCTCCTTGGCTAGTTCCGCCGGTGTCATGAAAGGCAGGTTCAGTTGCCTGATCTGGATACGATCCCGCCAGGAATGATCAATGCCGGCATCCTGGCGTCGTCACACCGCTCTGGTCACGCAGGCCGTACGAGAACATCTCCGATCATGTCCTGTTGGCGGGTCAAGTTCTGGATATCCAGCTTGCGCGGAATCCGACGCTGCCAAGCTGATCAATATTTATCACATTGGATTTATGGCGAACTTCGGCTAACGTTACAGCGTTCGCATGTGAAGTTGACGGCAACAAGCTCGTCGGAGCCTTTTCCGATCGGCCTTAGGGAAAACTTGCAAATCTGGTGAGGGATCGGGCCATGGGATACAATAACAAAGTTGGCACTTGTTGAAACAAAACTAACGAAGAGGATATTGCGCTAAATTAACCTTTTGGATGTAAGACTAATTCCATGGAACAGGTGAAACGCTGATTTTGCGAATGTTGCGGCGGGCATAGTTGGTGCCGTCGTGCAATCACCACCCGTTAATGCCCGATACACCGGCCTATTTCATTACGCTCGCGACCTTGCTGGATTCTGGCGTTGCTGTGTTGTCTGGCTTTTGCTGGTTGCGGCGCGCGCAAGGCGCGGATCAAGCCGGCCAGCGAGGCTTTCTCGCCGGATATCACCTTTGATGATATCAGCGCCGAGTGAGGCTGCCAGCCTCGTATGGAAGCCGAGCTCCGAGATTGATGCCGGATTGTCGGCGCAGGTTGCCTGACCGCGCCGCACATACGGATGATGAGGCGGCTCAGGCACCTCAGCACCCGAAGCGGCCGCAGGCCCAGCCGACGACGCTTTACCTGATGGCGAAAGAATTGAAATCCCCGATGCCCATGTTTTTCATGCAACAAGCCGAAAGTGGCTGCAGATAACCGCCGGTCATCTTCACAGAGCGTGGAATCTGGATGATGTGTTTCTGCTGGGGCTGGAACAGGAAATGCTGGCGACAAGGCAGCTCTATCTCGACGGCTGATCACCAAAGGAAGTCTACGTCACTGAAACGCGGGCGCTGTATGACAAGGCGCAAAGCCGGATGACGTGAACCAGATCTGTTAGCGGTCTGAAAAAGGCGGGTCCTGCCGCCTTTTTCTTTCCCATGTCGATCGGAGGTCTGTTCCGAGGTGCGGGTCGTTCTGAAGTGAACCTTGTTTGCGAGCCTAGTTCACGATGTTCCGGCGGTTCTTCTTGCGGAAGGCCGAGTGCGGCTGATTATCCGCACTTGGGTCGATCACCGTCGGAGCCATGAAGATCAGCGTCTCCGAGAGGTTGGACGAGAAGCCATCAGAACCGCCGAGCAACGGCGACAGCGGCGCAAGGTCACCGGTGGTTCCCGGGCTCCGGAAGTTGCCGTTGCCTCTTCGTTCCTTGTCAGGCCAGCAAGGACCACAACATCGCCGGGCGACGCCCAGAATGTTGTCTCGATTTCATCCGATGTGCGGTCTGACAGCTCGTCCACCTGTGCAAGGTTAACACTGAATCTGGTGTCGGTCAGTTTGACGTCCAGCTTCACCGTGTTGTTGAGACGGTTGATATCGACCTTTTCGATCTTCCAGCTCGAACGGTGCATTGTACTCCACCGGCTGACCGGCAACAGAATTGTTGTCCGCATCAAGAATATTCGGGCCCGGCACGCGCGCGATTTGATCCCGCTTGATCGTCGGCATCCTGTCCGGCCGCGACCAAGAATTGTCGGACTGACGAAACCACGCGGCCAAGACTGTTTGATTCCAGGAAGTTCAACAGCAAAGCCGAGCTCATCGTTCGGCGAGTTAAGATCGAGATTGAAGCTGCCGCCTGTGGTGGCAATGGCATCGCGCGCCACGTGCGACCTGAGAACCGCGCTTCCTCAAGCCCGTTTCCACCGGCTGCCGGATCGGACCGACAGGATGGAGTCGATCTGCCGCGAGAAGTCCCGCGATACGGTGATCATGAAGATCTCGATCAGAACCTGGAGTTCCGGCACGTCATATTGTTCGACAAGCCTGACGACAAGATCGTTGTCTTCACGCGTGCCGATCACTGTGATGCCCGTGTCATCGGGAAGGATAATCGGCACTGGCGGAGCCGGATTTTCAGTTCCGCAATAGGTTGGTGTGCCGGCGCCCGGTGTCATCTCCTCGTCATCGCTGGACTGTGTCGCGGCATCGGCATTCCGGCGCGTCTGTATGAAAAAGTTATTGATTTTGCCGACCACTCCGGTCGTGGTGTCGCCGTGCCGTCAATGATCACGGCATTATAGACAGCAACCTTCTCGGTAAAAATCTCCTGACGCGGCCAGATGCAGCTGTCCTCGGACAGAATATCTTTCAGGTCCGGTCGCCCGATAAGGTCTGACATGCCGGCGATGTCAGCCAGCTCGTGCCGGCCGGCCAACTTGGTCTGGGTTGCGCTGTCAAAGCTGGCCATCTGCGTGCGCAGGTCGATCGCTTTTTTGGTCATGTCTGCGATCAATGTGGATGTATCTTCTCCTGCCGGATCGCGCGAGATGGAATCCATGCCGATCGCAAAGCCTTCATCATCGCCGCTGAGAAGAAGCTGGACATAACCAGGATCTCAACGACACGCTCACGGTCGCCGCGCACTCTTTCGGCGCCTTCCTGTCGCGCAGGACAGCGTTATAGGCTTCGATCGAGCCCTTGATGTCGGTAAGGCGGTTGTCGAATTCGGATTGGGTATAGACCTGTGCGACCTCGATAGCGGGGTCATATACAATCGCCAGTTCCTGCTGCTCCAGCAGCGAGTCAATAATGGCAATGGCACTGGCTTGAACGGACATCGTGACCGTTGTTTCGAGTTCCAGCACATCTTCTGACATGGTCGCCTGAAGACCCACGGATCCGAACAGGAACGACAACGCTTCGGACATCGGCATTTCGCGAACGGCGAAGGCAATCTCTGGATTGTCCAGCATCTGTTTCAACAGCGCTGTTTTGGAGCTGATCATGCCATTTTCGCCACCAACGAAAATCAGGTCGTTGGGAAGTTCGAGATAATTGTCACCGCTGCCTGTAAGGTTGCGCCCGAAAGATGGAAGCACCGCTGAGCCAAGCCGCTGACTGTCTTGCCAAGACCGTCCTCGATGTCGGTATCGATTTCCCGATCGGGATGGTAAGGATCACGCCCTCGAACTCAAGGCCCTTGGCGACAAGGATCTGCGTGCGCTCAAGCGCACGATCATTGATGATCGACTGCTTTTCACTTTCCGAGAGGTCCTTCACATCGGTGCTGGCTGAAACCATCTCGCCTTCCTCCACCGGGTCAAAGGTGAGGAGTTTTGTCAGCGTCGACACAAAATACTGGTCTTTCAGGCTGTCGGGAGAATGCCTGACCTGAATGAGCTTGCGTCGCGGCAGTGGCTCAAAAGTATCTGCAACTTCTTCGTCATCCAGCGCTTTGATTGGCGCGATCACGCGCTCCTTCAGCACCTCTTTGCTGGTCTCGATCGACAGATCGGATGGCAGCCTTTCAGGTGATCCGCACCCGTGGAGCAGGGCGGCAAGCAGTGCAAACGGCCGCCGCTTTGCCACCGACAGGCGCGACGAAAATACAGTTGTACAGGTCATTTCAGGCCTCGTAACAGAACCAGACTTAATATTCGCGGTCGCTAAAATACCCGCGTAAATAAATTCGGCCAAAGGATAAAGCACTTCCTGCAAACAGGCCGAATGGCAACGTGTCATTACCGACGCGCGACCGGCCAGCATCATGCCTATTCCGACCATTGCGCCGAGCCAGCTTGCGGCAATAAACAGGGCTGGTCCCACCGGCTGGACCAAGCCATGCTCCAAGTGCGCCAAGAAGCCAGTAGTCCCCCTCGCCGAAACCGTTGCGCCCCTGATCAGCCGATAGGACGCGTTGATCACGATTGGCACCAATGCCGAAACAAGCACGCCTGCGAGTGTCTGCGCGCTGTTCAGGTGCCAGGTAAGAAGCCCGGCGTCGCCTGCGACGGCAAGGCATATGCCAATCAAGCCAAGTGCACTCAGAAGGGCGGGGTGAAGTGTCAGTGATTCAAAATCTGTCAGACAGGCGATGCCGGTAAAGACAAGTGCAACCCCGAAACCGGCCGCGATGCCCAGAGGCAGCGACACTGCGTAAGAAAGCAGGAACAGGCCGCCGAGAATTTCGACTGCAATGTAGCGGGGCGAGAGCTTCATGCCGCAATGCCGGCACCGGCCACGCTGCTTCAGAAACCCGATGATCGGCAGGTTTTCATGCCAGACGAGACGAGGTGTCGCACCCACGGCATCGTGATGCGGCGCCACAAAATCCTCGTCGCGAACGAGGCGCATCACACAGGCATTGGCGAATGAACCGAGGCAGGCGCCGAGGCAGAACACGAAAAAAGGCAGCCATAATGCTGCCCGCCGCACCGAAATGCTGTGTAATCGCCGGGTCGAAGATAAAGCCGATGCCTTTTGGGTTCAGCCACTGGACAAGGGGCGTCGTCACTGGTTGTCCAGTGCAGCAAGCTTTTGCGCGGCAGTGTCGCTGCCAGCGGATCGCACGCTCGAGCCAGGCGCGTGCCCGTGACTTGGACAGGGGCGAGCGCTTTGCCAGGTGATAGTCGGCAAGCAGTTCCATTGCCTCCGGGATGTTTCCGTCCGCAGCGCAGTTCAACTCTCCCAGAGTGCGGCGGAGTTCGACGCCCTCGGCGATCTTGTTTCGCGCTGCAATCAGGCAGGCCCGCGGTTCTGCTGTCTTGATGGCTTCGGTCAGGAAGTTGGCGGCCTTGTTTTTGTCGACGCCGGGGTTCTCGTCATCGGCATAGAGGATCGCCAGTTCAAAATTCGGCTCGTTTGATCCGCGCGCGAGCGCCCGTTCCAGCCATTTACGGGCCTTTACAAAGTTCTGTGGAACTCCAATGCCGTTTCTGTACATCACACCGGTCAGTTCAGCCGACTGCGCATGACCCTCGCGCGCCGCCAGCAGCGCCCATCCGAATGCAAAGCCAGGACATCTCGTCATCGTCGGTTGCCGACCTGCCGACCAGATAGGCGGCGATCTTGTGCATGCTGTCGACGTTGCCGGCATGTGCTTCATAAAGCGTCTGGCGAACGGTTTCCGGTGCGTCGGGCGGAAGGTGCCTGCCCCCGCGCAACCATGCTTGCGGAGATCACAATAGAAAACATTATGGCCGCGAGGCTGACTGTTACCTTCATCACAACACCTAACTCATATGTCAGCGGACACTGGCGAAGGGCGCTTAAGGTAACTAATGCATAAATTAGTTACCGTTGATATTGTGCGGCCTGTCGCGCATAGAACACCGACGGATCAGCGCATCCTAATGGTGATAAATAAAATTATGCAACATATGGGTGGCCCCGCGATGGTCGCCAGGCAATCCGGGAAGGTGGCCGGAGCGATATGACAAATGAAAATCCGATTTATGACTCTGTTGATCGATACCCTGCAGACACGCAAGGTGTCAGACTTTCACATGCACGCAGACCGGCCTGTCCATGTTCGGGAATCTGGCGAGATCATTCCGCTGAACTTCGTGGCGACGAACGAGCTGCTTGCTGATCTGCTGCGGCGCGAACTTGGCGACGAGGAGTTTGAGAAATTCGACAAGTCTGGCGATGTGGATTTTGCCATCCAGTTTCGCGGTCAGCGTTTCCGCGCCAACGGCTACAAGATGATGCATGGCTACGCGATGGTGCTGCGCGTGATTGTTACCGAGGTGCCGCATATCGACGTGCTTGGCCTGCCGCCAGCTGTGCATCAGGTTCTGACGCAAAAATCAGGTCTCGTGCTTGTCACCGGGCAGACCGGTTCTGGTAAGTCCACCTCGCTTGCCGCCATGGTCGACAAGATCAATCGCGAGCGGAACGAGAACATTATCACCGTGGAAGATCCGGTCGAATTCGTTCATGAAAGCAAGTTGTCGATCATCACGCAGCGTGAGGTTGGCCGCGACACCATGAGTTTTGCCAGCGCCCTGAAGGGCGCGCTTCGTCAGGACCCCGATATCATTCTCATGGGAGAGTTGCGGGACTATGAGACGGTGTCCATGGCGCTGACGGCTGCCGAGACCGGCCACCTCGTATTCGGCACCCTGCACACCAACGGGGCACCGGAAACCATCAACAGGATCATTGACGTGTTCCCGGCCGAAGAACAGGCGCAGGCAAGATCACAACTGTCCCAGTCGCTTCGCCTGGTGATGACGCAACAGCTGCTGAAGCGCCGCGGTGGCGGGCGTGTCGGCGCATTCGAGGTGATGGTCTGTATTCCATCCGTGGCAAACCTGATTCGTGAGGCGAAGATCGTGCAGATCCAGACTGTCATGCAAACCGGACAGCAGCACGGCATGGTCACAATGGACAAATATATCGAACTGCTACAACAGAATAATCTGATCGAATAGAAATTAGTTGATTTGCCAATTGTTTGGTGCAGTTGCATTTTTTTGAATGATTTTTTGTTAAATTAGCGTTAATGAGTACGCTGATTGGGGCCAGTGTCGGGGACGCGCGCCATAAATTTCTTCACTTAGGGGACGTTATATTATCATGAAGAAAACACAAGGTTTCTCGCTGATCGAACTTCTCGTCGTGGTCGCCATCATCGGTGTTCTTGCGGCGGTAGGTATCGTTGGCTATCAGCAATATATCGACAACACCAAGGCAGACGTTGCTAAAACCAACGCCCAGAGCTTCGAGCGTTGGATTTCAAGCACTCAGCTTGCGCGTTCCGGCGGTTTGACTGTTGAGCCAACAGAATGTGCGTCCAACCAGTCATCGGTTCCTGGTCTGGGTGTTTTGACGAAACCATGACTGCTGCAAAGGTCCTCTTGAGAAGTTCAAAACCCATATTCATCAGCAACCAGGCGGTGATCTTTGATCATCGTTAACGACACATTGCTGGTGGAGCCGCCATTGCCTCTGGTGTGAGCTTACAACGGGCATTCGCATCAAGGATGGCGGCGATGATTCTCCGGCATGGGCAGTGCGCCAGCAAATTGGCTGCTGTGCTGATGGTCTTGAACAGTATCAGGATCGACTGACAACCTCACAACTCAACAACACGTTCAGGTTGGTTATTGCGATGGTAACGGTCTGTTCCAGTCAGTGAACAACGGATAACATCACGTTCTGATCAATTGATGCGCTGGGCGGCATTTCCCGCCAGCGTGTTTGATGAAGGATCAGGTTATGGCATTTGATATTCGACTTTCCGGAGAACATGCAAAGGTTGTTTTGTCGGGTGATGTTGATCTGCAAACAACCGCCGATCTGAAAAGCCGAAATCCAGAATATCACCGGTGTCACTCGCCTGGAGATCGACGCCGCCAATGTAACCTATATCGATTCTGAGCGGCATCGCTGTTCTTTTGCTGGCACGCCAGCATTGCGCACAGAACAACATCACGCATTGTCCTTGCCGACCATCAGCGACGCGGTTCATCCGTGTCCTGCAGATCGCCAAGCTCGATACCATGCTGCCGATCGGCAGGTGGTGAACAGCGCCGATACAGGCCTGATGGGGCTCGGAGGCGGCGAAGAAGCCGCCCCTGCAGATGATGATGATCTGGTGAACGAACTTCTTTCCGGCGATGGTGGTGATTTCACCATCGATCCGCCAGATGGCGCCGCCGGCGATGAAGACACGTCATCCAGCGGTGATTTTGGCGGTCTTGACGTGCTTGATATCAGCAATGTCGATTTCAACGAGCCTGCGGATGCCGCCGCGCCTGAGCCATCGGACGATGACGATCCCGACGGTCGAAGAGCGGGCCGATGAAGCCGGGTACCTTCAGCTGAACCGCTGCCCCGGCCGCCCCAATGGAAGCAGCCGCACCCTCAACCGACAACATCACGCTGATCAATGGCATGATGCAGCGCTTTGCTGCCAGCGGCGATGCCGTTGACGGGCTGCGATGGGCTTTGCCAAAGGTCCTCGCGGCCCTGGATGCAGAGGCGGGCTCGCTGTTCCTGCATCGAGCAGATGAAGGTGTCCTTGAATGTGTTGTTTGCCGAGGGGCCTGTCGACGTCACCGGTCTCAAGGTGCCGGCGACGCAAAGGCCTTGTCGGACGCGCCTTTACCGGGCGCAAACCGGAGCTGGTCGCTGATGCAACGGCCGATCGGGCCCATTTCAGCGATGCGGATACCGCAAGCGGCTTTCAGACATTGTCCACGGCCACCGCGCCGGTGCATCTCGGCGAACGCGGATTTGGAGCGATCCAGGCCATCAACCGGCGTACCGAAGAAGGGATCTGCAATTTTCGCGGGTGGACCTGTCGCTTCTTGAAACGCTGGCTGGTTCCTGGCGTTGGCGTTGTCGAATGTCGAGCTGACGCAGGCGGCCATCGACGACAGGTTGCTGCGCCGTGATCTTGATCAGGCGCAAGAAGCACAATCCGCCCTGATGCCGCCACCGGATCCACTTGGGCGCCGCTGCCGGCAGTGTGCTGCCGGCGCGCCAGCTGTCCGGCGATTTTTTTGATCATGTGCGGGTCGGTGACCGGGTCGCCTTCTGCCAGGGCGATGTAGCTGGCAAGGGCATTACCGCCGGACTGATGATGGCGCGCACGATCGCGCTGTTCCGCCGGCTGGTTCGTCAGAACATGACGGTTGTCGAGATCGCGGCTGCAATCAATGAAGAGCTTCTGGCTGTTCAGTCCGACAGGTTCGTGACGCTTGCCGTCGGGTGGCTGGACTGCGCGTCCGGCATGGCCAAGCTGGCCAATTGCGGTCACGGCCCGGTGGTCATCGTGCCGCATGACGGCGGCGAGGTGGCCCAGTTCGATGCGCAGACGCCGCCACTGGGTGTGGCCCCGCTCGACCAGCGGACGCTCTCTCCGACCGTCCATGACCTGAGCAACGCGGCGTTTCTGTGCCTTGCCACTGACGGCATCACCGAGGCCGAGGTAAAGGGTCGTGAACTGGGGCTTGGCGGACTGGCAAACCTGCTGTCGCGCATGCCGGCGGCAACGGCCTCTGAATGTGTCGACACGGTGATGAAACTCTTCGAGAACGGCAAGCTGACGACGCATGATGATGCGACATTGATGGTTGTGACCGCGGCCGGGCTGGAGGCGGGTTGATGGCTGATGCTGGATCCCCAAACTGCAAAGGTTCGCACCTGTTCCCGAAAACCTCGCGCCGGCGCGGAGTTTTATCCGTAAATATGATTGATGCCTGCCGCTGGCCGGGAAGTGATCTCGACGTGGTCATCGCCATTGGCGAGGTTTTCAGAACATCATTCGGCATGGATTTTCCGGGGGCACGCGTGACGGCAAAATCGTTATGACCGTAAAATTCGAGGAGCAGGATGTCCTTGTCGTGACGATTGACGACACTGCGCCTTCGACCATTCCGGCGGAGTGGTCGGGGAATAACGGGCGCGAGGCGCATGAGGGCGGGTTGGGGCTTGGCATCGTCAGACGTATCGCCAGCGACGTCGTGTTTGAACCGACAAAATCGGGAAATCGCGCTATGCTTGAATTTTTGGCTGAATATCCTGATTGTTCAAGGTGCCACCACCGAACCGACATCCCCGCTTCGACAACGCTTTGCACCACTGCCGGCGACCAGTCCCGGAGTACCTGTTGCGCCAATGGCCGAGGGCGGTCGGTATGATGCAGCTTGTCGGCTTTTTCCTCGTCCATGCAGCCGACGTGACCTTGCCAGCGTCTGCCGCTGGGCCGGATTGTCGGAACATGGGCGATCAAGAAACGGGCTGTCAGACCGGGCGGTCTCCCGGCTTGTCACTTTTGCCGCGCGGCAGGGACCCGGAAACAGATACCACCATTCCGGCCACTTTGCGCATGTTGTGATGGCGGCGGCCTGCTGGCGGTGCTGACGCGCTGACAGCCCGCGATCGGAATTACTGGTTGTGGCGGCGGTGATCCATGATCTGAACCATCTGGGTAAGCGTTCGTCAAAACGTCTCTTCCACCAGGAACGGGCCTCAGCGCGGCGGACCTGCCGGATAATTATCGGGGCAGGCGCGGATGCCAGGCTGGTCCCTGGCTGGATGCTGCTGTTAATTGCCACCGCGCTGACCGATCGAGGATTGCCAGACGATTCTTGCGTCTGATCCGGATGGCACGACTGCTTGCTGATGCCGATATTTTTGCTTCGGTGGGTTATCAGCCGGATATTGCTCTGGGACTGACCAGACATCTGAAGCTGGAGCAGCGGATACCCGGCAAGGCAGATGATCTTCTCCGGCATTTCGACGCGCGTATCGGCAATGCGGGATTGCATTCAGAGGCCGGCCGACGACTGCTGGCCCGTGGTTGCATCGCGGCAGGCGGCGCTGAACACTGTCGCGATCGATAATGTGGAACCGATGTGGCATGAGCTCTCTTACTTACTTAAAGACTGTATTTATTGGGATATTACCCATGCCGGCACCACCACGCGTGCACGTGAGGGACGCTGCCGCAGTCATGCGCCGACACCAGTCCGACGATATCAATCAGGATTTTGGAACGGTCTGGCCGGCGACATTTGATGATGACTGGTGTGGCGAGGGCCGCCGTCCGGATGACATTGATTTTGAAGATTTCTGGTCGGCATCCCTCACCACGCGCCTGAAACCTCTTCAATAGCCATGCCGGCCGCCAAAGTTATGAGGTCGCTTGAAGAGGCAAGGAAGTCGCACCATGTTTTTTTTGCAGAAAATAGTAAATGGCTGTACTTCAATTATTCGTTCTGGTTAGGCCACGGTCTTATTTGCATCCGTTGTGTTGGCATGGTGGGCAGTGATGAGTGAAGGCAAGGCAATTTTTGTCGGTAACATCAAGGGCGGCGTGGGCAAAAGCACACTGGCCGTGTACCTGACCGATTATCTGCGCAATCGTTACCGGCGCCGGCCGGTCATGTTGCTCGACACGGACCCGCAGGGTACAGCGTTCGAGATGATGCAACCGCACAGCCGGGCAGACGACATCAAGTTTCTTCCCATTGGCGACCGTTATGACGGCGTGAGCATGACAACGCTGGATGGCATTCTGCGTCGCATGCTGTCGCAGGACGAGGCCGTCACCATCGTCGATACCGGTGCCGGCAAGCTGGGCAATGTCTGGCAGATGGCGATGCTGTGCAGCACGGTTCTGGTGCCGACATCAATGTCCTGGACAGATCTGCGTCCGACAATCGATTTCATCAAGGAACTCGACGACCGCAAGGAAGATTACGGCGTCGTCAATCCGCATATGATCGTCGTGCCGAACAGAACATCGCCGGCGCAAAGAATTTCAGGCAGCTTGCTGACGCGCTGGAGAAGTGAACGCCATCATGGCGCCGCCTATTTCCGATTTGTCCATGGCGCGCAGCCACGGGCGTGATTTCCAGCGGATTGACGCTGTCTCCGGCACACGTTTCCCGCGAAGAGATCAACGTCTCGGCGAATTCATCATCGATTACGTGATCAGTGGCGAGTTGGACCGCATCTACCAGACAGCCTGATTTCATCCAGACGCTTTCAAGACTGATTACGCCGATCACGGAATCCGATCAAGAAAGCATGCTGAGCGCCGACGCCACCCACCCAATGGAAATGGTGCGTCGGCGGGTCCATGACGGCAGAGAATTTGCCGCCATCATAGCCCGCTTGCATGCCGTCCGCGCTGCATGCCTTCAACGACGCCCACATCTTCGGCGAACACGGTCTGCCACATCGGTTGTTGGTTGCCCGCATATCGGCATATTCGTCACCGCGAACAGTCTTCATCAGCGTAATAGAGTTCAACCTGCTCAACCGTGCGGCCATTGCCGTCTGGCAGTCAAGAATGGCAAAGGCGTGATCATTGTGAACGCCGAGAAGCACGTTCGGAAACAGCGCCACATATTCGGCGCCCGCATCCCATTTCGACGGCAGGGCCGTCAAAATGCGGGAACCGGCGACCATCATCAGTAATCTGCGGCTGATAGACTGTTGTTCCCTGACCCGCAAACCCCCCGTCATCCAGAATGTTGTAATGATCCTCAAGGCGTGAATAGCTGTTCAGCGCCGGATGAATGAAGGGAAGATGATAGGCCTCGCAGTAATTTTCGACAGCAAGCTTCCAGTTGCAGTCGAGGGTAAAGGTAATCGAGGAATCTGTCCCGCCGTGAAAGACCGGTTGTTCGAACACACGCCAGCGATCAAGCAAGGCATCGGTGGCCGTTTCAAAATCAGGCGCGTTGCCGCCAAGATTTACGAAAACAATGTCACGCCATACATGGGTCCGGACGCTGATCAGCGGGTAATCGCAATGCTGAACGCTGTCCAGCGTGTCTATGCCGGGCCCGCCGATATGGGGCGTGCGGCGCAGGTGCCGTCCAGATCATATGACCAGCTGTGATAAGGGCGCTGATCGGTCCGCGCAGTTTCTGGGGCTTGTCGACAAGGATCATGCCGCGATGTCGACAGACATTCTGGAACACATTGATCTGGCCTTCGCGCGTGCGCACCAGCAGCAATGGCGTGCCAAGGAACGAAACCGGCTTCACCATGCCGGGATCGGCAATGTCTTTGCCAAAGCCTATGGCCGCCCAGTTGTTCCGAAATAATGTTTCCTGCTCATGCTGATACATGTCGTCACTGACATAGCATGCATTTGGAAGCCCGTTCGCCGTTTCAATCGGCGAGAGAACATTGCGCAGTCTAGCATCACCGGTATCCATATTCGTGGTTTCTGCAGGATCACACAGAAATCATTACTGAACGCTCAGATTTTGCCGCAAATTGTTCAAGGAAGACGCCTCGATGACCTCTTACGCCGCTGCGCCCATTCATGGCACGCTGGATGACCGGTTCTATCAAAAGGTCGATGCAGCCAACTTTCCTGACCATCTGCTGCGCTACCGGAATGACCGTGCGGCGGCATCAATTGGCCTGGACGGGCTGGATGATGCCGCGTGGATCAGTCATTTTGGCAAGTTTCAGTCTTTGCCGGAAAATTTCGAACAGCCGCTGGCGCTGGCTATCACGGGCATCAGTTTGGCGTCTATAATCCTGAAATCGGCGATGGACGCGGATTCCTGTTTGCGCAGATGCGTGATCAAGATGGGCGCATTCTGGATCTTGGTACCAAGGGGTCTGGGACCACGCCCTATTCGCGGCACGGCAGATGGCCGGCTGACGCTGAAAGGCGCGGTGCGCGAAATCCTTGCCACCGAAATGCTGCAGGCGCTGGGCGTCAATACGTCGAAGACATTTTCGGTGATTGAGACAGGCGAGGCTCTGCAACGGCATGATGAGCCGTCGCCAACGCGCGCGGCTGTCCTGGTGCGCTTGTCATCATATCCGCATTGGCAGCTTTCAGCGGTTGCGTTTCATGGAAGACCAGGACGGGATCGAAACGCTGATCCGGCATGTCGCGCGCCATTATTTTTCTGCAACGCTTGATGCTGATGCGCAGATAAACGACCTTGCATCAGCCTTTCTGGCCGAAACGGCCGCACGGGTGGCAGACACAGCTGGTGGCTGGATGGCGGCGGGTTTTGTCCATGGTGTGCTGGAACACGGACAATTTCAATATCACCGGCGAGAGTTTTGATTACGGTCCGTGGCGCTTTATGGACCGGTTTGATCCGAAGTTTGTTGCGGCCTATTTCGACCAGTCAGGGCGTTATGCCTATGGCCGGCAGCCGGAGGCCAGCCTGTGGGCCGTATGCCGACTTGCAGACTGCCTGTTGCCATTTGGCGGCGCGCCACCGCTGGAAGCTGTACTTGCCGATTTTTATCGGAAAGCTTGAGGTCAGCTGGCCGCCGGCTGTGTTGGCGGCTTGGCATACAGCTGGATGACGAGGCATCTGTCGAACTCAGCACATCACTGTTTGCCGCGGCAAAAAGGCCACAATACCGGTTTTGCGCAGATCTTTCATGACTGGTATGGCGGCACCCGCGGCGCGGTGACTATAACAGCACTGAATGGCAAACCTTTGCCGGTGTGCTCGCAGGTGCAAAACCGCTTGCCAGCGCTGATCATCCGTTCTTTGACAGACAGGGCCGTCGCCTTGCCGATTGAGACGGTTGAGGCGTTGTGGGACCCGATCGCTGCGCGCGATGACTGGGCGCCTTTATACGCTTTCGTCGATGATATCCGTGAAATGGGTGCAGCCCTGTCTTCCTGATTCCAGCTGTCTTCCTGATCCAGCTGTCTTCCTGATTCCGGCTGTCGTCCTGATTCCAGCGGGCATCCTGATGCAGGGTCTGCTGGCGGGGTGAAGGAGCGATTGAAAACCTCGCGCATCACAAAGCTGCTTTCCATGCGCAACACATGGGGAAGGGCGGACAGGTGATCGGCATGAAGGCGGCCGAAATCGCCCACATCCCGGGCAGCCACGCGCAGGATATAGTCGCTCTCACCTGCGATCAGGAACACGGCCAGAACCTGCGGGATATTGGCAGCGGCCGCTTCGAACTCAGCCAGCATCTCGGCTGACTGGCCCTCAAGCGTGATCTGTACCAACACCAGCACATCATGCCCCAGCTTGGCGGCATTCAGCGCGGCGTGATACCCGTCAATGATGCCAATTTTTTCCAGCTGGGCAACGCGGCGCAGGCAGGCTGAAGGCGAAAGACCAACCACCGTCGCAAGCTCAACATTCGAGATGCGCGCATTTTCCTGAAGATTGGTAAGGATGGCGTGATCAATCCTGTCCATGTGTCTGGTCGCCTAAATATTGCGCTATGAAAAGCTATTTATAGTGAATAATGCGAAATTATCAAGTTTATCCACAACATAAAGCAAAGAAATGCCAATGAATTCATCATACGATGCGACAGCGTTCAAAATATTGGCTGCGCCGAGATGATGTGCCGCCAAGCGCCTTAACCGATATGTGGGAGAAGCATGATGATTGTTGGTGTTCCAAAGGAAATTAAGGTTCGTGAATCACGTGTTGGTCTGGTGCCGAATTCGGTGGCTGAACTGACTGGCCGTGGGCATCGGGTGTTGGTTGAGACAGGGGCAGGTGTCGGTATTGGTGCCGGTGATGATGCCTATCTGGCAGCTGGCGCTGAAATCGCCGGCAGTGCAGCCGATGTATTTGCGGCTGCCGAGATGATTGTGAAGGTCAAGGAGCCACAGCCCAGTGAATGGGGCCAACTGTCATCGAACCAGATTCTGTTTACCTATCTGCATCTTGCAGCCGATCTGGCGCAAACACGCGGTCTGATGGAGTCCGGTGTACGGCTATTGCCTATGAGACAATCACCGACAATGCCGGTGGCCTGCCGCTTCTGGCACCAATGAGCGAGGTTGCGGGACGCCTGTCAGTGATCGAGGGCGCTGCCAATCTGAAGGCCAGCGCCGGTGGGCGCGGATTGCTGATTTCGGGTGTGCCTGGCACCGAACCGGCGCATGTTGTCGTTATTGGTGGCGGGGTTGTCGGCACAAATGCCGCGCGAATGGCCATAGGGCTTGGCGCGCGTGTCACCATTCTGGACCGGTCGGTTCCGATTTCGCTATCTTGAAGATGTGTTCGGGTCTGCCATCACCACCCGTTATTCCAGCAAGGCCATTCTCGAGGATGTATGCCGCAATGCCGATCTGGTGATCGGTGCGGTATTGATCCCCGGGGCCAGCGCACCAAAGCTGATCTCGCGCGCGTTCCTGTCCGAGATGCGGCCGGGCGCGGTGCTTGTCGATGTTGCGATTGATCAGGGTGGCTGTTTCGAGACGTCGCGCCCGACAACGCATGATGATCCGACCTATGTGATTGACGGCGTTGTTCATTATTGTGTTGCCAATATGCCCGGTTCGGTGCCGCTGACCTCGTCTGAAGCGCTGAATAACGCCACGCTGCCGCATGTGCTGGCGCTTGCCGATCACGGTGTGGCTGCGCTGGATCGTGATCCACATCTGGCCAACGGGCTGAATGCGAAGAATGGCAAGGTGACGTTCGATGCTGTGATCGAGGCGATGGCAGCTGAGGCGGCATAGAAACGCTCTGTGCACAACATCTGATCTGGCAGTCGGCCTGGTGCGTGGCCGGCTGTCGGTTTTTGCCGTCTGCCGTGACATGCGATTACATCCGTCACCGGGGATAAAAAAGGGTTGACCGACGGCAGGCATTGCAGATAACACGGGCCTGCAGCGGTGATTAACTCTGCACACCCGCCTGAAGCGCCAACCGGCATTTTATTCAGGACATCTAAACGGGGCCATAGCTCAGCTGGGAGAGCGCCTGCTTTGCAAGCAGGAGGTCGTCGGTTCGATCCCGTCTGGCATTGCCGGAACTTGGCGTTCCGGTCAGGGCTTCTTTGCGGCCGTCACTGACTTCCGCGCAGACTCCAGCGCCTCTTTGAACGTCATCAAGTTATGGTCTTGCCGGCAGCGCGTCAACACTTCGGTCACGGGGACCTGGACAGGCGTCCAGCCTGTGACATCCGTGATCCGAACACCTCGAACATCAAGCTTGGCGTGAACGTCAACGCGGCATCCGACGTGGTGCCGGATCGTCCGCAGTTCCATATTCATTCGATCAGCACATCGACATCGGATCTTTGATGATCTCAGCCCGACCATTGCCACGGTCACTTCATTAAGGGCTGCATCGGCTGATGACCCGACGAACAAGTAATCTCCGACATCACGCATCACACCGCCGTCCAACGATGCCGGCAAGCAGATCTTTGTTGACCGGTTTGGTCAGCAGACCACTCACCGGCGATCTTCAGGAAACTCGCCGCAAGAACCTGCAGACGCTGATCTTGGCTCAATGGTGAACCAAGCTTTGACTTCGAATTCGAGATCTCACTGACCCAATCTCGGCCACCCGCGAGGCTGCAATACCGGCTCGACGTTTATTGGTGATTTCCTGTTGGTGAATGTTGACGACTCTGACCAGCCGGTCAGCATCGACATCAACCCGGGTCTTTACAACGCCGACCAGTTTCAATGCCGCGTTCCAGCGAGCAGAATGTCGATTGACTTCCAGCGTGTCGGTGCCGACGGTCTCCGCGCTGACAAACAAGGTATCTGTCGAGCTTCTCGGCACTGTTCAGAGGCGATGGGTGATTGACCCGGCGAAGGCAGGCTGAGGGATCAACGAGTTAACAAATATGATTACCGATGACCCGCTTGGCCACTAAAAGCTCCAAACAATTGATAGCCCTCTGGATATCAAATAATAGCGAGCGCCGGACCTGATTTGACGAGTTTGAAAAAGTCAGATTTGTTTGAGCTCAACTGGCGACTACTCTAAATCTACCTTGGTCCCTGGGGCTAACGTTACATCATCAAGCATTACACTCGACAGTTCTTCGACGTGTCCTAGGAAACGTGATTCGCATTTACCTGGGCATCACGTATGCTGAAATTGTTGGCAGTGTCGATACTACAAAAAATGGTCTTGGTGTCTCCAAAATTAACTGATCAATCCTTCGAAAATCAGGATTTTTCTGCAGATGCTGTTGGCGGTATTACCGGATGGACGGTGCTCAATGAACAAATAGAATTGGGCACGACTACCATTGGGGGTTTTACTTCGCCAAACGACAATACATATCCGGTTAATAACGGCTCGCTTGGTGACACAAGCACAGCTACTGGAACTTTTTTCCATTGTGCGGAGAAAAAGTCTGTTCAGATGCGGTTCGCTAAATTGATTGAAACTTCGGCATATTGTCCCACTTTTTGGCTGGTGTGACGACGATTGTTTACTCAATGTCGTCGGAGCACCGCGAAATGAGAAAACCAGAAACACTATTGCTGGGACCTACAAATTTGTTTTCGTTTCCGGAACAACTGGCAAGCTCTGACTTTATGTTGACAATATTGATGTACTTCTTGATCGACCCTCCATGGCGACCTCTCTTGCCTCTCTCGCAAGTTTCGGTCAACTGTCAACGTCATAACAACTGGTGAGACATCATGCTTATCAAAACACTGTATCACACACTTTCCTGGCAAGCGCCCCACGCTCCAATGATGTGGCGCAGAAGGGGCCTATGGCTTTTCTGAAACAATCTAATCGAGTATTCGTCGACGACAAATTCTTTTGAGGGTTTATCTGGATGATGTAACGGATTTTGTGGTGGATGAATTTGACCGGCAATCTTGGCCTAGATGATACAAACTCGCAGACGATAACTGGTCGATCTGAGAGTTGTCAGCATTACCAAGAATGATGATGGACGTTCATACATTGATTTGGGCACTAGTGGGATCACAATGCCTGATACGGATTTTAATATTCCTCCGCATCTGGAAGAGAAATTTTTGTTCTTCACAAACCTTCAACCACGATGGAAGCCTTCTTCGAGGGGGATTACCCACCCTTGATGGCGCAGAATCCGAGTTCAAAAGTGGTAAGGTCGTTATCCGAGAATTGCAGGATTTGCGTTCCTCTTCCTATAATAATAACGACGTTTTCACTGAACTTTCGAAGATATCATTTCAATTGGAGACGAGCTGATTGGATGGTCAGACGTTGGAACCGGTGCAAATAAAACCGCTCTTGGTTTAAATAGCGTCACAATTTCCGATGACTGGGTTGACGAGAAGAACCCGCCTGTGAAGGTTGGCTATGATGCTGTTAATCAGCGGCTTAGCTTTGAGGTTGATCGGACGGTCCTTGGTTCTGGTACCGACTCCAACTTCAACTCCTTCTCTGTCTATGGTTCCGCCACGCAGACAGGAGTAAATAACCTTGGTTTGACCAATGCTGACAACGCAGGTCGGGTGCAGATCCGTGGTGGAGAGGTTCTCTATGGAGATCCGTTTGTTGCCACTGGCGAAGAAATCCAGCCGAACGACAAGCGTTATGGCATTAAGGTTGCCTATAATTCGGAGCTTCAGAACTTCTCGATCTCTAGTGGCACCACGGGTGAGGCCATCGATGGCAATGGCGCCATTGGCGTGAGTGAGCAAGAGAGAAGGCTTCAAACATTCAGGTTGAGCTACGCGATCTCTGAGACAACCGGCGCTCGCGTTGCTCAGGCTTATGACGTAGATGCAACAATCATTGGTAATGGTGACAACTCACTGTTTGGTGTTGGTAAGACGAAGAACGACTTCCTGTTCTCTGCTGGCACCGGCCTGAAGGCCACGTCGGCACAGGCGGTGGGTGCCAGTGCTAACGAGCCGCTTACCAATGTGTTCAAGCTGTCGACACAGAACGGTGACAACATCTTCAACGTCTCGGTGAACGGCATCAGCGGCATCATCGAGGTGCCGGCCACCTCCTATGTCGGTACAACGCTGGCAGAAGCGCTGCAGACCCGCATCAACCAGATTGTCGATCCAGCCACTGGTGATACGATTGGCGGTGTGACAGTCTCCTACAGCAGCGAGACCAACAGCTTCACTTTTGCGACAGGCACCACCGGTACCGATTCAACCATCAAGGTAAAGGGCGCGGCGCGTCTTGGCCTTGATGATGTGCCGCTTGGAGTTGGCACGGTTCCGGGAGATTCAATCTGGTACAGGCTACTGATGCTCAAGGTGTGGCACTCTTGTCGACGCCAATGGCGAAGTGGTCACGAACCCGCCGGAGAATATGGGTTGAGGATTATTATCCTTCTACATTGACGAAGGAGAACTGACCTTCGATAAGACCGGTAAACTCGTCAGCCCGAAGAACCTGGTGCATTACGAGAAGCAGGAAGAGGGTTTCTCGATTGCGCTGGATGTCGATTTCTCGTCCTCAACCCAGCTTGCGCAGCCTCTTCTCGGTTTTGACGGTTGAGCAGGACGGTTTCACCTCTGGCCGACTGGACGGTATTGAGATCGATCCTCGGGAACCATCCGCGCCAACTATACCAACGGTCAGAACAACCCGCTTGGCAAGATCGTTGTCGCGAACTGAATAACCAGAACGGTCTAAAGCAGATCGGTAACGCGACCTACACGGAAACAGCTGTTTCTGGCACGCCGCAGGTCGGCGAGGCGGGTTCCGAGGGTTTCGGCACAATCCTGTCGGGTTCGCTGGAGCGCTCGAATGTTGATATCACCGAGGAGCTGGTGAACCTGATTACCGCACAGCGGAACTTCCAGCATCGGCGAAAGCGATTGAAACCACAACCGGCCTGACACAGACCATCATTAACATCCGGATGTAATAGCAGCCGGACCCGGGAGTGCTTGCAACTCATCGTAGTGTTTCATTCAAATGCCGGCAGGGCGTGGGCGGCAAACCCACCAACGTCGCAACGATTGACCGCTGACTGTCTCAAACTGTCTCAGGAAACTTGTATATGGTTCTGTATAGTTCTATACTTGTCACCGTAAAAAGTGCCGGTTTTTCACGGTTTTCAACGTGTTAGCTACAGGTTTAAGCGGCTTTGCAAGCAGGAGGTCGTCGGTTCGATCCCGTCTGGCTCCACCACCACCGCAGCACTATATTACTAAAATTTTTCAACGGGTTAACGACTATCTCCCGTGACCGTTAGGTTCGTCGTAAGTGTCTTGATTCGCATTTGTCACTCGATTTTTTCATCGAGGCTCGAGTGACAGGAAGGAGCGTATCATGGCCACTTACAGGAGACGCAAGGGCCGCGTGACTGTCCTTGTCAAAGTTGACGGGAAGCAACACTCGAAAACTTTCGATACGAAAGCAGAGGCAAAAATATGCGCTGCCTCGTTCGAAAGGCATCTCAAAAACCCGACTCGATATGAACCACCGGCCATGCAGAAGGAGACTTTGCCATGGTCATGCAGGCTTACAAGCGCATGGTCACACCGACCAAGTCACAGGCTCGCGATGAGGCAACATATCTCGACCGTCTTTCTGCGGCGCGTTTCGCTAGCATCGATCTCCGTGGCCTCGAGCCGCAAAACCTCACTAACTATCGGGACCACCGGCTAAAGGTCGATGGTGTCAGCACAGCAACCGTCGGAAACGTCTAACCCTCAATTTGAATTGATTTGTCGTAAACGCCTCGTGCCTGGAGGACATCCAAAACGTCCTTTTGCAGCAGGCCAAGGCTGGCTGCGATAAGCATAATTGCATGGTGGTTCGGCATACCACTCTTCTTGTACGCCTCGAACAATCCGATGATCGTATGGTCGGTCGCTTTAGCTTGCGCCATTTGTTTTGCCTTTTGTTATCCCAGGCTAGTGGCGAACTGGGTGATGACTCACAGTGCCGATTTCTCACGACGATTAAAAGGGGTGCCAACAAATATTAGTTTCGTTAATGGCAATTGTCCCAGGGGAGCGGTCTCGTTGCCAGGACCTGCCCAATGGTGTCGACTGGGCTGTCATGGACGCCTGTATGAACCACGGACCGGTCGTGCCGCTAAGTTCCTTCAGAAGGCTGTCATGGTGAACCAGGACGGCGCCATTGGTCCTCTGACACTGATGGGGGTCGGAGAGGCGGAGCCGGAGGAAGTCATCAACCGACTGGCTGTCTATTGAGATGCGTTCTATCGGTCCTTGTCGACCTTCGAGACCTTTCGAGGGTGGATACGCAGGAACGATGAGACGCGAGAACAGGTTCTAGAAATGGCTCGAGGGTAATCCCCTCGGGGCCTTTTTTCACTCGAAACCACCAAAAAACTTGTTTTTGTCACTCGAAACCACCAAAAAACTGTGACAAGGGCTTATATTGGGACTCTAGATAGTTCAGCTGAATCAAGGCCTTACGAGGTAGTTGAGAGTATCTATTGTGCTTTGCAAGCAGGAGGTCGTCGGTTCGATCCCGTCTGGCTCCACCATCCTTTCTTCCTGTTTTTTGACAGCTCACGGCAATCACCGTTGTCTTGCAAGACAGCGGGTATTCGTCGCCAAAATCGCTATCACCGGCACCAGTCCCGGGATTGTCGGCAAGACCTGTCAGCACCGTGCATGATGACGCCAACATGGTGGGAAGCGCCCTGAGGGTCGACAAGAAAATCGTCGACAAGATCACCAAAGGCGCAAAGATGCATGGCTGAGATATCGTTGAACCACAACCCGCATGACGGAGTGCCACATGACCCGCCTTCCTGTTCCTGCACCTGCAGAGATGTCTGCTGAACAACGCACAATCCATGACAGGATTGCTTCCGGCCCTCGCGGCGGGGTGCGCGGGCCGCTGGCACTTTGGCTACATCGACCCGAGCTGGCCGATAAGGCACAGGCACTGGGACGCTATTGCCGGTATGAGACATGCCTGCCGCCCCGCCTGTCGGAGCTCGCCATCCTGACCACAGCGCGTATCTGGGACGCGGCCTATGAATGGCAGGCCCATCTTCAGCCTGCGCGTGAAGCCGGTCTTTCCGAAGAGGTCATTGTCGCGCTTGAAGAGGATAAGACCCCCGCATTCCACAACCCTGATGAGGAACTGGTCTACAGTTTCACCCGCGAGTTGAACCTGACAAAAGCGGTGAGCGATGATCTGTACGCGCGGACGGTCGCCGGGCTTGGGCCGGATGCCACTGTCGATCTGGTTGGTGTCCTTGGCTATTACAGTCTGATCTCGATGACCATCAAGGCGTTCGATGTGCTGCCGCCGGATGGTGCCTAGTGGGTCTTTGGTCAGGCTCCACCATCTCCTTCAAGTTCCGAATGGTGCGTTGCTGTGGCACAATAGCCGCCTGCGCACCCCTTTGACCTTGCGAGTTTGATCCGAAGATGTGGAAGACAGCCATCACCCTTTGCGGCTTTTACACAAGGCATGTGCATCTGATCGCCTTGCTTCTCAGTGCAGCCTTTGCCGCCTATTTCGCTGTGACAGGTGATCCGGGGACCATTTCCTTCGATCTGTTCGTGCTGTTTTACGGCGGTCTTGCCGGATATAGCGTTGCCGGGTGCCTTATGGTGCCGGTGTTTTTGTTCCAGAAGATCGCCGGCGTTGAGGGCACGCAAACGAGACAACATCCGCGATGGAAGGTGTCCTGTTCAGGCGTCGCAGGAAAGCGGACGCCAAAAAAGGCGCCGCTCAGGACCCTGATCTCTAGGCAAACGGCAGTTGCGGTTGGCGATAGTGCCTAGATAGGGCACTCCGAGAACTTGCTGCCGACCGACGCTTTGATCACATCGATCTCGCCGACGGCGGCGGCAATCCCGGCCGTGATCAGGGCATCTGCGAACGGGGTGTCGCCGACCACCGCGCGCAGCATGCCGAAACCGGGCGTCTCCTCGACTGTACGAACGCAGGTATAGAGGAAGATGTCAGCGTAAGTGCAGTTCTCGCCCGTCAGAAACGGTCCGGCGCCAGCGGCCTTGAGATGGGTCTCCAGAAAGCCGAGACGAGCCTTGTGAAGCGTTGCCAGATTGGCGATGGCGGTGTCCTTGCCGCCTTCGGCCAGCGTGTCTGTCAGGCGCAAATTGCGCCAGAACACCTCGTTATGGCCGGTGATGATGTCGTGCATCGGAGACAGGACAAAAGAGTAGTAGTCCTGCACCCAGCCCCAATACATCGCCGTCCTGGCAGCATCTTCGGCAGATTTCGGGGTGAGGGGGCCGTCATATTTGGTTACGAGATACTGGACGATGGCCAGGGAGTCGTTCAACTCCAGCCCGTTGGCGTTATCCTTCATCCACGGCACTGTGCCGAACGGGGCCTGCTTGTCCTTGTCGAAATCCTCGCCAAGCGGTGTCGAGGCAAGCTCGCTGACCGAGATACCATGCATGGCGCAGATCAGCCTGATCTGCTCGCCTCGGCCGATGACCGGAAAATACGCAATCGTCACATCACTCATAACTCTTCTCCCATCTTTTCATAATAATTTAACGCTAGCTGAATGAGAGTGCTGGCTTCCCCTAGCTATTTTTTGGGGCTCGGTGCTGCTATCTGGCCCTCTGCGTGCCGGGCGGGTGCATTTGCCAGTTGCCTTTCCTGTCAGAAAGGACAGGCTGTATGCATGATCCGAACTGCAGCATAATCTGGGAAATAAAACGATGTCGAACCACGCAGGCCCAAATATTCTGGTGATTCAGGCCGACCAGATGGCCGCCTGTGCGCTGTCCGCCTATGGCAACAGCTTCACCAAAACGCCTCATATCGATGCGCTGGCCGGGCAGGGCACGACATTCCGGAACACCTATTGCGCCTTTCCGTTGTGCGGCCCCTCACGGGCTTCGATGATGACAGGGCAGTTGCCGTCGAAAATCAGGGCCTATGACAATGCGGCCGAGCTGATGTCGGAAATCCCGACCTTCGCGCATTATCTGCGGGCGCGCGGTTACCAGACGAGCCTGAGCGGGAAGATGCATTTCGTCGGTGCCGACCAGCTTCACGGTTTTGAACGGCGGCGGACGTCCGACATCTATCCGGGCGATTTCTACTGGACCGAAAATATGGCGACGAGGACGGCGAAGACACGGTCGGACGGACGGGCCGTCACCCAGTCCGGTATCTGCAAGCGTACCGTGCAGCTTGATTATGACGAGCTGGCGATGGCCAATGCCGAACAGCATCTCTACGACATCGCGCGGTCATCCGATGACCGGCCCTTCATGTCGGTGGTCTCGCTGACCCATCCGCACGATCCCTATTACTGTACGCAGCCCTTTTGGGACCTGTATGAGGGGGTGGATATCCCCATGCCGGCTGTGCCGGCGCTGCCGATCGACGAGCAGGACCCGCTGACCCGCTATATCATGATCCAGGCACGAGCTGGATGACGGGTTCGACGATGACACCATGATGCGCAGCCGGCGCGCCTATTACGGCGCTGTATCCTATATCGACCATCAGGTCGGGCGGCTTTTAAGTCTTCTTGAGGAGCTGTCGCTGCGCGAAAACACCGTGATCATCTTCACCTCCGACCATGGTGAATTTCTTGGCGAGCGCGGCCTGTGGTTCAAGCGGCACTTCTACGAGCCTGCCGCCGCCGTGCCGCTGATCATTTCCGTGCCGGGCGGGCCCAAGGGCAACGTGGTGCCGGAAAATGTATCGCTGATGGACCTGCTGCCGACGATGCTCGACCTGGCGGGCGATCATGAGCTTGCCGACCTTCGCGAGCCGATCGACGGGCAGAGCCTTGTACCCCTGATCAATGGCGGCAGCCGCGAGAGCGTCGCCTATTCCGAAATCATGAGCGACGGTTTGCCGGCGCCGATCTTCATGATCAGGCGCGATAACTGGAAGCTCATCCATGGTCCGGCCTATCCGGCCGAGCTTTATGATCTGGATGAAGACCCGCATGAGAAGCGCAATCTTGCCGCCGCACCCGAGGCGACGGATGTGCTGAACAGGCTGGTCGCCGAGGCCGAGGCGAAATGGGATGCCGCCGCCATTCAGGCTGATATCGATCTCAGCATTGCACGGCGGATTCTGGTGCGCGGGGCCCACGGCGTCGGTCAGTCGCCGAGCTGGGACTATGTCACCCCGTCCGGCGAGGAGGGCCGCTGGTGCCGGACCGGAAGCGACTATAACGACTGGTCGTTCAACGTTATCTGACCGGCAGGAACCGTTTGGTGAAGAGTTTCAGAAGATCATGCGCACATTGAAGACCATCCATACCCTGTCCTGCCACGCCGAGGGCGAGGTTGGCGATGTGATCATCGACGGGGTGGAACCGCCGCCCGGCCGAACGGTCGCCGAGATGCGTGATTTCATCGAGGCTGACGGCAGGTTGCGCAGCTTCATGCTGAACGAGCCGCGCGGCGGCGTTTTCCGGCATGTCAATCTGCTGGTGCCGCCTGCCCATCCCGATGCCGATGCCGGTTTCATCATCATGGAGCCGGCATATACCCCGCTAATGTCGGGTTCCAACTCGATCTGCGTATCGACCGTGCTGCTCGACGGCGGCATTCTGCCGATGACCGAGCCGGTGACGAGGCTGACGCTGGAGGCGCCGGGCGGGCTGATCCATGTCAGGGCCGACTGCCGCGACGGCAAGGCGGAACGCATTCATGTCGAGAACATGCCGAGTTTCGCGCTTGGCACCGGGCTGGCGCTGGATGTTCCGGATCTTGGCCGGCTGACGGTCGATACGGCGTTCGGCGGAGACAGTTTCGTCATTGTCGATGCGGCGGCACTGGGATTTGATCTGGTTGCCGGCGAGGCGCGCCGGCTGGCACAGACCGGCGTTGCAATCACGCGGGCGGCCAACAGGCAACTGTCCTTCCATCATCCGCAGCAGCCGGACTGGACGCATTTTTCCTTCTGTCTGTTCGCCGGACTGGTCAGCCGCGACGGCAACAGACTGCGGGCCCGCCAGGCCGTCGCCATCGAGCCCGGCAAGATCGACCGCTCGCCGACCGGAACGGCTGTGTCGGCGCGCATGGCGCTTCTTCATGCCAGTGGCGAGATGACCGATACAGACGTGTATGAAGCAGTCTCGATCATTGATTCATGTTTCGAGGGACGTATCGCCGGTACCACGCAGGTAGGCGATATGGCGGCGATCCGCCCGGAGATTTCGGGCCGTGCCTGGATCACCGGACGCCACCAGCACATGCTGGATCCCGACGACCCGTGGCCGGACGGTTATCGCCTGACCGATACATGGGGCATCCCGTCCGAAGACGGGTAGCCATAGTTGGTCGGCGGCGACGTCAAACGCATCCTTGCCTGTTGCCGAATAATCCTCTACAACCCGCGCCTAGTCATCGTCGGTTGATGGCAGGCTGAATCGCAGGCGCCTGGTTGCCTGCTCCATCACCTCCGGCGCAACGAGATTTTCAGCATAGACACTTATTTCAGGCAGGCGATGGTCGATCGCCGCCGCTGTATCGCGGGACGCTGCTGCGCGTTCCCGGGAAGGATGCCCGTGACCGTCGAGACCCCACCCCCGCCGAGGCCGATGAGCCCGCCATTCCCGTTGAAGCCGGCGAGCAGATGCCGGAAGAAGGCGGCGATTTTCCGGGCGACCCCTTTTTCGAGCTTGGTTTGGCGCCGAGCATCGTCGACGACATCGCGGCGCAGGGCCTGACCGAGCCGACCCCGATCCAGCAGGAAGCCATTCCGGCCATTCTCGCCGGCCATGATCTGATTGGCCTGGCACAGACCGGCACCGGCAAGACGGCGGCCTATCTGTTGCCGCTTCTGAACAAGCTGCTCGACAAGCGCAAGGCCAACGAGGTGCGCCGCACAAGCGTGCTGATCCTCGCCCCGACGCGTGAGCTTGCCTATCAGATTTCGGACAGCATCAAGGCGTTCTCGGGCAGCTTGAAGGTTCGCTACATCACCATCTGTGGCGGCGAGCGCTATGATTTCCAGATCCGGTCGCTGAACAAGGGTGTTGATGTGATCGTGGCCACGCCGGGTCGTTTCGAGGACCTTCAGGCCCGTGGCAAGGTCAAGCTCGACGATATCGAGCATTTCGTCCTCGACGAGGGCGACCAGATGATCGATCTCGGCTTTTATCCGGCGATCAAGCGCATTTTCGAGACACTGCCCTCGACCTGCCAGACGGTGTTCTTCTCGGCGACGATGCCGAAGGAGATGGAGACACTTGCTGAATCCTTCCTCAAGGACGCAGTGACCATCCGTGCGGCGCGGGCAGGCGAGACGGTGGACGCCATCGAACAGTCCGCTGTTCTGGTCAAGGGCATGGACAAGCGCGATGTGCTGCTGCACGAGCTCCAGAAGCTCGATGGCGGGCAGGTTCTGGTCTTTGCGCGGACACGTATTCGTACCGAGGAACTGGCTGACTGGCTTGGTGAGCAGGGGCTGAACGCCGATATGCTGCATGGTGACATGCGACAGGCAATCCGGCTCAAGGTACTCCGCAAGTTCAAGCGCGGCGAGCTTCAGGTGCTGGTTGCCACCGATGTGGCCGCACGCGGCATTGATGTGTCCGGCCTTGGCATGGTGGTGAATTTCGACCTTCCGGACACGGTCGAGGCCTATGTTCACCGGATTGGACGCACCGGACGCGCCGGTCAGGTTGGCGCGGCACTGTCGATCTGCAGCGTCGCCGACCAGGAAAAGCTGGCGGCGGTCCTCGCGCGGTCGGGCAGCGAATGACCATCATCGACAGCGACGGCAGCGTGATCGAGGATTTCCGGCCCGAGCGTGTGCCATCAAAGGGACGCGGCCGTGGCCGCGCAAGGCCGCCGCGCCATGCACGGGCTAACAGGCCCGCCGGCGCGGAAAGAGGGTGGCAAGCCGCGTCCCAAACGCGGCGCATCGCAACCCGGCAGGCCCGCGCGCCGTCCCTCATCCGACAAGTGGAATGATGACCGTCGAGATGGCGACCGGCGAGATGGTGACCGGCGAGACGGTGAAAGGCGTGATCGTGGTGGATCCGGCAAGCCGTCTTTCGGCAAGGCTTTCGACAAGTCGAAATCAGACCCGGCCAGAAGTCAGACAGGCCAAAGTCAGACCGGCCAAAGTCGGACCGGCCAAGATCAGATGGGCCAAAGATCAGATGGGCCAAGATCGGACAGGCCGAAATGGGACAAGCCAAAGGGTGACAAACCCTTCCGTAAGGACCGTCGAGATGAGCAGCAGGCACGGCCTGATCGCAGTGACGGGCCCAAACAGTCTGATTACAAAGCCAGAAAAGGTGGCAAGCCACCGCACAAGTCTGGTCCGGCAAAGCAGGGCAAGCCGTCAAAGTCATCGAAACCCGCACGGCAGGATCGCGCTGCCAAGTCCGGTTCTGGCGATTTGAAGGGCAAGCAGCTGTCGCTTCGTCCTGGCGGTACTGGTGAGGGGACGCGAAAGCGCGGACCGTTGAAGCCCGGGCCGCGGGGCAGGCGGTAACGCAAGGTTGCGGCGGCGCACCGCGCGCTGACGGCTGTGTCCTAGCGCAGGCGGCAGGCCATCTGCTTGGTGAAGAGCGACACGGCAAGAACCTCATAGCTCAGGTCGTGTGTTGCGCAGAATTCCTCAAGCGCGCGGAATTCGTCATGTTCCCAGTTCTTGTTGACGATGAACTCGTCAAACACGAGTACTGTCGAACTGTCGATCACCGGCTTTGCATTGTTCAGTGCCGTGATGGTCGACGAATAAAGGTCGGCGTCGAAATTGATCAATCCGGCCATCGGACGTTCGTCCGCGAAGAATTCGGGCAGCGTGTCTTTGAATTCACCAACGACAAATTCAGCTCCCAGAATATTTGGCACGTCGCCGAAGCTGGTATAGCTGCCGCGCGACAGCCGTGCCATTCTTCAGGCAGGCCTTCGAATGTGTCGAACCCGTACCCTTGGGAAATGGTCGATCAGATAACGGAAGGATCCCCCATCCAGACGCCGAATTCATAGAAGGCGCGCGACCGGTTGGCATGGGCAAGGGCTGTGTCGAACATCGACCAGCGGTTGAAGTGAACCTGCGGTGTCTCGGGGCGCGACAGGACCCATTCGATGGACCGGACGATGGGATCATCCGCGAACCCGTCATGTGCCAGCGCGTCGACATGGCTGCGGTCACCGGTGAAGCGTGCAGGCCTGCAAGTGTCATGATTGCCAGCTCGTTCTTCGGGTTCTTTGACAGACAAATCTCGAGAATGGCGCGTGCGGTATCTATGTCGTTGGCCGTCGAATGCAGGTTCCAGTAGGCCAGATGGTCCTCTGGATTGATTTCGATCGCGCGCACAAAATGCTCGCGGGCCTCTTCGAGACGTGCGGTCTCGTTCAGCAGGTTGCCGTAATTCACCAGGGCAGGAACGTAATCTGGTGCGACTTGCAAAAGCGAACGAAAGGCATCGCCGGCCCCGGTCAGCATCCCAAGGTCTTTGAGCGCCAGCGCCAGATTGTTCTGGATGCCCGTAATATTGGCGTGCTTGAAGCTGCGCTCATGGGGCTTTGCCTGAATTTCGAGGAAACGGCGGCAATGACGGATGCATTGCCGGTTCTGTTCAGGAATGCGCTGTTCCAAGCGCAAAATGCAGATACAGCGAGTCCGGATGGTCGGCGAGGAGGTCGTTGGCGACGGCAACGATGGCGTGGAACTCATGCCGCTCCAGCAGCCGTCTCATCATGTCCTTGAAGCTGGCGGGGATATCTCCGGCTTCCTCCGCATCCGTCGTCGAGACGGACCAGCTGCCGTGCTGGGCAGGGTCCTGTACCTTCTCGGCAACAGCCGCAGAACAGGAAAGGGATGCAGACAAGTCTGCCGTGTGGGTGTGTTCGTAACTCCGCATCGGGGCCTCCTCAGGCCCGTAAACGACGCACCGGCTAGATTGTTAGCGATATGTTCGGCAGCTGGTCATACAGGCAGCCCCGACCTTAACCAGAATTACTGCTGGTGACATCTTCGGTCTGCATATGATCACGTCGGCTCGCGAGTCCCGTTTCGGGCGCCAGCGTGTCGGATTGACGGCAGGGCAAGTTACAGGATCAGCGTTATGTCGCCGGTTGCCCATCGCCCTTCCATGACAGTGCAGCACCGCAAATGGCTTGCGGGCGTTCTGGCCTTTGCTGTGTTTGCCCTGATATCGGCCGGCATGGCTGTCGCGCAGACTGCCGGGTCCGGATCGACCGCGGCAACAGAAGGCGGCGCCCAGGCCGGCAATGTTCCCGACAACGCCATCATCATCGGCAATGGCTGGCGATGCCGTGACGGATTTGCCCTTGGGGACAGTGGCCAGTGCGATCCCGTCAAAGCACCGCCAAACGCCATCGTCACTGGCAATCAATGGGCTTGTATGGCCGGTTTCCGCCAGGATGGCGAGGCGTGCAAAAGACTGGTGCCGCCGGCAAACGCCTATGTTCAGGGAAATGAAATCAAATGCGCTCTTGGCTTTGCCATGCAAAGGGACAAAACCTGCGCGCGTGTGATCGCCCCGGCGAATGCGTTCCTTGCCGGCAATGGCTGGCGTTGCCGGCCCGGATTTGCCCGCGAGGGCGACAGCTGCATCGCGCTTGTCGTGCCGGCAAACGGGTTTGTGCGGGGCAACAGCTGGTACTGCCACGTCGGGTGGCACCGGGTCAAAGACAGCTGTCAGCGGACAGTGGTCCCTGCCAATGTAACGCTCCGCGGCGAGCGCTGGACCTGCAATGCCGGATACCGGCAGGAGGGTGTCGACTGTGTTGCTGTCAGGGCGCCCGCCAACGCGTTGGTTCGGGGCAATGACTGGACATGCAATCCCGGCTTCAGGCGGGAAGGTAACGCCTGCACTGTGATCATCGCGCCGGCAAATGCCACTGTCCGCGGTGATGACTACCAGTGCAACGCCGGCTTTATTGAAGATGATAATGGCTTGTGTGTGGCCGTGGTTGCTCCGGCAAACGCGACGGTTCGCGGCGACGGATGGACCTGTAATCCGGGGTATGCCAGGACCGAAAGCGACAGTTGCCGCCGGATCAATTGACGTGGCTTTGCTGTCAGCCTGAGCGTGCCACGAAAGGCGCGGAGGGCATCCTCATACATGGCGAAACCCTTTATAGTCGCGCATTTCCGGCGTCATGCCGTCGAGCAATTCCAGCAGCGAGGCGACCGCGCCGGGCATCGCGGCCCATCGGGTCAGCGGTTCGGCATAGGTGCGGATCGTGAACAGGATCATGCCGCTTCGAGGGCAGTTTGCGGAGCGTCTGGCTTTCCATCCGGATGAAAATCTCGTCAATGCCGGCGCCCGGTGCCAGCGGGTGCGCCGCGATCTGTGCGGCGTGAACAGCTTGTGGCTTGTCATGACGGACCAGTTCCAGCGGTGGCTGATCGGCCCCACTTTCATATTGGTGAAAAACCTGTCCATCGGGGTCTCGAGACGCTCACCGTAATGCGGTACCGGCTCATGGATGCCGGCAAGCGGCCGCCCCATCTTTTCTGCCAGAACCCAGTGCGCCGGAAAGGCCAGCGCCGCCGCCTCAAGCGTCCAGTCAAGCAGCGCCTCGTCATCCTTGCGAGGACGAGGCTTCAGCAGCAGCAGATCCTCCGGCACCATGCGCGCCGCTGTCTCGAGAGGGTGCTTGTCTGCTGACGTCACTTCGGGGGCGCTGCCATGATGTTCGGCAAGATGCGCAATAACCATGTCGAGGACTTCAGCGCCTGCGTCCTCGGTGCCCTCCAGCGCGGCAAAGGTATCGTCATGGCGGTTGTCGAAAAGCCAGTCACGCTCTGCCATCTGGTCCTGGCGACGTCCGGCATCGCCAAAAGCGTCATCGAACGGCAGCCATTCGGCCTCGGTGCGCGTGGTGCGCAGTCCGAGGTGAATTTGTTGCCCGTCTTCTGTTCCCTTCTGGGGTCTTCTGGCCCGTCTTCTGGCCAGTCTTCTGGCCCGTCTTCTGGTCTGTTTGCCCGTCCATCTGCCCGTTCGACCGTCTGTCCGTGTCTGAGGTACATGCTCTGTGGCCCGGCAAAATGCAGGGCCGACCCCGATCTTGCTGGGGCCGGCCGGAAGAGGCAAATGCTTTGTGCCGGTCAGATGGGCTGGCCAGTCAGCCTGGTGGCGGCAAGTCCTGCCTTGGATGCAGTCTGGGGGGGGAGCCTGTCGCGGATCATTTGTGTCAGCCTGCTGACTTTCTCCAGCGTCAGCTCGCCCCTTGGCCGGATGCGGGCATTGTTCTTTGCCGCCGGCCCAGAAGTACGCCTCACGCAGGTCGGTTTCACATCGCCGCCTCGTGACAGCAGTACTGCCAGATTATATTGCGCATTGAGATGATTCTTTGTGGCAGCGATACGGTAAAAGGCCAGCGCATGATCGGTATTGGCCTTGGTGCCGATGCCGCGCTCATACTGGAATGCCAGTTCGAAGACGGAATCGACATGCCCTTTGTGTGCCGCGGCAGCCTTGTAGTGCCGATGGGACAATTCCGGGCGCGCCGGCATGCCTGCGCCACGATCACGGGAATAAATAAGGCCAAGACCGTAATTTGCCGCCGGGTTTCCGGCCTCGGCATACGGTGTCCAGATGGCAACCGCTTCGCGGAATTTCCCCTCGCGAATGGCAATGATACCGTCCGCGACCGTTGCGTCGGGGTGCTGTCGACAAGCGGAGTAGCTGGTGCCGGCGCCGGCAGCAATATTGCCGCGCACAGGGCCATGGCAACAAGCCCCGGCCATTTGCTCAAGATCTGGCGCCGGTTGATCTCAGGTCGGAAATTCGAAACGGCTGTAGTGAACAAGGACATGACCTGTCTCCTTTCGCGATGGCAAGCGGTCAACGCTGCGCAATAGGGGCGGACGTCATCGGCCGCCTCAGGCCAAGGCTAGAAAGGTCAGGTAAATAAAAAGTTAATAACTAAATTATTTGCATGAATCTCACGCGATCGTGAAAACAGGTATGATCAGCCATCCGGCCTGCCATATGGCTGCTCTGGGTTGACAGGAACGGGGGTTTCGCCTACACAACCGCTCTGGTTTGTGAGGGCGCTGCCTGTGGCGACCAACACCTCCGGCTCCGGAAATCCAAGTCGAGACGAAAGAGAAGAGCGATGGCCGTTCCAAAGTCCAAAATCACGCGCTCGAAGCGCAACATGCGCCGCGCGCACGACGCCCTCAAAAGCGACGCCTATGTCGAGGACAAGACCACTGGTGAACTGCACCGTCCGCACCATATCGATCTGAAGACCGGTATGTATCGCGGCCGTCAGGTCATGAAGGTCAAGGAGCGCTTCTAGCGCTCCTGTTGCTACCGTTGTTCGGGCTCCCGCACGGGGAGCAGGACCGGCAAGCGATCATCCTCATGACACACGGCATGGCCAAATTTACCATCGGCGAGATTGTCCGCCACCGCCTCTACCCGTTTAGAGGCGTGGTGATCGACGTCGATCCAGAGTTCGACAACACCGACGAGTGGTACGAGTCGATCCCGGCCGAGGTGCGTCCGCACAAAGACCAGCCCTTCTATCATCTGCTGGCCGAAAACGCCGACAGCTACTACACCGCCTATGTCAGCCAGCAAAATCTGGTAGGCGACTCCGAGAACGGCCCTGTCGGACATCCCGACATCGAGGAGCTGTTCGAGGGTATCGAGGGCGAGCGCTACACACTGCGCCGCGAGGCCTGCAACTGATACCCGGTAGCCTCAGCGCGCCCTAATTCACATTCCTGTGCGGCATGATGGCACAACCGGAATTTCCCGGCTGTTCTTCCTTGCATCCATTCTAAAACATCCTTACTTCTCCTTAATCAGGACCGTATTAGTCTTGATTTTGATAATCATTCGCAAATCGCGCTGCATGGCTGTCATGCGCCGGCGGGATTTGCGGGACGGAAACCGAGGCTAAGGTCACCTTGCTGCGACTCAACCGAATGACAGACTACGCCATTGTTGTGCTGGGCGCGCTCGCGCACCGGCAAGGCGAAGTGCTGGCAACGGCACAGATCGCATCACTGACCGGGCTGACGCAGACAACAGTCGCAAAGGTGGCTAAACGCCTGCAGGCTTGCGACCTTCTAGAGACCAGGCGCGGCGTCAATGGCGGCTATCAGTTGACCGGCGACCCTGCAGCGCTGTCACTCACCATGATTATCGAGGCGGTGGAAGGCCCGATTGCCGTGAATGGCTGTGTTGATGGCGCGCCCGATCCATGCGCTGTCAGCAATTGCTGCTTCATGAGCAACCAGTGGAACAAGGTTAACGGCACGGTGCGCGACGCGCTCAACGCAATCTCGCTTGCTGAGCTGATCGACCCTTCGCAGCTGTTTCCGCTGCCTGAACAGGATTCGGCGCCAGCCGAGGAATCACCCGTCAGCGTGCGCTGACATCACGAATTAACGACCGTAACGAGGACAGATACATGGCCGCCACTACCGAGACCATTGAACAGGTCGAACAGGCAACCGGGAAATACAAATACGGTTTTGTCACTGATATTGAATCTGAAAAGGCGCCAAAGGGTCTGAACGAAGATACCATCCGCTTTATCTCGGCCAAAAAGGAAGAGCCGGAATGGATGCTGGAATGGCGCCTGAAGGCATTCCGCCGCTGGCAGACAATGACAGCCCCTGACTGGGCGAAGCTCGACATCCCGCCGATCGACTATCAGGATATCCATTACTATTCGGCGCCAAAGCAGGCAGAGAAGCTGAAGTCGCTGGACGAGGTCGATCCAGAACTGCTGGCCACCTACGAGAAGCTGGGCATTCCGCTGAACGAGCAGAAAATGCTGGCTAACGTCGCTGTCGATGCCGTGTTCGACTCGGTGTCCGTCGCCACGACCTTTCGCGAGGAGCTGTCGAAGGCGGGCGTCATCTTCTGTCCGATTTCAGAGGCGATCCGCGACTATCCGGAGCTTGTGCAGCGTTACATGGGGTCGGTGATCCCGGTTGGTGACAACTATTTTGCGGCGCTGAATTCGGCAGTCTTCACCGACGGCTCATTCGTCTATATCCCCAAGGGCGTGCGCTGCCCGATGGAGCTGTCGACCTATTTCCGGATCAACGAGCAGAACACCGGCCAGTTCGAGCGCACGCTGATCATCGCCGACGATGAATCATATGTCAGCTACCTCGAGGGCTGCACCGCGCCGCAGCGTGACGAGAACCAGCTTCATGCGGCGGTCGTGGAACTCGTCGCCCTGACCGATGCCGAGATCAAATACTCGACTGTCCAGAACTGGTATCCCGGCGACGAGAACGGCAAGGGCGGTATCTACAACTTCGTGACCAAGCGCGGCGTGTGCCGTGGCGACCGGTCGAAGATTTCCTGGACACAGGTCGAGACCGGTTCGGCGAGTCACCTGGAAGTATCCGTCCTGCGTGTTGCGCGGCAAGGACAGTGTTGGCGAATTCTACTCGGTGGCGCTGACCAACAACATGCAGCAGGCCGATACCGGCACGAAAATGATCCATATCGGCGAGGAAGCCGGTCAACCATCATTTCAAGGGCATTTCGGCCGGGCGGTCGCAGAACTGCTATCGCGGCCTTGTCCATATGCAGCCAACGGCCGAGAACGGACGCAACTTCACCCAGTGTGATTCACTGCTGATTGGCGACAAATGTGGTGCCCATACCGTTCCCTACATCGTGTCGCGCAATCCCAGCGCGAAGATCGAACATGAGGCGACGACCTCCCGCATTTCCGAGGACCAGCTGTTCTATTGCCTGCAGCGCGGTATCGGGGAAGAGGATGCGGTCTCGCTGATCGTCAACGGCTTCTGCAAGGAAGTCATGAAAGAACTGCCGATGGAATTTGCCGTCGAGGCCCAAAAGCTCATCGGCATCAGCCTTGAAGGGTCGGTCGGCTGATCGCCGCCACCCTGCAGAACAAAGCGTAAGACAGAAAGACAGGAACATGACAGCGCTTCTAGAAATTCGTGACCTTCATGCCAGTGTCGGCGACAAGCCGATCCTGAAAGGTATCAACCTCACCATCAACGCCGGCGAGGTGCACGCCATCATGGGCCCGAACGGATCCGGAAAGAGCACCATGTCCTATGTGCTCGCCGGACGTGACGGCTACGAGGTCACCGGCGGCGACATTCTGATGAACGGCAATCCATGCTGGAGATGGAGCCCGACGAGCGTGCCCGGGCCGGTATGTTCCTGGCATTCCAGTATCCGGTGGAACTGCCCGGTGTCGGCGGCATGAGCTTCCTTCGCGCGGCCGTAAATGCGCGCCGCGTCGAGGCTGGCGAGGAAGAGATCGACCAGCTGGGTTTTGGAAAATTGTTCGCGAGAAGGCCAAGCTGCTCGGCATCAGTGACGACATGCTGAAGCGCGCCGTCAATGTCGGTTTCTCCGGCGGTGAGAAGAAACGGTATGAAATTCTGCAGATGGCGCTGCTCGAGCCGACCATGGCGGTCCTCGACGAGACCGACTCCGGTCTTGATGTCGATGCGCTGCGGATTGTGTCAGAGGGCGTGAACGTGCTTCGCGATCCGGCCCGCGCCATGCTGGTCATCACCCATTACCAGCGTCTGCTGGATCACATTGTTCCCGACTATGTCCACATTCTGGCCGGCGGCAAGATTCGCAAGTCGGGCGGTAAGGAACTGGCACTCGAGGTAGAGGAGTCCGGATATGCCGGGATCGATGATGCAGCCTGATCTCAGCAGCGTGACAGCCACTGGCGCCGCCCGCGCTGCGGCGCTGACCCGCTGGCAGGATAATGGCTGGCCGGGCCCGCGTGTCGAGGCATGGCGTTATACCAGCCTTGCCAGATTGTCAGACCTCGAGATCGCCCCGGTGGCGTCCCTTGCCGGCAGCGTTTCCGGCCCCAGGCTGGCTGCGGCGGCCGGGATCGGCGCGCATGTCATACGTTTCGAGAACGGCGTTGTTGACCCGGCCGGGCTGACCGGCCTTCCGGGCGGCGTGAGCATAAGCGAGTTGGGATCTGACGAGGCTGCGACAGCGCGTCTCGCCGAACTGGCACCAAAGGGCCATCCGGTCAGCGACCTGTCGCTGGCGGTGATGAATGGTGGTCTGGTGATTGATGTCGAGGGCACTGTCGGGGCACCGCTGATGCTGCTGTTCGAGGGCGACGACCGTGCGGCCTCGGCGCATCCGGCGATTCTCGTCCGCCTCGCTGCCGGAGCAAAGCTGCAGATTGCCGAGTGGCACCAGTCCAGCGTCGGGCTTGCGGCACCGCTGATCGGACATGACATCGGTGCGGGTGCAAGGCTTGAACAGGTCAAGGTCCAGGCAGAGGGCGCAGAGACAACACATCTTGCGGCGACTGGCGTGGCGCTGGCAGCCGGGGCGTCCATTCATGGTTTCAGCCTCAGCACAGGTGGCGCGCTGGCGCGTCTCGAAACCCATGTCACCATGCAGGGCGAAGAGGCCGACTGTCAGCTGTCCGCCATCTATATGGGACGCGGGAGCCAGCATCAGGACATTACCACCTTCATGGACCATGCGGTTGCCAACTGCACCTCGAACCAGATCATCCGCGGGGTGCTGGATGATACCGCGCGCGGTGTCTATCAGGGTAAGGTCCATGTCGCGCCGGACGCACAGAAGACCGACGGCCAGCAGATGTCGCGGGCTCTGCTGCTGTCGCGCAAGGCCGAGGCCGATGCCAAGCCGGAGCTGGAAATCTATGCCGACGATGTGATCTGTGCGCATGGTGCCACGGTTGGCGAGCTGGACGCGACGCAAATCTTCTATCTGACCAGCCGCGGCATTCCCTATGAGATTGCGCGTTCCATGCTGATCGAGGCGTTCCTGATCGACACCATCGAGACCATCGAGAACGAGACCCTTGCCGGGCTTCTTCGTCCGGTGGCCGAAGCCTGGCTTGCTGGTGGGGAGGCGTCATGATGGACGGCACGCGCCGCAGCTTCGATCTTGAGGCGATCCGCGCCGATTTCCCGATCCTGAGCCGTGAGGTTCACGGCAAGCCGCTTGTCTATCTGGACAGTGCGGCCTCGGCCCAGAAACCGACACAGGTGCTTGATGCGCTTATGTCGGCCTATCAGGACACCTATGCGAATGTGCATCGCGGGCTGCATTTCCTGTCCGAAGCCTCGACCGACCTGTATGAAGCGGTGCGCGGCAAGGTGGCCGGCTTTATCGGTGCCGCGTCGGGCGACGAGATCGTCCTGACGTCTGGCGCGACCATGTCGCTGATCCTGATTGCCCGTTGCTGGGCGCAACCGCGCTTGCAACCGGGTGACGAGATCCGATCAGCATTGCCGAACACCACGCCAACATCGTGCCCTGGCAGATGGTGGCAGAGGCGACCGGGGCCAAGGTCTGCGCTTTCATGCTGGAGGATGACGGCGCCTTTTCGATGGCGCGTCTGAAGGCGGAAATGTCGGAGCGCACCCGCATCATTTCGGTGCCGCATGTCTCGAATGTTCTGGGAACTGTCTTTCCGGTGGCTGAGATCGCCGATCTGGCACATGACGCCGGCGCGCTGATGGTGGTCGACGGCTGCCAGGGCGTTGTCCATATGCCGGTCGATGTGACGGCGCTTGGTGCTGATTTCTATGTGTTTTCAGCGCATAAGCTATATGGCCCGAACGGGGTCGGCGTGCTGTGGGGACGCAGCGAGATCCTCGCCGAGATTCCGCCCAACCTTGGCGGCGGCGACATGATTGACCGGGTGACCATCGAGTCATCAACCTATGCGGAGCCGCCGGTGCGTTTCGAGGCAGGGACACCGGCGATCGCCGAGACCATTGCCCTCGGCGCGGCCGTGGATTACGTGCAGTCGATCGGAATGGACGCGATCCGCGCACATGAACAGCAGGTGCTGAGCTATGCGCATCAACGGCTGTCGGCTGTGGAAGGGCTGAACCTGATCGGCACCGCGCCCGGCAAGTCGGGGTCGTCTCCTTCACCATGGATTGCGCGCATCCGCATGATATTTCGACAATCATCGACAATGACGGCGTTGCCATACGGGCCGGCCACCATTGCGCGCAACCGCTGATGGACCATCTCGATCTTCCGTCGACGGCGCGTGCATCGGTCGGGGTCTACACCCGACCGGAAGATTTCGACGCGCTGGCGAACTCGCTCGAAAAAGTACGGCGGATTTTCGGATAGGCCGATGAGTGACGAAGACTACAACCCGTATCTGCCCAACGGGTCTGATAACCGGATGGACACCAAGGATGGGCCGGGCCTTACCGATTTCCTGCCCGATGTGTCCGGTGGCTACAAGGCGACCGCGGGTGCCCCGCTTGCCGGCCCTGCCGGTCCCGCCGATGGCGATATCGTCGAGGCCGCGCTGAAAACCGTGCATGATCCGGAAATTCCGGTGAATATCTACGATCTGGGCCTGATCTATGACGTGGACCGCAAGGATGGCGGCGATGTCTATATCACCATGTCGCTGACTGCGCCGGGATGCCCGGTCGCCGGCGAGATGCCGGGGCAGGTAGCCGAGGCTGTTGCGGCTGCCGAAGGCGTTGGCGAAGTGACCGTCGAGCTCGTCTGGGACCCGGCATGGACGCCGGAGCGCATGAGCGAAGACGCAAAGCTGGCGCTTGATCTCGGTTTCTGATACCTCTTTGGGATAGGAGACATGAACCCATGTTTGAACCCGGCAAGCAGATTGTGACCCTGACAGACGCCGCCGCCACGCAGGTGCGCGCGCTGATGGACGCTGCCGATAACGACATCATCGGGCTTCGCATCGGGATCAAGACGGCCGGCTGTTCCGGCCTGCAATATGACGTGCAATATGCCACCGAGACCAAGCCTTTCGAGGACAAGGTCGAGGAAAAGGGTGTCACCCTGCTTATCGACCCGACCGCCGTCATGTTCCTGATCGGGTCCGAAATGGACTGGGAAGAAACCAAATTCGCCTCCCGGTTTGTGTTCAACAACCCGAATGAGGCGGCACGATGCGGTTGCGGCGAGAGCTTTACCGTCGCATCCCAGGGCTAGACGCCCTGGTGTTTGCTGACTTCCGGACCTGACGATGAAAAACCAAGGCCTTGGCAAGACATTCGCCCTTCTCGGGCTGTGGGGCTATACCGCGCCGCGCGGTGACTGGCGCGTTCGTGGCCGGATCGCGGCCGCTTTCGGCGCGCTTGTTGCGGCACGTGGTTCCAACATCATCACGCCGCTCCTCTATGGCGCGGCTGTCGACATGGTCAATGACGAGGCCGGGTTTTCACTGAAAATCCTGCTGCTTCTGGTTGCCGGCTATGCGCTGGCACGTCTTGGTCAGCAGGTATTTTCCGAGGCCAAGCAATATCTCTTCGCATCCGTTGCCCAGCGCGCGGTACGCGGCGCCGCCATCACCTGTTTTGCCTATCTGCACCAGCTGTCCCTCCGGTTTCATCTCGAACGCCAGACAGGCGGGTTGACCCGTGCCATCGACCGCGGCGCCAAGGGGATCGAGTTTCTCCTGACCATCGTTTTCTTCGAGGTGCTGCCGCTGTTCGTCGAGGTGCTTCTGGTCAGCGTCATCCTGTGGTCGATGTTCGGCGGGTTCTATGCCGCGGTGACGATACTGACTGTGGCGGCCTATGCCTATTTCACCATCCGTGTGACCGAATGGCGGATCAAGTTCCGGCGCGAGATGAACGTGGCCGACGAAGAGGCGGCGACGCGCGCCGTGGACTCGCTGCTGAACTATGAGACTGTGAAGTATTTCAACGCCGAGGGAAGCGAGACCGAGCGCTATGACGAGGCGCTGAAGAAGTATGAGACGATGGCCGTGCGCTCGCGTACCTCGCTGTCGGTGGTCAATATCGGGCAGGGCACCATCATTGCCATCGGCATGATGCTGATGATGGGCATGGCCGGTCTCCATATTCAGGAAGGCAAGCTCACCGTCGGCGATTTCGTGGCGGTGAACACCTATCTGCTGCAGCTTTATGTGCCGTTGAACTTCCTTGGCTGGTTCTATCGTGAGCTTCGTCAGGCGCTTGTCGATATGGAACGCATGTTCAGCTTCCTTGACCAGCCTGTCGGCGTGCGTGACCGTGAGGGCGCTGCCAGCCTCGCCATAGACGGCGGCAGCGTCAGCTTCGAGGACGTGCATTTTTCCTACAAGGACAGGCCGATCCTGCAGGGCATCAGCTTTACCGTGCCGAAAGGCAAGCGGGTGGCCATTGTTGGCCCCAGCGGGTCGGGAAAGACCACGATCTCGCGGCTGCTGTTCCGCTTCTATGACCCGGACAAGGGAACGGTGCGCATCGACGGGCATAATCTGACTGAAGTCACGCAGTCCAGCGTTCGCGCCTCGATCGGCATGGTGCCGCAGGACACGGTGATGTTCAACGCCACCATCGGCTACAATATCGGCTATGGCCGTGACGGCGCGACCGCCGCCGAGATCGAGGATGCCTCGCGGATGGCGGCGATCGACGGGTTCATCGACATGCTGCCGGAGAAATACGAGACCATGGTCGGCGAACGCGGGCTGAAGCTATCTGGCGGCGAGAAACAGCGTGTGGCCATTGCCCGCGCGATCCTGAAGCGGCCGGCCATCTTCCTGTTTGACGAGGCGACGTCGGCGCTGGACAGCCGAACCGAAAAGGAAATTCAGGCCTCGCTGAATGAGGTGTCAAGGCGCGTACCACACTTGTCATTGCGCACCGGCTGTCGACCATCATCGACGCTGATGAAATTCTTGTCCTCAGCGAGGCCGGATCGTCGAGCGAGGCGGCCATGGCTCGTTGCTGGCGATGAATGGTCTCTACAAGCAGATGTGGGACCGCCAGTCGAAGGGCTTTGCGGATGGCGAGTCCCCGTCCGGCGATGTCGTCCCGCTCCCGCAGACCCGGCCTGCGGAGTAAATCATGGGTGGCGGCACATTCAAACATGCCGTCGCCGCCGGATTGCCGGTGCTCGGCGGCGAGGATGTTTTCGCAACCAGTGGCGGCCTGACGGTCCGCGGACATTTCTGGAAATCGGATGGTGACGGCCTGCCGGTGCTGATCTGCCCCGGGTTCACCGAATTCTGCGAGAAATTCAGTCCGGCGGCGGCGCATCTCCATGCAAGGGGCACAGCGTCCTGATCATCGACTGGCCCGGGCAGGGCGGTCGGGCAATCTGGCCGCCAGCGAACATGGCGTTCATATCGACAGGTTCGAACAGCATCTCGCCGCGATGGACGCGCTTATGCAGGCCGCCGGGCTGGCGCGTGGGCGAGTTATTATTCTGGGACATTCAATGGGTGGCCATCTGGCGCTGCGGCTGGCCTCGCGCTATGGCGATCGTGTTGCCGCCACCATCGCCCTGTCGCCCATGATGGTGCCACGTCCGGCCCCTGTCTGGGGTGTCAGGTTGCTGGCACGGCTGTTCATTCTCGCAGGGCGTGCGCGTCTTCCTGCGTCCGGAAACCGGCAGCGGCGGTTCGAGGATGAACGGATCTATTCGGCAGGCAACAGCCTGACGCGCTGCCGGGTAGGATATGAGCAGCGATTCTCCTGGTATGACGACGTGCCGGAAATGTGGCGTTACGGAGCGAGTGTCGGCTGGGTGGCGGCGGTCTATGAATCCTGTGCGACGACAACACTCAACCCGGCCTTTTTGCGCTCGATCAGCTGTCCGGTTCTGGCACTCACGGGGTCTGACGAGACCATTGTCAAATATGCCGCTTTTGCCGAAATGTTCCGCTGGATCCCGGATTGCACCCATCATGAATTCGCAGGCGCGCGTCACGAGCTGCTGTATGAGACGGCGGATGTGCAGATCGACATGTGGCGCCGGATCGACAGCTTTCTGGACAGGATCACCGGCGAGAAATGACCCGCTGGCCGGGCTGAGGCGATTTGCAACTGGCGGCCTTCGACCGTCGGTGATATCCCGATAGGAAGATGACAAGCCGGCCACCGGCAACCGGAAAGGGAAGTACCATGATCAAGGGCCTGATTGCGCCGATCCTCTCGCCATTCAACGACGATCTGTCGTTTAACCAGGACCTGTACAACGCGCTGGCCGCTGAATTGCTACAGACCGGCTGTTCTGGCCTTGCACCGTTCGGCACCACCGGCGAGGCCTTGTCGGTCAGCAGCGCCGAGCGTATGGCAGCGCTTGAGGGCCTTGTCGCCTCGGGCATTGACCCCAAGGTCATTATTCCCGGGACAGGCCTGTGCAACCTTCCGGAATCCATCGCCCTGTCACGCCATGCGGTCGAGCTTTGGCTGTGCCGGCGTGATGACGCTGCCGCCCTTCTATTTCAAGGGCATGGGCGATGACGGGCTGTTCGATTATTTCGAGAAGCTGATCGACGGCGTCGATCATCCCGACCTGAAAATCTATCTCTATCATATCCCGCAGGTGTCCGGCGTCGGCCTGTCCATCGAGCTGGTGACACGGCTTCGTTCCGCCTATTCGGACGTCATTGTCGGCATCAAGGACAGCTCCGGCGACTGGGACAATACCCGCAGGCTGCTGGCCATCGACGGGTTGATTGTCTATCCGGGGGCCGAGCTTCCGGTGATCGACGCGATCCGCCTTGGCGGGCCGGGCTGCATTTCGGCGACGGCGAACCTGAACGGCACAGGCATCGCCAATGTCATCGACCTGTGCCATGCCGGCAAATGGGACGAGGCCGAGGCCGCGCACAAGCCGGTTAAGGATGTGCGGCTGCTGTTCCAGGACTATGCCCCCATTCCGGCCCAGAAGGCGCTTCTGGCGCTTCGTACGGGTGATCAGCGCTGGAACAATCTGCGCCCGCCCTTCCGTGGCATCAGCGACGAGAAGCGCGACTCGCTGGCGGCCAGCCTCGCGCCCTATGGCATGAATTTCTAGACCGCGTCCCGCGGTATCCTGAGCCGCAGACGCAGACGCAAGGCAATCACGGCCGTCGATGTCGCCAGCGCGATGACGACGGCCAGCAACGCGTACCAGACATCCAGCCTCAGGATTTCGACGAACAGCACCGTCAGCCCGAGCCCGATACCCCAGTAACAGGCCAGCGTGGCGACCATGCTGGTCTTTACATCCAGCAATCCGCGCAAGATCGCCGCCAGCACGATGATGACGGCATGAAACGCGGCGACGAGAAAGCCGAGCATGGCCAGCTCGTCCAGCCGTGCAACAAGGTCAGGGTGCGCCGCGGCATCGACGATGAAATAGACCGGTACATTGATGCCCAGTCAAAATGGATGAAGGCGAGGAGCGCGACATAGGCCGTGCAGACCACCAGCGCGGCCTTGGTAATGGTGGCGATGGTCATACGCTGTGGTCCGGCCTTGCCGGTGGCGCTCGCCACCCGCTGGACAATGGCCTCTGACAAGCCGACAGGTACCATGATCGCCAGCGCCGACCATTCGAAGATCAGGCCGATGGCGGCCATCCCCTGGACATCATGCCGGCCGACAAGCATCAGCGCCGACGAGAACAGGGTTGGATCGACGAAGAAGACAATACCGATCGGAATGCCGATACCCATTATCGGTGCCAACTGGCCTCTGACAACCGGCCAGCGTCTTCCAGCCAGCGCATCGACCGGTATGCCGGACAGGCGGAAGCCGCTGCGGTGAAGAAGCCAGACAAACCCGCCAAATAGCATGGAATCAACGATGGTCGAGGCCAGCGCGATGCCGGAGGTGCCCATGCCGGTGATCGTCAGCCCGCCGATGCTGATGCCAAAACCGAGGAGGTAGCTGACACCGGCGTTCAGAACCAGCGTCACGAGGCTGAGCGTCAGGAACCAGCGGCTGCTGCCGGTGGCGATGACGCCGTTGCGCACCGGTATATAGATCATTGCCAGCATATAGGCCGGCAACACCCAGGAAATATAGCGCCAGCTCTCGGCGATCAGGTCCGGCCGGTAGTCAAACAGGCGCAGCGCAACCGGAAAGACGAGGAAGATCAGCAGCACCAGCACCGCCATCCCGCCGCCAAGCAGCAGCGACATCGCAACGATGGCGTGATACCCGCCGCGATCACCGGCCTCGAACCGCTGTGATGCAAGCGGAAGCGCGCCCTGAAGGAAGCCCAGCGCGGTGACGTAGCACAGCACAAAGGCGGCATTTGCCAGCAACACCCCCGACAGGTTGATTTCGCCCATGATGCCGAGCAGCAGGATATCTGTCAGGAAGACCGAGAACAGGATCAGTTCAGCCAGAGCCAGCCTGCCGCCAAACAGGCTGAGACTGATCATTTCCTCGCGAAGTGACGTGTCCATCAGCGCAAGGCGCTGCGTTGGGTCACTGAGCGTAAGTAAATGAAATTAAACAAGGAACTGCTCGGCGATGGCGCGGTCGGTCAGCGAATAGCCGGGATCATAAAGCAGCCGGAGCGTGATGTCGGAAGCCTGCTCGATCTCGACCTGCCGGACCTTCCTGTATTCGGTGCTGTCGGCGCTGGCGCTGACCGGGCGGAAATCGGGTTCCAGCACGGACAGGCACACCTTCGCGGTCTCGCCAAGCAGCGCGCCGCGCCAGCGACGCGGACGGAAGGGCGAGATCGGGGTCAGGGCAAGAAGTCCCGCGCCAAGCGGCACCACCGGCCCGTGCGCCGACAGGTTATAGGCTGTCGATCCCACCGGCGTCGCCAGCAGGATACCGTCACAGACCAGTTCTTCGACCTGATGCTTGCCATCGACCTCGACGCGGATATGGGCGGCGTTGTGGGTTTGCCGGATCAGCGACACCTCGTTGATCGCCAGCTCTTCGTGGTGGCTGTTGTCGGCGCAGGTGACACGCATCCGCAGTGGGTGGATGGGGGCTGTCTCCGCGCTTTCGATCCGTTCGACAAGCTCGTCCGAAGAAAAATGATTCATCAGAAAGCCGAGCCGGCCGCAATTCATCCCGAATACCGGCAGGTCGTGCTGCAGCGTTTCATCAAGCACATGAAGCATATGGCCGTCGCCGCCAAGCGCGACGATGCAATCCGCATCCTCGATGGAATGCTGGCCGTAACGCTCGGTCAGCCGCGCAAAACGCAGCTTTGCCTCGTCATGACCTGATGCTGAGAAATGAATCTTCATCTGCTGCCCTCGTCGGGGATGGCCTTGAAACAGGGCCCGACCGGCGCAGGATAGCGGCAGGCGCGCCGAAAAGCAAAATGCTTGCCTGATTGTCCACCCCATCGCCCGCACAATGGCCCCGCGACAACAGGGACCGGCACCGCATGGCTAATTGGCTTGTTGCGCCGCTGTTATTGCGCCATTTTAGGCGCATGAGTGATGCCGCCAGCGAACCTATGATCATTGCCCCCGATCCGGATGCTCCGGGCCTGTCGCAGCCGGTGACGGGCGTCGATGAGTCCGGTGCGCCCGTAACCCTGCCAGTGGTCACGGAAAAACCGCTGACCCTGTTCCTGAACCGGCAGGAGATCGTGACCTCGATGACCATCGGCGACTGGCCGGCGGAACTGGCGGTCGGTTATTTTCTGAACCAGAACATGCTGCATGCCGATGACGTCATCACCGGGATCGACCATGATGACGATCTTGGTGTTGTTATCGTGCGCACCGAGCGGGAGACGGATTTCGAGGCGAAGATGAAGCGCAAGATCCGCACCAGCGGCTGCGCCGAGGGGACTGCCTACGGCGATATGATGGAACGGTTCGATTCCATCGTTCTTGACCCTGACATGCGGCTTCGCGCCTCGCAGCTGGTGCCGCTCAGCAAATCGATCAACACCACGCCAAGCCTCTATCTGAGCGCCGGCGCCATTCATGGCTGCGTGCTTTGCGATGCTGACCGGCCGCTGGTCTATATGGAGGATATCGGCCGGCACAATGCGGTCGACAAGATCGCCGGCTGGATGTTCCTGAACAAGGTCTCGCCGGACGACAAGATTTTCTACACCACCGGCCGCCTGACCACTGAAATGGTGATCAAGACCGTGCAGATGCGTATCCCGATTCTGGTCTCGCGGTCTGGTTTCACCAACGAGGCGGTAGCGCTGGCCCGTCAGGCAGGCCTGACGCTGATCGGCCGTGCCAAGGGCAAAGCGTTTCATCGCGCTGAGTGGCGAGGACAGGATCGTCTTTGACGCTGACTCAGGCGGCGAGGATGTGGCCGATACGCCGTCGCCGCAGCGCGCGCACGGCGCTGACGCATCCGCCGGTGGCGGGGCGCGCTGATATGACGGCCGTGATCCCGCTCTGCCTGCTTCTTGCCGGTGGCAAGTCGCGCCGCATGGGTGGCGGTGACAAGAACCTGATCATGCTAGGTGACAGGCCGTTACTGGCGCATGTCATTGCGCTGTTCCCGAGGGTGCGCCAGTGGTCGTCAACGCAAACGGTGATGCGGCAAGGTTCGAACAGTTCGGCCTGCCGGTCATTGCCGACGTCGTCGACGGGTTCGCCGGGCCGCTGGCCGGGGTCCTGACGGGCCTCGAGCATGCGGCGACGCATCACCCGCAGGTCAGTCATGTGATCAGCCTTGCCACCGACGCACCGTTCCTGCCGCGTGATCTGGCCGAACGGTTGATGCTGGCCGTGGCGGAAGGTGCGGATATGGCGCAGGCGCGGTCTGGCGGGCGGCGGCACCCGGTGTTTGCCATCTGGCCGGTGTCGATGGCCGGGGCGCTTCGCGCGGCGCTGGTCGATGAAGGACTTCGCAAGATCGATGACTTCACCGCGCGGTTCGATTGCGCAATCGTGGATTTCCTGCTGGAAGAAGATGGCGCGCCTGATCCGTTCACCAATCTCAACACGCCCGAGGATCTTGAGGAGGCCCGCATACGGGTCGCCACTGACAACGGGTGAAAGGTGGCTTTTGGCGTCAAAAGGCGCTAGAACGCGACGGAATGATCACGGGGCCCGGAATGGCTGAAAAATCAAACCAGAATACCGCCGATACGGCATCCATCACCGCCGCGCGCGGGTTGTTCGCCGCCTATGGTGATGCCATCACGCGGCTTGACGGGGCGCTTGGCGCACCATTTGCCGCTGCTGTCGATCTGGTGATGAAGGCTGGTGGCCATGTCGTTGTCTGCGGCATGGGCAAATCCGGCCTGATCGGTCGCAAGATCGCGGCAACGCTGGCATCCACAGGCACGCCGTCGCTGTTCCTGCATCCGGCTGAAGCCATTCATGGCGATCTTGGCATGGTGCGCAGCGGCGATGTGGTAATGCTGATTTCCAATTCAGGCGAGACCGAGGAGATTGTCCGCCTCCTTCCGGCGTTCCAGCGCCTTGAGGCGCGGATCATCGCGATGACCGCATCCGCGTCCAGCAGCCTCGCCAATGCTGCCGAGATCACGCTCGATATTTCCGTCGATCGCGAGGCCTGCCCGTTGAACCTCGCTCCGACGACATCGGCGCTGAATACGCTGGTCCTTGGTGACGCCATCGCTGTCGCGCTGATGGAGGCGCGCGGCTTCGAGGAAGCCGATTTCGCCCGTACCCATCCGGGCGGGTCGCTCGGCCGGCGCTTGCTCACACGTGTTCGTGACGCGATGCGCACCGACAACCTGCCTTTTGTTGCGCCCGACATGCCTGTTCAGGACGCCATCATCACGATGACCGAAGGCAGGCTCGGCATGGCGCTTGTCGGTACGCCGGACGCGCTTTCCGGCATCCTGACGGATGGCGATTTGCGCCGCCTGGTGATGCGTGGAGCGGATCTCGCCACTACGCCGGTCAGCGAGGCCGCAAGCGCCAACCCGCTGACCATCGACGGCGACCTGCTGATTGCGGATGCCGAGGCACGGATGCAGGAATCGAGGGTTCAATGCCTTGTCGTCACAAATACCGACGGCCGGGTTGAAGGTGTCGTCCAGATCTTTGAGTGATGCCGGATTCCGGCACTGCAGGTGGCATACGCGACCAATGAAACTGTCAGATTTCGATTATGAACTGCCGCCCGAGGCGATTGCCGCGGAACCGGCGCGACCGCGTCATGCGGCACGGCTTCTTGATCTCGAGGGTGTGTCCATCAACGACCGGATCGTGCGTGACCTGCCGTCGCTGTTGCGCGCGGGGATGTGCTGGTGGTCAACAATACGCGGGTGATCCCGGCACAGCTTGCCGGCAGGCGGGGCGAGGCCGGGATCGGCGTCACGCTTCACAAGCATGAGGGCAGGGCCGACTGGCAGGTGTTCGCCAAGCCGGCACGCAAATGCCGGCCCGATGATGTCATTCACTTCGGCGATGATTTTGCCGCACGTGTTCGTGGACGCGGCGAGGGTGGTGAGGTTGGCATCACCTTCATCGACCTGAATAGTGGTGACGCGCTTGATCCGGCAGCGATCGAGACTGGCCTCGCCACCCATGGCAGCATGCCGCTGCCGCCCTATATCCGGCGTCCCGACGGCAGCACATCGGCTGATGACAAGGATTATCAGACCATGTTTGCGGCGCAGGCAGGCGCTGTTGCGGCGCCAACGGCCGGGCTTCATTTCACACCGGAATTGACGTCGGCTCTGCAAGACGCCGGCGTTTCCATCGCCGAGGTCACGCTTCATGTCGGGGCCGGCACCTTCCTGCCGGTGACGGTCGAGAACATCGTCGAGCATCGCATGCATGCCGAATGGGGGCATATTCCGGCAGAGACGGCCACGCTGATCAACGCTGCCCGTTCACAGGGCGGGAGTGTGGTGTCTGTCGGCACCACCAGCCTGCGCATTCTCGAGGCCTGCTTTGCTGCGCATGGCGAGGTTCGCGAATTCGCTGCCGAGACTGATATTTTCATCACGCCGGGAAGCAAGTTTGGGGCGGTCGACATGCTGTTGACCAACTTTCATCTGCCGAAATCGACCCTGCTGATGCTGGTCAGCGCCTTTGCCGGCATGCAGCCGATCCGCGATGCCTACGCGCACGCGCTTGACGGCGGATACCGTTTCTTTTCCTATGGCGATGCCTGCCTGCTGCGGCTTGATCCTGCGGCGCGGGCCGGGGCCAACGCGGGGTAACGCAATGCCTGATTTCAATTTTACGCTGAAGACGACCGATGGCGCAGCACGGCGCGGCCGCCTGCAGACAGCCTGGGGCGATGTCGAGACACCGGTCTTCATGCCGGTCGGCACGGCCGCCACGGTCAAGGGCATGATGCCTGAATCGGTGCGCTCGACTGGTGCCAGCATCATCCTTGCCAACACCTATCACCTGATGCTGCGTCCGGGTGCGGAACGCGTGGGCCGGCTTGGCGGCGTGCGCAAGATGATGGGATGGGACGGTCCGCTGCTGACCGACTCCGGCGGCTTCAGGTGATGTCGCTCGGCCCGTTGCGCAGCCTCGACGAGGGCGGGGTGACCTTCAAGTCGCATCTGGACGGCACCCGTTACCGGCTGACCCCGGAACGGTCGACGGAAATCCAGCATCATCTCGATGCCACCATCACCATGGCGTTCGATGAATGCACGCCCTTTCCGGCAACTGAAGAGGTGGCGGCAGAGTCCATGCGCCTGTCGATGCGCTGGGCGAAACGCTCGCGAGAGGCTTTTGTCCATCGTGAGGGCTATGGCCAGTTCGGCATCGTCCAGGGATCGGTGTTTCGCGACCTTCGTGCGGAATCTGTCGCCGCGCTCGAGGAGATCGGGTTCGAGGGATATGCCATCGGCGGCCTGGCTGTCGGCGAGGGGCAGGAGGCGATGTTCGAAACGCTGGAATACACCACGCCGATGATGCGGGCCGACAGGCCGCGTTATCTGATGGGTGTCGGCAAGCCTGCCGACCTTGTCGGCGGGGTGGCGCGCGGGGTCGATATGTTCGACTGCGTGATGCCGACCCGGTCCGGCCGCACCGGGCAGGGCTTCACCCGCCGCGGGCCGGTGAACATCAAGAATGCCCGTCATGCCGAGGATCCACGCCCGCTGGATGCCGAATGCAGCTGTCCTGCCTGTTCGCGCTTCTCGCGCGCCTATCTGCATCACCTGTTCAAGGCCGACGAGGTGCTGTCGCTGATGCTGCTGAGCTGGCACAACATCCAGTATTATCAGGATCTGATGGCCGGTATGCGCGCTGCCATAGAGGCCGGAACCTTTGCCGAATTCGAGGCTGATTTCCACGCAAAGCAGGCGCTCGGCGACATCGAGCCTGTCGGCTGATGGCGGGGATGGCGACAAGCTCCGCCGCTGGCTGGAGGATGCCGCCGCCAAGGCCGGTTTTGCCGGTGTCCATGTCACCGATGCCACACTGCCACCGGAGACCGGCGCGCGCCTGAATGATTTTGTGGCGGACGGCCGGCAGGGTGACATGGCGTGGCTGGCGGAAACCGCGCCGCGCCGCGCTAGTCCGCAGGCCAGGGGGCCGGAGGCCCGAAGCGCCATCGTGCTGACGATGAATTACGGTCCGGACCACGACCCGATGGAGAATCTGGCGGCGCGCGACCGGGGCAATGTGTCGGTCTATGCGCGGGGCGCGACTATCACGATGTGATCAAGGGCAGGCTGAAACAGCTTGCCGGGCAGTTTGCGGCGAAAAGTGGCGCGGATGTGAAGGTGTTTGTCGATACCGCCCCGCTGATGGAGAAGCCGCTGGCCGCAAAGGCCGGCGCGGGCTGGCAGGGCAAGCACACCAACCTTGTCTCGCGCGAGAACGGCTCCTGGCTGTTTCTGGGCACCATCCTGACAAGTGCCGAGCTGGCAGCCGACAGCGCCGAGACCGATCATTGCGGGTCCTGCACGAAATGCCTCGATGCCTGCCCGACGGATGCCTTTCCTGCGCCCTATCAGCTCGATGCGCGGCGCTGTATCTCCTATCTGACGATCGAGCACAAGGGTCAGATCCCGGCGCATTCAGGGCCGCCATCGGCAACCGGATTTTCGGCTGCGACGACTGTCTTGCCGTCTGCCCCTGGAACAAATATGCCGAGCGCGCCGCCGAGGCGAAATTTCATGGCCCCGGCGAGATGCCGCCGCTGGCCGATTTGCTGGCGCTGGATGATGCCGCTTTCAGAAAGATGTTTGCCGGCGGGCCGGTGCGCCGCGCCGGGCATGCGCGTTTCTTGCGCAATGTGCTTGTGGCGGCAGGCAACAGCGGCGATGCCGGGCTTGTAACGGTGGTAGAGGCGTTGCTGGGCCATGACAGCCCGCTGGTGCGCGGCATGGCCGTCTGGGCGCTACGCTGTCTTCTGGACGAAAAAGATTACCGCGTCTTACGGTCCAGCTATACCCTGCAAGAGGTTGATGAGATGGTTCTGGGCGAGTGGGGTTTGTAGTCAGACATCACAAGTAGTGCAGATCTCATGACCGACCTCGCGCTTTATATTACCCATAAAAACAATTCCTCATGCTTACGACGCGGCCGGTTTCTGATGCGTGCATTGGCGGTTCGATCCGACGGGGCGTTTGCGGCGGTGCTTGTCGCCCCGGCTGTCCGACTGGTGTGGGGAGGCGAGGCGAGATGATTTCCCGCCCGTTTATGGATATGCGTGTAGAGCACTGCTTCACCAATTACGCACCTGATGTGCTTCCCGCTATGCTTGATTTGCGCGAGCTGATTTTCGAGGTGGCAAAGACTGACTCGAGGGTCGGCAGGCTGACCGAAACCATTCGATGGGGCCAGCTGAGCTATATCACCGAAGAAACCGGGGCCGGCAGTACCATCCGTATTGATGCGGCATCCGAGGACGAGGTCGCGGTCTATTTCATCTGTACATCTGGTCTTGTAGAAGAGTTCAGGAGGCCGTACGAAGACGTCCTCAAATTCAAGGGTAACCGCGCGATCCTGCTAAATGTGCGAGATGCTTTGCCGGTCAGGGCGCTGGAGCATTGCGTCGGTCTTGCGCTGACCCATCATCTTCGCAAACGAAGACGCGGGTGAAAAAAAGCGGCGCCCGAAGGCGCCGCAGGCAGGGAAGGGCCCCGGGCATGCCCGGGAGGCCGGTTTGTTACAAGGGCTAGTTGCCGGGATATCCGCGCTCGCCATGTTCGGCAAGGTCGAGGCCGTCGACTTCCGTCTGGTCGTCCACCCGCAGGCCGGCCACGGCTTTCGCGATCATCAGGATGACCACGCTGACCACCAGCGTCCAGGCGACGGTGATGGCGACAGACGACAGCTGTACCATGAATTGCGAGCCGGCACTCACGCCGTCGGCAAGGCCGAGGCCGCCAAAGCTTGGCAGTGCGAGGAAGGCCACAAGCAGCGAGCCGATAATGCCGCCGACACCGTGGACCGCGAAGACGTCGAGCGAGTCGTCGATCTTCAGCTTGCCGCGGATGATGTCGACCGCGATGTAGCAGCCAAAGCCGCCGGCGAGGCCGAGGATCAGGCCGCCAGGCACGCCAATGAAGCCGGATGCCGGGGTCACGGTGGCGAGGCCGGCGACCATGCCGGTGACGATACCGACGAGCGACGGACGCCCGAAGCGCACCCATTCAATGCCCATCCATACCAGCGAGGCTGTGGCAGCGGCGATATGGGTGACCAGCAGCGCCATACCGGCACCGCCGCCGGCGCCGAGCGCCGAGCCGCCATTGAAGCCGAACCAGCCGACCCACAGCATGCTGGCGCCGATCATCGTCAGTGCCGGGCTATGCGGCGGGATCTGGCTTTGCGGGAAATGACGGCGCTTGCCGACCATCACCGCGCAGACGAGGGCTGCCGTACCGGCCGTGGCGTGAACCACGATGCCACCGGCGAAATCCATCACACCCCAGCCGGCCATGATGCCGCCGCCCCAGACCCAGTGGGTGACAGGGGCATAGACGAACAGCAGCCACAGCGCCGAGAAGATCAGCACGGCGGCGAATTTCATCCGCTCGACATAGGCGCCGATGACCAGCGCCGGAGTGATGATGGCAAAGGTCATCTGGAAGGCCGCGAACAGCGATTCCGGAATGGTGCCCGACATGCTGTCAACGCCGATGCCGCCAAGGAACATGTTGTCGAGATTGCCGAACCAGGCGCCGTCACCGGAGAAGGCCAGCGAGTAGCCGGCGACGACCCACAGCACCGACATCAGGCAGGCGATGGCGAAATGATGCATCAGCACCGAGATGATGTTCTTCGACTGCACGAGGCCGGCATAGAACAGCGCCAGGCCGGGCAGGGTCATGAACAGGACAAGCGCGGTGGCGGACAGGATCCAGGCAGTATCGCCGGTATCGAGGCCGTCTGCGGCAAGGGCGGGAAGCGCCGACATGCCGACGAGGCCGAGGGCCATCAGGCCGCGCAGGACAAAACGAGTAAACATGATCTTCCTCCGGAATCGCGCCGCGCTGACAATCCCCATCCGCCACGGCACCCTTCAATGTTGCAGCGTCTGCGTGCCACCGGAGATACCGCCATGGCAAGAAAAATGCCTTTATTGCAGGCATGCGCGATCATGATTGCTGATGAATAATGCGAAATGCCTAAAAAATTAGGCTGATTGGCGCAAAGGTCGGATGAATGCGCGCGGCATGGGCGGCGGCTGGCCGGCCGATCGAGGCAATCTCGTCTTTTTAGAGGAGGAGGGAAGCTGGAGCGGCTGACCAGACTCGAACTGGCCCTAAGAGCTTGGAAGGCTCTTGTGCTACCACTACACCACAGCCGCGTCGCTTCGGGCATCTTTTGCCACCAACGGCGACGGGGGTCCAGAAAATTCTTGGTGTGGGAAAGCCCCCTGCCGGCATTGCGGTGAGGTGGCAGTCTGTGCCATGGGTGGGAGATGACCGCAAAGACACCCGACCGCATCTCCGCCAACAGCATCAGCATCAACAACCGCGATCTGCGGCGGCTGTGGCTGGCGGCGAACCGGCTGGTGGAGCCACCCTCCGGCCCGCTGAATGCTGCCGGTATCATGCAGATCATCCGCGATCTGGGGTTCCTGCAGATCGACACGGTGCGCAATGTGGTGCGGGCGCAGGACCATATCCTGTGGTCGCGCAATCGCAACTACCGCGAACGCATGCTCTGGCCGTTGTTGCAACAGCGCCAGCTGTTCGAGCATTTCACCCATGATGCCTCGCTGATCCCGGTGGAGACCTATCCCCTCTGGCAGCGCCAGTTCCGGCGGCTTGGCGAGCGCGCTGCAAACGCATCCTGGTACAAATCCGGCATGGATCAGGGCGAGATCGCGGCGCTGCGCGACCGTATCGCCGCCGAGGGGCCGCTTTCCACCCACGCCTTCGACAGCGCCGCCGAAAGCCGCGAGATGTGGGCCCGCAAGCCGCACAAGAAGGCGCTGGAACAGATGTGGTATGCCGGGGTGCTGGCCACCTCCATGCGGCGCAATTTCGTCAAATATTATGATCTTGGCGAGAAGGTCTTCCCGCCGCTGCCACCGGATACGCCGGATGAGGCCGCCGCCGGCGCGGCGCTGTGCGAACTGGCGATACAGCGATTGTGGGTGGCGAGCCCCGGCGAGATCCGCAAATTCTGGGATGCGCTGCCGCCTGCAGAGGTGACGGCATGGGCCCGCGGCTCGGACCTTGTGCCGGTGCGCATCGAGAGCGCCGACGGCAAATGGCAGGAGGCACTGGCGCTTCCCGATATCGAGGCGCGGCTTGCCGCCATCCCGCCGCTGGCACCACAGTTGCGGATCATCAACCCGTTCGACCCGGCGATCCGCGACCGCGCGCGGCTGAAACGCATCTTCGGCTTTGATTATACCAACGAGATGTTCGTGCCTGCCGCGATACGCCGCTGGGGCTATTACGTCTATCCGCGGCTGGAGGGGGACAGCTTTGTCGGCCGGATCGAGGCCAAGGGCGACCGGCAGGGCGGCACGCTGCGGGTCACCGGTTTCTGGGCCGAGGACGGCGTGCGATGGGGCAAGGGCGCGCGGACAGGCTGCGGCTGGAGCTGGAACGCTTCGCCCGGCTCGCCGGGCTGACACCGGCGCCGTTCAGCCCGTCGACAGCTTCATAAGGCGGTTGCCGGCGGAAGCTACCCCGCCTTTTTCATCTTCACCGCTTTCGGCTTCGGGGCCTTGGCGGCCGGGCGCGGGGCGACATCGACCCAGCCTGCCAGATTGGCGGCGGCCAGCTCCTCGATCACCTTCATCCCGTCGTCGCTGTCATTCAGGCAGGGGATATAGGTCAGCGTCTCGCCGCCGGCCTCTTGGAACTCCTCTTCCAGCTCGTTGCCGAGCTCGTCCAGAGTCTCCAGGCAATCGGCAACGAATCCCGGGGCCAGCACCATCACATGCTTGTGGCCATCCTCGGCCATCTCGGTCACCGCCTCGTCGGTATAGGGCATCAGCCACAGCTCTGAGCCGAAGCGCGACTGGAAGGTGGCGTGGAAGGTCTCCTTGTCCCATCCCAGCTCCTCGCGCAGCAGACGCGGCCGTCTTCATGCAGTGGCAGTGATAGGGGTCGCCCGACATGTGATAGCGCTTGGGAATGCCGTGGAAGGAGATCACCAGCGCGTCCGGCTTGCCGTGTTCGGCCACGGCCGTGCGCACGGAATTGGCCAGCGCCGAGATATAGGTCGGGTTGTCATGCCATGGCGGCACGGTGCGGATCGCCGGCTGCCAGCGCAAATCCAGCATCCATTTGAACAGCTCGTCATTCACCGTCGCCGTGGTCGAGGCGGCATATTGCGGATAGAGCGGCATCACCACGATCTGGGTGCATCCCTGGTCGGTCAGCTTTTGCAGCTGGTTCGGGATCGACGGCTCGCCATAGCGCATCGCGTAATCGACGACGAGGCCGTCCTGCTTGAAGGTCTTCGCCAGATGCTCTGCCTGCAGGCGGGTGATCTTGCGAAGCGGCGATCCGTCCGGATCGTCATGCAGCCAGATCCGGTCATAGAGCGCGCCGGATTTCTTCGGCCGCACATTCAGGATGATGCCGTTCAGGATCAGCCACCAGAGCGGGCGCGAGATTTCGATGACACGCTCGTCCGACAGGAACTGTTTCAGGTATTTGCGCATGCTTTTCTTGTCGGTGCCTTCGGGCGTGCCGAGATTGACGAGAAGAAGGCCGGTACGGCCGTGCGGCGGGAAATTCGGATGGTCAGACGGCTTGGCGTTAAGCGGCATGGCGGGCCTCGGCGATGGCGTGTGTTTGTGCTGAGACTGATATAGGAAGCCGCCCCGCCGCATGCCAGCGCGGCGTTGTCGCAGAGGGCAGGGTTATTCGGCGATCTGGGCCGCCACACCCTCATCCGCAACCCGGTCCATCACGCTGCGCAGCGCGGTGACCAGCGCATCCACCATCTCGTCGGTGTGATAGGGGCCCGGCGTCAGGCGCAGCCGTTCGGTGCCGCGCGGCACGGTCGGGTAGTTGATTGGCTGCACATAGATGCCATGCTCGTCCAGCAGCAGCTGGCAGATGCGCATGGTCGCCGCCGCGTCGCCCACCATCACCGGCACGATATGGGTGTCGCCCTCGAGAATGGGGATGCCGGCGCCGCGCGCGCCATCTTTCAGCCGGTTTGCCTGGCGCTGCTGTGCGGCGCGCAGGGTGCTGTCATGGCGCAGATGGCGCACGGCCGCATGCGCCGCCGCCGCCACGGCCGGGGGCAGGGCGGTGGTGAAAATAAAGCCAGAGCCGTTGCTGCGCACCGTGTCGCAGATCACGTCGCTTGCCGCGATATAGCCGCCGCCGGCGCCGAACGCCTTGCCGAGCGTGCCCTGAATGATGTCGATCTCGCCGTCGAGGCCGCGCATCTGCGCGATACCGCCGCCCTCGGCGCCATACATGCCGACGGCATGGACCTCGTCGAGGTAGGTCAGCGCGTTATATTGCCGGGCCAGTGCCGCGATCTCGGCGATCGGGCTGGTGTCGCCATCCATCGAATAGACGGATTCAAAGACGATGATCTTCGGCCGGTCATTCGGCTGGGCAGCCAGCAGCTCCTCGAGATGGGCCACGTCATTGTGCCGGAAGATCGCCTTTTCGGCGCGCGACAGCTTGATGCCCGAGATGATCGAGGCATGGTTCATCTCGTCGGACAGGATCAGCACGTCCGGAAGCTGCGCCACAAGGGCCGAAAGGCTGGCCTCGTTGGCGACATAGCCGCTGGTAAAGGTCAGGGCGCGTTCCTTGCCGTGAAGGGCGGCCAGCTCGTCTTCGAGCGAGACCAGGGCGTGGCTGGTGCCGGAGATGTTGCGGGTGCCGCCGGCACCGGTGCCGCCCGCCGCCGCCGCCGCGCGCATCGCCGCGATCACGTCAGGATGCTGGCCCATGCCCAGATAATCGTTGGAGCACCAGACGGTGACCTCCTGCGCCGCGCCATTGTGGTGACGCAGGGCCACAGGATGACGGCCGACGATCCGCTCGAGCTCGACGAAATGCCGATAGCGGTTCTCGGTTTTCAGCCGGTTCAGCTGCGCACGGAAATGCGCGGAATAGTCACCGTTGAATGTCATGCTTGTTTTTAGGCACCTTGTTTTTTCGAAACCTAAACGATCGCAAGACGAAAGGGAACGCCCGGTCACCGACATGTGACATCGTGCAGCAATCCTTTTGCCGGTTCGGCTATATCGGCTGGTTTCACTCGGCGGCGGTGGCGGGAACCTCGATCCGCGCAGCCGAGAATTTCAGCTCGGGGATCTTGCCATAAGGGTCGAGTGCCGGGTTGGTCAGATAGTTCGCCGGAGCCTCATAGAAGCAGAAGGGAACAAAGATCAGCCCGCTTGGCAGCTTTGGATCGATTCGCGCCGCCAGCTCGATCTCGCCGCGACGGGTGACGACCCGCACGAGGGTGCCGGGTTCGACCTGCAGGCCCTGCAGTGTCTCCGGTGCCATATGAACTTCCGGCTCCGGCTCGAGAGCGTCCAGAACCGAGCTGCGGCGGGTCATAGATCCTGTGTGCCAGTGTTCCAGCAGGCGGCCGGTTGTCAGCACGATCGGATATTCGGCATCGGGCGTCTCGTCGGGCGGCAGGACTTCGGCCGGGGTCATGCGGCCGCGGCCGCTTTCCGTCGGGAAGCCGTCGCCGAAGATCACTTCGCGGCCGGCGCTGTTCTCGTCGGCGCAGGGATAGGTCACCGCGCCTTCGTCATCCAGCCGCTGCCAGCTGATGCCGGTCAGCGACGGCATCACCATCCGCATTTCGGCAAAGACGTCGCGCGGGTGGCTGTAGGTCCAGTTCAGGCCCATGCGGTTGGCAAGTTCCTGGATGATCCACCAGTCCTGCTGTGCCTGCCCGGGCATCGGCACGGCGGCACGGCCCATCTGCACGCGGCGGTCGGTGTTGGTGACGGTGCCGTCCTTCTCGGGGAAGGCAGAGGCCGGCAGGATGACGTCGGCAAAGGCAGCCGTCTCGGTCATGAAGATGTCCTGCACCACCAGAATGTCGAGATTGGCCAGTGCCGTGCGGGCATGTTCCTGGTCCGGGTCCGACATCGCCGGGTTCTCGCCCATGATGTACATGGCTTTGATGTCGCCGTCATAGGCGGCATCGGTGATCTCGACGACCGTCAACCCGCGCTCCGGATCAAGGGTTGTGCCCCAGAAATCCTCGTATTTCGCGCGTGTCTCGGCATCGGTGACAGGCTTGTAGTCGGGAAAGAACATCGGGATCAGGCCGGCATCCGACGCGCCCTGGACGTTGTTCTGCCCACGAAGCGGGTGCAGGCCAGTGCCGGCACGGCCGACATTGCCGGTCAGCAGCGCCAGCGAGATCAGGCAACGGGAATTGTCGGTGCCGTGCGTGTGCTGCGAGATGCCCATGCCCCAGAAGATCATCGCGCTGCCGGCGCTGGCATAGCCGCGCGCGACCCGGCGCAATGTATCGGCGTCGATGCCGCAGATCGGTGCCATCGCCTCCGGCGTGGTGTGGGCAGTGCGGGCCTTCAGGTCCTCGAACCCCTCGGTCTGCTTTGCCACATAGTCGGCGTCATACAGCTCTTCGGTGATGATCACATTGATCATCGCATTCAGCATCGCCACATCACTTCCCGGTAAAAATCGAAGTGATTCAGTGGCATAGCGATCAAGGTGCTGGCCGCGCGGATCAAGGATATAGAGCCGTGCGCCGCGCTGTGCCGCGTTCTTGATAAAGGTCGCGGCAACCGGATGGTTTACCGTCGGGTTGGCGCCAATGACGATGATGGCCTCGGCATTGCGGCATTCGGCGAAGGAAGCGGTGACCGCTCCCGACCCGATATTTTCCAGCAGCGCGGCGACGGAAGAGGCGTGGCACAGGCGTGTGCAATGATCGACATTGTTGGTGCCGAACCCGGTGCGCACCAGCTTCTGCACGAGATAGGCCTCTTCATTCGTACCTTTTGCCGAACCGAAGCCGGCCATTGCTGACGGGCCATGCTCGTCACGGACCTTGGCAAGCCTGCTGGCCGCAATATCCAGCGCCTCTTCCCAGCTTGCCTCGCGGAAATGGGTCAGCGGGTTGGCAGGATCAAACGGCATGGAGGCTGTTTTCGGCACATCCTCGCGGCGGATCAGCGGGCTGGTCAGCCGTTCCGGATTGGCAATGTAATCAAACCCATAACGACCTTTCACGCAGAGCCTGCCGGCATTGGCCGGACCCTGACGGCCGGATACGGAGACAATCTTGTCATCCTTGACCGAGAAGGTCAGCTGGCAGCCGACGCCGCAATAGGGGCAGACCGAATCCACCTGACGGTCAGGCGTGATGGCAAGGGCCTGGCTGTCATCGAGAAGGGTTTTCGGCATAAGCGCGCCTGTCGGGCAGGCCTGAACACATTCACCGCACCCGACACAGGTCGAGGCACCCATATCATCGCCGAAATCGAACACGATATGCGCGTCTGCGCCGCGGCCGGCGAGGCCGATCACATCATTCACCTGAACCTCGCGGCAGGCGCGGACACACAGGTTGCACTGGATGCAGGCATCCATGTTCACAGCAATGGCCGGATGGCTGCTGTCGGGGGCGGGGACGCCTTGGCCGGGAAGCGAGCCGCATCGATATCCTGCGTCTCGGCATAGCGCCAGAGTTCGGAGTCAGGGTCATGCGCCTCGTCACGCGGTGGCTGGTCGGAGACAAGAAGCTCCATCACCATTTTGCGGGCGGTTGTCGCGCGGTGGTTCTCGCTATGGACCACCATGCCTTCGGTCGGGGTGCGGATACAGCTTGCGGCAAGCACACGCTCGCCCTCGATCTCGACCATGCAGGCGCGGCAGTTGCCGTCGGCGCGGTAGCCGTCGCTGTCGCGGTAGCACAGATGCGGGATGTCGGTGCCGTGGCGCGCCGCGGCCTGCCAGATGGTCTCTCCCGGCTGCGCCTCTACGGTCTTGCCGTCAAGGTTGAAGCTGACCGGCTTGCCGACTTTGCTGTTGTTGTCGCTCATTTCTGCCCCGGCTTTACCGCCAGCACCGATGTCTTCGGGAAAATGCTTCATCACGCTGACAAGCGGGTTCGAGGCCGCCTGGCCAAGTCCGCAGATGCTGGCATCCGCCATCGCCACCGACAACTCACCAAGCAGGTCGGTGTCTGGCGATGCCGCGGTCATCATGCTGACCGCCTTTTCCGTGCCGTTGCGGCATGGTGTGCACTGGCCGCAGCTTTCATGCGCGAAGAACTTCATCAGGTTGGTGGCGGCGTCCCACATATTGTCCTGATCCGACAGCACGACAACGGCGTGCGAGCCGACAAAACAGCCTTCCTCGGCCAGTTTTCCTCCAAAATCCAATGGGATATCCCCCTTGGACGCCGGCAGGATGCCGCCCGAGGCACCGCCCGGAAGATAGCCCTTGAAACTGTGCCCGTCGGCCATGCCGCCGCAACGTTCGATCAGGTCGCTGACGGTGGAGCCGGCCGGCGCAATGATCACGCCCGGGTTCTTCACCCGTCCGGATACCGAATAGCTGCGTGGTCCAGGGTGGCCTTCCTGGCCCTGATCGTTGAACCAGTCGGCACCATGGGTGAGGATGTCGCGGATCCAGTGAAGCGTCTCGACATTGTTGACCAGTGTCGGACGTCCGAAAATGCCGACCTCGGCCACATAAGGCGGACGGTGGCGCGGAAGGCCGCGTTTGCCCTCGATTGATTCGATCATCGCCGACTCTTCGCCGCAGATATAGGCTCCGGCTCCGCGGCGCAGTTCGATCTTCACATGATCGGCAAGCCCGGCGGCACGAACCTTGTCCAGTTCCTGGCGCAGCAGGGAAATGATCTCGGGATATTCGTCGCGCATATAGATGAAGCAGGTCTCGACATCGACGACATGCGCCGCGATCAGGATGCCCTCGATCATGCGATGCGGGTCTGTCGAAAGATACAGCCGGTCCTTGAAAGTGCCGGGCTCGCCCTCATCGCCATTGACGGCCATCAGCCGTGGTCCTGGCTGGCCGCCGACGATGCGCCATTTGCGTCCGGTCGGGAAACCGGCGCCGCCAAGGCCGCGCAGCGCGGTGTCATCAAGCGTGGCCAGCACATCATCGGCGCTGCGACTGCCGTCCAGAAGTTCGCGAAGCACGGCATAGCCGCCATCGGCGCAATAATCGTCAAACTGGCGTGCTGCCGGCGGGATTTCGGCATGCCCGGCCTCAGTCACAGCCGACAGTGTTTCAAGATCGGCATGCTCGACAAGCTGGTGCCCGACAGCCGCGGCCGGTGCCTTGTCACAGGCGCCGATACAGGGCGCGGCTACAAACCTGACATCGTCCGATGCATATTCCTGAAGCTTTTCAAGCAGTTCCTCACCGCCTGCCATCATGCAGGACAGTGATGTGCAAACCCTGACCGTGCAGGCGGCCGGTGCCGTTTCGCCTTCGCGGACGAGATCGAAATGGTCATAGAAGCTGGCAACCTCCCAGACTTCAGCCATGGGAAGGCGCATCCAGTCGGCGAGGGCGGCAAGATGCCGTGCCGACAGATGGTGGTAGTGGTCCTGAATGATATGGAGGCTCTCGATCAGATGATCGCGGCGTGGCGGTTCTGTGCCGAGCAACGCCTCGATCTCGGTACGTGCGGCCAGATCGACAAGCCGGCCTTTCGGCTTGTAGTTGCCTTTTCCACGACTTGATTTCGAGCCCTGCTGGCGCTGGCCCGGAATGCCTGCTTCGTCCACTTGACACTCTCCCCACAGTGCGCTGGCCGACCTGACGCGGAACCGTCCGCATCGCCGGGCCAACCCGTGCGCGGATCAATATCGTGTCTTGGCGAACCGGCGGCACTGCCAGAACCGTCATCACATGACGCAAACAGGACGTTATCAGGCAGGATACAGGTTCACGAAAGGTGTCATCCGGACGGCGTGTCGTCGGCGCGGTCGACCTTTTCGAGTTCCACTATGGCACAATTGATCATTTGCTTGCCAGCATGGGGGAAATTTCACAGTCACATTCATGTCAACGATCGACTGCACCTGGCCAATGCCCCAGTCGGGTTTCAGCGGATGCCTCACAAAATCGCCAAGTGAGAAATAAAGCATTGATTTAAAACCAGTCGTTGGTTGCTCAGCCATTCTTTATGGCAGTGAATGTCGGGCAATGAAAGGGGGGCTTGAGCCCCCTGATCCAAAATTCTGTCTGTCGCCGGGCTGTTACAGCGTGGCCGACATCTGTCCGCCTCTGGTCGAACCGAGTTTCTTGGCTTCTGGCTTCGTGACCGGCTCGTCAATCTCGACATCGTCGATCGAGTTCGGCAACGAGGCCTGGCTCTGGCCGACAGCCTCTGTCTCACGCAGGATGTAGCCCTGTCCCCAGACCGTGTCGATGCTGACACCGCGCGCGCCGGCAATCTCGAGCTTGCGCCGCAGCTTGCAGATGAACACGTCGATGATCTTCGGCTCCGGCTCGTCCATGCCGCCATAGAGATGGCTCAGGAAAGCGGTCTTGCTGAGAACCGAACCCTTGCGCAGCGCCAGAAACTCGACGATGCGGAATTCCTTGCCAGTCAGCGGAAGCGCCTCGCCTTCGACCAGTGCCAGATGGCGGTTCAGGTCAACTTCGAGGTTGCCGACAGACACTGTCGCGGAGCTGTGTCCGTGGGTGCGCCTGATAATGGCATCCAGATTGGCAAGAAGCTCGAACCTGTCGAACGGCTTGGTCAGGTAACCAGCGGCACCTGCGCCAAGCGCAGCAATCTTGTCGTCGGTGCTGGCATTTCCAGACACGACAAGAATGGGAACAGGCATGTGATTCTTGCAGATCAGCCTGGCGAGGCGTGTGCCGTCACCATCGGGAAGATTGATGTCCAGAAGCACTGCGTCGATGGCATTGTGCTTCAGTTCCGCGAGCGCCGTTTCAATATTGTGCGCCGTGGACTGAAAATGTCCTGCTTCCTCGAGAGTCATACCGAGGACATCTGCGACGACCGGATCATCTTCTACGATCAGAATATGCATGGCTTCATTTCCCACAACTACGTTTCAACAGTGCCGATCCGATTCCCCGGGCGTTTGCACGGTGCCTTTTTTGAACGTTAAATTTGCCGTCCAAGGGGGCGAATCAGTCATTAAGCAAACGGTAATTTACTCTGCTAAAACCCTCAATTCACGTATGCGTAATTAACTTTTTAGTAATAAAAATGATGAGTTAAAAGCCTTTTTTTAGAAAAAACATCACAAAACAGCGCTTGATGGAATCTGAGAATTTGTGTAATCCCATGCCCAGAGTCGATGCCCGATTCGCTGGAACGGTTGCTCACCTTTCGTTTGAGCCAATTTCCAGCGGGTGAAGGAACGGGCTGAAAACATGGCTCCATTTTGTGTCTTTGAAAAGAGATCTCACATGGCCGAAGCATCCAAAAAACCGCAAAGACGGGATCAAAAGCCAAAAAAACTGGTGGCAAGACCGGCAAGCCGACTGGCAAGTCAGCTGACAAATCTGCCACGCCGGAAGCCATTCTGCTGCCTGAGGGCTATCGTCCGACGGACGATGAGGAGTTTATGAACCCCATGCAGCTGGCCTATTTCCGCAACAAGCTGGAAATCTGGCGCGCAGAACTGCTGAACGAGGCAACAGAAACAATAACCGACCTGTCGCAGGAAAACCTGCACCGGCCGGACCAGATGGACCGGGCACAGATCGAAAGCAATGCTGCCATCGACCTGCGTACGCGTGATCGTGAGCGCAAATTGCTGCAGAAGATCGAGTCTGCGCTGCGCCGGATTGAGGACGGGTCTTACGGCTATTGCGTCGAAACCGACGAGCCGATCAACCTGCGCCGGCTGGAGGCGCGGCCAATTGCCTCGCTGAGCCTTCATGCCCAGGAACAGCACGAGCGGAACGAGCGCATCCACCGCGACGACTGACCAGACAATTCCTGCCAATGACAACGGTCCGCCGGCTCTTGGCGCCGGCCCGTTTTTGCTTTGTTCACATTGTCATCTCGCAAAACAGGAACAAAACAGGAAAATATACTTGAAATAAGAACAAATCAGGTACATGATGCCGATAGATTTCAACATCAGCCGCACCAACAGGCCCGCGGAATGTCCCGCGAAGATCCACATGGACAGGGTCGGGTGGCTGTGCCAGAAGGAGGACGGACATGACCGGAGTCGTGGTGGACCTGAAAATGAAAAATGAAGACAAGGCCAAGGCGCTTGAAGCCGCCATCGGCCAGATCGAAAAGGCATTCGGCAAGGGCTCTGTGATGAAGCTCGGCCAGCGGGAATCGGCTGTTGACGTACAGGCGATCTCGACCGGATCCCTTGGCCTTGATATCGGCCTTGGGATTGGCGGCTTTCCGAAGGGCCGGATTATCGAAATCTACGGACCGGAATCATCCGGCAAGACGACACTGGCACTTCATGCCGTCGCCGAGGCGCAGAAGGAAGGCGGCAACTGCGCCTTTGTCGATGCCGAGCATGCACTCGATCCGGTCTATGCCCGTAAACTTGGCGTCGATATCGACGATCTGCTGATTTCGCAGCCGGATGCTGGTGAGCAGGCGCTTGAGATCGCCGATACGCTGGTTCGTTCGGGTGCGATCGATGTCCTCGTGGTTGACTCGGTTGCCGCACTGGTGCCGCGGGCGGAACTCGAGGGCGAGATGGGTGACACCCATGTCGGCCTGCAGGCACGCCTGATGAGCCAGGCGCTTCGCAAGCTGACCTCGTCGATCGCACGCAGCAACTGCCTGGTGATTTTCATCAACCAGATCCGCCTGAAGATCGGTGTGATGTTTGGCAATCCCGAAACCACCACCGGCGGTAACGCGCTGAAGTTCTATGCTTCGGTCAGGCTTGATATCCGCCGGATCGGCGCGATCAAGGACCGTGACGAGGTGATCGGCAACCAGACCCGCGTGAAAGTTGTGAAAAACAAGGTGGCGGCGCCGTTCCGCACCGTCGAGTTCGACATCATGTATGGCGAGGGCATCTCGAAGATGGGCGAGCTTCTCGACCTTGGTGTTGCCGCCGGCATCGTCGAGAAATCGGGCGCCTGGATTTCCTATAACGGCCAGCGGATCGGGCAGGGGCGTGAGAACGCGAAGAACTTCCTGCGCGAGAACAAAGAGCTTGCCGACGAGATCGAGGCTGCGATCCGGCAGAATGCCGGCCTTGTGGGCGACCAGATGCTGGACCAGTCGATTGCCGAGTCACCGGAGGCTGCCGTGCCGGATTCCCCGGACGAGCCGATGGTGCCTGAAGAGGGCTGATCGGCGAGACCTGACCGGAACTGGTCCGGCCGGTTTTCCCCTGCAAATGTGAACAGGCCCTGCCGGCATTGTCGGCGGGGCTTTTTTGTGACCTTGGTCGAATGACCTGAAACCGGCATGTTTGGCTGGACATACGACTAGTGTGCCGCGTAAACATGTGACCGCGCGGCGACTGTTTCCGGTCGCATTGCCGCCCCCTCCCGAACCGGTCGCCAGAAATCAGCTCTGCGCACGGTCTCGGATTACGGATCACGGATGATCGCAGGACAGAATGATGAGCAGCGTAAACGACATCAGAACCGCTTTTCTTGAGTATTTCGGCGCCAATGGTCACGAAATCGTGTCCTCCAGCCCGCTGGTTCCTCAGAATGACCCGACATTGATGTTCACCAACGCCGGCATGGTGCAGTTCAAGAACCTGTTCACAGGCCTTGAGACCCGCGACTACAACCGTGCCTTAACCTCGCAAAAATGTGTTCGCGCCGGCGGCAAGCATAACGACCTCGAGAATGTCGGCTATACCGCGCGGCACCATACCTTTTTCGAAATGCTCGGCAATTTCTCGTTTGGTGACTATTTCAAGGAAAACGCCATCGAGCTGGCCTGGAACCTTGTGACCAGGGAATTTGGCCTGAACAAGGACAAGCTGCTTGTCACCGTCTATCACGAGGATGACGAGGCGGCCGATTACTGGAAGAAGATTGCTGGTCTCACCGATGACAGGATCATTCGCATCGCCACTTCGGACAATTTCTGGGCGATGGGCGATACCGGGCCTTGCGGTCCCTGTTCCGAGATTTTCTACGACCATGGTGATCACATTCCGGGAGGTCCTCCCGGTTCGCCGGATGAAGATGGCGACAGATTCATCGAGATCTGGAACCTTGTCTTCATGCAGTTCGAGCAGCTGCCTGACGAGCGCATAAGCCTGCCGAAACCCTCGATCGACACCGGCATGGGTCTCGAGCGCATCGCCGCCGTGATGCAGGGCAAGCACGACAATTACGACATCGACATGATGCGCGCGCTGATCGAGGCATCGGCCGATGCCTCCAACACTGATCCCGACGGCGAGAAGAATGTTTCGCACCGCGTTGTCGCCGATCACCTTCGCGCCAGCTCGTTCCTGATTGCCGATGGTGTCCTGCCGTCGAATGAGGGGCGCGGCTATGTTTTGCGCCGGATCATGCGGCGTGCCATGCGCCATCTGCATCAGTTGGGTTGTGCCGACCCGGTGATGTTCAAGCTGGTACCGGCACTTGTTGCCGAGATGGGTGCCCAGTACCCGGAGCTTGGCCGTGCACAGCCTTTGATTGCCGAGACGCTGAAGCTGGAAGAGACACGCTTCAAGGAAACGCTTGGCCGCGGCCTGCGCCTGCTGAACGAGGAAATCGAGGGCAAGCAGGCCGGCGGCACGCTGGACGGAGCGACGGCCTTCAAGCTCTATGACACATTCGGCTTCCCGCTCGACCTGACACAGGACTTCATGCGGGGATATGGCTGGAATGTCGATACAGACGGCTTCGATGCCGCCATGGCCGAACAGAAGGCTGCTGCGCGCCGCGCCTGGAGCGGCTCGGGTGATGCCGCTACGGAAACCATCTGGCTCGATCTTGGCGAACGTCTCGGCTCGACCGAATTCCTTGGATATACCTCTGAAAGTGCCGAAGGCCAGGTCACCGCGCTTGTCGTAGACGGTGCAGAAGTGAACAGCTCCAAGGGCGAGGTCGCCATTGTCACCAACCAGACACCCTTCTATGCCGAATCTGGCGGCCAGCAGGGTGATACCGGCGTGATCAGCTGGGAGGGCGGTAGCGCCAGCGTCAGCGATACCTTCAAGACGCCGGCAGGAATGTTTGTTCACCGCGCCACCGTCAGCGAGGGCGAAATCGAGGTCGGCACGAGCTTGCGGCTCGAGATAGACCGGGACCGCCGCCGCCGTCTTCGTGCCAATCATTCGGCGACGCACCTTCTTCACGAAGCGCTGCGCCATGTCCTTGGCGATCATGTGGCCCAGAAGGGCTCGCTGGTTGCGCCTGACAGGCTCCGGTTCGACTTTTCCCATCCGCGTGCCGTCGAGGCTGACGAGCTGATCCGTGTTCAGGAGATCGTCAACGAGCGCATCCGCATGAACAGCGAGGTGTCCACCCGCATCATGACGCCCGATGCCGCCATCGAACTTGGCGCGCTGGCACTGTTCGGCGAGAAATACGGAGACGAGGTCCGTGTCGTGCAGATGGGTGGCCCAGCCGATGCCGAGGGGCGCGGTGCCTGGTCGGTGGAACTGTGTGGCGGTACCCATGTCGGCCGCACGGGTGATGTCAGCCTGCTGAAGATCGTATCGGAATCGGCTGTCGCCGGCGGTGTGCGCCGGATCGAGGCGGTGACCGAAGCCGGTGCCCTTGAATGGATCGACGGGCGCGAGCGTGCCCTGACCGAGGCCGCAGATCTGCTGAAGGTCTCGCCAGAGCAGCTTGCAGAGCGTGTTGCGCGGCTTGTCGAGGATAACCGCAAGGCCGAGCGCGATATCACATCGCTTCGCCGCAAGCTGGCGGCTGGTGGCACCGGCGGCGATGCGCCGAGTGTCGTCAACGGGGTGAATTTTGTCGGCCGGCTTCTCGAGGACACGCCGGCACGTGAGCTGAAATCCATGGCAGACGAGATCAAGGCAAACATGACCAATGCTGTCATCTGCCTGGTGGCTACAGACGGTGGCAAAGCGTCCATCGTCGTGGCGGTCACGCCCGATCTGGCGGAGAGCCGCAACGCGGTTGATCTGGTGAAGGTGGGGTCTGCCGCGCTGGGTGGTGGCGGAGGCGGCGGTCGTCCGGACATGGCGCAGGCCGGTGGCCCGAATGCCGATGCCGCGTCGGCGGCCATCGAAGCGGTGTCGGCCGCACTTTAGTCACGGCCGACATCCATTTTTCCATTTATATCAGGATAATAGCCTGATCAGACGTTCATTGCTGATTTCAGGTTGTCATCCAGCGCGTCAAGGAACTGGTCAGTCGTCAGGAACGCCTGGTCCTTGCCGACCAGAAGCGCCAGGTCCTTGGTCATCTGACCGCTCTCGACCGTCTTGATACAGACCTTTTCGAGGGTCGCGGCAAATTCGGCCACATCCGGCGTGTTGTCGAACTTGGCGCGGTAGCTGAGGCCACGTGTCCAGGCGAAGATCGACGCGATCGGGTTGGTCGAGGTCTCCTTGCCCTGCTGATGCTGACGGTAATGGCGGGTGACAGTGCCGTGGGCAGCTTCCGCCTCGACCGTCTTTCCGTCCGGCGTCATCAGAACCGATGTCATCAGGCCGAGCGAGCCAAAGCCCTGGGCCACAGTGTCCGACTGCACATCGCCGTCATAATTTTTACAGGCCCAGACAAAGCCGCCGTTCCACTTCAGTGCGCAGGCCACCATATCGTCGATCAGGCGGTGCTCGTAGGTGATGCCGGCGGCGCGGAACTTGTCGGCGAATTCGGCCTCGAAGACCTCTTCGAACAGATCCTTGAAGCGGCCGTCATAGGCCTTCATGATCGTGTTCTTGGTGGACAGATAGACCGGCCAGCCAAGGTCGAGACCGTAATTCATGCAGGCGCGTGCAAAGCCGCGGATCGATTCGTCGAGGTTATACATCGACATGGCCACACCGCCGTCCGGGAAGTCGAACACTTCGCGGGTGACAGGGGCGCTGCCGTCGGCCGGTGTAAAGGTCATGGTCAGCTTGCCGGCACCCTCGACGACAAAGTCGGTTGCGCGGTACTGGTCGCCGAACGCGTGACGCCCGATAACGATCGGACGGGTCCAGCCCGGCACAAGGCGCGGGACGTTGGAGCAAATGATAGGCTGGCGGAATACGGTGCCGCCAAGAATGTTGCGGATGGTGCCGTTTGGCGAACGGTACATTTCCTTGAGGCCGAATTCCTCGACCCGCTCTTCATCGGGCGTGATCGTCGCGCATTTCACACCAACGCCGTATTCCTTGATGGCATTGGCGCTGTCGACCGTGATCTGGTCGTTGGTCTCGTCGCGCTTCTCGATGCCGAGGTCGTAATATTTCAGGTCGATGTCCAGATAGGGGAAGATCAGCTTATCTTTGATTTTTCCCAGATGATGCGGGTCATCTCATCGCCGTCGATCTCGACGACAGGGGTCTTCACTTTGATCTTGGACATGAATCGATCCTTCAGTTGTCACACTACATTTGTCCGGTGATGCCTCACTTCGAAGCAAGGTCGGGGGCACCTGGAAAAGGGCGCGCCGAGGTCGGCACCGGCTGCATCCCTTCAATGTCACGCTTTGTAATCCCCGCGCTCGTCATGCGCAAGGCAAATGCTCGTGTCCGGTGTGCATATATCGAGATGATCAAACGGATTCAGAGATCAGCCAGTGCTTTCAGATGGGGTGACAACTCGTCGACCTTGGTTACCGTTTCGAAATGGTCGAGATGGTCGTCATGCATGAAACCTTCCCGGATGACCGTCTGCAGCATGGCAAGCAGATGGTCCCAATATCCGTTGATATTGAGGATGATCACCGGTTTCTTGTGCAGGTCAAGCTGGCGCCAGGTGGTAATTTCCATGGTTTCATCCAGCGTGCCGAGACCGCCGGGAAGCACCACGAATGCATCACTCTCGGCATACATCATTTCTTTGCGCTGATGCATGGTATCGATCACATGGAGCTTGGTGACGCCTTCATGGCCGATCTCGACCTTGTCGAGAAATTTCGGAATGATGCCAGTGACATGGCCGCCGGAGTCGATGGCGCCGTCGGCGACCCGCCCCATGAGCCCGCTGCGTCCTCCACCATAGACGACTCCCATTCCGTGTCCGGCAATCAGCCGGCCAAGATCATAGGCTGCCTCGGCGTAGATCGGGTCGCGGCCGGGAGCCGCGCCTGAGAAGACGCATATATTTTTCATGTGCTTGTCTATCCTTCGATTGAATCCATGTGTTTCTAGCATTAGGCTTTAAATAGATTTTAGCCAGTGAAAAGGTGGGTTCGCGTGCGGTTGCTGACGTATATTCTGGTCGGTATTGGAGCCGCCATTGCTGTTATTGCCCTCGCAGTGGTCCTGCTTGACGATGGCGGTCAGGAAGCGGTCGAACCGCAGGCAGACAACGGCCAGTCCGTGACGGCAACGGCCTCGTCGTCTGGTGATGCCGCAAGTGACCAGCTGACGGCAGCTGATACATCCGATGATCCGCAGCAGGCGGATGGCACTGGGCTGGCCGCAACCGATGCAGCTGGCGACAAGACAGCCGTTGAGATCGATCTGGCGCAGGTCACGCCTGACGGCGAGGCGGTATTCGCCGGCAAAGCCGAGCCCTTTGCCGAGGTAACCGTCTTCGAGGGCGATATCGTCCTTGGCAAGACCACTGCCAACGAGGATGGCGAATGGGTGGTTGTGGCGGAACGGGCGCTTGGTCCTGGCGAGCATCTGGTGTCGATCGGCGCGAAAAGCGCTTCCGGTGAAACCGAAATCGCCAACCTGACACTGGCCATCAAGGTCGGGGAGTCAGAGGATGAGCAACCGCTTGTAGCGCTTCTGCCGCAAAGTGAGACCGATATCCCCGAATTGCTGCAGTCGCCTGACGACAAGGTCGAAACCGCTGCCGTTGTCGAAGCCACACCCGGATCCGCTGCGGACGGTAAGGGCGCAGAGGCGGCAGACATCGATGTTGCGCCGCCGCCCGGCTTTGCCGAACAGCCGGCTTCCGACATGCCTGTCGTGCCGGCTCTGGCGCCGCGGTCTCTGTCCTGGAAGACCAATGGCGAGCTGGTGATCGACGGTGTGTCGCGCGGCGGGGTGCGTGTTGTCGCCACCGCGGCAGGCCGGGCATTTGCCGAAACGGCGGTTGCCGAAGGCGGCGCCTGGCGCATGATGGGCAAGGTTGATGCCGGGCGTGCGAGCCGGGTCATGGCATTCGCGCTTCATGATGGTGAGGGCCAGATTGTCGCCACCTATGAACTTTCCGTCGCGACCCGTGACCTGTCGCAAGGACTTGACGGCAGCAAGCTGGTTATTGTGCAGCAGGGTGACGCCTTGTGGCGCATCGCCTATCGTTCGTATGGCGAGGGGATCAAATATGTCGATATCGTGCGCCGCAACGCGGCTGCCATCAATGATCCCGACCTGATTTTCCCGAACCAGATTTTCGCCATTCCGGATTAAGTGAACTGACCATCGCCGACCATCATGCAGGACAGCTCGATCATGGATGACACAACCGACAGTGACTGGATCGCCGGTGAAGGCTGGCCGGTTATGGCGCTTGCCGGCGGCGTGACGATCCTGCTGACGCTGATCTCTTTGCCGCTTGGCTCTGTTGCGCTGGGGCTGCTTGTCTGGCTTCGCTATACGCTGCGTTTGCCTGCGCGGCGTGTCCCGAATCTGCCACGGGCAGTTCTGGCGCCGGCGGACGGCATCGTGGTTGAAGTTACGGATGCCGAAACAGACCTTCCTGCCGGCAGCAGGGCAGGATCCGGCCACAGGATCACCATCCGTACAGGGCTTGCTGATGCGCATCTGCAGCGCAGCCCCGTTACCGGACGGATCAGCGACAATTTCCTGATTCCCGGGCTGTTCCGCAGCACCACCGATATCGCACTTGCGCGGCGCGACAATGAACGCCGCGAGATCACCATCGAGGGTGAAGACGGGCAGATATACCTGCTGGTCCAGATTGGCAGCGTCACCGCACGCCAGCTGGTCTGCCGCCACGGGCCGGGCAAGTTTCTTGCCGCCGGGGCGCCACTTGGCATGCCACGCATCGGCGGTATGACCGACCTGTTCCTGCCTGCCGGCAGCAAACCGGCCGTTCAACCAGGCCAGACCGTGGTGGCGGGCGAGACGGTTCTCGCCACAGCTCCACGCTGATCCTGTGTTCGACGCGCGTCTGAGGCCGCTGGTCGACCGCATTCTCGACCCGGTCGGTGCGTTTGTTGCACGGCGTGGCGTTACCGCGAACCAGATCAGCTTGGCCGGTTTCGGCCTTGGTATCGCGGCGGCCATCGCCGTTGCGCTTGGTTTCAAGATTGCCGCTGTGGTGCTGATCATCGCAAACCGCATTTGTGATGGTCTGGATGGCGCGGTGGCGCGGTCGACAGGCAGCACCGACCTCGGAGCCTATCTCGATATCACACTCGATTTCCTGTTCTACAGCGCGGTGCCGTTCGGTTTTGCCGTTGCCGATCCAGCCAATGCGCTGGCCGCGGCTTTTCTGATTTTCAGCTTTGTGGGCACCGGTTCGAGTTTTCTGGCCTTTGCCATCATTGCGCAAAAGCGCGGCATTTCGACCGAGATCAGAGGAAAAAAGGGGTTCTTCTATCTGGGTGGCTTGACCGAGGGCAGTGAGACTATCATTTTCCTTTTGGTCGTGGCGTTCTGGCCCGATCTGTTTGTACCGTTGGCCTGGGTATTCGGTTGCCTGTGCTGGATTACGACGATCACCCGGGTGCGGTACGCCATCGAGAGTTTTTCAGACCTCTAGCAGGAGACAGCATGAAGTTCGGTGTTGGCCAGCCAGTTCCAAGGATCGAGGATCCGCGCCTGATTACAGGTCAGGGACGTTATACGGACGATATTGAGCCCGGAACCGGCCTCGGTGTTGCTTTTCTGCGCGCGCCGCTTGCGCATGCGCGCCTGCTGTCGGTCGATACCAGTGCAGCGGCGGCCATGGACGGCGTGCTGCTCGTCGCGACCCAGGCTGACCTCGATGCCGACAAGGTTGGCGAAATTCAGTGTCAGCACCGTCTGACGAACGAGGATGGCGAGAAGATGACCATGGTCACGCATCCGCCAATGGTGCGTGATGTCAACCGGACGGCTGGCGACATTGTGGCTGTTGTCATCGCCGAGACCGACGGCATCGCTCAGGATGCGATTGAACTGATCGACGCCCGTTATGACAGTATGACAGCGGTAACAGATGTTTACGCCGCGATCGCGGATGGCGCGCCCCAGCTTTACGAAGAATATCCGCGCAACATCGCGTTCAACTGGGTGGAGGGCGACCATGTGTCGACCAACGCCGCCATAGCTGGCGCGGAAGCCGCCGGGATGGAACTGTTCGACATCGATGTGATCAACAACCGGGTGATCATCAATTCGATGGAAACCCGCCCGATGATCGCCGGCCCCGGTGACGAAGAGGGAAGCCTCGATATCTGGTGCGGCACGCAAGGTCCGGTCGGCGTCGCGGAGCAGATTGCAGATGCGTTGGGCATGGCGCGAGACCAGGTGCGGGTGCGCACCGGCGATGTCGGTGGCAGCTTCGGCTTCAAGATTTTCCTGCATCCCGAACAGCTGATCATCGCCTGGGCGGCACGCCGCCTTGGGCGCCGTATTCGCTGGCAGCAGGCGCGCTCAGACAGTTTCGTGTCGGACCTTCATGGCCGCGACAACCGTACAAAGGCGCGCGCCGTGATCGACAAGACCGGCAAGGTGCATCCGCTTGCCGTTACGGTTCACGCCAACATGGGATCGTGGCTCTCGAATTACAGCACCTATATTCCGACCCTGTCCGGGTCGCGCACGCTCACCACGAATTATGCCATCCCGGTCGCGAGTCTCCGTGTGCTTGGCATCATGACGAACACACCGGCGGTCGATGCCTATCGCGGCGCTGGTCGGCCCGAGGCCAATTACGTCATGGAACGGCTGATGGATCATATTGCCGAGCATATCGGGATCGACCGGGTCGAGGTGCGTCGGCGCAACCTGATCCGTGCTGACCAGATCCCCTTTACCATGGTCTGTGGCGGCACCGTAGATGGCGGCGAGATGCCGGAACTGATGGAAGCGGCGCTGTTGCGCGCCGATATGGCAGGTTTCGAGGCAAGACGCACTGAATCCGAGCGCAAGGGACGTCTTCGCGGCTTCGGCTTTGGCATGTATCTGGAGCAATGTGGTGGCGGCACCGATGGTGGTGTCGATGTCCGCTTCCGCGAGGACGGCCCCATCCTTGTGCTGGCCGCGCAACAGGAAAACGGGCAGGGCCATCGCACGACGCTGACACAGATTCTGTCCGACAGGCTGGGGTTTGACGCCGACAAGATCGAGATCCTGCAGGGCGACAGCGCCATCACTCCGCCGGGCACGACCGGCGGCGCGCGCATGACACCCATTCTGGGCTCGGCCGTCGCCGAGGTGGCGGCGAAAACGATCGATACCGCCCGCCCGCATGCCGCGGAAGCGCTGGATTGTGCGGAAGAGGAGGTGATCTTCGCCGACGGTGTGTTCTCCTCGGCAAACACCAACCATTCCATCACCATCGAGGATCTTGCCCTGCGGCTGGTGCCCGACAATGGCGCGCATCCTTTCGACATCAAGCACCAGTACGAGACCGACGGCGCCACCTATCCCTATGGCTGCCATGTCGTCGAGCTGGAAGTCGATCCCGGCACCTGCAAGGTCGATCTGCTGCGCTATACGGTGGTTGACGATTTCGGGGCGGTGATCAATCCGATGACACTTGAAGGACAGGTCCATGGCGGCATCGCCCAGGGCATCGGCCAGGCAATCCATGAATATGCCGCGTTCGACGATCAGGGCCAGCTCGTTGCCGGATCGCTGATGGATTACACGCTGCCGCGCGCTGACGATCTGCCGCGCTTTGACATCAGTTTCCGTAACATTCCCTGCAAGAACAACATTCTGGGCGTAAAGGGATCTGGTGAGGCCGGTGCCATCGGCGCACCGCAGGCCGTGATCGCGGCGCTGACAGACGCGCTTGGTGTGACCCATATCGACATGCCGGCGACCCCGCAGGCCATTTGGGAAGCGCTGCAAAGCAAGCGAGAGGCCGCGGAATGAGCGACAAGATCGTCAAGTCGGAAGAGGAATGGCGTGCCGAGCTGACGCCCGAGCAATATCATGTGACCCGCGAGCATGGCACCGAGCGGGCTTTCACCGGCGCGCTGGATAAACATTATGAAGACGGAACCTACGCCTGTGTATGCTGCGGAGAGCCGCTGTTTTCCTCGGATACCAAGTTTGATTCAGGCAGCGGCTGGCCGAGTTTCTATGCCCCGATGGAGGGCGGAGTCGTCGGCGAGACCGAGGATAACAGCTTTTTCATGCGGCGGACCGAGGTGCATTGCAACAGGTGCGACGCGCATCTTGGCCATGTCTTTCCCGACGGTCCGGCCCCGACGGGCCTGCGTTACTGTATCAATTCGGCCTCGCTGGCCTTTGATGGCGAGGACGATTAGCAGAACGACGTAGAACAGGCGGCCCGCAGGCCGCCCTGTTTCGTATTGGCGCGTTCAACCGGCGTCAGCTGCCGGCTCCCGGCGATTTCATCTGGCCTTTATGGTGGCCGCCCTTCTTCATCCGGCGGGGCAGTTCGTCACCTTCCAGGATTCCATTTCCGTTGGTGTCCATGCGTGCGAACATATTGACCAGCCGCGCGCCATATTCGTCTGGCGAAACTAGTCCGTCTCCATTGGTGTCGAGCCTGTCAAATCTGGTGCGGCTGTGTGCCATGACCTCGTTGCGGGTCAGTTGGCCATCTCCGTTGCTGTCGATGGACGTGGCATGCACCATATGATGGCGTTTGTGGTGATGGCCGAGGTTTCCGGCGACGGCGAGGCTGGCGACAACAATGCTCGACAGGGCAAGGCCGCCCGCGATCACGATGTTTCTGTTCAGTGTCTTCATCTGTCTGTCCCTTTTCTGTCATATCTGCTGGCGGAGGTTGCAAGTCGGGTCGTGACACCGGTACACTGCCTCAGCGGTGGGTGGTCCGGTTCAGCGCACCGGTGTCTGATCCCTGTGTCGTCCTGAAACGGGGCACAAAAGCGGCGGCGTCATGACCATTTGTCGATTTCATGTGGCCGGCGTTGCCACAATTCACTGGAAAAGATGCGAGTATGAGCAGTGAGGACAGCAAAGTGACGCCCGTGACGAAGATGCCCTGGGTGACTGGCACAACGCGGTTCTTCGGCACGATTGCGCATCCGGCCGACCACGTCCGCGCGCCGATGGTCTTCAATCCGATCTTTGCAGAGCGTGGTCTTGCCCATGTGATGGTGCCAATCGACGCGCCGCCGGGCTCATTGACCGAAATAGTGGCTGCCTTGCGCGCCATTCCCAATTTTGGTGGCATGGCGGTGACCATTCCGCACAAGATGGAGCTTGCCGTGCTGTGCGACACGCTGGGCCCGGCAGCGCGGATGACAGGTGCGGTCAACGCAGTGCGGTTTGATGCCGATGGCAGCATGCATGGCGACAATTTCGACGGGCAGGGCTTCGTCGCAGGCCTGCGCCAGCAAGGTCACGACCCGGCCGGCAAGGATGTGCTGATGGTCGGGGCCGGCGGCGCGGCGCGTGCCATTGCGCTGGCCCTGTGCGAAGCGGGGGTCGGCAGGCTGCGGATCAGCAATCGCACATCGCAGAAGGCCGACGAGATTGTGTCTGCGCTGAAGGAGATCGGCCAGCACAGCCAGGCGGAGACAGCCGTGGATCACGACGGCGCCGGTGTCGACATGATCGTCAATACGACCAGTCTGGGGCTGCATAAGGGTGATGTGTTGCCGCTTGCGCTTGATGCGGTTGACCAGAAGACGCTGATTGCAGAGATCATCATGGTGCCTGAACGCACGGCATGGCTTGTCGATGCCGAGGCACGGGGACTTCCAACACATTACGGCCGGCACATGCTGGACTGCCAGATTGAGCTGATCGGCGGCTTTATCGGGGCGTTGCAGGGTGCGGCATAAGGCATTTGTCGATTGAGTTTGCCCGGCCACGGGACTATATCAAAGCAACCGCGCGGTTGCGGTGGATGATTGTGAGGATGGCATGACGGATTCTGCGAACGCATGGACGGAAGAACGTCTGGCGCAGCTGCGCAAGCTGTGGGATGACGGCCTTTCCATTTCGCAGATTGGCGACGCGCTTGGCGTGTCGCGCAACGCGATTGCAGGCAAGGCGCACCGCATGGGGCTCCCGAAGCGCCCATCCCCGATTTCCAAAACCGCCAAAGAGACGAAAAAGCCTGCCAAGCCGAAGCCGGCTGCCGAGCCGGAAAACCTGCCGCTGCGGCTCGAGCTGCGCAAGCTGAAATGGTCGCGCAGCAAGTGCTGCTGGCCATCGGGCGATCCGAAGCTGAGCGGCTTTACCTTCTGCGGCGACGCCGTCGTGCCGGGCAAGCCCTATTGCCTGAAACATTGCGAGGAAGCCTACACCACCTCGCGCGACAGCCGCTGACCCTGTTAGCCCGCACATGCCGGGCAGGAGTGCCCGACCGATGCTGAAACACCGTTCAGATTACCAGACGCCGTCCTTCAATGTGCTTGCGGCCGATCTCGACATCCGCATTTTCGAAGACCGCACGCTTGTCACCACGGTGCTGAAGCTGGAGCGGACAGGTGACGCGCCCTTCATTCTGAATGGCCGCGACCTGACGCTTCACGAGGTTGCTGTGGACGGCCGCGTGATGGACGAGGCCGACTGGCCGGTATGTCCAGAAGGGTTGAGCCTTGACGGACTTCCAGACAGTTGCGAGGTCAGGATTGTCTCGCAATGTCATCCTGAAACCAACACCGCGCTCGAGGGGTTGTATCTGTCCGGCGGGATGTATTGCACCCAGTGTGAGCCAGAGGGGTTCCGGCGCATCGGATTCTTCCCCGACCGCCCCGACGTGATGACGGTGTTTACGGTGCGTGTCGAAGCTGACAGTGCCTTTCCGCAATTGCTGTCGAACGGCAACCTTGTCGAGACGGGCGAGGCCGGCGAAGGCCGTCATTTCGCAATCTGGCACGACCCGCATCCGAAGCCCAGCTACCTGTTTGCCTGTGTTGTCGGCGATCTCGACCTCGCCGCCGACAGTTTCACCACTGCATCGGGCCGCAAGGTCGATCTGCATATCTATGTCGAGAAGGGCAACCTGTCGCTGACCGGCCACGCCATGGAATCGCTGAAAAAATCGATGAAATGGGACGAGGAGGCTTATGGGCTGGAATATGACCTCGACCTGTTCCAGATCGTCGCCGTCAGCCATTTCAACATGGGGGCGATGGAAAACAAGGGCCTGAACATCTTCAACAGCAAGTTCGTTCTCGCCGACCCGTCGACTGCGACCGACGAGGATTTGCACCGCGTTGAATCCATTGTGGCGCATGAATATTTCCACAACTGGACCGGCAACCGGGTGACCTGCCGCGACTGGTTCCAGCTGACGCTGAAAGAAGGGCTGACAGTCTACCGTGACCAGTGCTTCTCGGCCGACATGCATGACGAGGGCGTCCAGCGCGCCGGTGATGTCAGCCTGCTGCGGGCTGCCCAGTTCCCCGAGGACAGCAGCCCGACGGCGCATCCGATCCGGCCCGAATCCTATCGTGAAATCAATAACTTCTATACGCCGACCGTCTATGAAAAAGGGGCCGAGGTTATCCGCATGATGGCCGGTTATCTTGGTCGTGACGGGTTCCGGCGCGGCACAGACCTCTATTTCGAACGCCATGACGGGCAGGCTGTGACCTGTGATGACTTCGTCGCCGCGCTTGCTGATGCCAACGAGCGCGACATGTCAGCGTTCCATGGCTGGTACAGCCAGGCCGGGACACCGAACCTGCGGGTTAGCCGTTCATTGAATGATGACGGCGGTATCACCCTGTCGTTGGAACAGGATATTCCCGAAACGGCGGCGGCCACGCCGCGCGACCCGTTGCCTGTTCCTGTTCGGCTTGGCTTTGTCGGTGCTGACGGTGCGCCGGCAAGGTTAAGGCTGGAGGGCGAGAACGAGGCCCACGACGAGCATGTGCTGCTGTTTGAAGAGAGCAAGGCCAGCTATCGCTTCAGTATCGAGGAGGGTGGCGGTGCCGTGACACCGAGCCTGCTTCGCGGGTTTTCCGCACCGGTGCGCCTTGAGGATGATTTGAGCGCCGCTGAGCGCCTGCATCTGATGGCGCATGACAGTGATCTGTTCAATCGCTGGGATTCAGCCCAGATGCTGGCCAGCGACGCAATCCTCGCGCTTGCAGGCGGCGAGACGGCCATGGTTGACCAGCTGGCAGGCGGATATGCCCAGATCCTTGCTGATGACAGCCTGCTGGATGATTTCAAGGCAGGCACGTTGCGCCTGCCGGGGCTTGCCGTTCTCGAGGCGGCAAGGCAGCCTGCCGATCCGGTGGCATTGTTCGAGGCGCGCCGCGCGCTGCAGGCCGGGCTTGGCCACGCGCTGGCACCGCAGATCGCTGCTGCGCTCGACAATGGGGCGTTAGCCGGCTCGTCCGGTGGGCGGGCGCTGCTGATGCAGCTGCTGGAGCTTGGCGTTGCCGCCGATGACGGCGATTCCATCGCCGCGGCAGAGCGTATGGTGATGCATGAGAATATGACCATCTCGCAGGGCGCGCTGAAAGCCCTGAACCATTGCGAGGACGAGGCGCGTGTTCGCGGACTTGCCGCATTCCACGACCGGTGGCAGGACAATGCGCTGGTCATGGAAAAATGGTTCCAGATGGAGTCCATGTCTTCGGTTGGCGGCAGCATCGAGAGACTTGCAGAACTGATGGAGCATCCACGGTTCGATCCGAAAAACCCGAACAAGATTCGTGCCGTTCTTGGCGCCTTCATGGTCGGCAACACACCACGTTTCCATGCCGAGGACGGGTCGGGCTATGATTTCATTGCCGGTCAGCTTGTCGAACTTGATACCCGCAATCCGCAGGTGGCGGCCCGCATGGCACTGCCGATGACCCGCATGTCCGGCTATGGCGCCGACAGGCAGGCACGCATGCGTTCGGCACTGGAGAAGATCCAGGCCGGTGCGCAATCAAATGATCTGAAAGAGGTTGTCGACAAGGCGCTTTAGCGCCTTGCGGTTCTGCCTTGTAGTCCCGTCTGACCTAGCGAAGCAGGAATGCCGGTACATGACCGGTATCGTGAAGCGTGTCGCCCTTGCAATCGGGTGGCGGCGGCAACTCGCCCGGGTGCGCTTCTGCCTTGCGGCCACGGCCGCGGCCGCGTCCACCACGCTCGCCATTATTCTTCTTTTCGTTGCTGTTGGCCGCCTTGGCTGTCTTCTCGTCATCAGCCCCGGACTTGTCGGTCCCGGACTTGTCAGCCCCTGATTTGTCAGCATTCGCCTTTGCAGACTTGCCCTTAGACTTGGTGGGGGCGTCCTTTGCGTCTGCTGCGGTTGCGTCGGCATCGACCAGCGGGATCGATTTGCCGATCAGCTTTTCGATTGAGGCCACATATTTGCGGTCATCATCGCCGGCAGCGATGGTGAAAGCGCGACCAGACTTGCCGGCACGGCCTGTGCGCCCGATGCGGTGAACATAATCTTCGGCATTGCCTGGAACATCGAAATTGAAGACGTGGCTGAGGCCGGCGATATCCAGACCGCGCGCTGCCACATCCGATGCAATCATCAGCGGCACCTCGCCATCCTTGAATTTCTGCAGCGCTTCGAGGCGGGCTGACTGGGTCATGTCGCCATGAAGGGCCACAGCCGAGAAATTGTGCCGCTTCAGCGAGGTTACGAGGGTGCTGATGTCACGTTTACGGTTACAGAAAATCACCGCGTTCTTCACATCTTCACTGTTCAGCAGGCTGCGAAGCGCTTCGCGCTTGCCCTTTGGCGACGTCCAGGTCAGGTGCTGGGCAACAGTGTCGGCCGTGCTTGCCGGCGGTGCCACTTCAATAACCTTGGGATTGGAGACGAACTTGTCGCTGAGCTTCTTGATGTCGTCAGACAGGGTGGCCGAGAAGAACAAGGTCTGGCGAAGTGGCGGCAGCAGGCCGACAATCCGCTCTACATCCGGAATGAAGCCCATATCGAGCATCCGGTCGGCTTCGTCGATAACGAGGATTTTCACATCTGTCAGCAGCACCTTGCCGCGCTCGAAATGATCAAGCAGGCGGCCGGGCGTGGCAATCAGCACATCGACACCCTTGTCGAGGGCGGCATTCTGGTCGGCAAAGCTCACACCGCCGATCAGCAGCGCCATGGACAGCTTGTGGTAGGTGCTGAATTTCTCGAAGGAGTCTGCGACCTGCGCCGCCAGTTCACGTGTCGGTGCAAGGATCAGCGAGCGTGGCAGGCGCGCCTTGGCGCGGCCGGATGCCAGAATCTCGATCATCGGCAGGGTAAAGGATGCGGTTTTGCCCGTGCCCGTCTGCGCAGACCCGAGGATGTCACGTCCCATCAACACATAGGGGATGGATTTTTCCTGGATCGGTGTAGGGGCTGTGTAGCCGAGATCGGCGACCGCCTGGCTGAGTTCGTCGCACAGGCCAAGTTCAGAAAAATTCAACAGGGACGTCCTTTGGAAACGTGGTTGATCTTTTGCACGGGGGAAAAGCCCTAAACGATGTGCACTTCCGGTTCGGTTCAGTGGATCGGCGTTTAACGCTGGGCAATACTAGGGCGAGGTGATACAGACTTAACGCGCAAAGGTCAATCAAACTCGACAGAACGGCGCCGATAGGCCGCACGATGCGTTCCCATGACAATTTCCGCGACACCGATTTTCATTCCCGGCTTGATCCTGACGCGCGATATCTTTGCCGCGCAGCTAGATGGGCTGGCTGATACGACTACCGCAAAACGGCGGATACGCTGGGCCGGGACAGCATCACCGCGATGGCCGAGGCGGCGCTGGCGCTGGCCGACGGGCCGGTGGTGCCGGTGGGCATCTCGATGGGTGGCTATATCGCCATGGAGATGGCGCGGCTCGCCCGCAGCGCCTTGCCGGCATCGCGTTGCTTAACACGCAGCACCGCGCCGACCCGCCGGAACGCCGCAGGCAGCGCGAGGCCACCATCGAAATGGCGCAGAGCGACCGTTTCCGGGGCGTCACAAGGCATCTGATGAAGAGTTTCCTGTCACCTGCGGCACTGGCAGACGAGACACTGGTCGCCCGGGTCATCGCCATGGCCGAGGAGGTCGGGCGGGAGAATTTCGTGCTTCAGCAGCGGGCTATTCTGGGGCGGCGCGACCAGTCGGACACGCTTGGCGCATTGGCCGTGCCGGCGCTGGTTCTCGGCGGCGGGCTGGACACGCTGACGCCGCCGCAGGCATCGCGCGACATGGCGGAATTGATCCCCGATGCCGAGCTTGTGATCATGGAAGAGATCGGCCACCTCTCGACCATCGAGGCGCCGGACAAGGTCACTGATATCCTGAACGCCTATCTGGCGCGGCTCGCTGCCTAGACGTCGAGGTCGGCCAGCACGTCGTCGGCGTGATCGCGGATATAGCCGAAACGCAGCTCTGCCTTCTTTCCCATCAGCGTACTGACCAGCTGGTCGACGCCGCGCCGCGCATCCGCACCGGAGCTGTCGCGACGAGGCAGGTCAACCCGAAGCAGGCGGCGCGTAGCCGCGTTCATGGTGGTCTCCTTCAACTGGCCCGGTGGCATCTCGCCAAGGCCCTTGAAGCGGCTGATCTCGATCTTGCCGCGCCCGTCGAAGCCGCTTTTCTCCAGCTCCTCGCGCTGCGTGTCGTCGAGCGCATAGAGCGTGGTGCCGCCCTGCGTCATGCGGTAGAGCGGCGGCTGTGCGAGGAACAGGCGTCCTGCCTCGATCAGCGCCGGCATCTCGCGATAGAAATAGGTCATCAGCAGCGCCGCGATATGCGCCCCGTCGACATCGGCGTCGGTCATGATGATGACGCGGCCATAACGCAGATCATCCAGCTGGAAATCCTTGCCCGGGCGCACGCCCAGCGCCAGCGCAAGGTCTGACAGCTCCTGATTGGCACCGAGCTTTTCGGTGCTGGCACTGGCGACGTTCAGAATCTTGCCGCGCAGCGGAAGCACTGCCTGGGTCTTGCGGTCGCGCGCCTGCTTTGCAGAGCCGCCGGCCGAACCCCTCGACGAGGAACAGTTCGGTCAGGTCGGTGTCGTTCGCCGTGCAGTCAGCCAGCTTGCCGGGAAGGCGCAGTCCTGCGGGTCGCCGACTTGCGGGCCACCTCGCGCTCCTTCTTTCGACGCTTGCGCTCCTCGGCACGCTCGATGGCGGCATCCAGCAGGAAATTCGCCCGTGCGGCGTCGGCGGCGAGCCATTGCTCGAACCTGTCGCGCGCGGCCTGTTCGGTCTGGCGGGTCGCGTCTGCCGAGACGAGCCGGTCCTTGGTCTGGCCCTGGAACTGCGGGTCACGAAGAAAGACCGACAGCATCACGGCGGTGCCGGCGAACACGTCATCGGCGGTGATGTCGGCGGCCTTGCGGTTGCCGGCCAGGTCGCCGAAGCTGCGCAGCGCGCGGGTGATGGCCTGGCGGAAACCTGCCTCATGCGTGCCGCCCGACGGGGTCGGCACCGTGTTGCAATAGGAATGGAAAAAGCCGTCTTCACCGGCGCCAGCCAGGTGATGGCCCATTCGAATTTCTGGCCGTCGAGTTCGACAAGGTCGGCAAAGGGGTGGAGACGAGAAGCGCCGTATCGGCGGTGGCGTCGTTCAGATAGTCGGACAGGCCGCCGGGGTAATGCAGTACCGCCTCGGCCGGCACCGGATCGTCATTCGCCAGCAGCGCGGGATCGCAGCGCCAGCGGATTTCCACCCCGGCGAACAGATAGGCCTTGGAGCGCGCCATCCGGTAAAGGGTGGAGGGGCGGAAATACGGCTTCTCGCCAAAAATCTCGGGATCGGGGCAGAAGGTCACCGCCGTGCCGCGCTTGTTCGGGGCAGCGCCGATTGTGGCCAGCGGGCCCTGCGGGATGCCGCGCGAGAAGCTCTGCTGATAGAGGGTTTTTTCGCGCGCGATCTCGACATGCAGTTCGGATGACAGCGCGTTCACCACCGACGCGCCGACCCCGTGAAGGCCGCCGGAGGTGGCATAGGCCTTGCCGGAGAATTTGCCGCCGGCATGCAGCGTCGTCAGGATCACCTCGACCGCCGACTTGCCGGGGAATTTCGGATGCTCGCCCACCGGCATGCCGCGGCCATTGTCGCGGATGGTCAGCCGGTCGCGCCCTCGAGATGGAAATCGATGCGGTTCGCGTGGCCGGCCACGGCCTCGTCCATCGAATTGTCGAGGATCTCGGCGGCCAGATGGTGCAGCGCGCGCTCGTCGGTGCCGCCGATATACATGCCGGGGCGGTGCCGGACAGGCTCCAGCCCTTCGAGCACCTCGAAATTGGCGGCATCATATCCGTCGGCGGAGGCCGCGGCACCAAACAGATCGGACATATCTCACGCGTCTTTCGCAAAGAGTCTCACGGGTATTGCCGCGCGCGGCGCATCGGCACGCGACCATTTCCCGTTCTACCGTATCTTGCGGTGCGGTGAAAGCCGGAACGCGAGATATGGGGCGCAGAAAGGGCGGTTTTTCTAACTAAAATTTAACAGACCCTGTGCTTGAGTGTCCGGACACTGTGAGGAGCGATGGCATGCCAGAATTTATGCTGCGGACACTTGCGCAGATGCTTGTGATCCTCGTGCCTTGCTAACCGTCGCCTATTTCACCGACAAGATGGTGTATGTGGTCCCGACCCTGGCGGCGGCTCTGGTGCTGAGCAGAACGTGGCCCCTGATCATGATGGCGAGGGGGACGATGCCCAAGGTGATAACAGCGGCCACGATGTGGGAACCGATGCCGGCGGAGCCGCCAACCCCTGCCTCTGTTTGTGCGTAATTTCCAGGCTTATCGGACGACGGTGACGGCGCGGTGGTCGGCGGCATCACGCTGGAAGAGGCTGGCGAGCCGGGGACGCGCAAGGTCGTCCCAACCTCGGCAAGGGGGCGAGGGAGCGGTAACAAAATCCGTTAGATTAGTCAAAAATTAACGCTCGGCGACTACCGACTTAAGCCGCAGGCTGGTCGAGCGAAGGCTAGATGATCCCCGCTCCAAAGGAATGGCGTTTGAGGACTTTGTACTGCGATGAACAGAATATTTTTCCGCCTATGACGGTTTGTCGGATTCACAGGTCAGTGTGAGATGCATTTCTTCTAGGCGTGGCAGAAGCATCGCCGGATGTGGCGAAATGACGTAAAAGCAGGGATGTCAGTCTTTTAAGTGATATTTATCCAAATGTTGATTTCCAAATTCTCTGCCTTGATGAATTGGCCCAAAAAGTCGGTGAAAGCACACCTTGTGATGTGACGGTGGCCAAAGATAAGGGCTTCTTTGTTGATGATGACCCCAAACTATTTCTCGCCCTGATAAAGGCTAGTGTAGTCGTTGATTGGTACTCCTCTCATGGAGAGGCATTATTTGACCAGAACATCCGCTCTCTTTTGCCAAGAATAGAATAAATGAAGAAATGAGTAGAACTATTCGCGACGGCGGAGCACTTTATTTCGGAGTGTCGGCGCGGTTAGAAGTTGATCGGTTCTCGAGAAGTGAAAGTCAAAGGTTTTAGTGTTGTAAATGGGGCAAACCGTAGGCACAATCGGAACGCTGGAAGGCCAAAGTTGGCAGAAATTGATGGTGACAAGAGCATTGGTCCAAAGATTACCAAATCTAACAATTCCCAAAATGGTACTCGGGCCGGATTTTTGCTCCAATGATAAAATCCAACAATGGTTAGAGGCTGATTTAACTCACAATCACCAACCGAACATTTCCCTGACTTTGTTTACCGTCGCAAACGTCCGTATAGGAAAACAAACAAGCAAACCACGCTGAGCATAAGGGATTTTGGGACTGTTCGAAGATCACCGCTGTTTGGTTCATATGAGCACATGAATTACCCAAGCAAGATTTGGCAAAGAAAGTCGACCCGGACGTATTTCCTGATGACAAGCCCGCGCAAGAGTCGTTTTCGAGCCATTTGCGAACCAAGGATTATCTCGCCTATACTAATGAGTTGGAAAGATTACCGCTATTTAAAGTCAATGCATCTTTTCGCAATTCCAGCTACCATTACTGGTGCGGCTACGAGATCCTCAGAATTTATAGATGAATTTTTACCTCGGCAAGATATGAGTGAGCGTAAACCCACACTGCTTCAAAGCAGAGTGGCAGAACAGGAAATAATTGATGCTGGGTTTTTCAATTCTAGTCATTTAGTGCAACCCATAGAAATCCCAAATCAACATCGTAACTATCCGGACATCTGCCCGGGGGTTTTTGCTGTTCTGGGGTCGCCCGGCCTTAGGCCGAGTAGTACATCTGGAACTCGACCGGATGCGGGGTGTGCTCCAGCGCGATGACCTCTTCCATCTTCAGCTCGATATAGGCATCGATCTGGTCGTCGGTGAAGACATTGCCCTGGGTCAGATACGCACGGTCGGCGCTGAGGCTCTCGAGCGCCTCGCGCAGCGATGCGCAGACGGTCGGGATCTGGGCCAGTTCTTCGGCCGGCAGGTCGTACAGGTCCTTGTCCATGGCATCGCCAGGATGGATCTTGTTCTGGATGCCGTCGAGGCCGGCCATCAGCATCGCCGAGAAGGCCAGGTACGGGTTCGCTGTGGCGTCCGGGAAACGAACCTCGCCGCGCTTGCCGTTCGGCGAGTTCACGTGCGGGATCCGGCAGGAAGCCGAGCGGTTGCGCGAGGAATAGGCCAGAAGCACAGGTGCCTCATAACCCGGGATCAGGCGCTTGTAGCTGTTGGTCGACGCGTTGGTGAAGGCGTTTAGCGACTTGGCATGCTTGATGATGCCGCCGATGTAGAACAGCGCCATTTCCGACAGGTCGGCATACTGGTTGCCTGCGAAGAGCGGCTTGCCGTCCTTCCAGATCGACTGGTGCACATGCATGCCCGAGCCGTTGTCGCCGGCGATCGGCTTTGGCAGGAAGGTGGCGGACAGGCCGTAGGCTGCCGCGACCTGATGCACGCTGTACTTGTAGAGCTGCAGGTTGTCGGCGGTCTCGATGAGGGTGCCGAACTTCATGCCGAGCTCGTGCTGCGACGGGGCCACCTCGTGGTGGTGCTTCTCGACCGGAACGCCCATATCGGCCATGACCGAGAGCATTTCGCCGCGGATGTCCTGGCCGCTGTCGATCGGCGGGACCGGGAAGTAGCCGCCCTTGACGCCCGGACGATGGCCGAGGTTGCCTTCTTCATAATCGCGAGCGCTGTTGTACGGACCCTCGACGGAATCGACGGCATACATGGCGCGGTTCATCGACACATCGATCTTCACATCCTCGAAGATGAAGAATTCGGCTTCCGGGCCGAAGAAGGCGGTGTCGCCGAGGCCGGCAGCTTCCATGTGGGCGAGGGCTGCCTTGGCGGTGCTGCGCGGGTCACGCGAATAGGCTTCGCCGGTGCTCGGCTCGAGCACGTCGCAGAATACGGCCAGGGTCGGCTGCGCGAAGAACGGGTCGACATAGCAGCGATACAGGTCGGGCATCAGCGTCATGTCGGATTCGTTGATGGCCTTCCAGCCGGCGATCGACGAGCCGTCGAACATGAAGCCTTCAGTGAGGCTCTCTTCATCGATGGTGTCGATGTGCTGGGTCACGTGCTGCATCTTGCCGCGCGGGTCGGTGAAACGGAGATCGACATAGGTGATGTCGTTCTCCTTGATCATTTCCATGATGGCTTTTGCGTCAGACATGGGAGTTCCTTCCATTCGTCTTGGGGTCGTCTTGATTAATGTGCCGGCGGGCCGGCGTGTGTGGGGGATGGCCTCGCGGGCCGTATGCCGGGCGGATCAGACCGCGTCGGCACCTCGCTCCCCTGTGCGGATACGGATGGCTTCGTCAATTGTCGAGATGAAGATCTTGCCGTCACCGATGCGGCCTGTCTGGGCCGCGTTCTGGATGGCATCGACGACGCGCTCGAGGAGGGAATCCTCGATCACAACCTCGATTTTCACCTTCGGCAGGAAATCGACGACATATTCAGCGCCGCGATAAAGTTCGGTATGGCCTTTCTGGCGACCGAAGCCTTTTGCTTCCAGAACAGTGATGCCCTGAATGCCGACGTCGTGAAGCGCTTCCTTGACCTCATCGAGCTTGAACGGCTTGATGATGGCTTCGATTTTCTTCATGGCGTTCGTCCTGTGTTCAGGCCTGCGAGCAGGCTTGTCTTGCGAGTATGCCCGACCGCCGGGCAACCCGATGTGACGAGTTCCTCGCGCATTCGTAATGCCGGGCGCAAGGCGACGGGGCCCGGCGCAAGGCTGTGGATGTCGAATCTTCGAAAATTGCGTCAAAATGTGGCGAGATGCCTAAAAATTAGGCAATTGCAGGCTCGGCGGCATGGGGGTAAGGGTGTCAGCTTGCCTAACGGTCCTTGAACCGGTCTGCAAGCTGCGTTGCCACAGATGCTTTCACCGTCTCGATGGCGGCCATTTTCACGGGCCCGAAACCACGAATTTCGGACGCTGTGCCAAGGATACCGCGCCAGCTATCCGCGTCGTCGGCAGGGTCATATTGCGCCATCAGGCCAAGATACCAGTCGATCAGGCCGCGTTCGATACGCCGTTCATGCTGCCGGCCGAACGGGTCGAATGCTGTGCCGCGAAGCCGTTTCAGGCGTGCCAGCAGCGGGAACAGCTGCCGCATCATCCGTGTCTCTGTCTTTTTCGGACGGCCGCGGCCATCGCGGGCCCGTGTGATAAACGGCACGACCAGATGGTTTGCGGTCCTGAAGCCCGGGGCGAACCCAGATTCCAGCTTTTCACGGAAACGCGCGGAACTGTGAAGGCGTGCAACCTCGTACTCGTCCTTGTAGGCCATCATCCGGTATAGCTGGCGCGCCACGGTGCAGCGCAGCGCCTCGTCGCTGCAGCGCGCCGCGAACGCCTCGATATCGGCGCGGTAGCGGGCGGCATAGGCGGCGTCCTGATAGTCCGTCAGCCTTGCGCAGCGATCGGCCAGAATGTCGGTGAATGTCTCCGCCGGCTGGTCTGCTGCCGGCGGCGTTATGCCGGTGCGCACGATGTCCGGATTGCCCTGCATCAGCCTGCCCAGATCAAAGGCAAGGCGGTTTTCCCTGACCTTGACCCCGTTCAGCGTGATCGCCTGTCCAATGGCGTGGGCCGAGACCGGGATATGACCTGCCTGCCAGGCGGCACCAAGCATCATCATGTTGGCATAGACCATATCGCCCAGCAGCGTCTCGGCGATTGCATTGGCATTGAATCCCTCGACCGCGTCACTGCCGCAGGCACCGGCGATGGCGGCCAGCCTGTCATCCATCTGCAAGTCCAGATCACGATTCCGGACAATCTCGCCGGTGGTCATCTCGGCAAGGTTAAGGATGGCGGCCGTGCCCTTGCGATAGGTCTTCATAGCGGCCGGTGAGGCCGATACCACCGCATCGCACCCGATCAGCGCATCCGCCGACGCGGCAGCGATCCGCGTCTGGTGCAGCATGCCGAAGCTGTCCGCCAGCCTGACAAAGCTCATCACGGCGCCGAACTTCTGCGCCAGGCCGGAAAAATTCAGCAGGGTTGTTGCGGTGCCATCGAGATGCGCTGCCATCGACAGCACCGCCCCGATTGTGGTGACGCCGGTGCCGCCGACGCCGGTTACCAGAATGTCATAAGGCGCGTCTGTCTTCGGCAGAGCCGGGGCAGGCAATGCCGCCAGTGCCGTTTCAATATCGGGGAGCCTGCTTTCGTCTGCCGAAGCGGCGCGGCGCGGCCCCTCGACCGTCACGAAGCTGGGGCAGAACCCGTCGAGGCAGGTGAAATCCTTGTTGCAGCTGGACAGGTTGATCCGGCGTTTACGCCCCAGCGGCGTGTCCACCGGCTCGACGCTCAGGCAATTCGATGCCACCGAACAGTCGCCGCAGCCCTCGCAGACCTCTTCGTTGATCACGACATAGCGGTCCGGGTCTTCCATCTTCCCGCGTTTGCGACGGCGACGTTTTTCCGTGGCGCAGGTCTGGCTGTAAATAAGAATGGACACGCCAGTGTAGTCGCGTAGTTCGCGCTGCAACGCGTCCATCTCCGCCCGGTCGTGGAAACTGGTCAACGCCGGGAAATCGCGGCGCGAGACACTGTCCAGATCATCAGTGACAAGGGCAATCCTCTGCACACCTTCGGCGTGGCAACTATGCGCGACACCTGCCGGCGACAGCTGGCCGTCCACCGACTGGCCGCCGGTCATCGCCACCGCGTCGTTGTACAGGATTTTAAAGGTGATGTTGGTTTCGGCAGCCACCGCCTGGCGGATGGCGAGCGAGCCGGAATGGAACCAGGTGCCGTCGCCGATATTCTGAAAGATATGCCGGTTGCCGTTGAACCGGCTGGTGCCGACCCAGCTGCCGCCTTCGCCGCCCATCTGGCAGACATATTTGGCATCCCGGTCCATTAGCGTGACCAGGAAGTGGCAGCCGATCCCGGCAAGCGACTCCGACCCTTCGGGTACCTTTGTCGAGCTGTTATGCGGGCAGCCCGAGCAGAAATGCGGGGCGCGCTGGGGAAAGGCAGGACTGTTCTGCCGTGATGGCGGCGGCACAAGCGCGGCCGCCCGTCCGCAGAAATCCCGGCCGGTACAATGCGCATCCAGCCGCGCCGCAACCATGGGCAGCAGCAGATCTGGCGACAGCTCGCCTGTGGACGGAATGAAACGACCGCCGTCAGGCCCTGATTTGCCGGTGATGCATTCGGGCTGTCCGGCCCCCATGCGCGTTGCCAGCGAGCGGATCTGATCCTCGACAATGCCGCGCTTTTCCTCGACTACGATGATTTCCGTCTTGCCGCGCATAAAGGCGGCTGCGCCCTGTTCCTCGATCGGCCAGGCAAGGCCGATCTTGTAGATATCGATGCCGAGCTCGCGGCAGGCGGCGCTGTCCAGCCCAAGAAGGCGGAGCGTTTCCATCAGATCGCCATGTGCCTTGCCGGAGGAAACAAACCCGATACGGGCATCGTCATTGCCATGGATCACGCGGTCGACAGGATTTGCCGCGGCAAAGATGGCGGCGGCGTCCAGCTTGGCCTCCATCCTGTCTTCCAGATGCAGCCCCGGCGCATCCGGCCAGCGGATATGCAGCCCGTCGGCGGTATTGGCCAGCGGCGGGCGGGCGAAGGTGGGCAGCGGCGCAAGATCGATCGAGGCTCCGGCCTCGATCAGCTCGGCAATGGATTTCATGCCAACCCACAGCCCGGAATAGCGGGACAGCGCGAAGCCGAACAGCCCAAAGGAGATCAGCTCGTCGATGGTGGCCGGGTTCAGGACCGGAAGCGAGGCGCCAATGAAACCGTATTCGGACTGGTGCGAGATGGTCGAGGAGACACAGCCATGATCATCGCCGGCCATCATCAGCACGCCGCCCTTTGGCGAACTGCCATACATGTTGCCGTGCTTGATGGCGTCGCCCGACCTGTCGACGCCCGGTCCCTTGCCGTACCAGAGGCCGAAGACACCGTCGACGGTCGTTGATGGCTGTTCTTCCGCCTGTTGTGCGCCGGCCATGATGGTGGCGGCCATATCCTCGTTCACCGCCGGCAGGAAATCGATCTTGTGGCCATCGAGATACCGGTTGGCCCGCCACAGTTCGACATCGAAGGTGGCAAGCGGCGAGCCGCGATAGCCTGACACCAGCCCGCCGGTGGCAAGGCCGGCGGCCGCATCAAGGCGTGCCTGGTCAAGCAGCATACGCACCAGCGCCTGTGTTCCGGTCATGAACACGCGGCCTGTAGTCTGTGTGTAACGGCTGTCCAGCGGTGGCGGGTTCGACGCACCGGCAGCATCGCCCGGCGTGGCGGCCGAGAGGGCTTTGCGTCGTCTGGGGCCATAAGTCGTCACTCCGTGCCGGGAATGTCCAACGGACTATCACCTTCACTCTGCGGCAATCATCCCTGCCGGGCAAGAGGGCCAGAGGCTGTCTGCGGCAGTCAATTGGTCGCGCCTTTGACTTGCGCTCAGAAAGGCTGGATTGATTGTGGAAACCCCTGCTTCAGCCGGGTTTTTCAGCGGGTTCTGCCGACCGGCGGCAATTCGCAGAAAACCGGCAAATCGGACTTGCGCGGGACCATTGGCTCGGCTAATGTCCGGCCCTGCATTTCAGGCAGGTGTCAGGGGCTTGTCCCGCGCATGCCAGATCAATGCGATGGCGGGTGTAGCTCAGTTGGTTAGAGCGCCAGTTTGTGGCACTGGAGGTCGCCGGTTCGAAACCGGTCACTCGCCCCACTTCTCCCGGCATGGAGCGTCATTTGTCGTTTCGTGTCGCACGGGCTCCACGCTGCGGGCGTGGCGGAATTGGTAGACGCGCTGGATTTAGGTTCCAGTGGTGAAAACCGTGGGGGTTCAAGTCCCTCCGCCCGCACCAGGTTCACGTCCGTCACCGGCGGACATTCACGCCGGTTACCTACCCGGTTGCCAGACGGCCCTGTCGCCAAAGAGGGTTGTGGCTTCAGGGAGCCGTCTCATGCAGAGGAAAAAGGTTCGATGAAGATTTCTGAAACCAAGGCCGAGGGCCTGATCCGCGAATATGCCATTGTCATTTCGGCAGCCGAAATCGACGAACAGGTCGCGGCAAAGCTTGCCGAGCTTGCAACAACCGTCAACATGCCGGGCTTCCGCCCGGGCAAGGTGCCGATGTCGGTGGTGAAGTCGCGCTTCGGCCCGCAGGTTCAGGGTGAGGCCATGAAGAATGCGCTTGATGAGGGCGCGCGTCAGGCCATCGAAAATAACGAACTCCGCCTGGCAAGCCAGCCAAGCGTCGAGATCACCAGCTACGAAGACGGCAAGGACCTCGAGGCGGCTCTCTCCTGCGAGATCATGCCTGCGATCACCATGCCTGACCTCGCCAAGCTCGAAATCGAGCGGCCGACACTCGAGGCCGGCGATGCGGAAATCGACGAGGCGCTGACTAACATCGCCGACAGCAACCGTCCGACTGTTGAAGTTACCGAAAAGCGCGCCGCCAAATCCGGCGATGTCGTCGTGATCGATTTCATCGGCCGCATCGACGGAGAGGCGTTCGAGGGCGGTGCCGCCGAGGGCCATTCGCTGGAGCTTGGCTCGAACAGCTTTATTCCGGGCTTTGAAGAAGGTCTGGTCGGCGCTAAGGCCGGAGAGACCCGTGACGTGAACGTGTCCTTCCCCGAGGAATATCAGGCAGCCCATCTCGCCGGCAAACCGGCTGTGTTCGAGGTGACTGTTCAGGAACTGCGTGAAAAGGGCGAGGCTGCCATTGACGACCAGCTTGGCCAGAACCTCGGTTTTGAAGATCTTGCCGGCCTGCGCGAGGCCGTTGCCGGCCAGATCAACGGCCAGCACGCGACCGCACTGCGCCAGGCACTGAAGAAAAACGTCCTTGATGCGCTGGCAACCGGCGAGGAATTCGATGTGCCGCCGTCGCTCTATGCGTCGGAGTATGAGAATGTCGCACGCGCGATGAACCCGAATGCACCGGCCGAGCATGACCACGACCATGATCACGATCATGACCATGAGCACCCGGCAGCTGACGAAGGCATGGATGACGATGCCAAGGCCGAAGCCAAGACTGTGGCCGAGCGCCGTGTCCGTCTTGGTCTGCTTCTGACCGAGATCGGCCGTGTCAACAATATCGAGGTGACCGACGAGGACACCCGCCAGGCCGTATTCGAGGAAGCACGCCGCTATCCGGGCCAGGAACAGATGGTTCTCGAGTACTTCCAGAAGAACGAACAGGCGATGCAACAGCTCGCTGGTCCGATTTTTGAAGACAAGACGGTTGATTTCATCCTCGAGATGGCAAATGTAACCGAGGTACAGACGGACGTGGAAACACTCTACGCTGCCCCGGAAGCAGGTGAGGGTGAGGCCGCGGCCAAGAAGAAGCCGGCCAAGAAGGCCGCCAAGAAGGCTGCAGCGAAGAAAGCCGCAGCCAAGAAGGCGGCTCCGAAAAAGGCGGCTGCCAAGAAGGGGGCCGCCAAGAAGGCCGCCAAGAAAAAGTCCTGACCGGCAAAACAGCCGTAACGAGGAGATGAGCGATGAGCGAGTTTGATCAGCCGATGGCAAACCTTGTCCCGATGGTCGTCGAGCAGACGAGCCGCGGCGAGCGTGCCTATGACATTTTCTCGCGCCTCCTGAAGGAGCGCATCATCTTCCTCACCGGACCGATCGATGACGGTGTCGCATCGCTGGTATGCTCGCAGCTGCTGTTCCTTGAGTCGGAAAACCCGACCAAGGACATTGCGATGTATATCAACTCGCCGGGCGGCATCGTGACATCGGGCCTCGCCATCTATGACACGATGGAATATATCCGCCCGGACGTGTCCACCGTCTGTATCGGTCAGGCGGCTTCGATGGGCTCTCTGCTGCTGACAGCAGGTGCTGCGGGCAAGCGTTTCAGCCTGCCGAACGCGCGCATTATGACGCACCAGCCCAGTGGCGGCTTTCAGGGTCAGGCCAGTGACATCGAGATCCATGCCAAGGAGATCCTCGACCTGCGTCGTCGTCTCAACGGGATCTATGAGAAGCATACCGGCAAGACACTGAAACAAATCGAGAAAATCATGGAGCGTGACACCTTCATGACCGCTGATGATGCGCAGCAATTCGGCCTGATCGACTCCGTTGTCGAGAAGCGCCCGACGCCGGAAGGCGACAGCTGATTTCATCAAAAATCCGGTTTCGGTATGTGAATTGCAGGCTGCCTGCCGTGGGCGGTCCAAGAATATCGTTGAATCGAAACCGTAAGCCCACATAAACTGTAGGTGCGCACTGCCCCCGGTGCGCCTCCTCACTGCGACGCGAGGAGCCACACCATGGCGAAGACCGAAGACGGCGACAAGGGCACGCTTTTCTGTTCTTTCTGCGGAAAGAGTCAGCATGAAGTCCGCAAGCTGATTGCCGGGCCCACGGTGTTCATCTGCGACGAGTGCGTCGAGCTGTGCATGGATATCATCCGTGAAGAGCACAAGACATCGCTGTCCAAGGGGCATGACGGTGTTCCGACTCCGGCCGACATCAATCAGGTACTGGACGAATATGTGATCGGCCAGGCACGTGCCAAGCGCGTGCTGTCTGTTGCCGTTCACAACCATTACAAGCGCCTCGCCAACGCCGGCAAGACCGGCGATATCGAGATTTCCAAGTCGAACATCCTTCTCGTCGGCCCGACCGGGTGCGGCAAGACGCTGCTGGCCCAGACGCTGGCGCGGATGCTGGATGTGCCGTTCACCATGGCTGACGCCACGACACTGACCGAAGCCGGCTATGTTGGCGAGGATGTCGAGAATATCATCCTGAAGCTGTTGCAGGCCGCCGATTACAATGTCGAGCGTGCGCAGCGCGGCATCGTCTATATCGATGAGGTCGACAAGATTTCGCGCAAGGCCGACAACCCGTCAATCACCCGTGATGTATCGGGTGAGGGTGTGCAGCAGGCGCTTCTCAAGATCATGGAAGGCACGGTTGCCTCGGTTCCGCCGCAGGGTGGCCGCAAGCATCCGCAGCAGGAATTCCTGCAGGTCGACACAACCAACATCCTGTTCATCTGCGGTGGCGCCTTCGCCGGGCTGGACAAGCTGATTGCCGGCCGCGAGACCGGTGCCGGTATCGGCTTTGGCGCGGATGTGCGCGCCCTGACGACCGCAAGACCGGTGAGCTGCTGTCGGAACTCGAGCCGGAGGATCTGATCAAGTTCGGCCTGATCCCTGAATTTGTCGGCCGCCTGCCGGTTGTGGCAACACTCGAGGATCTCGACGAGGACGCGCTGATCCGCATCCTGACAGAGCCGAAGAACGCGCTGATCAAGCAGTATCAGAAGCTGTTCGAGATGGACGAGGTATCACTGGAATTCCGCGAGGACGCGCTTCGCGCGATTGCCCAGAAGGCGATTGCCCGCAAGACCGGCGCACGTGGCCTGCGTTCGATCATGGAAAACATCCTGATGGAGCCGATGTTCGAAATTCCGACAGCTGGCGATATCGAGGAAGTCGTGATCAACGCCGACGTTGTGGATGAGGGCGCTGCACCGCTTGTCGTGCATGCGAAGAAGCCGTCGAGCGCTGAAAAAAGCGCCTGATCGCGCTCGGGCACTTACCAGATATCGAATAAACTGCCACTCACGGCCTTTGTCAGGTTTGCGTGACGATTCATCGCGCATCCGTGTCAAAAACGGTCTCGGTGAAGTGTTTATTGGTATATTCTTAACGAAATTCACGGACTGACCGGCCGCCCGGCCGGTTGACGGTCGCCCTGACCGCCACCATATCTTGTTCATAGATAATCCGTTGTTTTGAAGTGCCCGCCGCAAGGCTTTCTGCCAGATCGGCGAAACAAGGAGACATACATGTCAGACGGAGCGATGATCACCCTCCCGGTTCTGCCTCTTCGCGATATTGTCGTATTCCCGCACATGATCGTGCCGCTGTTCGTCGGCCGCGAGAAGTCGATCCGCGCGCTGGAGGCCGTAATGGCCGAGGACAAGCAGATCATCCTGGTGACCCAGAAGGAAGCCGATACCGAGGATCCGGACGCTGACGGCCTGTACACCATCGGTACGGTCGGATCGATCCTGCAGCTGCTGAAACTGCCCGACGGCGCCGTAAAGGTGCTTGTCGAAGGTGGCGAGCGCGTTGTGATCGACCCCCAGTCGCTGAATTCGAATGACGGATTTCTCGCTGTTGATGCCGAAATTCTCGAGCAGGACGGCTATCTCGGTGCTGACACCGAAGGGCTGGCGCGTGCCGCCGTACAGCAGTTCGACCAGTACATCAAATTCAACAAGAAGGTTGCGTCGGAAGTCCTCAGCGCCATCGAGCAGGTCACCGAGGCCGACAAGATCGCTGACATGATTGCCTCGCATCTGGCCGTGAAGATTGAGGAAAAACAAGAGCTTCTTGAGCATCTTGATATTCATCAGCGGCTTGAGCGCATCTTCCAGCTCATGGAAGAAGAGATCGGCGCCCTGCAGGTGGAAAAGCGTGTCCGCAACCGCGTCAAGCGGCAGATGGAGAAGACGCAGCGCGAGTATTATCTGAACGAGCAGATGAAGGCCATTCAGAAGGAGCTTGGCGACGGCGAAGACGGCCGCGGCGAGCTGGAAGAGCTTGAAGCGCAGCTTGAAGAGGCAAAGATGCCGCAAGCTGCCCGCGAAAAGGCGGATGCCGAACTGCGCAAGCTCAAGAATATGGGCCCGATGAGCGCCGAGGCGACCGTCGTCCGCAACTATCTCGACTGGATCCTCGCCGTTCCGTGGCAGAAATCCAGCCGGCTGAAGAAAGACATCATCAAAGCCCGCGAAATTCTCGATGCCGACCATTATGGTCTGGAGAAGGTCAAGGACCGCATCATTGAGTTTCTTGCCATTCAACAGCGCACAAAGTCGGTCAAGGGACCGATCCTGTGCCTTGTCGGCCCTCCTGGTGTCGGCAAGACCTCGCTTGGCAAATCAATTGCCCGCGCCACCGGACGCAAATATGTGCGCATGGCGCTTGGCGGGGTTCGTGACGAGGCTGAAATCCGCGGCCATCGCAGGACCTATATCGGTTCTATGCCCGGCAAGATCGTGCAAAGCCTGAAGAAGGCCGAGACGAACAACCCGCTGTTCCTGCTGGACGAGGTCGACAAGCTCGGCGCCGACTGGCGGGGTGATCCAAGCTCGGCTCTGCTCGAGGTTCTGGATCCGGCGCAGAACAGCACCTTCCAGGACCATTACATGGAGCTGGATCTCGACCTTTCGAATGTGCTGTTCATAACCACGGCCAACACGCTGAACATGCCGCAGCCGCTTCTCGACCGGATGGAGATCATCAGGCTTTCGGGGTATACCGAGGACGAGAAGCTGGAAATTGCAAAACGTCACCTGATGGACCGGCAGATCAAGGATCACGGGCTGAAAGAGGGCGAGCTCACCGTAACCGATGATGCCATCCGCGGTATCATCCGGAGCTATACCCGCGAGGCCGGTGTTCGTAGCCTCGAGCGCGAGCTGGCAAAGATCGCCCGCAAGACCGTGACAAAGATCGTCAGCGGCGATGCCAAGTCGGTTACCGTCGACGGTGACGGGCTCGAGGAGTTCCTCGGTGTCATCCGGTTCCGCTTCGGTGAAATCGAAGATGCTGATCAGGTTGGTGTGACAACCGGCCTGGCCTGGACCGAAGTCGGCGGTGAATTGCTGCAGGTCGAGGCGGTCCGCGTCCCCGGAAAAGGCAAGGTCAGCGCCACAGGAAAACTTGGCGACGTGATGAAAGAATCGATTCAGGCAGCTGAATTCTTCATCAAATCACGCGCTGACTCCTACGGATCGATCTTGATGAATTCGCAAAGACCGACCTTCATGTCCACGTTCCGGAGGGGGCCACACCGAAAGACGGGCCGTCTGCGGGCGTCGCCATGGTCACTTCGATCGTGTCTGCCGTGACTGGCATCGAGGTGCGTCGTGACATCGCCATGACGGGTGAAATTACACTCCGAGGGCGGGTTCTTCCGATCGGTGGTCTCAAGGAGAAACTTCTTGCGGCCCTCCGCGGAGGCCTGAAGACAGTGTTGATTCCAAAGGAAAATGAGAAGGATCTGGCTGAAATTCCGGACAATGTGAAGGAAGGGCTGGAGATCATTCCTGTCGGCATGGTTGACGAGGTTCTGTCTGAGGCGCTGGTGCGCGAGCCGCTGCCTGCGGGCATATCTAGTGGGTCGGACGAAGATGCCGCATCGGTCGCCATTGGCGATGCCAACGGTGGCAGCGACGATATCACTGCGCATTAGAACCCTCTAAATTTGAAGGACGCCCTAGGTTTTTTGAACCTGGGGCGTTTTCTTTTTCTTGGTGTTTGTCCGAAACACTGTACACCTGATGTCGTTGAACCAACTAGATATTGGGGGTACCCATGAACAAAAACGATCTTATTGCAGCCGTCGCTGATTCCTCTGGCCTGACCAAGGCTGATGCCGGTCGCGCTGTCGACGCCGTATTTGCCAGCATCGAAGGCGCTCTGAAGAGCGGCGGCGAGGTTCGTATTGTCGGTTTTGGTACTTTCTCCGGTGGCGCACCGTGCTGCAACCACCGGCCGTAACCCGCGTACCGGCGAAGCCATCCAGATCGCTGCTTCCAAACAGCCGAAATTCAAGGCTGGCGCTCCGCTTAAGGACGCTGTGAACAGCTAAATTTTTGCCTATCTTTTTCGACGCCGGCCCGATATAAGGATTGAGGTCGGCGTCGTCTTATTGGCAAGATGCCAGACATCCTGAAAGGCTGTCAACTCTATCAAGGATCGGATGATTTGGGTGGTTAGCTCAGCTGGGAGAGCAACTCGTTTACACCGAGTAGGTCGGGGTTCGAACCCCTCACCACCCACCATTCCCCTGAAAACAAACCAAAACTATGCGGAACAAGACGCGCCAGTCGTCCTTTCGGGACGAGGGGCTAGCTGTTATTCCCGGTATCGTCATTACCGGTGGCTTTCGTTTCGTCTCCCCCACAACCAGTTGATCGCGAAATGCAGCATCACGGCAGGGCCGAGATAGATCCCCGCCAGCATGATCTGGGTTGTGAGTCCGGTTGATCCGGCCTGGGCCTTCGCGCACAGGAAAACCGCTGTGGCGTAGGTCAACATAATAACAATACGTCTCTTGCTCTTCATAAAACTATCGTGGGTGATGGGGCCCGGATCGTCAATCTCGCAGGCGTGAATTCATGTTTATTTTGCTCGCCGGGCAGCTTTGCCGTAGTACCCGTTGGCGAGCCTCGCGGCCCCGCCATCGGAAACTTGTGAAAAAAACAGCCTGTGCCATGGGTGCAACCGCTTGACAGTCAACAGGGCTTGATTTACCAAAGCTCATCCTTGGAAACGGGGTGTAGCTCAGTTGGTTAGAGCGCCGGCCTGTCACGCCGGAGGCAGATTAAACGGCGAACAACGACAGGTTCGAGTCCCGTCACTCCCGCCATTTCCAAATGTTAATCAAGCCTCTGAAACCCGTCGGTTTCGGGGTTTTTTTTTGTGACCCAGGTAACTGCCGGACCTGCCATCCATGCTCTCTTCCGACAATGGCTGGTTTTTCAGCCCTGTTTCTTTAGTCTGATACAGGTCTGGCGTTGCGATGGCGCGGCGCCGCGTTGTTTTTCGGACAATGGCCAGATCCTGTGACGGGCCGGCAAGAGGACCCCGCGTCGCCATGGATACGTCGCCTGATAATATACTGCCTTCAGACCATGGCACAGCGTGCCTTGTCGGACGGGTCTGGAACCCGGATGCGGCCGGACCAAGCCTGGTCTGCATCAGGGACGGCGCGATCCTCGACATCACCAGCACGGATGCGCCAACGATGCGCGACTTGCTGGAAATGGATGACCCGGCCGCCTTTGTCCGCGGCCAGTCTGGCGCGTCCCTTGGTCCGGTCGAGGAGATCACCGCGAACAGTGTCACCCATCGCGGCGATGCCGCAAGGCCGCATATGCTGGCGCCGTTCGACCTGCAGGCGGTCAAGGCATGCGGCGTGACCTTCGCGCAATCCATCATCGAGCGGGTGATCGAGGAAATGGCCAAGGGCGACGCCTCGCAGGCCGAGGCCATCCGCGCCCGTTGCATGGATATTCTGGGAAGCAGCCTGACATCTGTGAAAGCCGGGTCGGAAGAGGCTGAGGGCGTCAAGCAGGCGCTGATCGAAGCCGGCATGTGGTCGCAATATCTGGAGGTCGGGATCGGCCCCGACGCCGAGGTGTTCACCAAGGCACAGCCGATGTCGTCTGTCGGCTGGGGAGCGGATGTGGGGCTGCATCCCGTATCCGAATGGAACAATCCCGAACCCGAGATCGTCCTTGCTGTGAACAGCATGGGCGATGTGAAAGGCGCGACCCTCGGTAACGACGTCAATCTGCGCGATGTGGAGGGGCGCTCGGCGCTGCTTCTCGGCAAGGCCAAGGACAATAACGCCTCGTCGGCGATCGGCCCGTTCATCCGTCTGTTTGATGACGGATACGGCATCGATGATGTGCGCCGCGCCGAACTGGTGCTCGAGGTAACGGCGAGGACGGGTTCGAGCTTCGCGGCCAGAGTTCAATGTCGCAGATCAGCCGTGATCCGCTCGATCTCGTGGCGCAGACATGCGGGGCGCATCACCAGTATCCAGACGGGTTCTGCCTCTATCTCGGCACGCTGTTCGCGCCGGTGCAGGACCGCCGCGCCCCGGGGGCCGGCTTCACCCATGAAATCGGCGACGAGGTGCGGATCATCGAGCCACGGCTGGGAACGCTGCAGAACCGGGTCAGCCTGTCGCCAGACTGCCCGGCCTGGAGTTTTGGCACATCGGCTCTGATGCGCAACCTTGCCGCGCGCGACCTGATCTGAGGAGGATGGCGTGAGACGAATCTTTATGATGTCTGCTCTGGTCTGCGGCCTGTCTTTTCCTGCAGCGGCGCACCAGTGCGTGCTTGAGGGCAGCACTGCGGAAGCAATCCAGTCCTACAACGCCTGCAAGCTTGATCTTGCCACCGGCCAGTCCGGCCATGGCGGGGAAGACCAGTCGGCCGAACTGGCGCGCCTGAAGGCGGAAAACGAAATGCTGAAAGCACGGCTTGCCGATGTGCGGCAGCGTCTTCTCGGCCTTCTCCGCGATCTCTAGATGGCGGCGGTGTCGATCGGGTTCATCGGGCTTGGCAAGATGGGGGCGGTGATGGCGCCGCGCCTCGCTGCCGGCGGCCACCATGTGACCGGCTATGACATCTCGCCGCCTGCCGTGATGCCGGCCGGGGTCGAGCTTGCCGCGGATCTGGCTGCGCTTGCCGGATGCGACACCATCATCACCATGCTTCCCGACGGCGATGTTGTGAGCGCTGTGATCGGCGAGCTGACTGCCGCCGGCTGCGATGCGATGGTGATCGATATGTCTTCCTCGCATCCCGATATAAGCCGCGCCATGGCGTCGGATTTTGCGATACGCGGCCAGATGTTTGTCGATGCGCCCGTGTCCGGCGGGGTTGGCCGGGCCGAAAGCGGCGAGTTGATGATCATGGTCGGGGGGAGTGACGAGGCCTTGCGGCCGCTCAACCGCTTCTGGCACTGATGGGAACGCCGACGCTTCTTGGTCCGGCAGGATGCGGCCATGCGATGAAAGCGCTGAACAATTATGTGTCTGCCGCCGGTCTGATCGCCAGTTTCGAGGCGCTTGCTACAGCCCGAGACATTGGTATCGAGCCAGACAGATTTCTTGAGGTGATCAACAGGTCAACCGGCCGCAACAACACCACCGAGGCGAAGATCGCCCGATATGTCGTGTCCGAGGCCTATGATTCGGGGTTCGACCTGAAATTGATGGCCAAGGATGTGGCGATTGCGGCCTCGCTGGCCGAGGCCGGCGGTTTTGACGGTCCGGTGACGGATGCTGGTGCGGCAGTTTCTGGAAGACGGTCTGGCATCGCTTGGTGACACGGCCGACCATACCGAACTCTATCTCGGCATCACAAAGGGCAGGGGAAAAACCTAGCCGATCACCTGCCAGCCGAAATAGAAGACGGCGAGCCAGGCGAGCCCTTTCAGGAAGAAAAACATGAAGGCAGCAAAGCCCATCCGTTTCAGATAGGAGACGATTTTGGTGTTCATTCGGCCTTCAACTCCGGCTTGTTCAGGCTCGGCAGACTAACCAAATCGAGCCATCCTGCCCACCCGCAGCAAAGGTGTTTTTTGCCGCATTCGGGAAAATGCTGTTTGTATGTTGGCGGTTTGTTCTGTAGGAAGCGGGTCGTGGCGGCACAGGGCCGCCGGATCGGACCCCGGACATGACATCACAGCTTCGCAATATTGCCATCATCGCGCATGTCGATCACGGCAAGACAACGCTTATCGATTCCATCATGAAACAGGCAGGCCTGTTTCGTGACAACCAGAAGGTCGCCGAACGGCTGATGGATTCGGGTGATCTCGAGAAAGAGCGCGGAATCACCATCCTTGCCAAACCGACCTCGGTTGTCTGGCAGGATACGCGCATCAACATTATCGACACGCCCGGCCATGCCGATTTCGGCGGTGAGGTGGAACGCGTTCTTGGCATGGCCGACGGCGTGATCCTGCTGACCGACGCCGCCGAGGGGCCGATGCCGCAGACAAAGTTCGTGCTTGGCAAAGCGCTGAAGCAGGGGCTCCGTCCGATTGTCGTGATCAACAAGATCGACCGCCCGGACGGGCGTCCCGACGCGGTGGTCGATGAAGTGTTCGACCTGTTTGTCTCGCTGGATGCCAATGACGAGCAGCTGGATTTCCCGATTCTGTACGCCTCGGGCCGTGACGGCTGGGCCGATGAAGAGCTGGACGGCCCGCGCGAGAACCTGCATCCGCTGCTGGACCGGGTGCTGGCCCATGTGCCTTCGCCCGATGTCGAGCCGGACAAGCCGTTCGCCATGCTGGCCACGCTTCTCGACAGCGACCCGTTCCTTGGCCGCTGCCTGACCGGCCGCGTGGTCCAGGGCACGGCGAAGGTGAATACGGCCGTCAAGGCGATCAATCTCGATGGCGAGCAGGTCGAGGCAGGACGCCTGACCAAGCTGCTGCGCTTGAAGGAACGCAGCGCGTGCCCGTCGACGAGGTGAAGGCTGGCGACCTGATCTGTATTGCCGGTCTTGCCAAGGCCTCTGTTGCCGACACCATTTGCGATCCACAGGTAAGCGATGCGCTGCATTCGACCCCGGTCGACCCGCCGACCATGTCGGTCACCATCACCGTCAATGACAGCCCTTTTGCCGGCAAGGAAGGCAAGAAGGTAACCTCGACCATGATCCGCGAGCGTCTTCTCGCCGAAGCGGAGACGAATGTCGCCATCACCTTCAACGAGAGTGACGGCAAGGATGCTTTTGAAATTGGCGGTCGCGGCGAATTGCAGCTTGGCGTTCTGGTCGAGACCATGCGCCGCGAGGGGTTCGAGATGACTGTCTCGCGGCCGCGCGTCCTGGTTCGCCGCGAAGAAGGCAAGCGCCTCGAGCCGATCGAGGAAGTCACCATCGATGTCGACGAGGAATATGCCAGCACGGTGGTCGACGCGATGAACCGCCGCAAGGCAGGTGATGCTGGATATGCGTTCGTCAGGCGCCGGCAAGACGCGGCTTGTCTTTCATGCCCCGTCGCGCGGCCTGATCGGCTATCCCAGCCGTTTCCTGACCGAGACACGCGGCACCGGCGTCCTGAACCGGGTCTTCCATAGCTATGATGAATACAAGGGTGACATTCCGGGCCGCCGCAACGGCGCGCTGATCGCGTCCGAGACCGGCACGGCAGTCGCCTATGCGCTGTTCAACCTGCAGGACCGCGGGATGATGTTCATCGACCCGCAGACACCGGTCTATCAGGGCATGATCGTCGGCGAGCACAGCCGCGACAATGATCTCGAGATCAATGTGCTGAAGGGCAAGAAGCTGACCAACGTCCGCGCTGCGGGTTCTGACGAGGCGGTGACGCTGACGCCGCCGCGCCGGATGTCGCTCGAGGATATGATGGCCTATATCGACAGCGACGAGCTGCTGGAGGTCACACCGCAGAGCCTGCGGCTTCGCAAGCGCTATCTGCTTGAGCATGAGCGCAAGAAATACCGCCGCCAGCTGGAGGAGGAGCAGGCAATCGCCTCATGACCGTGAGAGCAGGAGCCCGCCCAGCACCAGAAGATAGGACATGATGGCGACCGGTCCTACGGTCTCGCCAAGCGCGACGAAAGCGATGAAGGCGCTGATGATCGGCACGACATAGCCGTTGGTCGAAGTATAGATCGCGCTCTCGCGCCGAATCAGTGTGCCGCGCAGGATCATTCCGCATCCGGTGACGATCACGCCGCCGACAAGCACCCAGAACAGGCCCTTTGCCGACGGCATGCCCGCTGGTGGAAACATAAGCAATGCTGGAACCGCGATCAGATTGCCTGTCAGCAGGGCCGATGCGGTGATGGAAACGGGCGACACTTTCGGCATCATCTGGAACAGGATGCCGCCGATCGCGATAAAGACAGCCGACATCACACAAACGATATGTGGCAGCCACAACGGAATATCCGTCTCGAGGCGAAGCTGCGGCGCGGCCATTGTTTCTGCCGTGCCACGCGCCCCGGCGAGCGCCAGCAGGATCAGTCCGGCAGAGGCGACGGCAAACCCCGCCCATTTGCGCCTTGATACAGGGGTGCCAAGGAAAATCCGTGACAGCACCAGAACCTCGACCGGAATGACGGCGTAATAGATCGCCGCGGTGGCATTGCTGAGATAGGTCAGTGTCCAGGGAAGAACGGTGAAGGGCACCGCCATGCACAGCATGCCGTAGGCGGCGGCATAGCGCCACATAAGCCCGCCCCTTACAAGGCCGGCACCGGTGACGGTGACCACGATCAGCAGAAATATCGAAGCGAAGATTACGCGCAACGCGCCGGCAGCAACCGGTCCGATCTCCAGCGTCGCGAGCGAGGCCGACAGGAACCCGGTCGCATACATGGTCGCAAGCGTCAGCAGCATGACCAGCGACAGGACTGCCGGCTGGTTGCGGTCCAGCCAGCGAATCACAGCAACGCCCCCGCCACAGCGCAACTGTATCGACACCGGCATCGATCATGCGTTTCATGCGACAGGTTCATTCACGGTCCAGACCCTGACCCGAAGCCCGGCCAAGGATCATTTCCCGGGCGTCAAATATCCTTGTCCAGATGCAGCGCCTGAGCCCGAGCCTTGCGGCGAGGAAGTCTTCCGGTTTTCCTCGCTGATCAGGGCGCGTCTCTTCGGCAATGCCGCACCAGGAACGCGGCATCGAAGGAAGCCATGAAGGCACCTCCAACTTTTGCTGCGGGATAGTCTTTGTCTGGCGCTGGCGTGATTGCGTCACTGCGGCTGAACGGTCTATAATCCGGCCTTATCACCGGAGTGAAGATGCATGCCCCTCACATTCTACGCTGGTCAGAGAATGAAATCCCCGCGACAGCGTCCGCGCGGCGTCATGGAATACGAACCCGCCGTCGGCAGGAATAGAAGTGGATCATCATGACGCCGGCTTCCCGTGCGACGACGGTGTGCCGGTCGAGGTGCTGCGGCAGGCCATTGAACATCATGGTGCCGACAAGGTGATCAACAGGCGGTCCACAACCTGGCGGGAACTGGATGAGACAGCGCGGCAGGGCGAGCCGGTCGCGCTGTTGCAGGCGCATCCCTCGCTGATGAAACGTCCGCTTATCGTGCAGGCGGATGGTGGCAGCACCGTCGGGTGGATGCGGCGGCGCGAAACGCGCTGGGTCTCCTGATAGACAGACCGAGGCAAGCACAAGACAAGGCAAGCGCTCGCCTCAGGAGCCAATACCGATGGCAAAGACAAGAATGGCGCTGGAACTCGGCATGGGGACCTCGCTTCGCAAAGGCGATTATACCCGTGCTGCCGTGCGCGCAGTGCAGGACGCGCTCTGGCGCAATTCGGTAAGTTTCGCCGAGGCATTCGGTTTCGAGAAATCCGACATGCTGATCGATGTCGAGATCGGCGTCCAGAAACCGGACGAGGTCGATCGGGACGAGGTCAAGGCTGTGCTTCCCTATGGCAATGGCACGGTGAAAGTGGTTGCCGGAGGGCTGGATGTGCCGAAACCGGATGGCGAAGGCGAGACCATTCTCGCCAATGCCGCCGTCATTATTTCCTTCGACATGGAACGCAAGGGAGAGGGCGCATGAAACGTCTGATCCTCGAAATGGGCATCGGTACAGACCTCTATGGCGGAGATTATACCAAGGCGGCATGCCGCGCCGTACGCGACGCCATCGGCCACAGTTCCATCTCGCTGTTCCGGTCATGTGGCATGAACCACCGCGACATGATGGTAAAGGTCACGATTGGTGTGCAGGACCCGTCGCAGGTTGATGCCGATACGGTCGCGGCGACGCTGCCGCGTGGCAACCCGAAGGTCGAGGTTGTGCATGGCGGCCTGAACATCGCCGACCCCGAACAGGACGGGCCGACCATCATCGCCTCTGCCTCGGTCGAGGCATTCTCGAGGTTGAAGCCGGTGACTGGCAGATCAGCGAGAAAGAGAATGGATAGTCTCGACAATCCTCTCGCCGAGGCGCGGGCGGAAATTCTCGTTCCCTCTGTCGGTATTCGCGAGGATATGCCGTTCTTCACCAAACGGCTCGGCTTCCGGCTGGACCAGATTTTCCCGGCGGATGATCCGACTGTGGCGGTGCTTTCAGGTCATGGCGTAAGGGTCAGGCTTGATGCGGGGCTTGGCAGTGATGTGCCGGTTCCGGCGCTTCGCCTTCTGGTCGAGGATCCGTCGCTGGTCGCCGATGGCGAGAGCGAGCTCGTCGCCCCGAACGGCATGCGGGTCGAGATTGACAGGCGCGACCCGGAAATGGTGACGCCGCCCACACAGCATAACTACATCGTCCGCCGGCTTGCCGATCAGGCACCGTGGGTGATTGGCCGTGCCGGCATGCATTATCGCGATCTGATCCCCGATAGGCTCGGCGGCTCGATCATCGCCAGCCATATCCGCATTCCAGACGGCGGGCCGGTGCCCGACATGGTGCATTACCATACGGTCGGGTTTCAGCTGATCTTCTGTCTCGCCGGGTGGGTGGATCTTGTCTACGAGGATCAGGGGCCAGAATTCAGGCTTCACGCCGGCGACTGCGTGATCCAGCCGCCGGAAATACGCCACCGGGTGCTGTTTGCCTCGGACAATATCGAGGTTCTGGAAATAGGTGTCCCAGCCGAGCATGTGACCACCATCGACCATGAGATGGAATTGCCGAACGGTCCTGCCAATCCGGATCGCCGCTTTCAGGGGCAGCGTTTCGTCCATCACCGCGAATCAGAGGCCGAATGGGGTGCCTGGCGCATTCCCGGATTTGTTGCCCGCGACACCGGCATTGCCGCGGGCACCAATGGCGTTGCCAGTGTGGAAGTGGCAAAATGGCAGGGCGGCGAGGCGGTTACAGCCGTTCATGACTGCGATATCCTGTTCCATCTGGTAAAGCAGGGAACCATGACCCTGTCTGTCGAAGGCGAGCCGGATTACGAGCTGACGGCTGGTGACGCCTTTGTCATCCCGCCGGGCCGGCCGGCGAAATTCCATGGCTGTGGTGACGATCTGGAATTGATCGAGGTGGCGCTGCCATCCACCTTCACCACGACCATCGCCGGCTGACGGCCCGGTCCTGATGCGCCCGTTCGATTATCTCCTCTATGCCGGCGTCGTCTTCGCATGGTCGACAAGCTGGTATCCGCTTTCGCTGCAGATGGGCGTTGTCGAGGCCGAGGTCTCGCTGGTCTGGCGCTTTACCGCCGCTGCGGTGCTGATGTTCGCCATTGCCGCCTGGTTCAGGGTGCCGCTCCGCTATGGCCGGGCAGAGCATGTCCGCTTCGCCATGCTCGGGATCGTGCTCTTCTCGACCAATTTCGCGCTCTATTACAATGCCAGCCTCTATGCCGCTTCGGGTCTGCTGGCTGTCATCCTGTCTACCGCATCACTGGTCAATGTGCTGATGGTGGCGGTGATCACCCGCCGGCCACCACCCGTTCTACAGCTCGGGGCGGCGGTCACAGGCCTTGCCGGGGTCGGGCTGATTTTCCTGCCTGAATTGCAGATATCGCCAACGGTCGGGCTTGCTCTGCTTTTGGGCGGCTTGGGCACGCTCAGTTTTTGCATCGGGCAATCTGATGTCGGCAGCAAGCCAGAAGCGCAATGTCCATGTCCTCGCCTCGACAAGCTGGGGCATGGTCTATGGCACGGCTTTCATGGTGATTGTTTCGCTTGTTCGTGGTCACGAATTCACCATCGATTCGAGCGTGATCTACATTGGCAGCCTTGTCTGGCTTGTCAGCATTTCTTCGGTATTGGCATTTGCCAGCTATCTGACCCTGATCGGACGGATCGGACCGGGACGTGCCGGTTATGCGACGGTGATTTTCCCGGTCATCGCGCTGCTGATCTCGACGATCTTTGAGGGATATGTCTGGGCCCCGCTGTCATTTGTCGGGCTGGCACTGGTGATGGCAGGCAATGTGATGATGATCCGTGCCCGCGACTGATCGCAACGGTCCGTAACCGCAGGGCTAGCCGTGGAAATAGGGCGATGGCGCCAGTGATCCGGCAGCCAGCGCCAGCGTAGCCCCCAATGTCAGCATATGGCGAAGCCGCATATACCATGCCGGAAGCAGTCCGGCGGCTGTGGCGCGGCGATCAACGCTCCAGCTCACCAGAAATCCCGGCACCAGCGCCAGCAATGCCATGCGGGTGTCGAGAAACACCACCGGTTGCCAGGCATAGAGGGCAGGCACCACCGACCAGACAAACCATAACGGGCTGCGGTCACCGTGAAGGGCAAGCCCCAATGGACCGCGCCGATGAAGCTCAGGATCACCGCGCCGTATATGCCACAGATGACCAGCGCGATCCCCGACCACAGTGCCACGCCGCTGTGCGCCGCCCGGCACACAGGAAAAAAGGGAACGAGACCACCACATCCCATCAGCATGGCAAGTGGCGGTATGCTGTCCTGACTGTCGTTCATCTGCCTGAACCGTTTCCCTCAATCTCTGCCGGTTAGCCTTTGACGGCGTGCGGCCTGCTTGTCTCGCGGCTGGCCAGTGCCAGCGCTGCCACCGCGCCGAGCACGATGACGCCACCGCCGATTTCGGTCAAGGTCATGGCCTGTCCCAGAATGATCCATGGCCAGATCGGTCCAAGCACGCTTTCGGTCAGCACCAGCAGGCTGACCTCCGCCGCCGGCACATATCCTGTGCCCCAGGTAACCAGCGCGATGCCGATGCCGATGGTGAATGCACCCATGAACAGCGTCAGCATCAGGTCATGGGGCGAGATGCCGAGGCCATTGCCGAATGACAGGCTGGCGAAGGCACCAAGCAGAACGCATCCCGCACCGCCCAGGAATGTGCCGCCAAGAACATCGCTTTTGCCGCTGCGCCGGGCCAGCACCAGCATGATTGCAAACGTCAGGGACGACACCAGTGCCACGATGTTGCCGGCTGTGCGGCCATAGGCAAGGCCGTCGCCAATCATCAGCGCAACACCGACAAGCGCCGCGCCCATTGCCGGCCAGGTCATGCGATGCGGTTTCTCGCCAATCCAGACCCAGCCGAGGACGGCAGCGAAAAAGGGTGACAGCGTCAGCAGCAGCAATGTCGAGGCGACCGATGTCATCAGCATGGCGTAGACATAGCTGGTGAAGGCGATGGCAAGCGCCGCGCCCATCATCATATCCGTACGGTCGCGCGAGCGAATGAAGGCGGCGGGCGATTGGCGGCGGCGAAGGCAGGCCACGAGCCCCACCATGCCGGCCAGTGTAATCGACCGGTAAAACAGGATCAGCATGCCGTCTGTCGTCTCGAGAAGCCGCATGAGCAAGCCGACGAAACTCATGAAGGTCGCGCCGGTGACAATCAGCAGCATTGCCCTGTTACGTGTCATTCACTGTCTCCGTGCCGCGCCATCGAAATGACGCAGGCGGTGTCTTGCGAGCATTTGTGTTGTCACTAATCGCAGAAAGCGCCGAAAAGTCCACGTCATTTCATGTGCCCGTTGCCTTCCGCGGCCTTACAGGATATGCCTCGCCTCGAATTCGCAGTGCCTGCGGCGTTGCCTCCAGCTGTTTTCGGGATCGCCATATGCCGACATTCTTGCGCTTTCTTTTCCCTTTGCTTGTTTCCGGACTTTTTCTGGCAGGATGCAGTTCCATGAAGCCCTATGTCGATTCTCCGCAATATGACGAATCCAGAAACCGGTTCGAGCATCCGGCAGGCTATCGCAACGACAAGGGGCTGTTCGACGTTCTCGGCCTCGCTGGTGCCTTCCTGACCCGCGAGGACGATCCGGCGGAAAAGAACGGGATGCCGCTGATTGATCCGACAAAGGTGCCGCCGGCCGATGTGAATGGCCGCGATGTGACCTGGATCGGGCATGCCTCGCTGCTGTTCCGGCATAACGGCGTCAGTGTGCTGACCGATCCGGTGTTTTCGGAGCGCGCATCGCCTTTCGGCTTCAGCGGACCGAAACGGGTGGTGCCGCCGGCCTATACCGCCGAGACCCTGCCGAAAGTCGATATCCTGATCGTCTCGCATGCGCATTATGACCATCTCGATCTTCCGGGCCTGAAGCGTCTGGCGGCGCTGCAGCCGGATATCAGGGTTGTCGTGCCGCTGGGGCTGGCGCGTTATCTGCGGCGCGCCGGGTTTTCCGATGTGACGGAAGTCGACTGGTGGCAGAACACAGAACGGGACGGCATAACCATCACCGCGACACCCGTGCGGCACTGGGCATCGCGCTCGCCTTTCGACCGGAACAAGACTTTGTGGGCCGGATTCATGTTCCGGTTCGAGGATGGCTATCAATTCTATTTTGCCGGTGACACCGGCTACAGCGCCGATTTCATCGAGACGCGGGAGCGTCTTGGCGCTCCGGACTTCGCCGCAATCCCCATCGGGGCTTATGAACCGCGTGAATTCATGCGCGAATCGCATTGCAATCCGGAAGAGGCGGTACAGATCTTTCAGGACCTTGGCGCCGGGCAGGCGATCGGGGTTCACTGGGGGACATTCAAGCTCACGCTGGAGCCACTCGCAGAGCCGCCGCAACGTCTTCGCGCGGCGCTGGAGGCGGCAGAAATTCCCGTTGACCGTTTCCGTGCCCTTACCCATGGCGAGCGCTGGGATTTGTAATGTCGGCCAGTTGCCGCAATATGCAGGCTGTCGCGGCAATTTATCACCGCAGAAACATCGGGTTTGGCTTGCTTTTGACCCCTCTCTGAATTATTCAAGCGGTGGTTTTCTTGGAGGGAGCGGAGAACCTGGTGCCTGAGCTTCTGTCTGAATATTTTCCGATTGCGGTTTTCTTTGCGATTGCCGTGGGCCTCGCCATCGCGATGGTGAGCGCGTCCCTGTTTCTGGGCAACCAGCGTCCTGACGACGAAAAGATGGCAGCTTACGAATGTGGTTTTGACGCGTTCGATGATCGCGTCGCCAGTTCGATGTGCGGTTTTACCTTGTCGCGATCCTCTTCATCATTTTCGACCTTGAGGTTGCCTTCCTCTTCCCATGGGCAGTCTCGCTGGGCGGGATCGGTGTGTTCGGCTTCTGGTCGATGATGCTGTTCCTCGCTGTACTGACCGTCGGCTTCATTTATGAGTGGAAGAAGGGAGCGCTGGAATGGGAGTGATCGATCCGCGCACGGCCGCGCCAATTGGCCCGGGCCCTGAGCAGGACGCAATTCTCAAAGCGGTGGGTGACGAAATCACCAATCGCGGGTTTGTAATCGCCAGCGCTGACAAGCTGTTCAACTGGGCGCGTTCTGGTTCGCTCTGGCCGATGACCTTCGGGCTCGCCTGCTGCGCTGTCGAGATGATGCATTCAGCCTCCAGCCGCTATGACATGGACCGGTACGGCATGCTGTTCCGTCCGAGCCCGCGTCAGTCGGATGTCATGATTGTCGCCGGCACGCTGACCAACAAGATGGCGCCGGCGCTTCGCCGCGTTTATGACCAGATGCCCGAGCCGCGCTGGGTCCTGTCGATGGGATCATGCGCCAATGGCGGGGGCTACTACCATTATTCATATGCCGTTGTTCGTGGATGTGACCGGATTGTTCCGGTTGATGTCTATGTGCCGGGTTGCCCGCCGACAGCCGAAGCACTGATCTACGGATTGCTGCAGCTTCAGAAGAAGATCAGGCGCACAGCGACCATCGCACGCGGCTGATCTAGACGGAATTGTGGGGAACAGCGCCTTGGTGTCCGGCGCTCGCACCCCTGTGAGATCAATGTCAGGCACCATGCCCGCACCGTTTCAGGTGGCCATAGGAACTGTTGAATGACCGACAACGTCACTCCCGACAACCAGACCGCCGCGCAAGAGATGTCTGCGCAGGCAACGATGACCGAGCATCTGCGCCAGCTTCTCGGCGCCGATCTTCAGGACGCCGGTGTTGTGCAGGACCAGATCGTGCTTCGTATTCCGGCATCTCGATCCAGCAGGTGCTGGCCGCGCTTCGCGATGACAAATATGCCGCCTTCAACCAGCTGTCTGACCTGACTGCGGTTGATTACCCGAGCGTCCGGAGCGGTTCGAACTGGTCTATCAGCTGTTGTCGATGCGCAACAACATGCGGCTTCGCCTTCTGGCCGCCGTGGGCGAGGGGCAGGCCGTTCCTTCGGCGACAACGGTCTACAGCGCTGCCAACTGGGCCGAGCGTGAGGTATGGGACATGTTCGGCATCTTCTTCGCCGGCCACCCCGACCTGCGCCGCCTGCTGACGGATTACGGTTTCGAGGGGCATCCGCTGCGCAAGGACTTCCCGCTGACCGGCCATGTCGAGGTCCGCTATGACGACACGCAGCGCCGTGTTGTCAACGAGCCGGTATCGCTGGTTCAGGAATTCCGCGATTTCGACTTCCTGAGCCCGTGGGAAGGCATGCAGGCGCAGATTCCCGGCGACGAAAAAGCCGGCAAGGAAGGGTGAGGAGCAGATCATGGCCGAGATGCAGATCAAACCCATCACGATGAATTTTGGCCCGCAGCACCCTGCGGCGCACGGCGTTCTTCGCCTTGTTCTGGAAATGGACGGCGAGGTGATCGAGCGTGCCGACCCGCATGTCGGGTTGCTGCATCGCGGTACCGAGAAGCTGATCGAGCACAAGACCTATCTTCAGGCGCTGCCCTATTTCGACAGGCTGGACTATGTCTCGCCGATGAACCAGGAACATGCCTGGGCGCTGGCCATCGAGCGCGCCGTCGGCATCGAGGTTCCGCGTCGTGCACAATATATCCGCGTTCTCTATTGCGAGATCGGCCGCATCCTGAACCACCTTCTGAACCTGACCACCTTTGCGATCGATGTTGGTGTGATGACCCCGCTTTTGTGGGGTTTTGAAGAACGCGAGCAACTGATGGGCTTCTATGAGCGGGCTTGCGGCGCGCGCCTGCACGCTGCCTATTTCCGCCCGGGCGGCGTCCATCAGGACCTTCCCGACGGTCTGCTGGACGAGATTGGCGACTGGGCGACCAAGTTCCCGTCCTTCATCGATGATCTGGAAACGCTGCTGACCGACAACCGGATTTTCAAGCAGCGCACCGTCGATATCGGCGTGATCACCGAAGAGGCGGCACTCGACCTGGGCATCACCGGTCCCTGCCTTCGTGGCAGCGGCGTGGCCTGGGACCTTCGCAAGTCGCAGCCTTACGACGCCTATGACGAGATGGAATTCGACATTCCGATTGGCAAGACAGGCGACTGTTACGCGCGCTATCTGGTGCGGGTTGAGGAAATGCGCCAGTCGCTGCGCATTATCCACCAGTGCATCGACAACATGCCCGACGGCCCTGTGCTGGCGGAAAACAACAAGGTCACACCGCCGAAGCGGGGTGATATGAAGCATTCGATGGAAGCGCTGATCCATCACTTCAAGCTCTATACAGAGGGCTTCCACGTTCCCGAGGGCGAGAGCTACACCGCGGTTGAGGCCCCGAAGGGCGAATTCGGCGTCTATCTGGTCGCTGACGGCTCCAACAAGCCGTATCGCTGCAAGATCCGCGCTCCGGGATTCTATTTCATGGCTGCTGTCGACTATCTGTCGCGTGGCCACATGCTGGCCGACTCGGTTGCCATTATCGGGTCGCTCGACATTGTTTTTGGTGAGATCGACAGATGAGCATCGACGCCCGTATCGCCGACAACCAGCCCGACAGCTTTGCCTTCACTCGCGAGAACGAGGCGGAGATCAAGCGGATTGTGGCCAAATACCCGAAGGGCCGCCAGGCCAGCGCGGTGATGCCGCTGCTCGATCTGGCACAGCGTCAGCACGACAACTGGATCCCGATGAAGGCCATCGAGCTGATCGCGAAGAAGCTCGATATGGCCGAAATTCGGGTTCTTGAGGTCGCGACCTTCTACACGATGTTCAATCTCAAGCCGGTCGGGAAATATTTCCTGCAGGCCTGTACCACCACGCCCTGCTGGCTTCGCGGGTCCGACAACATGATGCGCTGCATCAAGGACCGTTATGGCATTTCGTCGGGCGAGACGTCGGAATGCGGCCGCTTCACGCTTCTTGAGGTGGAATGCCTCGGTGCCTGCGTAAATGCGCCGATCCTGCAGGTGAATGACGATTTCTACGAAGATCTGGACTATGCCAGCACCGGCGCGCTTCTCGACTCGCTCGAGGCAGACGAAGCCGCTGCCAGTCGGGTCTGTGACCGGCCGTTCCGGGTCTGAATCGGCGACAGGCGCAACTAGCCTTTCGGCACTGAAGCCGGCTGAATAGGGAGAGGCAAATGCTTAAAGATGAAGATCGCATTTTCACCAATCTCTATGGCTGGATGGATTCCGGCCTGAAGGGCGCAAAGGCCCGCGGTGATTGGGACGGCACAGCAAAGCTGATCAAGCTGGGCCATGACGAGGTTGTCGAGCGGGTTAAGGCATCAGGCCTTCGTGGCCGCGGCGGTGCAGGTTTCCCGACCGGCCTGAAATGGTCCTTCATGCCCAAGGAAGTCGGCGCGCGTCCCCACTATCTTGTGGTCAATGCCGATGAGTCCGAACCCGGCACATGCAAGGACCGCGATATCATCCGGAACGAGCCGCACAAACTGCTGGAAGGCTGTGTGATCGCCGGTTTCGCGATGCGGGCACATGCCGCTTATATCTATATCCGTGGTGAATTCGTGAACGAGGCGCGCCGCCTTCAGGCCGCCATCGACGAAGCCTATGCCGCCGGCCTTCTTGGCGACAATGCCGCCAAATCCGGCTGGAAGTTCGACATCTATCTTCATCGCGGGCCGGTGCCTATATCTGCGGCGAGGAAACCGCGCTGATCGAGTCGCTGGAAGGCAAGAAGGGCCAGCCGCGCCTGAAGCCGCCGTTCCCGGCGGGTGCCAGCCTCTATGGCTGCCCGACCACGGTCAACAATGTCGAATCCATCGCCGTCGTGCCGACGATCCTGCGGCGCGGCGCCGACTGGTTCGCCGGTCTCGGCAAGGACGGCAACACAGGCACCAAGCTGTTCTGCATCTCCGGCCATGTGAACAATCCCTGCAATGTCGAAGAGGAAATGGGCATTCCGCTTCGCGAGCTGATCGAAAAGCATGCCGGCGGTGTGCGTGGCGGCTGGGACAATCTGCTGGCGGTGATCCCTGGCGGGTCCTCGACCCCGATGATGCCGCAGGCTGTCTGCAACACCATCACCATGGATTTTGATGCGCTGAAAGAGGCCGGAACCGGTCTTGGCACGGCGGGCGTCATCGTCATGGACAAGAGCACCGACGTGGTGAAGGCCATTTCGCGCCTGTCCTATTTCTACAAGCATGAGAGCTGTGGCCAGTGCACACCTTGCCGCGAGGGCACCGGCTGGATGTGGCGGATGATGGAGCGCCTTGTCCGTGGCGATGCCGAAATTCACGAAATTGACACGCTGGAGCAGGTGACGCGCCAGGTCGAGGGACACACCATCTGTGCACTCGGCGATGCGGCCGCCTGGCCGATCCAGGGCCTGATCAAGCATTTCCGCCCGGAAATCGAGCGCCGGATTACGGCGCATCGTGCCGCGGCGGCGGTCGAAGCGGCCGAGTAGGGGGACAGGACCATGCCAAAGCTGACAGTGAACGGCATCGAGGTCGAGGTAGAGGACGGCTCCACCGTCCTTCATGCCTGTGAGGAAGCCGGGATTGAAGTTCCGCGTTTCTGCTACCACGACAGGCTGTCGATCGCCGGCAATTGCCGCATGTGCCTTGTCGATATGGAGCGTGCGCCGAAGCCGGTCGCGTCCTGCGCAATGCCGGCAGGCGATGGCATGGTGATCCGCACCGACACCGACCGCGTGAAGAAAGCGCGCGAAGGCGTGATGGAATTCCTGCTGATCAACCACCCGCTGGACTGTCCGATCTGCGACCAGGGCGGCGAATGCGACCTTCAGGACCAGGCCATGGGCTATGGCTTTGACAGCTCGCGCTATGAAGAGAACAAGCGCGCCGTCGAAGACAAGCATATGGGCCCGCTGATCAGCACCACCATGACCCGCTGCATCCATTGCACGCGCTGTGTCCGCTTCGCCACCGAGGTGGCCGGCGTGCCCGAACTCGGCGCCATCGGCCGCGGCGAGAATATGGAAATCACCACCTATCTGGAAAAGACACTGGCATCGGAGCTGTCGGCCAATGTGATCGACCTGTGTCCGGTGGGTGCGCTGACCTCCAAGCCCTATGCCTTTACCGCCCGCCCGTGGGAGCTGAACAAGACCGAATCCGTCGATGTCATGGATGCCGTCGGCAGCAACATCCGCGTCGATGCGCGCGGCTCGCAGGTGATGCGCGTGCTGCCGCGTCTGAACGAGGACGTTAACGAGGAGTGGATTTCTGACAAGACCCGCTATGCCGTTGACGGGCTGCGCCGCCAGCGTCTGGATCGCCCGTTTATTCGCGGTCGTGACGGCAAGCTTGCGCCGGCAAGCTGGGATGAGGCTTTCGCCACAATTGCCGCAAAGCTGAAGAAGGCCAAGCCGAACGCCGTCGCCGCCATCACTGGCGACCAGTGCGACGCCGAAGCCATGTTTGCCCTGAAGACCCTGTTCGACAAGCTGGGAAGCGCCAGCATCGACTGCCGTCAGGACGGGGCAAAGATCGGCGGCGTGCGTGCAGGCTATCTGTTCAATTCGACCATCGCCGGTATCGATGAGGCGGATGCGCTGCTGATCATCGGCAGCAACCCGCGGATCGAGGCAGCTGTGCTGAACGCACGCATCCGGCGCAACTGGCTGGCCACACGCATGCCTGTCGGCATTGTCGGGCCCGAGATGGACCTGACCTATGACGCCGAGCAGCTTGGCGACGATGCGGCGACACTTGCCGCCATCCTCGACGGCAAGTCGAAATTCGCGGCGAAGCTGAAGCGTGCGAAAAAGCCGATGATCATCATTGGCATGGGTGCGCTGGCGCGTGCCGACGGCGCTGCCATGCTGGGCCAGGCGCGCGAGATTGCCGAGGCCTATGGTGTCGTCAATGGCGACTGGAACGGCTTCAACGTGCTTCATACCGCAGCTGCACGCGTGGCCGGGCTGGACCTTGGTCTGACGCCGGGGCGCGGCGGGCTGGATGTCGCGGCGATGTACAAGGCCGCTGATGCAGGCAAGCTGGATCTGGTCTGGCTTCAGGCCGCAGACGAGATCGACGCGGCGCGGTTCGAAAAGACCTTTACCGTCTATCAGGGGCATCACGGCGATGCCGGCGCGCATGTCGCCGACGTCATCCTGCCGGGTGCCGCCTATACCGAGAAGGACGGCATCTATCTGAATACCGAGGGGCGCGTGCAATATGCCGCCCGTGCGGCCTTCCCGCCGGGTGAGGCGCGCGAGGACTGGACCATCATTCGCGCGCTTGCCGGCCATATGGGAATCAATCTCGGCTTCGACTCGCTGGCCGAGTTGCGCGAGGAGATGTTCGAGCTGGCACCGCATTTTGCCGAGCAGGACGAGGTGAAAGCCGCGCGATGGGCCAAGTTCGGCGCAAAGACAAAGATCGTGTCGTCACCGGTTGCCACCGTCCATGACACTTTCTACATGACCTGTCCTGTCAGCCGTGCGTCGGAGACAATGGGCCAGTGCCTGATGGCGTTGCAGGCAGATGCCGCACGCGACGCAGCGGAGTAGACCGATGGATCTGATCACCAACAGCTACGTCGTCGAACTGGCGCTGACCGTCGGCAAGATCATGCTTGTCGTCGGCCCGCTTCCTGATCGCGGTGGCCTATCTGACACTGGCTGAACGCCGCGTTATCGGCTTCATGCAGCTTCGCAAGGGCCCGAACGTTGTCGGGCCTTTCGGCATGTTCCAGCCATTTGCCGATGCGCTGAAGCTGATGGTCAAGGAAACCATCCTTCCTGCGGGCGCAAACAAGGCTGTCTTCATCCTTGCGCCGATGCTGACCTTCATCCTGGCGCTTGTTGCCTGGGCGGTGATCCCGTTCGGCGAGGGGCTCGTGATCGCCGACATCAATGTCGGCATCCTGTATCTGTTCGCGATTTCATCGCTCGGCGTCTATGGCGTGATCATGGCCGGCTGGGCCAGCAATTCGAAATACGCCTTCCTCGGCGCGCTTCGCTCGGCGGCGCAGATGGTGTCCTACGAAGTCTCGATGGGCCTCGTCATCATCAATGTGCTGGTCTGTGTCGGATCGCTGAACCTGAGCGCCATTGTCGAGGCGCAGCGTGATGTCTGGTTCGCGCTGCCGCTGCTGCCGATGTTCTTCGTCTTCTTCATCTCGACGCTGGCCGAGACCAACCGTGCGCCGTTCGACCTTCCCGAAGGTGAATCCGAACTGGTGGCTGGATACTTCGTCGAATATTCCTCGATGAGCTTCGCGCTCTTCTTCCTTGGTGAATATGCCAACATGATCCTGATGAGCGGCATGACCACGGTGCTGTTCCTCGGCGGCTGGCTGCCGCCGTTCGACATCTGGCCGCTGAACATCGTGCCGGGACCGATCTGGTTCATTCTCAAGGTGATGCTGCTGCTGTTCGTCTTTTTGTGGGTGCGGGCGACCACGCCGCGCTATCGCTATGACCAGCTGATGCGGCTTGGCTGGAAGATTTTCCTTCCGTTCTCGCTGCTCTGGGTTGTTCTGACTTCGGGCTTCCTGCTCTACACCGGCAACCTGCCGGCCGTGATGGCAGGCTAAGGGAGGGCCAGATGGGTGCCATGATCAATTCTCTCCGCTCCTTCCTGCTTCTCGAGCTTGGCAAGGGCCTGTTCCTGACGCTGAAGTACTTCTTCAAGCCGAAGGTCACCATCAACTATCCCTACGAGAAGGGCAGTCTGTCGCCGCGCTTCCGGGGCGAGCATGCGCTGCGCCGCTATCCGAATGGCGAAGAGCGCTGCATTGCCTGCAAGCTGTGCGAGGCCATGTGCCCGGCGCAGGCCATCACCATCGAGGCCGAGCCGCGCGATGACGGCAGCCGCCGGACGACGCGCTATGACATCGACATGACGAAATGCATCTATTGCGGCTTCTGCCAGGAAGCCTGTCCGGTCGATGCCATCGTCGAAGGACCGAATTTCGAGTTCGCCACGGAAACCCGTGAGGAGCTCTATTACGACAAGGACAAGCTTCTGGCGAACGGTGATCGCTGGGAGACAGAAATCGCCCGCAACCTTGCCGCCGACGCGCGCTGGCGCTGACGGCATCTGAATCTGAAGGGGGAAATGGGTGTGACTAGCTTCACGGGAAGGCAGGCCAATGATCGAGGCGCTGTTCTTCTATATGTTTTCGGCAGTGATGCTCGGGGCCGGCCTGATGGTCGTGGTCTCGCGCAACCCGGTTTTCTCGGTGCTGTTCCTGATCCTGGCCTTCTTCAACGCGGCCGGGCTGTTCGTCCTGATCGGGGCGGAATTCATCGCCATGCTGCTTGTCGTCGTCTATGTCGGCGCGGTGGCGGTGCTGTTCCTGTTCGTGGTGATGATGCTGGACATCAACTATGCCGAGATGCGGGCGGGCTTCCAGAAATATCTGCCGCTTGGACTTGTTGCTGGCGGCATCCTTGTGTTTGAGCTTGTCGCGGCGATCTATGGGGATGCCTTCAAGGGCGCGTCGCTGCCGGCGATGGCCGAGATCAGCAACACCCGTGCGCTGGGCTATGTGCTCTACACCAAATACATGTATCTGTTCCAGGTGGCCGGCCTGATCCTGCTGGTGGCCATGATTGGCGCCATTTCACTGACCATGCGCAAGCGTCCGGGCGTTCGTCGCCAGGTGATTGCCGAGCAGAACGCGCGAAGCCGTGCTGAATCTGTCGAGGTCGTCGAGGTGCCGGTCGGTGCCGCCGCGCGGACCGTCCATACGGTCCAGCCAAGCAAGCGTGAGGGGTAGGGCATGCTTGAACTTTCACTAAGTCATTATCTTGCCGTCTCGGCGGTGCTGTTTGCGCTTGGCGCATTCGGCATCTTCCTGAACCGGAAAAACGTGATCACCATCCTGATGTCGATCGAACTGATGCTGCTGTCGGTCAATATCAACATGGTGGCCTTCTCGGCTTATAACGGCAATCTGGAGGGTCAGATCTTCTCGCTCTTCATCCTGACCGTCGCCGCCGCCGAGGCCGCCATCGGCCTTGCCATTCTCGTCGTCTTCTTCCGCAACCGCGGATCGATTGCGGTCGAGGATGTGAACATGATGAAAGGCTGACCCGGGATGTATGCGTCTATTGTCTTTCTGCCGCTGTTCGGCGCGCTGATCGCCGGCTGGCTGAGCCTCAGCAACCGTGATCGCGCGGCTGAGCTGGTGACGGTGTCCTTCCTGCTGCTGTCGCTGTTGTTCTCGATTGTTGCCTTTGCCCAGGTCGGCATTGGCGGCCAGCCGATCACCGTCGATCTCGCCCGCTGGATCGTTTCCGGTGATTTCGAGGCGATGTGGCGGCTGCGGTTCGATACGCTGACCGTTGTGATGCTGATCGTGGTGACCGGTGTGTCATCAATGGTGCATCTCTATTCCGTTGGCTACATGTCGCACGACAAGTCGCGTGCGCGCTTCATGGCCTATCTCAGCCTGTTCACCTTCGCCATGCTGATGCTGGTGACGGCCGACAACCTTGTCCAGCTGTTCTTCGGCTGGGAAGGGGTGGGCGTGGCCTCCTATCTGTTGATCGGCTTCTGGTACAAGAAGGACAGCGCACATACCGCCGCGATGAAGGCCTTTGTGGTCAACCGTGTTGGTGATTTCGGCTTCGCGCTTGGTATTCTTGCGGTCTACCAGATTTTCGGCTCGATCGAGTTCGACGTGATCTTCGCCAATTCGGCGAGCGCCACTGGAACGGAAATCAACTTCCTCGGCACCGCGATGCCGGCGCTGGAAGTCGCCGGCATCCTGCTGTTCATCGGCGCGATGGGCAAGTCGGCCCAGCTTGGCCTGCACACATGGCTTCCCGACGCGATGGAGGGCCCGACACCCGTGTCCGCCCTGATCCATGCCGCGACCATGGTGACGGCCGGTGTCTTCATGATCTGCCGCCTGTCGCCGATGCTGGAATATGCGCCGCTGTCGCTGGATATCATCACGGTGGTCGGCGCAATGACCGCGATCTTTGCGGCAACGGTCGGTTTCACCCAGTTCGATATCAAGCGGGTGATTGCCTATTCAACCTGCTCGCAGCTTGGCTACATGTTCTTTGCAGCCGGTGTGTCGGCCTATCCGGCGGCGATGTTCCACCTGACGACACACGCCTTCTTTAAGGCGCTGCTGTTCCTTGGTGCGGGGTCGGTGATCCACGCGCTGTCTGACGAGCAGGACCTTCGCAATATGGGCGGCATCTGGAAGAAGATCCCGTTCACCTATGTGATGATGTGGATCGGTTCGCTGGCGCTGGCAGGTTTTCCGTTCTTTGCCGGGTTCTATTCCAAGGACATGATCCTCGAGGCCGCGTTTGCCGCGCACACGCCTGTCGGCAACATGGCCTTCTGGCTTGGCTGTGCAGCGGCGTTTCTGACGGCGTTCTACAGCTGGCGGCTGCTGATCATGGCATTCCACGGCAAGCCGCGTGCGTCTGCCGAAGTGATGTCGCATGTTCATGAGTCGCCGCTTGTGATGACCATTCCGCTGTTTGTGCTGTCGATCGGCGCGATCTTCTCGGGCTGGCTCGGATATGAGTTGTTTGTCGGTCATGACATGGCGCGCTTCTGGGGAGATTCGATCCTGATCCTGCCAGAGCACACCGCCATGGAGAACGCGCATCATGTGCCGAAGTGGGTGAAGCTGCTTCCGATTGTGCTGGCGGCGTCGGGCGTGCTGCTCGCGGTGCTTTGCTACGCGGTCTGGACGGGCATTCCGGCAAAGGCTGCCCGTGCGCTCAGCCCGATTCACGCCTTCTTCTTCAACAAATGGTACTTCGACGAGCTGTACGACATCATCTTTGTGCGGCCTGCGGTGCGGATCGGCGCCTTCCTGTGGCAGCGCGGCGACCGTGACACCATCGACGGGCTCGGGCCCGACGGGCTCTCGGGGCTTGTGATCCGGGTCTCTGCCGCCGCCTCGCGGCTGCAGTCGGGCTTTGTCTTCCACTATGCCTTTGCCATGCTGATCGGCGTGGTTGTGCTGGTGACCTGGTACTATCTTCGTTTCGGGGGGATGTAGGCGATGATCTCGAACTGGCCAATCCTGACCATCATCACCTTCCTGCCGATGATCGGTGTCGCCTTCCTGCTGATGATCCGCGGGGATGAAGAGGTGGTTGCCCGCAACGCCCGCAACGTGGCGCTGTGGGTCAGCGGCTTTACCTTTGTGATCTCGCTGGCTCTGGTGCTGAATTTTGATTCTCAGGCCTCCGGCTACCAGTTTGAAGAACGCGCCGAATGGCTTCCGGGCTCCGGCATCAGCTATCACCTTGGCGTGGACGGCATCTCGATGCCTTTCATCCTGCTGTCGACCTTCCTGTCGCCGCTGGCCATTCTTGCCAGCTGGAAGGCCATTACCCATCGGGTGCGCGAATATATGATCGCCTTCCTCGTCCTCGAGACGATGATGGTCGGCATGTTCGCCTCGCTCGATATGCTGATGTTCTATCTGTTTTTCGAAGGTGTGCTGATCCCGATGTTCATCATCATCGGTGTCTGGGGCGGCAAGCGGCGTGTCTATGCGGCCTTCAAGTTCTTCCTGTACACACTTCTCGGCTCGGTTCTGATGCTGGTCTGCATGCTGGCGATGTATATCGACGCCGGTACCACCGACATCCCGATGCTGACGGCCCACGGCTTTGCCGCGACGATGCAGACTTGGCTGTTTCTCGGTTTCCTTGCGTCATTTGCGGTGAAGGTGCCGATGTGGCCTGTCCATACATGGCTTCCCGACGCGCATGTCGAGGCACCAACTGCCGGCTCGATGATCCTCGCCGGTGTGCTGCTGAAGATGGGCGGATACGGCTTCATCCGTTTCTCGCTGCCGATGTTCCCGCTGGCCTCTGAATTCTTTGCACCGCTGATTTTCGCCCTGTCTATCGTCGCTGTGATCTACACCTCGCTTGTGGCGCTGGCGCAATCCGACATGAAGAAGCTGATTGCCTATTCATCGGTCGCACATATGGGTTTTGTGACCATCGGCATCTTCACCCTGACCGAACAGGGTGTGGCCGGGGCGATGTTCCAGATGATCAGCCATGGTCTGGTGTCGGCGGCGCTGTTCTTCTGTGTCGGCGTTGTCTATGACCGGCTGCATACGCGCGAGATCAGTGCCTATGGCGGTGTCGCCGCTGTGATGCCGCGCTATGCCGTGTTCTTCATGTTCATGATGCTGGCCTCGGTCGGGCTTCCCGGTACCAGCGGCTTTGTCGGCGAAATGCTTGTGCTTGTCGGCGCGTGGAAGGCCAGCAGCTGGGTGGCTCTGTTCACCGCGACGGGCCTCGTTCTTGGAGCGACATACATGCTGTGGCTCTACCGCCGCGTGATGTTCGGCAAGATTGTCAGCGCCGAGGTCGAAGCCATGGAGCCGATCGGTCGCCGCGAGGTGATGATCTTCGTGCCGCTGACGGTTCTGGTGCTGTGGTTCGGCGTCTATCCGGCCTCGCTTCTGGACGTGATGGCCGGAAGCATTCAGGTCGTTCTTGACAGTGTCGCCGCCGGCGGCGCCTTCGTGATTGCGGGGAGATAGGTCATGTTTGTATTCCAGATGGCCGATATCATGCCGGCACTGCCGGAGATCTTCCTTGCGGCGGTGGCCCTCGTCCTGGTGCTTGTCGCGGCCTATGGCGGCGAGACGGCGGCAAATGCCCGTCGTGTCACGCAGTTGGCCATGGCCGGGATCGTCATCGCGTTGCTGCTGGTCATCAACAGCGATCAGGTGATCACCTCAGCGTTTGGCGGCATGTTCTCGGCCGATTCCTTCGCCGGTTTCATGAAGGCGCTTGTGCTTCTCGGCACTTTCGCCGCGCTTGCCATGTCGATCCGCACCAGCGGCGATGATGACATCAACAAGCCGGAATACAGCCTTCTGATCCTGCTGGCGCTTGTCGGCATGATGCTGATGATCTCGGCCGACAATCTGATGGCGCTCTATATGGGTGTCGAGCTGCAGTCGCTGCCGCTCTATGTCGTCGCGGCGATGCGCACGAGCTCGCTTCGCTCTTCCGAGGCGGGGCTGAAATATTTCCTCCTCGGCGCTCTGTCGTCTGGCCTGCTGCTCTATGGTGCCTCGCTTGTCTATGGCATCGCAGGTACCACCGATTTTGACGGCATTGCGCTTGCGCTTGCCGGTCAGGACCTGCCGCCGGTCTTTATCATCGGCATGGTGTTCATGATCTGTGGCCTTGCCTTCAAGATTTCTGCCGCGCCGTTCCATATGTGGACGCCGGATGTATATGAAGGTTCGCCGACACTGGTGACCGCGTTGTTTGCCATCGCTCCGAAAGTGGCCGCGATCTCGCTTCTGATGCGTCTGACCTATGGTGCCTTTGGTGGCATTGCCGACCAGTGGCAGCAGGTGCTTGTCGCGCTGTCTGTTGCCTCGATGGTGATCGGTGCGCTTGGTGCGATCATGCAGACCGATATCAAGCGGATGATGGCCTATTCCTCGATTGCGCATATGGGCTATGCGACGGCAGGCCTTGCTGCTGGAAGTGTTGCCGGTGCCACCGGCGTGATGATCTATATGACGGGCTATGTCTTCATGGGGGCAGGGACCTTTGCGATCATCCTGCTGATGCGCCGTGACGGCGCCGAGGCCACGAAGATTGTCGATCTGAAAGGCCTGTCGCGGACACATCCGGCGCTGGCTGTCGGCCTGTTGATCATGATGTTCTCGATGGCAGGCATTCCGCCGCTGGCCGGGTTCTTCGGCAAATGGTACGTCTTCCTCGCTGCGGTCGAGGCCGGACTTGTGCCGCTGGCGGTCATTGGCGTGGTTACGTCGGTTGTCGGTGCCTTCTACTATCTGCGCATTATCCGCCTGATGTATTTCGATGATACCGACACACCGCTCGATGCCGGTATTCCGATCGCGAACCGTATGGTTCTCGGGGCCAGCCTTGCCGTTGTTCTTCTGTTCTTTGCCGGACTGGGAAGCCTTCTTGGTGCCGCTGACACGGCTGCGGTGGCGCTGATCATGGCACGCTAGGTGCCGTGATGACGGTGCCTGCCGTACTTTCCCTGACCAGCATTGACGTCGCGACATCCTCGTCGGATCTCGCCTGGCAGGCGGCGGCCGAAGGTGCGCCTGCCGGCACCGCATTCCTTGTCGGCGAGCAGACGGCCGGTCGTGGCCGCCGCGGGTCGGGATGGTCCTCTGCGCGTGGCGGAATGTATCTTTCGGTCGTGCTTCGCCCGCAAGCGGACGCCTCCACCCTGGGGGCCTGTCCTTTGTCGCTGCGCTCGCCATCCGCGAGACCATTGCGGAACGGTTGCCGGGTCAGGAAGTCGGGCTGAAATGGCCGAATGATGTGGTTGTGGCCGGCGGCAAGATTTGCGGATTGCTGCTCGAGGCGCGTGACGGCGCCGTGGTCATCGGCACGGGCGTGAATATTGCGCCGGTGACCGCTGTGCCGGGGGCCAAGCTGCCGGCAATCTCGCTTCAGGACCTTGGTGATGCCGCGGCCACGCCCGCCATGCTTGCCGAGGCTTATGCCACGCGGCTGCTTGCCGGCGCCGCGTCATGGGAGCGTGACGGTTTCTCTGCCGTGCGGCTGGAATGGTTGCGGCACTGTGCCCATATTGGGGCAAGAATGAAGGTGACAACGGGCGGGGCCGGTTCCGATGTTGCCATCGAGGGCGACTTTGTTGATCTCGGTATCGACGGCGCGCTCGTCCTGCGAGGTGACACCGGTGCAGAACGCCGGATCACGACCGGCGATGTGGAACTGACAGGTAGGCTCTGAATGCTGCTTGCCATTGATGTGGGAAATACCAACCTGGTGCTGGCACTTGGTTCGGTAACGGATGGCAGCCTTGCTGAATCCGGTTACCGGATTGAAACCGCGTCTGTCACTGATGCCGTCACCTGCGAGTCGGCGATCCGTAAGGTTCTGGGTGATCAGACGGATCAGATCGCTGATGCGGTTATCGCCAGCGTCGTGCCGGCAGTGACGCCCATACTGGCCGAGGCCCTAACCCGGATGACGGGAAAAGCGCCGCTTATCGTGGGCGAGGCGGGCGTCGAGCTGGGCATTGGCGTGAATATCGATATTCCGGCGCAGGCCGGTGCGGACCGGCTGGTGAATGCGGTCGGCGCCATGGCAAGCCATGAATTGCCGGCGATCCTGCTGGATTTCGGCACCGCGACGACACTTGATCTGGTCGCTGCAGACGGCACATATGAGGGCGGCATTATCGCCTCGGGCGTGGCCCTGTCGATCGAAGCGCTGGAGCGTGCGGCGGCGCAGCTGCCAAGGCTTGAGCTGCGACCGTTTGGTGCCGATCTGCCAGTCCTTGGAAAAAATACCGTGGCGGCAATGGAAACCGGTGTCTTCTGGGGCTATGTAGGGATGATCGAGGGGCTGTTGCGCCGCTTGCGGGACGAGCAGGGCGACGGCAAGGACATCCCGGCGATTGCCACTGGCGGACTTGCCGGGCTGTTTGCAGAACATCTTTCCGGCATTGCTGCCGTCGATCCCGACCTGACGGTTCGTGGACTTTTCGAGATTTACGCGCGCAACCGAGGCTTGCGCGGCGACAAGGGAAACTGACAACCCATGTATAACTCTTCTGATTTCCTGTTCGTACCGCTTGGCGGCTCCGGCGAGATCGGCATGAATGCGAACCTCTATCATTATGAGGGGAAGCTGGCTGATGGTCGATCTGGGGATTTCCTTCCCGGATGACAGCATGCCGGGGATTGATGTGGTTCTTCCGGACCTCAGCTTCATCGAGGCGCGGCGCGAGCAGCTTGCGGGTCTTGTCCTGACCCACGGGCACGAGGATCATCTTGGCGCGATCCCTTATATGTGGTCGAAGCTTGGCTGCCCGGTCTATGGCAGTGCCTTTACCCTGGCACTTCTTCGCCGCAAGCTGGCCGAGAACAATAATCCGCATGACATTCCGCTGATCGAATTGTCGCCCGGCATGGTCGAGGATATCGGCGCCTTTTCGGTCGAGATGGTCGGCATGGCGCATTCCATCCCCGATCCGACATCGCTTGCCATTCGCTGTGGTGCCGAACGGTTCTTCACACTGGCGACTGGAAGTTTGACGAGTCCCCCGGGCTCGGCACCGATACCGACAGCAACCGCCTTGCCGAGATCGGTGACGAAGGTGTGCTTGCCATGGTCGGTGATTCGACTAACGCCATGGTCGAGGGCCGCACCGCATCCGAGGCAGAGGCCGAAGCCGGACTTCGCAAGGTGATCGCCGAGGCCAAGGGGCGGGTGGCCATTTCCTGTTTCTCGAGCAACGTGGCGCGGATTCAGTCGATCATTCGGGCGGCGCAGGCGAATGACCGGTCTGTGGCCGTTGTCGGACGGGCCATAAGGCGCGCCATTTTGGCGGCTCAGGAGGTCGGCTATCTGCGCGACCTTCCAGATTTCGTGGCCGAAGATGATATCGAACTGCTGCCGCGCGAGAACATCGTTATCCTGTGCACCGGCACACAGGGAGAGCCGCGTGCCGCCATGGCCAAGATTGCCGCCGGCACTCATGAAAGCGTGACACTCGACCCGGGTGATACTGTTGTATTCTCATCGCGCCAGATTCCGGGCAACGAGCCTGCCATCGCGCGTGTTCAGGACGGGTTGATACGGCGCAAGATCATCCTGATTACCGATGATGATGCACCGGTCCATGTGTCCGGCCACCCGTCGCGTGAGGAGATGGCGGAGATGTACGGACTTGTCCGTCCGCGCATTGCAATTCCGGTGCATGGCACGGCGCGCCATCTGGTGGCACATGCGGAACTTGCTGAACATTGTCAGGTTCACCAGACGCTGCTTCCCGACAATGGCACCATGATCAGGCTGGCGCGTGCCGGCAAGACGGGTGAGGATGCCGAGATTATCGACACGGTGAAGACAGGTGCGCTGACTCACGAAAAGGGCAAGATCGTCGAGATTCAGTCCGACATGATGCGGGCGCGCCGGCGGATGCTGTGGAATGGCGTCGTAACCGGAACGCTCGTTCTCAACAGGGAAGGCGGCTTGTGTGCGGTACCTGCTGTATCGCAGACGGGCATCAGCAACGAGGCCGATGCCGCGGACTATATCGCGTCCGCCAGTCTGGCGATCGAGGATGCGCTAGCCGCGATGGGGCGGTCTGCACGGCGCGATGACGGGCAGGTCGAGGAAATTGCCGGCCAGGCGCTGCGCCGGGTGGCGCGTTCGATGTTCGGGCTCCGGCCGATTACCCATATCCACATCATGCGTCTTGATGCCGAAGACCTTCAGGGCGTCGCCTAGGGGGCATCATGATTGGCAGGATCAACCACATCGCCATTGCTGTTCCGGACCTTGATGCTGCTACCGCAAGGTGGCGTGACGACCTTGGCGCGGAATGCAGCGCACCGCAGGATCTTCCCGAACATGGTGTCAGGATCGTTTTTGTATCGCAGCCGAACGGCAAGGTGGAACTGATGGAACCGCTTGGCGAGGATTCGCCCATTGCCGGCTTTCTTGTGAAGAATCCGGATGGCGGCATGCATCACATCTGTTACGAGGTTGAGGATATCCTTGCCGCACGCGACCGGCTTGTTTCCAGTGGGGCGCGGGTCCTTGGTGACGGCGAGCCGAAGATCGGGGCGCATGGCAATCCGGTGCTGTTTCTTCACCCGAAGGATTTCTGCGGGACCCTGATCGAGATTGAAGAGGTGACGGGCTGATGGATTTTGTTTCCGGCGTCGTCGGCTATCTTCTGCTGTGGTGGTGGGTGTTCCTGATGAGCCTGCCGTTCGGTGTGCGCACAGAGTCCAATCCCGAAGCCGGTCATGCCCCTTCGGCACCGGCACGTCCGATGCTATGGCGCAAGATGGGTTTCACGACCGTAATTGCGGCCGTGCTGACAACGGTCATCCACTGGATCATTTCTTCGGAAATCATATCGCTGGGGATCGCCGGCGGGTGATGGCGCGAAGGCGTCTGCTCTTTCCCAAAACTCAGCCATAAAAAAAGCAAGGCGCTTGCCTTGCTTTTCTGAGTGGGTCGGGTTGGCCCCGACTCCGTTCTCTCCCTAAACCCGGTATCACAACCCGCGCTTAACTGTCTAAAACGGTACGCACGAAAATCATTGGTGTCGACAAAAAAAGTTAAACAAACATTCATTTTTTTATCGGGATTTTGAAATATTTCTGCGGCGGTCTCCAGTTGCCGGGCCAGATGGTATCAATCGGCTTTGCATGAAAACCCGTCCTGCGAATCCGAACTGGAATAAAAAAGCCATGCTTCTGCCTTTGGAACGGTCGTCAGCTTGACTTTCACCGCATCTGTCACAATGTCCTGTCGATGGGCGATTATGCCGCGCGATCTGTCGGTAACTGAATGGTTGGCAGGTTGTTTTGGCGATAGTACTGTCTCCCGCTATTTTGCTGGGCTAGGTCCTGTCCGGGGCTGGTCAGCGCTTCTGGAAGAGAGCCACCATGGCCGATCGCATTTCAAAGGTCTATCTCAGTTCCGATCATGCCGGAATTGAACTCCGTCAGACCGTGGCCTCACATCTCGAGGCGGCTGGATATGCGGTAGAGGATCTAGGGCCGGATGCCGGTATCTCTGTGGACTATCCGGACTATGGTGCGAAGTTGGGCCCGCGATGCGCGGTGACGCCGCAGCGCGGGGAATTGCGGTTTGTGGCAGCGGCATTGGGATTTCAATGGCGGTGAACAGGTTTTCGTGGTGCCGGGCGGCGCTTGTTGGCGACGCCACCGCGGCGCGGCTCTGCCGTGAGCATAATGACGCCAATGTTCTGGCACTTGGTCAACGGCTGACCGGCCAGACTGTGGCCATCGACTGTGTCGATGCGTTTATGGCGACAGAATTCGAAGGGGGACGACACGGGGGACGTGTCGAAAAACTTTCATCGCTTGGCGATGGTGAAAGCAAATAACCGTCACGCGGCACATTGCTGCCGCACAAGGAGAAAGAGACTATGGACGACATCAGAAAACAGGACGTAATGGACGGCTTCTTCTCGGCCCCTCTGGCGGATTCCGATCCGGAATTGGCAGCGGCAATCGGGCATGAGCTGGTCCGCCAGCAGGACCAGATCGAGATGATTGCATCCGAGAACATCGTCAGCACCGGTGTTCTGGAGGCGCAGGGCTCGGTTCTGACCAACAAATATGCCGAAGGCTATTCCGGCCGCCGCTATTATGGTGGCTGCGAGCATGTCGACGTTGTCGAGACACTTGCCATCGAGCGTGCGAAACAGCTGTTTGGTGCTGCTTTCGTCAATGTTCAGCCACATTCCGGCGCACAGGCAAACCAGGCCGTGTTCCTGTCACTGCTGAAGCCGGGTGACACAATCCTCGGCATGTCGCTTGCCGCAGGTGGTCACCTGACCCATGGCGCCGCGCCGAACCTGTCCGGCAAATGGTTCAATGCCGAGCAGTATGGTGTTGATGAAGAGACCGCAGAGATTGATTTCGATGCGCTTCTCGACAAGGCGAAGGCCTGCAAGCCGAAGATCATTCTGGCTGGCGGTTCGGCCTATCCGCGCACCCTCGATTTTGCCAAGTTCCGTGAGATCGCTGATGCCGTCGATGCTTATCTGATGGTGGATATGGCCCATATCTCGGGCCTTGTTGCTGCCGGCGTGCATCCGAATCCGGTACCGCATGCGCATGTCGTCACCTCGACGTCGCACAAGACGCTGCGCGCCGGGCGTGGTGGCATCATCCTCTCGAATGACGAGGCGCTTGGAAAGAAGATCAACTCGGCGGTCTTCCCGGGCCTTCAGGGTGGTCCGCTGGTCCACGCCATCGCCGGCAAGGCGGCCGGATTTGGTGAGGCGCTCCGTCCGGAATTCAGATCCTATATCGAGCTTGTCGTGGCGAATGCCAGGGTTCTTGGCGAGACACTGATCGGACGCGGCGTCGATATCGTTTCCGGCGGTACCGACACGCATCTTGTCCTGGTCGATCTGCGCCCGAAGGGCTGACCGGCAATATCACCGAGGTATCGCTCGAGAATGCCGGTATCACCTGCAACAAAAACGGTGTGCCATTTGACCCGACACCACCGATGGTGACATCGGGCGTCCGTCTCGGTTCGCCGGCTGGTACGACACGTGGCTTCGGCACCGCCGAGTTCCTGCAGATCGGAAACCTGATCGGTGACGTCCTCGACGGGCTCGCAAAGAATCCCGAGGATAACAGCGTCATCGAAAACAAGGTGCGCGAGCAGGTTCGTGAACTTTGTCGGGCTTTTCCAATCTACCAATAGTGTGTACACTCCCGCCCGCAACAACATCTAGCGCGGCGGGAGACCATGCTCTGTCCTTTTTGTGGTAGCGAAGATACTCAGGTGAAGGACTCGCGTCCGGCAGAAGACGGGGCCGCCATCAGGCGGCGCCGGCTCTGCGGCGAATGCAATGCACGCTTCACAACATTCGAGCGCGTACAGCTTCGCGAAATCACCATCGTCAAGAGAAGCGGCCGAAATCCTGTTTTTGACCGCGACAAGCTCGATCGTTCCTTCCAGATTGCGCTTCGCAAGCGCGAGGTGAACGCCGACGAGGTGGCACGGTCGATCAACGATATTGTCCGTCAGCTTGAAAGCTATTCCGAAGGTGATGTGCCATCACATCTTGTAGGTGAACTGGTGATGAAGGCCCTTGCGGCACTCGATCAGGTGGCCTACGTCCGCTACGCCTCGGTTTACCGGAACTTCGAGGAAGCCAGTGACTTCGAGGCCTTTGTGGAGAAGGAACTTGGCGAATAGCTCGCAGCCGCGGCCCTCGCTTGGCGAGGATCGTCGGTGGATGCAGGTGGCGATCGCCGCGGCGCGCCGTGCCGAGGGCCGGAGTGGTCCCAACCCGCCTGTTGGCTGCGCCATCATCTCTTCAAACGGACAACTGATTGCGGTTGGGCACACGGCCCTTGGCGGTCGACCGCATGCCGAGACCGAGGCCCTTGCCATTGCCGGCGAGGCGGCACAGGGCGCGACTGCCTATGTCACGCTGGAGCCTTGTGCCCATACTGGCCAGACCGGCCCCTGTGCCGATGCGCTCGTCGAGGCGGGCATTTCCCGCGTGGTCATTGCTGCCCGTGATCCGGACGACCGGGTGAACGGGCGCGGTATCGAGCGTCTTGCCGACAATGGTGTCGATATCCAGATCGGGGTCGAGGCGGAGGCCGCTCGTCAGGTCATGGCCGGGTTTCTTGCACGCGTGACGATGTCACGGCCCTTGGTGACGTTGAAGACAGCGACATCGCTTGACGGGATGATCGCACTTGGGGACGGCGCCAAGCGCTGGATTACCGGGGCGGATATGCGGCGCTATGTTCATCTGCAACGCAGTCGCAGCGACGGGTTGCTGTCGGCTATAGGCACCGTCCTTGCGGATGACCCTGAATTCACCTGCCGCACGCCCGGCCTCGAGGCCGACAGCCCGCACAGGTTCATTCTCCTGATGCCAATCTGCGCACGCCTGCCGATGCGCGGATGTTTGAAAGTGCGCCGGAAGTTGGGGTCACCATATTCTGCCGTGAGGATTGCGATCCGAATGCGGCGGTTGCCCTGCGCGAGGCAGGGGCTGAAGTACAGTCGGTGGCGCAGGATGAAACAGGGCGTTTGTCGCTGTCGGAAGTCATGGTGGCCATCGCCGAGACAGGCGTTGCCAGCCTGCTGGTCGAGGGCGGAGGAAAACTGGGTGCCAGCCTCTTGCGTGAGGGGCTTGTCGATCGCATCTTGTGGACACGGAGCGCGCATCTGATCGGAAGCGACGGCATTCCCGCCATCGGCATGCTTGCAACAGGTGATCTTCCCGACGAGCCGGCCTTCCAGGTGATTGGCGAGGGCCGGTTCGGGGCGACGAATTCATTCTGCTGGAACGTCCCGCCGATATTGGCTAAAAGGCGTTGCGCCCCGGCAGTCCCCCCGCGGCAACCATAAGGACAGCGGCATTCATGTTCACAGGTATCGTCACAGCGACAGGCACCCTGATGTCGGTCACCGACAAGGGTGACCGCATTTTGCGGATTGGCGCAGACTGGGATTGCATGACGCTGGATATCGGGGCGTCTGTTGCGCATTCGGGCATCTGCCTGACGGTTTTGTCGCGTGATACTGACGGATATGAGGTGGCAGCGTCCGGCGAAACCATGCGGGTTACCACCCTTGGTGAATGGCAGGCAGGCCACAAGGTCAATCTCGAGCGGGCGTTGCGTGTCGGTGACGAGCTTGGCGGCCATATTGTGTCCGGCCATGTTGACGGAATGGCCACTGTACTGTCTGTGACGGCTGTCGGTGACAGCCATGAAGTCTGGTTCCGTGCGCCTGACGGTCTTGCCCGTTTCGTGGCGGCCAAGGGATCTGTGGCCCTTGACGGCGTTTCGCTGACAGTGAATGAAGTCCGGGGAACGGATTTCAGCATCAATGTGATCGAACACACCTGGTCGGTCACAACCCTCGGGTCGCTTGGAGAGGGGCAACAGGTGAATATGGAAATTGATATGCTGGCCAGATATGTGGCTCGCCTTGCCGAAAGTGGAACAGATGACTGACAACAAACGTGATGGCGGCGCAGGCCTGTCACCGATCGAGGATGTGATTGCCGATGCCGCCGCTGGCAAGCTGTTTATCCTTGTCGATGACGAGGATCGCGAGAATGAAGGCGATCTGTGTGTTGTTGGCGAATGGGCCACTGCCGAGGCGATCAATTTCATGGCCAAATACGGCCGCGGGCTGATCTGTCTTGCGCTGACCCGGTCGCGTACAGAGGCGCTTGGCCTGTCGCTGATGGAGCGTCGTAATGAAAGCCGCCACCAGACGGCTTTTACCGTGTCGATCGAGGCGCGGGAAGGTGTGACGACCGGTATTTCGGCAGCGGACCGCGCCCATACCGTGCGCACCGCAATCAACCCGCAATGCACAGCCAAGGATATCACGACACCGGGCCACATCTTTCCGCTGGTGGCACGGGACGGCGGTACACTGGTTCGTGCTGGTCACACAGAGGCGGTGGTCGACATCGCCCGTGCAACCGGTGTTGCCGACCCGTCTGGCGTGATCTGCGAGATCATGAAGGATGACGGCGAGATGGCGCGTCTGCCCGACCTGATCGGCTTTGCCGAAGAACATGGGCTGAAAATCGGGTCGATCGCCGATCTGATCGCCTACCGCCGGTCCAGCGAGACACTGGTCGTGCGGACTGTGGAAACAGTGATGAACGGCCGGATTGGCGGTGAGTGGCGTCTGATGGTGTTCGAGAACACCATCTCGGGTGTCGAGCATGTGGCGCTGATCAAGGGCGATATCTCGACGCCTGATCCGGTTCTGGTGCGCATGCATAGTCTGAATATGATGACGGACCTGCTGGGTGAGGTATCCGAGCGCCGCGACGGTCACGAGTTGGAAACGGCCATGCAGACGATTTCGGAAAAGGGCCGCGGTGTTGTGGTGCTTCTTCGCGAATCATCCAAGGCCAGCCTGTCGGAGACGATAAGTGCTGCGGTCAGTGGATCGCCGGCTCCGGACATGGCACAAGGTCTGCGTGAATATGGTGTCGGTGCCCAGATCCTGAGCGAGTTGGGTGTCAACCGCATGGTTCTGCTTTCGGACAGGCCGGCCAACGTGATCAGTCTGGACGGATATGATCTCGAGATTGTGGACTGGCGCCGCCTTAACGGCGAGCCGGGCAACCCAGCGGAGTAGATGCAAGGTGGCTCATCATTTCCTGATTGTCGAAGCGCGTTTCTATGAAGCCATCGCCGATGCCCAGGCCGAAGGCGCCATCCGCGCCCTTGAGGCTGCCGGCGCGACCTTTGATCGGATCAGCGTGCCCGGCGCGCTGGAGATTCCCGCAGCAATCGCTTTCGCGCACAGCGGGGACAAGCATTATGACGGCTATATTGCCCTTGGATGCGTGATCCGCGGTGAGACAACGCATTACGAGACTGTATGCAATGAATCTGCGCGGGCGCTGATGGACCTGTCCATTGCCGACAATCTGGCCATTGGCAATGGCATCCTGACGGTAGAGAACGAGGATCAGGCCTGGGCGCGTGCGGACCATACGCGCAAGGACAAGGGCGGGGGTGCCGCCGAGGCAGCAATGGCCATGGCAGGTCTGCGTGCCGGGTTTGGCATCGATGGCTGATACTGCGGACACATTGAAGCCGGTTCCGGTTCGCCGTCGGTCGGCAGCGAGGCTGGCGGCCGTGCAGATGTCATATCAGGGGCAAATGTCCGGCCAATCAGTTGCCGAGTTTCTGCCGGTATTCCTGCAGCATTATTCCGAAGATATCCGCAAGTCCTTCCGGGTGAAGGATATCGACAGCGGGCATCTCAACGAACTGGCGGCATCCGTCGAGTCCCGCAGCGAAGAGCTGGATGAAGTGCTGGCAGGTTGCCTCGCGTCCGGCTGGTCGCTTGAGCGGATGACCGTGATCGACCGCGCGGTCCTGCGCGCCGGTGCCTGCGAGCTGGTCAGCATGCCGCATCTTCCGGCCCGTGCCGTGGTCAGCGAATATGCAGCCATAGCCGATGTTTGCGGCTGTGATGTCGGCTTCATCAATGCCGTTCTGGACCGTGTGGCAAGATCGGCACGCACCGTCGAGATGGAAAACGCCGATAAAAAATAGCCTGATGCAGGTCGCGGCCCCGAAAGCCGTCAGGTGGGGCTTATTTCGGCTTGCGACGAAGGGTAGAGAACATTTGTTCGGTTACCCCGAAAGTATCGCCCGGTGTTGGCGATCTCTCATCGAGATAGGCAATGGTGTTGCCACTCGTCTCGTCCCGAACTTCGATCGCTGACACGACATCGTCGCTGTTTAGCGAAATCGCAATCAATGTTCGTGTCGATGCGCGCTTGCGCCCGCCCGGCGGTTCGATCATGACCTCGCTGATGTAGTAGACTTTGCCGGATTCGAACGCCCCTTCGAAGCTGGGACGGCCAAGGATAACCTGAAGATCGGCAAGGCGGGTCTCGCCGGGAACAATCTGGTTCAACTCCGCCGCATCGATGGCATGGCCATGCGAGGAGATACGCGACTCGCAGGATGCAAGGCCGATCGACAATATGGCCACCAATAGGCCCGTCAGGAACCGCCGCCCTGTCTTGAATGCGTCAAACAAGCCTCTGGTCATAGCTGTGGTCCTGAAGTATTGATTCGCGTGGAACGGCAGGGCAAGCGTGCCAGCTAAGCGCGATACCTTAATGGGATGAACTGGTGATGAAAAGCCAAGAAACCGGTTGGCTGGGAAATATGCTTGGCTGGGGGCAACGCCGCCAGATGCAGACATGCGAGGTCCTCTACGCGAATGCGGTCGAGATGGCGCGCGATCCAGCGTTCTTCGCCGATCACGGCGTGCCGGACAATGTAGACGGCAGGTTCGACGCGCTGGCGCTGGTCGTGTCGCTCGTCATGCGCAGGCTGAATTCCTGCGGTGATGCGGGAGCCGCTCTCAGTCAGGAGCTGTTCGACACGATGTTTGCGGATATGGACCTGTCGCTTCGCGAAATGGGCGCCGGCGATATAGGGGTCGCCAAGCGGGTGAGGGTGATGGCAGAGGCCTTCATGGGCCGCCTCGACGCTTATACAGCCGCGCTGGATGACGCTGACCGCAAAGCGCTTGCCGCCGCGCTGGAACGCAATCTTCTGCGAGGTGAGGAGACTTCCAGCGACGGCCTGATCGATTTCGTGTTCGAACTGGAGCGCCGCATCGCGGCTTTGGACGATGATCTGCTGCTTTCCGGCAGGCTCACGCAATGGGTGATCTGGCCAACTTGTTCCCTGTTTTCTGGTTTTTGACAAAACAGGCGCTATAGTGCCCCACTGAATTGTGTTGCCGCAGCGCTGACGTGCTGCCGGATATCTTCGACGGACCGGTTATGCAGAGCTTTTCACTTAATGCCATGATCGACGTGCAAACCCTGCCGCCAACAGGTGCGCTGATCGGAAGGCTCGATACAACCGAGACGGAACGTGCGGAGCTTGCGCAGCGTTTCGGATATCTTTCGGTTGACGCACTTGGCGCGGATTTGAGGATCAAGCGAGCCGCGAAAGGTGCCTGGGACGTCCGCGGAAAACTGCATGCCGAAATTTCACAAGCCTGCATCGTTACTGGCGAGCCGGTCTCGGAATCAGTAGATTTTGAGATCGAAGAACGGTATGTTCTGGCGTCTGTTCCGAAGACGAGATCGTCGTCGATCTGGGAGACGCCGAGCCTTTGGTCAACGGCTGCATTGATCTCGGCGAAATGGTCGCCCAGATGCTGGCATTGTCGGCAACGGCATGGCCACGGAGTGAAGGAGCTCCTGACAATTTTCGTGCAGGAGAGGACGAGAAAACCCATCCTTTTGCCGGTCTTTCCAGCTTGAAATCACCTGAAAAATAACACCGATCCCCCCAAGTTCTCGACCGGAAGGCGCCAGTTTGTGAGTTCCGATAATAAAATGATTAGGCTTGCGCTTGATGCGATGGGAGGAGACAACGCACCGGCCTGCGTCGTGCGAGGTGCCGACATCGCTTGTGGTGTGAATCCGAACCTTGAAATTATCTTCTATGGCGATGAGGCGAGAATCAGCCCGCTGATCGCCAAAGCCAGCCATCTCGGTCGGGCAAGCATTGTTCACACAGTTGATGCCGTTTCCCCGGACGATACCGCTTCGCAGGCGATCCGGCGCGGCAAGGCAACGTCCATGTGGATGGCCATCGCCAGTGTCGCTGCCGGAGAAACCGATGCCGTTGTGTCGGCTGGCAACACCGGCGCGCTGATGGCGATGTCGAAATTGCAGCTTCGTCCCATGACAGGCGTCACAAGGCCTGCCATTGCCGCGTTTTCCCGACTGTAGGCGAGCTTGTCTGCATGCTGGATCTCGGAGCCAACATCGAATGTGATGCCGAAAATCTGGTCCAGTTCGCCATTCTTGGCCAGGCGTTCCATCGCAGCCTGACCGGCAAGGAGTCGCCGCGGCTCGGATTGCTGAATGTCGGCGAGGAAGAGCAGAAGGGTCATGAATATCTTCGCGTGGCCTCCCGCCGTTTGTCAGACCCGGAACTTGGTATTAATTATCAAGGGTTTGTGGAAGGCTCGGATATCACAAACGGGCAGTTGGACGTTGTCGTCACCGACGGGTTTTCCGGCAATATCGCGCTGAAGATGGCCGAAGGCATTTCGTCGATGTTCACCCGCCTGTCTGCGGCGCAGCCTGAACAAATCTTTCCTGTCGCGACTTGGCTATCTTCTGGCGCGCAGTGCGCTGTCCGAGATGCGCACCCATATCGATCCGCGCCATTACAACGGGGCTGTGTTCCTTGGTCTCAACGGCATTGCCGTAAAATCGCATGGCGGCACCGACCGGATCGGTTTCGCAAATGCGATCAATGTGGCTTCCGGAACTCGTCGATCACGGGTTCCTGCCGGATGTCAGCGAAGCCATTGCCCGCGCCAATACCATTCTTGAACGGAAAGATGACGATGGCTGACGCCGCAACTTTGATGATTTCGGTGGGAAGTTATCTGCCGGAGCGGGTGGTGACCAACGAGGAGCTGACGGCGTTTGTCGATACCAGCGACGAATGGATCCGCCAGCGCACCGGCATCGCCCAGCGTCATATCGTTGCTGACGGGGAAAAGACATCCGATCTGGCCTGCCATGCCGCAAGGCAGGCGCTGGACAGGGCCGGGCTCGAGGCCGGCGACATTGACCTGATCATTATTGCGACCAGCACGCCTGACGATACTTTTCCGTCGACAGCGACAAAGGTGCAGCATCTGCTTGGCGCGCACGGGGCAGTGGCCTTTGACGTTCAGGCTGTCTGCGCCGGGTTTGTCTATGCCCTCGACGTGGCAGACGCGATGCTGACGGCCGGCCGGGAAAGCGTGCACTTGTTATCGGTGCCGAGAGTTTCTCGAAAATCCTGGACTGGTCCGACCGGTCGACCTGTGTGCTGTTCGGTGACGGGGCAGGGGCGGTGATTCTCGAACGGAGTGAGGATTCGCAAGGGTTTGGCGTTCTGGCGACAAAACTCCATGCCGACGGCGCGCATCGCGACATCCTCTATGTGGATGGCGGTCCGTCAAGCTCGGGCGAAGTCGGCCATGTCAGAATGGAAGGCAACAAGGTGTTCCGTCATGCTGTGGACAAGCTTTCCAGCGTAATGGACGAGGTGCTCGAGGCTGCCAGCATGCCTGTATCCGATGTCGACTGGCTGGTGCCGCATCAGGCCAATATCCGCATCATTGAAGGTATGCAGAAAAAATGGGGCTGTCCGACGATCGGGTCGTTAAGACCGTCAGCGAACATGCCAATACGTCTGCGGCCTCTATTCCGTTGGCGCTTTCTGCTGCTGTCGGCGATGGCCGTATCCGTGACGGGCAGGTCCTGGCATTCGAGGCGATCGGGGGCGGACTGGTCTGGGGTGCGGCGCTTGTCCGCTATGGTCGTCCTGCCGGGTGAGCCGACGGCCACTTGTACCTGGTCAGCGACTACATTAGCTCTATTAGCTAAGCGCCTGTAAGCAAGATGCAATTTTTTGCGTTTGAGAGTTTGGGTGAATTGACTCAATCAACGATCCGAATTAGCGTGGACACATGAGCAAGACTTTGACACGTGCCGACCTCGCCGAGGCGGTTTATCGGAATATTGGCCTGTCCCGCAATGAATCAGCGGAACTTGTTGAGACATTTCTCGAAGAAATGTGCGTATGTCTCGAAAAAGGCGAGGAAGTTAAGCTCTCGTCCTTTGGAACATTTTCTGTTCAGTCAAAGCGTGAGCGTGTCGGTCGAAACCCGAAAACGGGTGTGGAAGCGCGGATCACCCCGCGCCGTGTCCTGTCATTCCGGCCGTCTCATATTCTGAAAGACCGGGTCGACGGCGATTCATGACACAGAAATCCTCAGATGCGTTCCGCACGATTTCCGAGGTAGCCGAGCATCTTGATATCCCGCCTCACGTTCTCCGCTTCTGGGAGACGAAATTCAGTACGCTTCGTCCGTTGAAGCGCAGTGGCGGCCGTCGTTATTACCGGCCTGATGATGTGGCGTTGCTGGAGCGGATTCGCGACCTTCTCTACAAAGAAGGCTTTACCATCAAAGGTGCGCAAAAGCATCTTGGCAACCGCCAGCTTGGCCGCCAAAGCACGGGTGATGCTGCCGGACTGCTTTCTGGTGGTGACAAGCTGAGCGAGGCGATGGATTCGCTGAATGAAGCGCGCAAGGCACTTTCCGGCCTCCGCGGAAAGCTCGAGGGCTGAGGCCCGACTTGGCATCACAGGCGCCGTCTTTGCCGCCACTGAAAAAACCACTAAAAACCGAAGGTGAACGCCACTTAATGTGGTTGCACAGATGCGTCCACTCGCCTATAACCGCGCGTGGTGCGGAGCGTAGCGCAGCCTGGTAGCGCACCTGCTTCGGGAGCAGGGGGTCGGAGGTTCGAATCCTCTCGCTCCGACCAAACCACGAAATGCCGGACGCGTCGCCCTTCACGGCCCACGCTCCGGCGTTTTTTGGCAAGCAGACGATCATGCCTCTCAGAATTACCCTCGGACAACTTCTTCATGATTGCGCAACGCGCTTTGGCGAGCGGCCCTGTATCACCATGGCGCCGTCTGGCGAGACGATCAGCTATACCGGGCTTGAATCCCTTGTAAACCGCGCCGGTCACGGGTTTCGGGACAGAATAGCAGCCGGACTGCTAGATGCGGCTTCCGGCCATGTCGCCATCATGCTTGAGAACGGCATCCCCTATCTGGCGGTGTCCTATGCGCTGAAGAAGATCGACCTTGTTGAAGTGTCGATCAACCGCGCCTTCCGCGGGCCGGCGCTGACCCGGATGATCAATATGACATCGTGCGAGACCTTGCTGTCCTCTCCGGCGCATTTTGATGCGCTGGCAGATATCGCCGATGACTTGCCGCATTTGCGTGTGCTGATTGTGACCGATGGGGCGCAGGATGCAGAAGCGCGTTTTCCGCATCTCGAGATCATCAGCTTTGACAGCTTGCTGGCCGATCGTGACGATCATATCGTCAGCGCCGCCACCGATACCGATACAGCCGTGGTGATGTTCACGTCCGGTACAACCGGTGTTTCCAAAGGATGCCTGCTGTCGCACCGCTATGCCGTTCGCACAGCCGAAAACATGATCGACCCGTTCCGGTTGACCGCAGAGGACGTGGCCTATACGCCGTATCCGCTTTCGCATATCGGGCCAGCCTTCTACGACATCCTGCCGACGCTCATGACCGGCGGCCGGGCGGTGCTTCGGGACGGTTTCAGCCTCTCTGCTTTCTGGCCGGAACTGGTGCGTTTCGGCGTTACCTGGTTCATGTGCCTCGGTTCCGTGCAGCAACTTCTCTATGCCGCGCCGTCATGCCCCGAGGAACGGCTTCACAAGGTTACCCGCTGCTGGTCCACACCGGCACCGGTGCCGAAAGCGGATTTCGACCGCCGCTTTGGCCTCCACCTTCTTCCCGGCGGTGGCTATGGCTCGACCGATGCGGGCTGGGTGGTGGTTCCGCAGTGGGATCAGCCGGGCGGGATCGTGCTTCCGCATTACGAAGTGGCGATTGTTGACGAAAATGACGATCTGCTGCCCGCTGGCGAGGATGGGGAGATGGTGATCCGGCCGCGCGAGCCCGGGGTCATGGCCGACGGCTATTTCGGGATGCCGGAACGGACGCTCGAGACGCGCCGGAACCTGTGGTTCCACACTGGTGATATCGGCCGACTCGATAAAGATGGTTTGTTCTACTTCCGCTGCCGGATGGCCGAGCGAATTCGCGTCCGCGGCGAGATGGTGTCAGGCTTCGAGGTCGAAGAGGGGGCCCTGTCCCATCAGGGAATCGAGGATGCGGCCGCCATCGGGGTGCCTGCCGCCCTTGGCGAGGAGGATATCCGCCTGTTTGTGACGCTGAAGCCCGGCGCCGGACTGACAGAAGATGACATCCGCAGCCATTGCCGGGCGGTAATGGCGAAATTCATGGTACCGGCCATCATCACCATTCTTGAGGAGATGCCGCGCACGGTGACAGGCAAGCCGGAAAAGGGCAAGCTGGCGGAACTTCCTGTCTGACTTATTGCCCGTCTGAACCGTTTCCGGAGGCGATCATGGAGTCCCTGTTCAATCAGCTGCTGGCCGAAGCAAAGACCATTCATGATGCGGTGCCGGCATTGCAGGATTTTGCTGCCTGGCCGGAGGATCTGGCATTCGAACAGCCGGTGCCCCTTGGAATCCCCGTGCTTCCCACTATTGAGGCTATGGCGGGTGAAGGCGCTCTGCAGGCGGCGCTTGCCGCGATCAGCCCGCATGCCTCATGGGTGCAGACCTATAGTGAAGAGGAAGTCGGGCGGCATTTCCTCGATCATTACGGCTATATCGAGCTGTTTGGCCCAACTGGTATTTTCCGGACGCAGGCCTGCCGCGCCTTTATCGGCTATTGGGGTCCGGGACTCGTCTATCCCGATGCATGATCATAAGGCAGAAGAAATCTATCTTGTCCTGACCGGGCGCTGCCTGTTTGAGGCTGAAGGTGACGTTCCTGCTGATCTCGGGCCTGGCGGCATCAAATTCCACCGGTCGGGCCAGTCTCATGCCATGACAATGGGGGATGAGGGGATGCTGGCATTGTGCCTGTGGCGTGGTGCCGGCCTTGCTGACAATGCGACGCTGAACTGATCAAGCGCAAGTAACTGAAATAAAATATAATCAGCCGAAATTATCGGCATTTTCCTCATCGTCGTGCCTGTCTTCCAGCGTGGTCGGGTGATAGGCGTGATGGCGCTCGAACACGACCTGGTTGCGCAGACGCGCGATAGTAGACCGAAGTTCTTCTATGGCGGCGCTGTCGCTGAACCCGCTGTTGATGGCGTTTTCGACAAGTATGCTCAACCGGTCGATTTCCTTGCCAAGCATGTTGGACTGTGTGTTGCTGTCGATCAGCCGATACTGGCTCTTGCGGATCAGCGCACCAGTGACCCGGTCGCGGGCGGCAATGTCGTCGAAATATTGCCTTGGAATGCGGGTTGCCTTGGCGCCAGTGCTGGCAGCGATTGCGGTGACGGTACGGGCGACATTGAGAAGAAGCGAAGTTTCTCCCAGAATTTCATTCTTGCCGATACGATTGAGCAATAACCCTTCGCTGGTGAAGATCTGAACCGATCCTTCCATAATCAGAAAGGCCTCGTTTGACGGGTCGCCAGCGCGATATATGGCCTCGCCGGCCTCCCAGATGATGTATTTGTCCCGTTCGAACATGGATTGCCTGATCCTGATAGCCAGCGTTTTGCACAGGATGACCATATCTGAGCCTTGCCGCTTTGTCTCGGTCACTTCTGGCAGAGGAAACGGTTTATTCCTGCCGAAAGGGAATTGCACGGTGTCGCGACGGCGCGTATAACCTCACCGTGTCGGAGCGTAGCGCAGCCTGGTAGCGCACTTTACTGGGGGTGAAGGGGTCGTGGGTTCGAATCCCGCCGCTCCGACCATTCACTTCATTCATGGCCTGAAGGCTGATCCAGCATCAGTTGAGCCTCGCGGCAGGTGGACGCATAGGGTCACTGTCTGCCTTCAACCCCGGGTTCAGGATTTCAGCCACTTGTCTCGGTACCATATGGTCAGGCATGTCCGGACGGGCTGTCGCATAGGCATGGCATGCCCGCATGTAGGCCTCGCGGCCCAGCAACCCGTCGATTTTCCGGGCATTGTTGTATGTCTGGCGCACCATGTCCTCAATGGATTGTCGTGCTGCAAACGGTTGGCCCAGCCTGAAGTTGTGCTGTCCCATGATCAGTAATTCCGCGCACGAAAGCGTGGGATCGCGCTGGCAACCTGCCGGTTAATGGCAAGACAGGCGCGGGCGATGCGCCGTGCCAGGCTTCTGACAGGAAGCCAGTACATTGACCAGATCGATCCGGTAAATCTGGCCGTCTCCTTGCCAATGCCGAATGACAGCGTTTCCGACACGGAATGATGAAAGGATCCGAACATCCTGTCCCACACGGACAGCGCCACGCCAAAATTCCGGTCATAATGCTGTTCGGACTGCGAATGGTGCAGCTGATGCTGCGCCGGTGACATGAGAAGCCGTTCGATCGCTTGTGGGTAGCGGATGGCAATGTGTGAGTGGCGCAGGTTCGAGCCAAGTCCGTGAAAGGTCACAACGAATATGTTGACGCCGAAAATCGTCAGCAAATCGACCTGATTGCCGAACAGGAATACAAAGCCGGCGATTGTTACGCCCTGAACGAGCGCACTGCGCGCTGTAAAGACCAGCCCTTCGACGGGGTGGGTGCGTGTCACGGTGAGCGGCGTCAATGTCTCGGCGCTATGATGGAATTTGTGGAAATCCCACAGGGCGGGAATCCGGTGCAGTGCGTAATGCACCGCAAAACGCGTGAAATCGTCAAAAAGAAAGAAGACCAGCGTAAAGCTGAGAGCGGCCGTCCAGTAGCCGGCACCTTCAAACAGCCCGAGAGGGATCATGGTTTGCTGGTGCAACAATTCAAAGATCAGTGTGGCGATGGCAAGTTGTGTCAACAATACAGGACGTAGCCAGAAAAAGATCACGCGGTTGATCAAAAAGGAAGCCAGGTCATGGCGGCTGGAGCGACTGAACCAGACCTCGCGATCAAAGAACGTGCTGATTGCTGAGCCGATCGAATGACGCTTGATAAGGCAGAGCCATATGGTCGCGATCACCGAGGCTGACAGCAGATAGCCAAGGAACAGCCGTTTTTGGGATTGAAAAACTGCGAGGCGAGGTCTGACCAGATAATGTCGAGCCATTCAATCATCTTCGTTCACTCCTGAGAAAGATCGGCCACGGGGGTGGGGCCCCCGTGGCAACCCTGACGTCCGTGCAAACGTCAGTCGTTTTCGGCGCTGTTGCCCGAACCCAGAACCTCGGCCAGATTTGAAATGGCAGAGATTTTGTCGTTGTTGCGAGCCTCGACACCGAATTCCTCGACCATAAGGTTCTGGAGCTTGAGCATGTGAACGGCAAAACCGTCCATCGACTTGCCGCTGGCGAGTGTGTATGCGCCGTTCGACATGCCGTTGACCTGCGTGCCGTCAGGCATCACCGGGCCCATGCCGACGAGACGGTCCATTTTCACACCAATCTCACCGAGATCGACGCCACTGGTATGAAGTGACAGAGAGAATCCCGCCAGTTCGCCCCAGTATTTGGCGTATTTGCGCAGAGCGGCCTGATGTTCGGCTTGTTCGGTAGAGCCGTTGACCTGCCACATGTTGCCACCCATCGTCGCCTTTACGGCTTCGATGTTGCTGTAGACAGAACCGGCATATTTGAACACCGCTTCCGCGATCACCTTCTCCCAGTTCGAGCAGATGGTGCGCGCATGGCGTTTCACTTCGCGACGCTGTGCGTTGGTCAGTTTCTCGCCTTTGGCATCGGCGATAACCTGCCGACCGTCAATAAAAGCCGTGGTGATGGTGTTGTAGTAGCTGGTGTTTCCGCCTTTATCGAAGCCGGCAGCATAATAGGCGTGGGCATAATTCATCTCTGACTTCAAATTGACCACACCATCGCCGTTGGCATCGGCATCACGCATGTTCTTCTTCTTGGTGATGTCGTAATTCTGCTTCGGCGAAAGGGTTGCGCCATGGGCAGCCGCACCCCAATAGCCAAATGCCTCGTCCCAGCTGTGCTCTTTGCCGGTGAAATAGGCGCCGTCCTTGTAGGGCTTGTCGTTCGGCTTGTTGTCGGCGTTCATCTTCTCGTCGAGATAATTGTCGCAAGCCTGATGATAGAAGACACCTCCCATGGTGAATTTCGAGACCAGCTGCCCATAGTCGTAACCATGCGCGGCGTCGTAGCCCTTTTCTGTCGCGGCAGCCATGGTGATCATGGATTCAAGGGCTTCCTTTCCGGTCATGTTGCCAGGCCAGCCGGGAAGGCTGCCTTTATAGGCTTTGCCGGACAGGTTGGTCTTTGACACCGTGTTGATGTCGGTGATGTCGACTTTGAAGCTGTCGCTCGACTTCGGGTCGAGGAGGGCAAGCTCGCCGTCGGCACCGTTGAAATAGGACATGGTAACGTCCAGAGAGGCACCGCTGCCGATGGCCTTCTTCAGGCTGTTGTGAAGAAGCTGGCGCCCGATCTGGCCCGAATAGGATACGGAGTCCGTCTTGTCTCCATTGTAGCCTTTCAGCGTAATCGGATACGGGCCGTACACATCGCCTGCCATCGCAGGGGATGTAACCGCCACGAATACGATGCCTGCGACAGTGCTCATAAGCAGGTTGTTCTGTTTCACTTTAACTCCCCATAGTAGGTTATCTGCTGTCCGCGCTGTTCACTTTTCCGGACGCCATTTTATGTAATTGATAATCATTATCAATTGCAATTGAATCCGTACCAAAATAGTCCGTTATTTTGTCGCACCATGCTAACTGACTGAATTCAGGTCGCTAAACAGTAATTTCAAACTGAAAGCGTCAATGAAATCCGGTGGCTCTGGCGAGGCTTGATCTGCAACGATTCTATAAGTTGAGTTGTTGCTCTGGCTGGCTTGCGGTTCTTTGGAAATCATGCGGATGATATTGTACCTTGTATCTAGGTCTCTGCGACTGCCGGGACGAAAGACGGGAAGACGTCATGTATCGATCAAAGCTGGAAGCGGAAATCGCCGAGCTGCGTGCGCTGAGCGACAGCTCAAAGCAGTCGCGCGCGCCGGTAACGCTTGACCAGCAATCGGTCGGGCGCCTGTCACGGATGGATGCCATGCAGCAGCAATCCATGGATCTGGCGAAAGAGGAAAGACGCGCACAACGGCTTGCCGTGCTCGCCGCAGCCCTCAAACGGATGGACGAGGACGAATTCGGCTATTGCCTGAAGTGTGGCGAGGACATTTCCGAGGCGCGTCTCGATATCGACCCTGCCGTTACTCTCTGCGTTGATTGCGCGGGATAATCGCCTTGTCACAGCAGCAAATTGGCAAAAACTATGCCTGGCTCGTCTGGAGCCTTGCGGCCATCTCGTTTGGCTACGCTTTTTTCCACCGGGTGACACCTTCGGTCATGGTGTCCGACCTGATGGCCGACTTTGCCGTCAGCGGCGCCGTTCTTGGAACGCTGTCGGCGCTCTATTTCTATCCCTATGTGCTGTTGCAGGTGCCGCTCGGCGCCATGCTCGAGACCTTCGGCACGCGTATCCTCCTGTCCGGGTTTCTTCTTCTTTCCGGTTTTGGCTCGATATTGTTTGCGCAGGCGACCAGCATCGAAATTGCCTATCTCGGGCGCTTTCTGATCGGGTTCGGAGCCAGCGTCGTCGGTTCCTCGGGTCGCTTGCTCTGGCCTCGAAATGGTTTCCGCCACACCGGTTCGCTTTTCTGGCAGGTCTGGCCATGTTTGCGGGAATGACCAGTGGCATGCTGGCGCAGGCGCCGCTGGCCTTTCTGGTCGATCTGTATGGCTGGCGCGCCAACATACTGGCTCTAGGCATTGCGGGGTTTATTCTCTCGTTTCTGGTGGTCCTGTTCGTTCGCAACCAGCCGGCGAACAAGGTGCCGCAAAGGGCAGGAGCCGGTCACCAGCCGGCAGAAATGGCGTGAACTCGGCTCGGCTCTCAAGTCTGTCTTGCGTAATGCGGATGTCTGGAGGATCTCGCTGGTTGCCGCCACGATGTCGGGGCCGATGCTTGTGATCGGTGGTCTCTGGGGCACGCCATATCTGATGGTAAAGTTCGAGTTATCGCGTCCCGAGGCGGCGTTTTTCATGTCATTGCTGTTGCTGGGATGGGCTGTCGGTGCGCCATTCAGCGGTTGGCTGTCCGACCATCTCGGCAGGCGCAAGCCGATCCTGGTTGCCGGTCTCGTTATCATTTGCGTCATGCTGGCCGTCGTGACAGGCATCAGCAACCTGCCTCTGGGGGCTGTGGTTGCGTGCTTGGTCGTGATCGGGCTGTCGGGTGGCGGGATGACTGCCTGCTTCGGGCTGGTCAAGGATGTGATGCCGGCACCGCTGGCTGGCGCGTCAACGGGTGTCGTGAACTCCATGACCGTGGCGTCGGGTGCGATCCTGCAGCCCTTTGTCGAGCTGGCGCTGGATCTCCAGTGGGACGGCCGGCTTGTCGATGGGGCACGGCACTATGCCGAAGGCGATTACCGAATGGCTTTCATGCTGGTTCTGCTGGCGGCTGTTGCCGGTCTTGCAACAGCTGTGTCGCTTCGGGAGACGCCGCGCAGCCGGATGCCATAGGGCTCTTGTATCTTCATTAGAGGCTGGACAGGCGGTGCAACCACCGCAATCCTGTTTGCATTGACGTACCGGTACGGGTGGTGGTGACAGGGGATGACACAGGATAGAAGCGAAGTTTCAAAGGGTGTTCTGCGGCTCGACGGGCAGGCGGCGATCGTCGTCGGTGGCGGCCAGACACCGGGGCAGAACATCGGCAACGGCCGCGCCACCGCCATCACCTATGCGCGAGCCGGGGCGCGTGTTCTGGTTGCTGACCGCGATCTGGATGCCGCCGCCGCCACGGTGGCAGAGATCACCGCCGAGGGTGGTGAGGCCTTTCCGTTCCGTGCCGATGTCACCGACGAGGCCGATATTGCCGCGATGATCGCGGACGCCTGCGATCGCTGGGGGCGGCTCGATATCCTGCATAACAATGTCGGCATTTCGGTTGCCGGCGGCGATGCCGAGATCAGCAAGATCGAGGGTGAGGCTTTCGACAGGATCATGGCAATCAACCTGAAATCCATGGTGCTTGCCATCAAGCATGCTCTTCCGGTCATGCGCGACCAGCAAAGCGGCAACATTATCAATATCTCGTCGACAGCGGCGCATGAGGAATATCCCTGGGTCACCTATAAGGCCAGCAAGGCGGCCGCCAAGGCGATGACCGAACAGGTGGCGTTGCAGAACGCGCCGCACGGCATCCGGGTCAATTGCATCCAGCCGGGACTGATGAACACGCCTATGGCAGTGGATGCGCGGATGGATGCCTGGAACATGACCCGCGAGGAGGTTGTGGCGATGCGCGATGCGAAAGTGCCGCTCGGCGGCAAGATGGGAACCGCCTGGGATGTCGCGAACGCCGCTTTGTTCCTTGTCAGTGAAGAGGCCCGCTTCATCACCGGCGTCACCCTGATGGTCGATGGTGGTGCTCATTGTCGAATTGGATAGACTAAAGATAAATAATATTTTCAATATTTTGAAATGAGGTATTCATGTTGAGATATAGCAAAATAATGCAGCGGATTGCAGCTGGTGAATGTATCCTGATCGACGGTGCCACTGGAACCGAGGCCGAAAGACGCGGCATCCCGCAGCTCGACAATGCCTGGAATGGCGGTGGTGCGCTGAGCCATCCTGATATCGTGCGGCAGGTCCATCTCGACTATCTGCAGGCTGGTGCCGAAATGATCATCAGCAACAGTTTTGCAACGCACCTTCACGCGCTGGAAGCTGCCGGCGAGGGAGCGCGGTTCGAGGTATATAACCGGCGCGCCGTCGAACTGGCGGTCGAGGCAAGGGCCGAAGCCGGAAGGGAGGATGCCCTGGTCGCGGCCGGCGTATCCTACTGGAGCTGGCGTGGTGACATGCCGACAGCCGACAGCATGCGCGAGGCGACACGCCGTCAGCTCTCGATCATGGCCGAGGCGGGAGCCGACATCATCCTTCTCGAAATGATGATCGATCTGGCGAATTTCGAGACGACGCTGGAGGCGGCAAAGGGGCTTGACCTGCCGATCTGGGCCGGCCTGACCACCGGACGCGCGCCAGAGGGGCATATTCGCCTGCGAAAGGGCGATCCACTGGCGCCGGCGCTGGAGCTGGCAAAGCAGGGCGGGGTCGAACTGCTCAACATCATGCATACCGAGGTCGAGTTTGTGACGGACTCGATCGAGGCTGTAAGAGACGGCTGGGATGGCCCGATCGGGGTCTATGCGCATTCCTCGACCGAAATCGACAAGAAATGGGTCTTCGAAAATGTCATTTCACCAGATGACTACTGTGCGTTTGCGGCCGGCTGGAAGTCGCAGGGTATAAGCCTGATTGGTGGCTGCTGCGGAATCGGCGCGGCCCATATCCACAAATTGCGCGACGATCTGGACTGATCTGCCGCATGCGCTTGCTTGCTGGCTGTGCTAGTTTGCATACAAATGCAACTTGCCGACACGGAGCCCCCATCATGTCACTGACAGTCTATCTTTCCGGTGAAATCCATACCGACTGGCGTGACCAGATTACCGAGGGCGCGCGCGGCCTCGACGCTGTCTTTACCGGTCCGGTCACGGACCATGAGGCGAGCGACGATTGCGGTGTCAGAATCCTTGGCGAGGAGCCCGACAAGTTCTGGCACGACATCAAGGGCGCCAATGTGAACGCCATTCGGACCCGCAACGCCATCACCGCCGCAGATATCGTCGTCGTTCGGTTCGGTGACAAATACAAGCAATGGAATGCGGCGTTCGATGCCGGCTATGCTGCCGCACTCGGCAAGTCACTGATTATCATGCATGGTCCCGACCATCAGCAGGCGCTGAAAGAGGTCTATGCGGCTGCGCTTGCGGTGACCGTGTCACCGGAGCAGGTGGTTCATATCCTGCGTTATGTGCTGGAAGGCACGCTTCCCTGATCCTGCGACTGTCCGGAGCCTTGTACCTGCTTAAGGCGGCGCCATATAGGGCGTGGGGGACGTTTTTGGTTACAGGACGAATGACTTATGAGTAAACCACGCAAATGCGGCTGCGGCCGCTCCCCGACCGGCAATTGCATTGGCTGGCACAAGCTGACCGCCGAGGAATATGAGGCGAAGCTGGCCGCCTACAAGGAAAAGCAGGCCAAGAAGGCCGAGGCCGCCGAATAGGCCGTCCGGATCGGCACGACCAGTGGCCGATATGATACATCAGGGTCAGGCCGGCTATGCGCCGGCCGCCTCGTTAGCAACCAACTCGTCAATTTCGATCGTCTGGCCTGCAGCGATGCCGAACTCGATGCGCCGCATGGCGACATGGGCAAGGCGGCGGGTCAGATGGTTGCGCCGTTGACCGGCCAGCTTGGCAAGCGGTGCGGGTTGAACCTCCAGACAGTCGAATCCATCTGTGATGATGATGCCGCTCTTATCCGGCCCCGGAAGCAGGTCTCGCGGAAACCCTTCGGCGACCGCGAAATAGAAGCGGTCCGCCCATTCCGGATATTCCTGCCATTTCCGGTCACTGACAAAATCCTGACGCGATGATTTCACCTCGAGGATGGTGATCTCGCCGCCACTGCCGATGGCGATCAGATCAACGCGCCGTCCGCTGCGAAGGGTGAATTCCCGCAGGCAGGCATCACCGCGTTCCGTAAACATACGGGCGACGGCGCCGGTAATCCGTTCAGTGGGTATGTGGTCGGCCGGGTTCATGCGTTTGTTCACCTCATGTTCTCATTCGCAGACGATATCGCATCAATCAGGTCTTTGCCAAATAGGCGGACAATAATTTATGGCACTAATTTACGGCGCTATGCCCTGAACCCGGTCCAGCCAGGGTTCGATCACCCTTTGCGGCGGGCGGCGGTGATCAGGTCGCGTGTGTAACCTTCGCGCGGGCTGGTCATGATGGCTTCAGCGGTCCCTTGTTCGACCACAAGGCCATCCTTCATCACCAGCATTTCATGGCTGATCGAGGCAATCAGCGCGATATCGTGACTGATGAAGACATAGCCGATGCCGTAGCGGGCCTGCAGGTCCTGAAGAAGCTGGATGAGGGTTTTCTGAACCGTCATGTCGAGGGCGGAGGTCGGCTCGTCGAACAGGATCACGCGTGGCCTGAGCACCAGCGCCCTTGCGATGGCGATGCGCTGGCGCTGGCCACCGGAAAATTCATGCGGATAGCGGCCGGCAACCTCCGGGTCGAGTCCCACCTCGCGCAGCACTTCGGCGACGGCCTTGCTGCGCTCTTCAGCCGTGCCGATGTCATGTGCCACCAGCCCTTCGGCAATGATATCACCCACCGACATGCGGGGTGACAGGGCGCCAAACGGGTCCTGGAAAACGATCTGAACATCACGGCGGAATTCCTTCAGCCCTGCTTGCGCTTTGCGCGTTGACGACTGTGCCGTCGATGGTGACTTCGCCCTCATGGTCCACCAGCTTGGTGATGGCGCGCGCCAGCGTTGATTTGCCAGAGCCGCTCTCACCGACAATGCCGAGTGTGCGACCGCTATGAAGTTCGAGCCCAACACCGTCAACGGCGCGGATCCAGTCCGTGGTGCGGCGCAGCAACCCGCGGCGGATCGGGAAGTGGACCTTGATGCCCTGCGCGGTCAGCAGCGGGGCTCCTCTTCGGGCTCCGGCGGTCTGATGCCCTCCGGCTGGGCAGCAATCAGGTCACGCGTATAGGCGTCGCGCGGGGCAGCGAACAGGGACGCGGCATCCCCGCTTTCCACAAGCTCGCCATGGCGCATGACGAACACGCGGTCGGCGATCTGCCGGACAACGCCGAGGTCATGCGTGATGAACAGCATGGACAGGCCTTCGGCGCGCTTCAGATCGGCCAGAAGGTCGAGGATCTGGGCCTCGATGGTGACGTCGAGCGCCGGTGTCGGCTCGTCGGCGATCAGCATGTCTGGACTGTTGGCAAGTGCCATCGCTATCATCACCCGCTGGCGCTGGCCGCCAGACAGTTCATGTGGATAGCTTGCAAGCCGCGTTTCGGCTCCCGGGATGCCGACCCGGTTCAGCAGGTCCAGGGTGCGCGCGCGTGCTGCCTCGACGCTCATTCCCTGATGCTGGCGCAGGCTCTCGCCGATCTGCTTTTCAATGGTGTGGAGCGGGTTGAGCGACGTCATCGGCTCCTGGAAGATCATCCCGATCTCGTTGCCGCGCAACCGCCGCATGGCGGCCGCATCGCCGTGGTCGATTTCGGCGCCTTTCCAGAATATGCCACCACCTTGGTCGGCATTGTCCGGCAGCAGGCCGAGGCTTGCCAGCGCCGAGACAGATTTTCCCGACCCGCTTTCACCAACCAGTGCCACGGTCTCGCCGGCGGCGATGTCCAGAGACAGGCTCTTTACCGCACGCGTCTGGATGCCATCACCGCGGAAGGTGACGGACAGGTCCCGAAGCGAGAGAAGCGGCGCGCTCACGAGAAGGTCTTTCGTGGGTCAAAGGCGTCGCGCACACCTTCGAAAATGAAGACAAGCAGGGCGAGAAGCAATGCGAAGACAAGGAACGCCGTGATGCCGAGCCAGGGTGCCTGAAGGTTCTGCTTGGCCTGAAGGGTCAGCTCGCCAAGTGACGGGGCGGAGGAGGGAAGCCCGAAGCCGAGGAAGTCGAGCGCCGCCAGCGACCCGATGGCGCCGGTGACGATAAAGGGAAGCATGGTCAGCGTCGCCACCATGGCGTTGGGCAGCACATGGCGGAACATGATGGTCAGTGGCTTTACGCCAAGCGCCTTGGCCGCCTGCACATATTCGAAGTTCCGCGCGCGCAGGAATTCGGCGCGCACCACCCCGACAAGCGCGGTCCAGCTGAACAGCGTCATCAGAAACACCAGGAGCCAGAAATCCATCCGCCAGATCGCCGAGACGATGATGATGATGTAGAGCGACGGCGTCGCGCCCCAGATTTCGATCAGGCGCTGGGCAAACAGGTCGGTCTTGCCGCCCAGATATCCCTGTACTGCACCAACCAGAATGCCGATGGCTGACGCCATTACCGACACGAAGATGGCGAACAGGACAGACAGTCTGAAGCCGTAGATGATGCGGGCCAAAACGTCGCGCGCGGTATCATCGGTGCCAAGCCAATGATCGGCATCAGGCGGCGAGGGGGCCGGCACATCGAGCGTCGATATGGTCGAATGGTGATAGGGGATCAGTGGCCAGACGATCCATCCGGTCTCGGCGGGCTGGTCGCCGATCATGCCGTCTGCTGCATCCTCGATCAGCAGCTCGGGCGTATCCCAGCAGGCATCGAGCCCGCCGGTGATGATCAGGCATTGCACCTCGACATCGCCATAGATGGCTTCGGTCCGCAGGTCACCGCCAAAACTCTGTTCGGAATAGAACTGGAAGATCGGCATGTAGTAGCCGTCGCGGTATTTCACCAGGATCGGCCGGTCGTTCGCTAGCAGCTCGGCGAAGCGCGACAGGGCGAAACAGGCGCAAAAGACAATCAGCGAGACATAGGCCCGCCTGTTCCGCCGGAAATTCTGCCAGCGGCGCCTGTTCATATTGGTGCCGGTCATATTGGTGCCGGTCATATTGGTGCCGGTCATGACATGCGCCTCTCAAAATCGATCCGCGGATCGATCCAGACATACATCAGGTCCGAAACAAGCCCGATGAACAGCCCGATCAGGCTGAAGATGTAGAGTGTTCCGAACACCACCGGATAGTCGCGGGCGACAGCGGCCTCGAAACCCATGCGCCCGAGCCCGTCGAGCGAGAAGATGGTCTCGATGATCAGCGAGCTGCCGAAGAAGACCGACACGAACACGGCCGGAAATCCGGCGATGACGATCAGCATCGCGTTGCGGAAGACATGTCCGTAAAGAACGCGTTTCTCGCTCAGCCCCTTTGCCTTTGCGGTCAGCACATATTGCTTGCGAATTTCGTCGAGAAAGGAGTTTTTCGTCAGCAGGGTCAGGGTGGCGAAGGCCGAGATTGTCGAGGCCAGAACCGGAAGCGCGATGTGCCAGAAATAATCCAGCACCTGCTGCCATAGGGACATATCGGCGAAATCCGGAGAGACAAGGCCGCGTAGCGGGAAGATTTTCACATAGGATCCGCCGGCGAACAGAACCAGCAGCAGGATCGCGAACAGGAAGCCCGGAATGGCGTAGCCGACGATGATCAGGCTCGAGGTCCAGCTGTCAAAAGGAAGTGCCGTCGCGCACCGCCTTGCGGATGCCGAGCGGGATGGAGATCAGATAGGCAAGCAGCGTCGTCCACAGACCAAGGGATATGGAAACCGGCATTTTCTCGAGGATCAGGTCGGTGACGGCGATCGAGCGGAAATAACTCTCGCCGAAGTCAAACCTCAGATAGTCCCAGATCATGCCGAGGAACCGTTCGAGTGGCGGCTTGTCGAACCCGAACTGCCTCTCGAGGTCGGCGACAAAATCCTCCGGTAGTCCCTGCGCGCCGAGATAGTCGCCGCGCTCGCTTGGTTGGCGTATCTCGCCGCCGCCGCCGGCGATCCCTTCAAAAACGTCCATTTCCTGCTCGAGCTGCGCCAGAATCTGCTCGATCGGGCCACCCGGCACGAACTGCACCAGCACGAAATTGATCAGCATGATGCCGAACAGGGTCGGCAGGATCAGTGCCAGTCTGCGCAGGATATAGGCCAGCATGCCGGCAACGCCTCCGTATCAGCGGCGCTAGAAGGCGCCGGCCGCCTTCAGCTTGTCATGCGCCGCCTGGTCGAACCACCAGAAATCGAGTGTACCAAGCGCATAGGGCGGCAGGTTCTCGGGATAGCGGTACATGTCGTAATAGGCGACGGTGTGCGTGTTCTTGAACCATTGCGGCACCCAGAACACCTCGGCGCGCAGAACCCTGTCCAGCGCCCTTGTGGCATCATCAAGGGTGGTCCTGTCTTCGGCTGCCGTAACGGAATCGATCAGGCTGTCCACCGCCTCGCTGCCAAAGCCTGCGAGGTTGAAGATCGAGAATTCGGCACTTTCCGAGCCGAAATACTGCTCGAGCTCGGAGCCCGGTGTCAGCGCCGTGCGGAAATTGCCGACCACCATGTCGAAATTGAAGCTGCGCTCGCGCTCGGTCATCTGCGCGTTGTCGATCCTTGTATGAACGGCGTCAACGCCAAGCGCGCGGAGGTTCTCGATATAGGGGTTGATCACCCGGTCGAATGCCTGCGAGTCGTTCAGGATCTCGACCTGAAGGGTTTCACCTGCCGCGTTGCGGCGCATGCCGTCATCGCCGACCGGCCAGCCGGCTTCGTCGAGCATGGCCGAGGCGCGGCGCAGGTTCTTGCGGTCGAGCTGGCGTTCAGACGACGCGGGCGCCATCACGACAGGCCCGTCCAGCACGCCTTCGGGGAGCTTGTCCGCCAGTGGCCGCAGGAAGGCAAGCTCGCCCTCCGTCGGCGCGCCTTCGGCCTTCAGATAGCTGTTTTCCCAGAAGGAATCGATCCGCTCGTAGATGCCGTAGAACAGCGTCTTGTTGGACCATTCGAAATTGAACATCATGCCGATGGCCTGGCGCACGCGCTTGTCCTGAAACTTGTCGCGCCGCAGGTTGAAGACAAAGGACTGGCCGCTGGCAAGGGTGCCGTCGGGCGGGGTGTCCTTTTTCGCCCAGCCGTTTTGGATGGCCGGAAAATCATAGCCGGTCGCCCAGATTTTCGACGAAGCCTCGGTCCGGTATGTATAGGTGCCGGCCTTGAAGCCCTCGAACGCGCTGTTGTAGTCGGCGAAATACTCGATCCTGATACGGTCGAAATTATGCCGCCCCTTGTTGATCGGGAGGTCCTTGCCCCAATAGTCGGGGTTGCGCCGGTAGACGATCTGCTGGCCAACCTCCAGCGAGTCGAGAACATAGGGTCCGGAGCCGAGGCCGGGTGTCAGGGTAGACGCCTCGAAATCGGCGCCACTCGCCTCGTAATAGGCTTTGGAGAAGATCGGCAGCCCGCCGACTGTCTGCGGCAGGTCGCGCGTCGGCTCGCCTTCCTTGAAGGTGAATTTCACCCGGTGCGGGCCCAGCGCCTCGGCGCTCTCGACCTGCTTCTGGATGACTGCGCGGAACGAGGGCAGGCCCTTGTCGCGCAAAGTCTCATAGGAAAAGACGACATCATCTGCGGTCAGCGGCGAGCCGTCGGAAAAGCGCGCTTCGGGGCGCATGTTGAAGATCACGTGCGAGCGGTCCTCGGGATATTCCAGCGATTCCGCCACAAGGCCGTAAACAGCATCAGGCTCGTCGGCCGTGCCCTCGAGAAGGCTTTCGAAAAAGATCGAGGATAACTGCCCCGAACGGCCCTTTGTTGTGTAGGGGTGCATGGAATCAAACGAACCAAACCCCCATACCGAAATTTCACCGCCTTTTGGCGCGTCAGGATTGACATAGTCCAGATGCGGGAACCCGGCCTCGTATTTGAGTTCGCCGAATGTCGAAATGCCGTGTGATGTGATGACATCTGCATGCGCGGGTGCATGGACGGTCGCTGCAAAGGCCAGGGCTGTTGGTACGACAAAGCCGAGTGCCTGCACACGCAGGGATTTCAACGAAAATGAACGCGTGAACATGGTGCCGGTCCTTTGTCTATCTGTCCGTCGGGCATGTATGCGCTGCCGGAATACCTGTCCAGACAGCGGATGTTCTCCTGCCAGGATATAAGGTCTATGGACGTCTTTTGTAGGGGAAACCGCCTTACAGCGGCCTGACAATCTCCTGACAGGCCTCATTTGAAGCGTTCTTCGGGGTTTTGCGTGGGCCGGGCTTGATGTTGCGCCCCGTGACGTTCCGAGGTTGCGCGCATTCGTCACATCCTTGTGAACGCTTTCTGCTTCCTTAACCCGAATTGATGCGGAACTGTAGTTGACGAAATAACGTCGGCTGCGCAGTGACGCGGCCGCAGACAATAAATCAAGGGAGGAAGACGCATGATTCCAGGTGCGTTCACTTATCACAGGCCTGACAGCGTGGATGCTGCCGTCGGGCTTCTCGCCGAATGGGGCGATGACGCCCGTGTCATTGCCGGCGGCCACAGCCTGATCCCGGTGATGAAGCAACGGATCACCGATATCAGCCATCTTGTCGATCTGGCAGGTGTGGAATCGATGAAGGGCATTTCCGTCGATGGCGGCACCGTGACCATCGGCGCCATGACCACCCAGCACGAGCTGATTAGCAGCGACGCGCTTGCCGCTGCTGCGCCGATCGTTCGCGAGGCTTCGCTGCAGATCGCCGACCCGCAGGTCCGCTACATCGGCACGATCGGCGGTAACGTTGCCAACGGCGACCCGGCCAACGACATGCCGGGCCTGATGCAGACACTCGATGCGACCTATCACCTTGCTGGTCCGAACGGCACCCGCACCGTGGCAGCGCGCGAGTTCTACGAGGCGGCCTATTTCACTGCCCGCGAGGATGACGAAATCCTGACCGGCATCACCTTCGCCGCAACCTGCGGCGGCTACGCCTATGAAAAGCAGAAGCGCAAGATCGGTGATTACGCCACGGCTGCCGCCGGTGTTCTGCTGACTGTTGAGGGCGGGTCCTGCACATCGGCGTCTGTGGCGCTGACCAACCTGTCCGACACCCCGTCTATTGCGAGGATGCGGTCGGTGTTCTGGTCGGCTCGTCGCTGGATGATGCAACCGTCGCCGCCGCTGTGAAGGCTGCTGTCGACGCGTCCGATCCGGTCGCCGATACGCGTGGCCCGGTCGATTTCAAGAAATATGTCGCAGGCGTGATCGTCAAGAAGGCGATCGAGAGCGCTCGCTCGCGCGCCTAGGGAGAGACTGTAATGGAAAAGATGCATATCAAGCTGAATGTGAACGGCAAGGATGTCGATCTTCTGACCGAGCCGCGCACGCTTCTGATCCACGCTCTGCGTGAGGAACTGGGAATTACTGGCCCGCATATCGGTTGCAGCTCGTCGCATTGCGGCGCCTGCACGGTGGATATGAACGGCATGTCGGTAAAATCCTGCACCGTGTTCGCCGCTCAGGCGAATGGTGCCGAGATCACCACTATCGAGGGCCTTGGCTCGCCGGATGGGCTGCATGTGCTGCAGGAAATGTTCAAGGAGCATCACGGCCTGCAATGTGGCTACTGCACACCGGGCATGATCACCCGTGCGCATCGCCTGCTTCAGGAAAATCCGAACCCGACCGAGGAAGAGGTGCGTTTCGGCATTGCCGGCAATCTCTGCCGCTGCACCGGTTACCAGAACATTGTGAAAGCCATCCTCGCCGCCGCCGCGAAGATGAATGAAATGAAGGAGTCCGCGTAATGAACGAAGCTACCCCTCCGAAGGAAGAGCGCGTCGCCGCGCTGAACGGCCTCGGAACCTCGCGCAAGCGGGTCGAGGACGCACGTTTCACCCAGGGCAAGGGCAATTATGTCGACGACCTGAAGCTGCCGGGCATGCTGTTCGGTGACTTCGTCCGCTCGCCCTATGCGCATGCGCGGGTGAAGGCAATCAACACCGAAAAGGCGCTGGCACTCCCGGGTGTCCATGCCGTGCTGACCGCGGCCGATCTCGAGCCGCTGGGCCTGCACTGGATGCCGACGCTGGCTGGTGACAAGCAGATGGTTCTTGCCGACGGCAAGGTGCTGTTCCAGGGCCAGGAAGTGGCTTTCGTTGTCGCTGATGACCGCTATGCGGCGTCTGACGGCGTCGCTGCCGTCGAGGTCGAGTATGAGGAACTGCCGGTTCTGGTCGATCCGTTCAAGGCGGAAACCGACGATGCGCCGGTTCTCCGCGAGGATATTGCCGACCAGAAAGAGGGCGCGCACGGTCCCCGTCGCCACCCGAACCACATCTTCACATGGGAGATCGGGTGACCGCGCGGCCACCGAGGCGGTGCTGGCGGAAGCCGATGTCGTTGCCGAGGAGATGATCTACTACCATCGTACACACCCGTGCCCGCTGGAAACCTGCGGCTGCGTGGCGTCGATGGACAAGGTCAATGGCAAGCTGACCGTCTGGGGCACTTTCCAGGCGCCGCACGCCGTGCGGACCGTCGCCTCGCTTATTTCCGGCATTGCCGAGCACAACATCCGGGTGATTTCGCCGGATATCGGTGGCGGTTTCGGCAACAAGGTCGGCGTATATCCGGGCTATGTCTGCTCGATCGTCGCCTCCATCGTCACCGGCGTTCCGGTGAAGTGGGTCGAGGACCGTTCCGACAACCTGATGGCAACAGCCTTTGCCCGTGACTACTGGATGATGGGCCGCATCTCGGCGACCAAGGACGGCAAGATCACCGGCCTGCATTGCCACACCACGGCCGACCACGGCGCGTTCGATGCCTGTGCCGACCCGACTAAGTTCCCGGCCGGCTTCATGAATATCTGCACCGGTTCCTATGATATCCCGACCGCCTATCTGGCCGTCGACGGCATCTACACAAACAAGGCTCCGGGCGGCGTTGCATATCGCTGTTCGTTCCGGGTGACCGAAGCTGCCTATTTCATCGAGCGGATGATCGAGGTTCTCGCCATCAAGCTCGGCATGGACGCAGCAGAACTTCGCGCCAAGAACTTCATCAAGAAGGACCAGTTCCCGTATCAGTCGGCTCTCGGCTGGGAATATGATTCCGGTGATTACCACACCGGTTGGGAAAAGGCCCTGAAAGCAGTCGGTTACGAGGAACTCCGCAAGGAGCAGGCCGAGCGTGTCGAAGCCTTCAAGCGCGGCGAGACCCGTACGCTTCTCGGCATTGGCCTCAGCCACTTCACCGAGATTGTCGGTGCCGGCCCGGTCAAGAATTGCGATATTCTCGGGCTAGGCATGTTCGACAGCTGCGAGATCTGCATCCACCCGACAGGCTCGGCCATCGCCCGCCTCGGCACCATCTCGCAGGGTCAGGGCCATGCCACGACCTTCTCGCAGATCCTGGCGTCCGAGATCGGCATTCCGGCCGAGGACATCACCCTTGAGGAAGGCGACACCGATACCGCGCCTTACGGCCTCGGCACCTATGGCTCGCGCTCGACCCCTGTGGCCGGCGCCGCCACCGCCATGGCCGGCCGGAAAATCCGCGCCAAGGCGCAGATGATCGCGGCCTACCTTCTCGAGGTGCATGACGACGACGTCGAGTGGGATGTCGACCGGTTCGTGGTCAAGGGTGCGCCTGAGCGCTTCAAGACGATGAAGGAAATCGCGTTCGCCTCGTACAATCAGGCGATCCCGGGCGTCGAGCCGGGTCTCGAGGCGGTCAGCTACTATGACCCGCCGAACATGACCTATCCGTTCGGCTCCTACATCTGCGTGATGGAGATCAACGTCGATACGGGCACCACCGAAATCCGCCAGTTCTATGCACTGGATGATTGCGGCACCAGCATCAACCCGATGGTCATCGAAGGCCAGGTCCATGGTGGCCTGACCGAGGCTCTCGCCATCGCCATGGGCCAGGAAATTGCCTATGACGAGCAGGGCAATGTGACCACCGGCACGCTGATGGACTTCTTCGTCCCGACCGCCGTCGAGACGCCGAACTACCAGACCGACCACACAGTTACCCCGAGCCCGCATCACCCGATCGGTGCCAAGGGTGTGGGTGAAAGCCCGAATGTGGGTGGTGTGCCTGCCTTCTCGAACGCCGTGCATGATGCCTTCCGGGCATTCGGCCTGACGCAGTCGCACATGCCGCACGATCACTGGCGCATCTGGAAGACGGCTAACAGCCTCGGTCTTCACGACTAGAACGGATACGGCAGGGGCGCGCGTCGCCCCTGCTGCTCGATTATGACCTGGACAGACCTCAAGACACGCCTTGATGACGCGGGCTACGTTGCATCCGACGAGCTCGCGATGGCGATTCACATCGCCCTTCAGCTTGAACGCCCCATTCTTCTCGAAGGCGATGCCGGTGTCGGCAAGACCCAGATCGCCAAGACCCTTGCCGAGATCGAGGGCACCGAGTTGATCCGCCTGCAATGCTATGAGGGGCTGGACGCGGCGGCCTCGATCTATGAATGGAATTATCAGCGTCAGCTTCTGTCCATTCGCGCCTCTGCCGATCCGGCACCTCGACAGGCGATATTGAAAACCGCATCTTCTCGCGCGAGTTCCTTCTCGAGCGGCCGCTTCTTCGCGCCATCCAGCAGGAACGCCCGCCGGTGCTGCTGATCGACGAGATCGACCGCGCCGACGAGGAATTCGAGGCATTTCTCCTCGAAATCCTCTCCGATTTCCAGATCACGGTGCCTGAACTCGGCACCATCACCGCCACCAGCCGCCCGATCGTGGTGCTGACGGCGAACGGGACGCGCGACCTGTCAGACGCGCTGCGCCGGCGCTGCATCTACAGTTTCGTTCCCTATCCCGACCGTGAGACCGAACTGTCGATCCTCGCCAAGCGCGGGCCTGAACTGTCGCCGCAACTTGCCCGCCAGATTGTCGGATTCGTTCAGGCGCTCCGCAAGGAAGACCTTGAAAAGAAACCGGGAATTGCCGAAACCCTCGACTGGGCGGCGGCACTTGCCGGCCTTGGCCTGAAGGATCTGACAGACGATCCTGTGGCGCTTCAGGCCTCGCTTGTGGCGTTGTTGAAGACCGAGGCGGACCAGGCCTCAATTCCGGGTCCGGTCGCGCAGCGGCTTGCCGGTGCGGCCGGGTAAACTGCCATGGCCGTCGTCACGCGATTTCCGACACGCGCCACCACGGCGGAACGGATGGGGCATTTACCCGCCATCTTCGCGACAACGGCTTTCGCGTCGGCATGCCTGAAACCGAAATGGCGCTGCGCAGCATGCCGCTGCTGGATGTCGGTGATCCGCGCGAGCTTCGCATGGCCCTGAAGGCCATTTGCGCGGCTGACGCAGAGGGTTATTCGAAGTTCGACGATCTGTTCGACGCCTATTGGCACAATCCCGGCCGATCGCGTACCGAGCACAAGCCGGTAAGCAATCTCAATCAGGACCAGGGCGCCTTCAGCAACCTGTCAAAATTCCTGTCACAGCATGATACGGGCGAGACCGGCGATACCGACACGCCCGACAATGACAATCACGGTGAGGCGGACAGCGACGGCGAGGGCAAGCTCGTCTCCACTGAGACGGTCAATAATGACAAGACGGACATGCGCGAGTTCCTGTTGCCGGAAGACCGGGCCATGGCCGAGCGTGCGGCGCATCGCATCGCGGCAGCTATCCGGTACCGTCGTTCGCGACGGCGCAAGGCGGCTCGCAAAGGCGCGCTGATCGATCTGCGGCGGGTGATCCGCCGGTCGGTTTCCAGCGGCGGCGAGCCGATGCAGCTTCTGCGAAGGCGTCGTCCGGACCGCCCGGTGCATCTTGTCGCGATCCTCGATGTATCTGGGTCCATGACTCTCTATGCGCGTGTCTTTCTCGCCTTTCTGCGGGGGCTTATCGATGTCGACCAGCGGGCCGACGCTTTTGTCTTCCACACCAGCCTGATGTGTGTCAGCGACGCGCTTCGCGACAGCGACACGCTGCGCGCCGTGAACCGACTGTCGATGATGGCGCAGGGCTTTGGCGGCGGCACCCGCATCGGCCACTGCCTCGACCAGTTTACAAGCCAGTATGCAGGCCGCATGCTGGGCCGCCGGAGCGTGGTGATCATCATGTCGGATGGTTACGATACCGGATCTTCCGAGCGTGTCGGCACCGCGATGGAAAAACTGAAGCGCAAAGGCTGCAAGACCATCTGGCTGAACCCGCTGATCGGCTGGAAGGATTACGAGCCGGTGGCGGCGAGCATGGCGGCGGCGCTGCCTCATGTCGACGTGTTTGCGCCCTGCAACACGCTGGAGAGCCTTGCGGCGCTTGAAGAGGAGCTGGAGCGGCTATGACGAAGGAATCGCCAGATCTCTCGTCACGCGATGTCGAGACCGTCGCGGCCCGCTTGCGGGCAGCCGGAACGCCGCATGCGGTGGCCACGGTCGTTCGCACGCTGTCCTCGACAGCGGCAAAGCCGGGGATGAAGGCGCTTGTTCTGGATAATGGCGAATTTGCCGAAGGCTGGCTGGGCGGCGGTTGTGTCACCTCTGCGGTACAGCGCGCGGCTAAAGAGGCGATCAAGTCCGGCGAGGCGACGCTTGTTTGCCTGCGGCCTGAAGAGCTCATGGCCGATGAAAACGGGGCTGAGCAGGGCGGCGAGGGCATGGTGACCCTGGCGCGCAATGGCTGTCCCAGCAAGGGGTCCATGGACATCTTCGTCGAGCCTGTGGTGCCACAGCCTGAGTTGCTGGTGTTTGGCCACGGGCCGGTGGCACGCGCGCTGCTGCGAATTGCAGCCGGGTTCGGCTTTACCCTTGCCAGCTATGGCGCGGCAGACGGCGACGCCGCGCCGGCTGCGGACCGGCATTACACCACGGCGGAGGAGCTTGCCGCATCCGGCAATACCAGGCGTTTCATTGTTGTCGCCACCCAGGGGGCAGGTGACGTTGCCTCGCTGACGGCAGCTTTGCCGCTTGGTGCCGAATATCTGGCTTTTGTCGGCAGCAGGCGCAAATTTGCCAGCTATCGTGACCGCCTTGTTGCCGCCGGCATTACGGCCGAACTGATTGGCGACGTCCGGTCACCGGCCGGGCTTCATATCGATGCCGTCACACCAGAAGAGATTGCCCTGTCGATCATGGCCGAGATTGTCCGTACCCGCCGCAGCGCGAGCCGCGCGGAGGTTGCGCATGGCTGAGTTGAAGGTCATTTTGCTGGCGGCGGGCGAGTCCCGCCGGATGGGCGTACCCAACAAGCTGCTTCTCGAGATTGGAAGCGTGCCGCTTGTCAGGCGTACCGCAGAGACCCTTGCAGCGATATCCGATGCGGATGTGACTGTGGTTCTGGGCTATGAGGCAGACGAGATCCGCGCGGCGCTGACCGATATGCCGGTAGGTTTTACTGTGAATGATGATCACGCCACGGGACAGATGAGTAGTGTCCATGCCGGGCTTGCGGCGGCGGGCGAGGGTAGCAGTTTCCTGATTGTGCCGGCAGATATGCCGCGCCTGACGACACTGGACTGCCTGTTGCTGCTGGACGCGCACAACGCAGCCCCGGAGGGTCATATCACGGTACCCTGCCGCGAGCATGAAGGGGCGCGCCAACGCGGCAATCCTGTTATCCTCCCTGCCTCGGCCGCGCAGACGGTTCTTGATGGAGGGATCAATCTCGGCTGTCGCGGTCTGCTTGACCGTGAACCTGGCTTGCTGCATGTGTTCGAAACCGACAGGGATGGATTCTTTGTCGATATGGACACGCCGGATGCCTATGCCGACGTGCTGGCGGATGCCGCCAAATATTTGCCTGCCGGGTCTGAAAGGAGACACCCAGAATGGAACTAGCCGACGAAATCACCATCCCCGCGCCGCGTGACCGTGTTTACGAGGCACTGAATGATGTGGCGATCCTGAAAGCCTGCATCCCGGGATGTGAAGAGCTGGAAAAGGAATCCGATAACGAGCTCGTGGCCAAGGTCACGCTGAAGGTCGGTCCGGTGAAGGCCAAGTTTGGTGGCCGGGTCACTCTCGATCCCAGCAAGGCGCCCGGCATGTTCAGCCTGTCCGGCGAAGGTGACGGCGGCATTGCCGGATTCGCCAAGGGCGGGGCAGATGTGGAATTGATCGAGGATGGCGAGAATACTATCCTTAAATATGTCGCCAAGGCCGAAACCGGCGGCAAGCTTGCCCAGCTTGGCGGCCGGCTTATCAACAGCACAGCCAAGAAGCTCTCGAAGATGTTCTTTGAGAAATTCGAAAAGATCATGAGCGGTGAGGAGACGCTTGAAGAAGCTTCCTGATCGTTCCAGAGACGGTACCCGTCGTGTGAGCCCGGTTTTTGATGCCGGTTCCTGCCGGCGTCATGTGGGGGGAAGCATGCGGCGCAAGCCGCTGCTCCGGCCCCGGCGGGTACCACCCTTATTGACTGCCCGCCTCTATGCTGACGGTTCGGTGTCGTACTCGATCTCTGTGCGATAGGCCGGATCCTGTATCCATTGCCAATATGTGTCATGCATCGCCGTTGCGATCGGCCCGACTCCGCCATTGCTGAAAATCCGGTCATCGACGCGGGTCAGCGGCATCACGCCGCCGCCCGATGCTCGAGAGGAAGATCTCGTCCGCCTCCATGAATTCGGCAAGTGGAAGCGGCCTGATTTCAACAACCATCCCGTGTGACTGTCCCATCTCGATAACAGTACGCCTGCTGATGCCCTCGAGTGCGCCGGCATCCGGCGTGATCAGCCTGTTTCCGCTGACGGCAAAGACATTGAACCCGGGTCCTTCGGTGATGTTGCCATCGGCATCGAGAAGAATCACTGTCTCGAACCCGTTGTCCTTGGCCTCGAATAGTCCGGCGGTGAAATCACCCCAGTGATAGTTTTTCACGCGTGGGTCCACGCTGGTCTCTGGAATGCGTGTCACCGACTTGGCAATCCAGGCTGTGCGCGCCTGCGGGGGCATTTCGGGGCGCATCAGATAGATGTAGGGTACGCACCAGCAGTAGAAGTGATTGCCGCATTCCCTCGGGTCGCGCGTGCCCGGGATCAGCGGTACGCCGCGCGAGGCGACCATCGCCACATAGGAATCACGCAAACCCGATGCCGCCACCATCTGGTGAAGAGCGGCACTGATCGCGGCCTCGTCCATCCCGATATCGAGGCGCAGGCTGGCCCGCGAGGCACGGAAACGTTCCATATAGTCGGGAAGGCGGAAGAAGGCGCCGTCCCTGACGGGCACAACGTCATAGGTGATGTCGCTGTGAAGGATGCCCCAGTCGTTCACAGGTAGGCGTGCCTCATTGATCGGCATGATCTCGCCATTCATCCAGGCGGCACCTTTTGCCAGTGGGTTCTCTTCGCTCATTGCCCATCCTCATGCATTGCTGCCTGTTCGGCCGGGGTCGGTGTGTGGTTGAACAGATGGGCATTCCTGCAGACATCAATGCCGCCAAGCGCCTCAATCCGCGCGGCCTGGTCCGCGAAACATTGCTGGTTCACGACATCGGCATCGCAGATTTTCGCCAGACGGGCCGCTCCCTCGGTCCGTGCTGCAGAAGCACGCGGCGATATATCTGTGCCAAGGTCGTGGTCCTCTGACGGGTCCTCGGCAAGGTTGAAAAGCTGGGGCTGCAGGCCTGGGTAACACACATATTTCCAGTCGCCCCAGCGCACCATGAACGCGCCAGTCGTCGATCCGCCATCATGATATTCGCAGAGCACAGTACGGTCGGCATTGTCGGGGTTCTGCGCAAGCTGCCGCAGCGACAGGCCCGGTTCGTTGTCGTCCGGTGCGTTGTCGTCCGGGGCGTTGTCGTCTGGTGCGTTGTCGTCTGGTGCGCTGTCCAGCATCACATCCAGCGCCGTCGCAGCGACATCGACAATCGAGGTGGCAGTGTTGCACACCGCGCCCTGTGGCACGCCCGGGCCGGCCAGAATCATGGGAATGCCGGCGGATGCCTCATACATCACCTGTTTGGTCCAGAGGCCCTTGTCACCAAGCAATTCGCCATGGTCCGACAGATAGAGGATCACGGTGTCCTCGGCCTGGCCGCTCTCTTCCAGCGTTGCGAGAATCTGCCCGACACAATCATCAAGAAAACTTGTCAGGCCGAAATAACCCGCCATTGCAGCGCGTCTTGTTTCAGGGGTGAAATGCCGTTCATAATCGAAAAAACGCGCCAGATTGCGGATCTCCGGATGATCGGGGAGGGGCTGCGGTTCAAGGTCGAAATCGGCGTCGGCGTAGAGATCATAGAATTTCTGCGGTGCCCTCAGCGGAAAATGCGGGCTGACAAGCGACACAAAGGCCGCCCATGGTCGTTCGGAACCCTGTCGCGCGCCAATCCAGTCGGTGGCGGCAGCCGTGATGGCAAGGTCATAATCGGTATAGCTGCTGCTTCCGGGGCCACTGTCGGCGGCAAGTTCTGCTGCCGCGCCATAGGCCGGCGGGTCTTCGCGGAGCAAGGCTGCCATCCAGCCAACGCCGCCAAGGACATGCATCGGCAGGATTTCCTCGCTGAATCCGTTGTCATCCTCGCCATTTCTGAAATGCAGCTTGCCGATTGACACCATCTCGTGCCCGGCATCGCGCACCCGATGCATCCATGTGGTGGCGGACCCGTCATAGGGGGTGGCGCTATCCCAGAAGCCGGTGCGGTGGACATGATCACCACAAGCCAGAGCCGCGCGTGTCGGAACACACATTGGTGATGAGGTGTAGGCGTTGGAAAAGCGGGTGCCGCGTGCGGCAAGCCTGTCGAGATGCGGGGTTTGTAACAGCGGGTGGCCTGCGCATCCCATTGCGTCCTTCCGGTGTTCGTCGGAAATGATCACCAGAAAGTTGGGTGGGCGGTGCGCTGCGCGTTCCATGCCTATTTTTGCGGGTAGAGCTCGTCGAGCCTGTCGCCGTAGATATCGCGTACGACATGGCGCCTGACTTTCAGCGTCGCTGTCATCTGTCCGTTATCAATGGTGAAGGGCTCGTCCGCAATCAGGAAGCGGCGAACGCGCTCCAGCTGTGACAAACGGCTGTTCGCACGGTCCACGGCCTCGCCGACCATGGTGTAGAGCGCGTCCGGCGATGTCGCGATGTTGCGAAGCTCGTCTGACGGCACGATCACCGCCGAAAGCCAGGGCTTCTTGTCACCATCCACCATGACCTGTTCGATCTCCGGTTCGATGGTCAGCAGGGCCTCGACCCGGCCAGGGGCGATGTTCTCGCCGCCGGAATTGACGATGATGTCCTTCTTCCGGCCGGTGATCGAGATATAGCCATCATCATCGATGGCAGCGATATCGCCTGTATAGAGCCAGCCGTCCCGGATCGTGGCGGCGGTCGCGGCGTCGTCGCGCCAATAGCCCTTCATCAGAAGGTCGCCACGGACAAGCAACTCGCCATCGTCGGCGATCCGGACATCGATGCCCGCAACAGGCGGGCCGACGCTTTCGATCTTGATCCGTTTCGGGCGGTTTGCCGAAATGAGTGGCGAAGCTTCGGTCTGGCCGTATCCCTGAAGGATATTGATGCCGAGCGCCATGAAGAAATTGCCGATTTCCGGGTTCAGGGCAGCACCACCGGAGATGAAATATTGCAGCCGTCCACCAAGGCGGGAGCGGACCTTTGTTCTGACCAGCCTGTCCACAATCATGTTCAGGACAAATTCATGGGGCAGGAGCCGCCGGCCCTTATAGCGCTTTGTACCGAGCCTGACAGCCGCCATGAACAGCTTTTCAGACATGCCGCCCTTGGCCCGGACACCGCGCATGATGCGGTCGTGAAGAACCTCGTAGAGACGCGGCACCGCGGTCATCAGCGTCGGTGACACCTCGACCAGGTTGTTGGCGATCTGATCGGTGCTCTCGCAGTACCAGACCTCGGCAAGGATCTGGAAGGGAAGGTGCATCCCGGCTGTATGTTCATAGGAATGCGACAATGGCAGCAGCGACAGGAAGCGCTGGTTCTCGATGACGTCGCCCTCACGCAGGAGTTCGATCGCCGCCGTGATATTCGCCTGAACCGACCTGTGGGTCAGCATCACACCCTTGGGCCGTCCGCCCGTTCCGGATGTGTAGATGAAACAGCAGACATCGTCTGATTGCTGCGCAGCGATGCGTTCGTCGAGGTCGGCAAGCGGCGGGGCATCATCTATGACACTGTGCCAGTAAAGCAGCTCTTGGCGCATGCCGTCCGGCGGGGTGAAGCTGTCATCCATCACAATCAGCGTATGGAGGGACGTTGCCCTGCTGGCCGCCAGCGCGATGCGGGTTGCCAGCACGCCACCCGATGTGATGGCGACGCTCGAACCGGAATGATCCATGATGTAGTGATGGTCATCTTCGGTATTTGTGGTGTAGGCGGGAACGACGATGGCTCCGATCGACATGACCGCAAGGTCTGCGATAGCCCATTCCGGCCTGTTTTCGGCAGATACCAGCACGCGGTCACCAGCCTCGACGCCGCGATCAACCAGAATGTTTGCAAGCCTCTTGACCTGATCGGCGACGCGCTGCCAGCTGATGCCGCGCCATTCGCCGTCAACCTTGCTGATCAGCAGGTCCCTGTCACCACCGGCTTCCACATTTGCAAAGAAGGCAGCGGGAAGGTTAGCCGTCTCGACGTAATGTTTTCCTGCCGGCCACTGATCTTGTGTCATGCTTTACCCATTCTCGCGTCTGACATATCCACGCGATGACTGTCCTGTAAAAACATTAATGGAATTCCGCGGCGGTGCAACGGCGAATGGCGCATGCGCACAACAGGTCGCACTATCCGAGAAAAATCGGCGCCATGCTGACGACGAGTAATGTTGCCATGGCAATATTGAACTTGCGAAGTGCACGGTCCTCTTTCAGAAGCCGGCCGATCATCGCTCCGAACAGGCACCATGTGCTGGCAGAACTGAGGCTTGTGAGCATGAAAATGGGGACCATGATCACAAGATCGGACAGGATGTTCTCAATTCCTGTGCTGTAGGCAATGATGGCGCTTCCAAGCAGGGTCACGCCCTTGGGATTGACCAGCTGGAAACCGGCAGCCTCAACAAAGGTCAGGGGACGTCCCGACTTGTCGCTGGTGGGGCGACCGGCGCTGCCGATCTTCCAGGCAAGGTAGCCAAGGAACAGAAAGGCGACTGCCTTCATCAGCAGGTGAAGCTGCGGGACAGCGGCAAGAAGCCCGGCAAGGCCAAACCCGCCGGCAATAGACAGGCAGCCGATTCCAGCTGTGATGCCAAGAATATGCGGCAACGAGCGGCGGAAGCCGAATGTTGCCCCCGACGAGGTCAGCATGACGTTGTTCGGACCCGGCGTGAAGGCTGCCGTGGCGGAGAAGATCACAAGTCCCAGAATGGAAGCACTGTCCATGTCAGATCAATTCATCATGCTGATTGACCGGCAGCATGATTGCTGTCCGGCAAGGGAGTGCTAGAGCAAAGCGGTATTTCAGGGAACCGGTTTTACCATGCAGCCGACCATGCGGTCCCACAGCACGCTGCAGAGCTGTTTTGCCTCTTCGGCCGACATGCTGGCCGTCATGATCCGGAATATGTTCTTGCCGTCTGCGCGCCTGTCGGCGGCGATGTTCAACCCGGCCTCGGCCATTTGCTCGGGAAATGCCTGCTCAAGGTTGGTGATCTCGCTGACCGCGCCGGTGCGCGAGCGGAAGGCGCCGAGCTGGGCAACAAAGACGGGTTCGTCGATCGCGGGCTGGAGTTCACTGTCAGCCGGTGTCGAGGCGAGGACGATCGAGGCTTCGCTGTCGAGAAGGCTTAGGCCGTTCGATGCTTCATCGGCGGCAAGTGTGGTTGTTGCCGGGGCGCCCGAAACAGTGTCTGTATCGGTGGTGGTGGCGTCTGTTGCGGCTGCCTGTACAGATGGCGCTACCGTTGTTTCGGTCTCGACCAGCGCAACCGCATTGGCGGCAGGACCGATGGCTGCGTCAAAGGCGGCAACTGCATCATCCAGCTCGGACTTTACCTGCGCCAGTTCTGCTGTGACCTGCGCTGTCTCGGCTTTCGCCGCTTCGGTCTCGGCACGGGCACGGGCAAGATCTGCCGGCTTTGGCAGGGAAGACACGGACTGCCGTTCCGCCTCAAGCTGTGTTTTCAGCGTGGCCATGTCGGCAGCGAGCTGTTCGATTTCTGCAGTCAGTGTCCGGTTCCGTTCGGCAATCGTGTCCTTTTCGGCGGCGACGGCTGACAAGCTGGCGATCTCCTGCTGAAGGCCTTCAACCTCGGTCGCGAGCTGGTCATTATTTACGCCCAGTTCAACGGCACGCGCGGCCGTGTCGCGCGCTGCATCCGCACCTTCACGAAGCGTGTCCAGACGCGCATGAAGGCCGGCCATCTCGGCTTCGAGTGTGGCGTTGCGCTGCTGGAAATCGCGCCGGCGGCCTTCTTCTTCGCTCAGCCGCAGCATCATCGCGGCAAGGTCGGTTTCTGCTTTCTTGACGGTGGCTGCTGCAAGCAAGGCCTCGTTGGCGTTGCATTGTTGCGGGCTTGCGGCCAAGTCGGGCGAGGCGGAAGGGTTGCTTCCTGCGGCGCATGAGGCAAGCGCGGGATGTTTCTTCACAATGGCCTTGTCGGCCTGCGCATAAAGTGTCGCGCAAACATCGCCGACCATGTCCTGTGCCGCATCACGGGCATCCGAGCTCAGAATTTCAGCATTCGCAGGATTGGCAAGGTTGTTGAGAAGCCACATGGAATAGCGGTTCAGCAATTCGTCAATGTCGCCATCCTCAAGGTCACTGCGCCCTTCCAGCGAGGCTGCACGCCGGATTACCGAGCCCGAGTAGTTTCGGCGCTCCGTCCAGAGCCGGCCAAGCTTTTCGTCGACCAGGACCTGCATCGCCATGATATCTGCGAAGGCACCGCAAACAGCACCCTGTTCTGCCATCGTTGCGTAGGTTTCCCATGTTCCGAGGTCGATCTCGGCATGTGCCGGACGCGCAGCCGCCTGCGTCAGGGTCAACGCGGCGCCGAGCATCAAGATTTTTGGCCAACGGGACAGGGTCATCACAGACAGGCAGCGCGTGCTGCCACTCAATATCTAAAACGCGCGCAGTTTACCTTATTTTAACGAATTCTGTCAGGTGCAAGGCGGCGTGGCAGCAGATCATCTAGCGAGAAAAGCGCAGCGCGTCTGCTGCTGCCCGCATCAGGGCCATGGCCTTGTTCTGGGTTTCCTCGAATTCGGCCTGTGGATCACTGTCATAGACAATGCCCGCACCTGCCTGAATATGAAGCTGGCCGTCACAAACCTGTGCTGTGCGCAGTGCGATACAGGTATCAAGATCACCAGCGGCCGAGATATAGCCTATGGCGCCGGAATAGATGCCGCGGCGGTCTGGCTCGAGCTCGTCGATGATTTGCATGGCGCGAATTTTCGGTGCGCCGGACACGGTGCCTGCAGGAAACCCGGCGATCATCGCGTCGACAGCATCGAGATCGGGCCGGATTTCGCCTTCCACCTGCGAGGCGATATGCATCACATGGCTGTAATATTCGACCTCGTAATTCGATTTCACCCGAACCGACCCCGGTTTCGACACTCGACCAACATCGTTGCGGCCAAGGTCCAGCAGCATCAGGTGCTCGGCGCGTTCCTTGACGTCTCCCATGAGATCGGCCGCGTTCGCTGCATCTTCTTCCGGCGTTGTGCCGCGTTTTCGCGTGCCGGCGATCGGACGGATCGTGACGATGTCGTCCCGCAGGCGGACAAGGATTTCCGGACTGGATCCGACAATGGCAAGTTCATCGAAATCGAAGAAGAACAGAAACGGCGAAGGGTTCAACCGCCGCAGGCTGCGATAAAGATTGATCGCCGGAAGGTGGAATGGAATCGAGAAACGTTGTGAAAGCACTACCTGGAAAATATCACCGGCCCGAATGTAATCCTTGGCCGTATCTACCATAGCCAGGAAATCTTCCTGTCCCATGTTCGAGCGTGGGTCGGGAAGGGGCGCAGTGCTTTCACCGGCTTCGGTCGGGGGCATCGGGGCATCAAGTGCGTCGAGTGCGGCCGCGATCCGGTCCTGCGCATGGCGCCAGGCTGCCTGTGGTTCGTCCCATTCGGCTGGCCTGACCTGAACCACAAAGGTGATGCTGTCCTTCAGCCTGTCGAAGATGGCGATCAGGGACGGGCGGACCAGCATGGAGTCCGGTGTGTCGATGACGGCCGGGTTGGCGTCGGGAATGGCTTCGATATGGCGTATCATGTCATAGCCGAAATAGCCGAAAAGACCGGCAGACATCGGCGGCAGGTCGCCTGTATCGGTCATGGCGGATTCCGCCATTAGTGCACGAAGAGACTCGATCGGGGCCTTGCTGTCGGCAGCAAATTCGCCGCTGTTTGCCGGATCACGATTAATTTCCGCGACATCGCCGCGACATCGCCAGATCAGGTCAGGAGACAGCCCGATCACCGAGAACCGCCCTCTGATTTCGCCGCCCTCGACGGATTCAAGCAGGAATGTATTACGGCTTCCCGCAGCAAGCCTCAGATAGGCCGACACGGGTGTTTGCGTGTCCGCGACCAGTTCGCGCGAGACCAGCTGCGGCGTACCGCCTGCAAAGCCCTCGGCAAATGTAGCGAAGGCGCTGTCAGCGGCGTCATTTATCATTGGGTGCCGATCAGCAACTGCTGGACGCTGCCAAGCTGGACGCGAAGGTCATGCGTCTGAGACAGCTCGCCTGCCAGTGTGTTGAGCACGTCCTGACGAATGGAATTGGCAATCACATCACCCACCAGCGTGGCCGAGCGTTCCAACTCGTCGTCGTCTGCCGGCATAATCGTTTCGGTCCGTACGGCGATTGCCTCGGTGCCAGTCTCGACAACCCGGGCTTCACCACTGTCCTGTTCGAACACGGCGGTTGCGATCAGCCGCGCGGCTTCATGGTCAAGCCCGATGCCGTTGCGCCGGAAATCAGCGGTTGTCTCGGCGCTGTCAAATATTCCGCCAGCCTCGATGGCACTTTCGGCAGATTCGCGAGCTGCCTTGATCGCCTCGACAGTCTGCCAGTCGACAACGGCCCGGGATCGCACCTCGTCGAGGCTGCGCTCGCGAGGGTCGCTCTCGCTGGTGACCTCGACAACGAAGAACATGTCATCGGTGCCTTCTTCGACAACGCCAATTTCATCGATATCCGCCGCCCAGATGGCTTCAAGGACGAGGCTGTCCTGACCGATTTCGGAAGCGTCTCCAGCAACTGGCTGCCCGTCAATATCGGCGCCGCGCCGGTCGATATCAGTCAGTGTCACGACGGTACCGTTGATCGAGGCGAACGCCTCGTCGAGGGTGGCGCCGGACGCGATCTTGTCCTCAAGCTCATTGACCTTGTCATAGATCAGGTCTGTAGCGGCCTCGAGGCGCAGCGTCGTGCGAATTTCCTCTCGAACCTCGTCGAGGCTGGTCTCGCCGCCCTCGATGATTTCGTCCACGACCAAAAGATGTACACCAAAGACGGACTCGGCAGGCCCGGCAACATCGCCGGCACCGGCCTCGAACACCGCGTCGCCTACAGCACCTTCAAGATCATTGCGGGTCACGAGGCCAAGCGTGATGTCTTCCTCGCTCCACCCCAGCATGTCGGAGGCGACAGCAGCAAATGCCTCACCGCCTGAAACGCGCGAAAGTGCAGTCTGTGCGGTTTCCATGTCCTCAAACACCATCTGCCTGACACGGCGGGATTCAGGTGTGGTGAATTCATCCAGCCTGTCGGCATAGGCGGTTTCGATCGCGCTGTCGCTGATGTCGATGCCATCTGCAAACATCTGCGGCTCGATGCTGCCGACACGTGCCGAACGCAATGCCGGAGCGTCGTAACGGCTTTTCACTTCTTCATACCAGCTTGCCAGCTGGTCGTCGGTCGGAGCGGTGATGCTGTCGGCTTCAACCGGGAATGAAACGATACGGGCAGTTCGCCGCTCGAGTTCAAACGCTGTCAGCGTGCGTGCCACAGACGCTGGCTGAGCGGCGCCAGCGGCCAGCGCATCGACGATCTGCTCGCGGCGCAGCGCGGTGCTGACCCGCTCGAGATATTCTGCCTCGCTCAGGCCGGCACCGGCCAGAACCCCGATGAATCGTGTCTGCGAGAATTCGTCATTGGCGTCCTTGAATGACGGCTCGCGTGCAACTTCTGCTCGCTGCATGGCGCGGGTCACTGTCAGGCCAAGGCTGTTGGCTTCTGCCTTGAATACAATATCGCGTGCCAGGCTGCCGGCAACCTCGCCAAGAAGTCCGGACTGCAAGGCCTCGCCCATGGTCGCGTTCGGGAGGTAGTTGCGGCGCGTGCGGTCGAATTCAACGGCGACTTCGCGCGGGGACAGGCTCTCGTCGCCTGCCGAAATCGCCTTGTCGCTACCCCCAATCAGGCCAGTGGTCATGTCGCCGACCCCCACAGGGCAAAGCCGCCCGCGAGGAAAATAAGGAATACCTTCATGATTGGCGATTTGACGCCGTTTCGTAATGCCTGGAGCATGGCCCGTCCCTGAGGTGGCTCTTCGTGCCAGCCTGCCCAAAGGGCGTTGTGGCACGAGGGTGAAAACGTGGCGGTATTTGTAAACATTCAGGCATTGCGGGGCAATTGCCAATTTCGCCGCTTCACCGGTGTTTCTTGCCGGCCGGGAGGTGACAAGCCTGTGCTGCTGCCGCTAGTCTCGCGGACGGATCGGCGACGGTGCTGGTCCGGTTGCCAAAAAAGGGGGGCACAGCTGTGATCATTGCCGCTAACTGGAAGATGAACCCGCCACTTGCCGAGGCCGGGGCGCTTGCCGCCGCCTATGCCGGGGCAACATATGACGGGATCACCCGGGTGCTGTTCCCGCCGGCGCCCTATCTGGTGCAGATGGCGATGCGCCTTGACGGAAGCGGCATCCTGCTTGGTGGACAGGATTGCCATCAGGCGGCTTCGGGTGCGCACACAGGCGATGTGTCGGCATCGATGCTGGCCTCCTGCGGTGCCGGCATGGTGCTGCTTGGCCATTCCGAGAGGCGGGAGGCGCATGGTGAGAGTAATGCGCTGGTCGCCGCCAAGGCCGAAACCGCACTTGCCGAGGGGCTTTCCGTGATGATTTGTGTGGGCGAGATGCTCCACCAGCGCGAGGCAGGCGAGGCCGAAGCTGTTGTGACGGCGCAACTTGACGGCTCCGTTCCCGACGGCATTGCCGCAGACCGGCTGATACTTGCCTATGAACCTGTCTGGGCCATTGGAACAGGCAAAGTGGCGGGCGTTGACGAGATTGGCGACATGCATGGTGCGATCCGCAGCTGGCTTGCCGGTCGTGGCTTGCAGGAGGTATCCGTTCTCTATGGCGGATCAGTGAAGCCGGACAATGCTGATGCGATCTTCGCGGTAGCAGATGTCGATGGCGCGCTGGTTGGCGGCGCCAGTCTGAAGGCAGCTGATTTCGACGCGATTTGCGCGGCAGGAACGAGGGCCGCCACAGCACGCGGCTAGCCGGGCTGCGGCGTTCCGGCGCCAATGCGCTAAATGCCTTGAAATAGGCCGGCTGTACACATATAACAGCGCGATTGACGAGGAAGGCGTATATCCCATGGAAACTCTTGTCCTGACCATCCACATCCTGATTGCACTCGCGCTGATCGGCTCGGTGCTTCTTCAGCGGTCCGAAGGCGGCGGCCTCGGCATCGGTGGCGGCGGTGCCGGCGGTGGTTTCATGACAGCACGCGGAACGGCCAACCTGATGACCCGGGTAACGGCAATCCTTGCGGCTGCTTTCTTCGCCACCTCTCTGCTGCTTGCGATCCTCGCCGGATCCCAGCGTGCATCGGTTTCGATCGTCGATGAGGTGATCAACGAGACACCTGCTCCGGCCAGTGGACCGGTTGTCCCGACGACCGAATAAGGCGGCGCAACGGCTTCTGATTTGTCAAGCGCCGGACGCTACGAAAAACCACCATGTAGTGTGATTTTGCCACTTACATAATGCTGCATCTTGCGGTAATACAGTGGCCCATGCCGAGATACATATTTATCACTGGTGGCGTGGTTTCTTCCCTTGGAAAGGGCCTTGGTGCCGCCGCTCTTGCAGCCCTGCTTCAGGCACGAGGCTACAAGGTTCGCCTTCGCAAACTCGATCCCTATCTGAATGTCGATCCGGGCACGATGTCACCGACCCAGCATGGTGAGGTGTTCGTCACTGATGACGGTGCCGAGACTGACCTGGACCTCGGACATTATGAGCGGTTTACTGGCGTGCATGCCCGCCGCTCGGACAATGTCACGACGGGCAGGATCTATTCAGATGTTCTGGCCCGCGAACGCCGTGGCGACTATCTGGGCGCCACCATTCAGGTGATTCCGCATGTCACCGACGCCATCAAGGCTTTTGTCCAGTCGAACCATGACGACGAGGATTTTGTGCTTTGCGAGATTGGCGGCACGGTTGGTGACATCAATCGCTGCCCTTCCTCGAGGCCATTCGCCAGCTTGGCAACGAGCTTGGCCGCGAGCAGACCTGTTTCCTGCATGTCACGCTGATCCCCTATATCGCGGCGGCCGGCGAGCTGAAGACCAAGCCGACGCAGCATTCGGTAAAGGAACTGCAGTCTGTCGGTATTCAGCCGGATATTCTGCTGTGCCGCACTGAACAGCCGCTTCCCGAGGAGCAACGCGGCAAGATTGCGCTGTTCTGTAACATTCGCCCATCGGCTGTGATCCTCGGCATGGATGTGAACAATATCTATGAGGTGCCGCTGTCCTATCATGCCCAGGGACTGGACGCCGAGGTGATGCGCCATATCGGACTGGCCGACGAGACACCGGACCTGTCCGAATGGACCCGGATCTGTAGCGGCGTCGCCAATCCGGACAGTGAGGTCACCATTGCCATCGTCGGCAAATACACGTCGCTTCAGGATTCCTACAAGTCACTTGGCGAGGCGCTGGTACATGGTGGCATCGCCAACAGTGCCAAGGTGAATATTGAATGGATTGATTCCGAGTTGTTCGAGGCCGAGGACGCTGCTGTCGAGGCGCTGCATCATGTCAGCGGCATTCTGGTGCCGGGCGGCTTTGGCGAGCGCGGCTCGGAAGGAAAGATCCGCGCCATCCAGTTTGCCCGCGAGCACCGGATTCCCTATCTCGGCATCTGTTTCGGGATGCAGATGGCGGTTCTCGAGACAGCACGAAATCTTGCCGGGATGGAGGGTGCCGGGTCGAGTGAGTTCGGCGAGCCTGAAATCCCGCTTGTCGGCCTGATGACCGAGTGGACCTCCGGCAACCAGACACAGCAGCGCAGCGCCGAAGATGATCTTGGCGGCACCATGCGGCTCGGCGCTTATCCCTGCCTCCTTGAGGAGGGAACACTTGCCAAAGGGCTTTATGGCGATGCCGAGATTTCCGAGCGGCACCGTCACCGCTATGAAGTGAACATCGCCTATCGCGAGAAACTGGAAGAGGCCGGCATGCGCTTCTCCGGCCTGTCGCCTGACGGCAGCCTTCCTGAAATCATCGAGAGGCCGGACCATCCCTGGTTTGTCGGCGTACAGTTCCATCCCGAACTGAAATCAAAGCCGTTCGACCCGCATCCGCTATTCACTGGCTTTGTGGCTGCTTCAATGGAAAAATCACGACTTGTCTGACTGATGCCGCATCCAGCGTATCTGTTGTGCAGTCTTTTGGGGGAATGACTGATGTCTTTGCTTCATATATCTGACGTTCCGGTTGGCGGTGACAGCCCGCTGCTGTTGATCGCCGGGCCTTGCCAGGTCGAGGGGCGTGATCACGCGCTGATGTGCGCCGAGCGGCTGTCCGCCATGGCACGTGAAGCTGGAATGGGGTTTGTCTACAAATCTTCCTATGACAAGGCCAACCGCACCTCGGCCAGCGCCGCACGCGGCGTCGGCATGGATGAGGGGCTTCGGATCTTTGAGGCCGTAAAGGACGCCTTTGGCTGCCCTGTGCTCAGCGATGTGCATCTGCCTGAACAATGCGCGCCGGCCGCCGAAGTGATTGACGTGCTGCAGATCCCGGCTTTCCTGTGTCGCCAGACGGATTTGCTGCTTGCTGCCGCGGCGACCGGAGCTGCGATCAATGTGAAAAAGGGCCAGTTTCTTGCGCCGTGGGACATGAAGCATGTCGCGGCAAAGATCACTGGTGCCGGCAATGATCGTGTCCTGCTCACCGAGCGTGGCACATCCTTTGGATACAACACGCTGGTCTCGGACATGCGTGCGCTGCCGCAGATGGCTGATCTGGGCCATCCGGTGATCTTTGATGCCACCCACTCGGTGCAGCAGCCCGGCGGCCTTGGCGGCAGTTCCGGCGGACAACGTGAATTTGTGCCGGTGCTGGCGCGTGCCGCTGTGGCGGTCGGGGTCAGCGGCCTGTTCATGGAAAGTCACGAGGACCCGGATAACGCGCCGTCTGACGGGCCGAATATGGTGCCGCTGGATGCCATGCCTGCGGTGTTGTCGCAGCTTCAGCGGCTGGATCAGGCGCGCCGCGGCTAGTCTGGACTTCAGTGCTGCCGCAATAATTCAAACCCTCTGCAGGCCACTCACAGGGCTTGCCGAACCAACCCGAAGGAAAAAGGGACAGACCATGAGCTCCATCGAGGACATTCAGGCACGCGAGATTCTTGATTCTCGCGGCAATCCGACAGTCGAGGTTGATATCATTCTCGAAGATGGGGCCTTTGGCCGTGCTGCGGTGCCATCAGGTGCTTCGACAGGTGCCTTTGAAGCGGTCGAGCTTCGCGACGGCGAGACGGAACGGTATGGCGGCAAAGGCGTGATGCAAGCGGTCGATGCCGTCAATTTCGAGATTTTCGATGCGCTCGCCGGGGCTGACGCCATGGACCAGGCAGGTCTCGACCAGGCGATGATCGAACTCGATGGAACCGAAAACAAGGCCCGGCTTGGCGCCAATGCGATCCTGGGTGTCTCGATGGCGGCGGCGCGTGCGGCGGCTGACTCGGTCGGTATGCCGCTCTGGCGCTATCTTGGCGGGGTGCATGCGCATCTGCTGCCGACGCCGATGATGAACATCATGAATGGCGGTGCCCATGCGAACAATGCGCTCGACGTTCAGGAATTCATGGTCATGCCGGTTGGTGCGCCCGATTTCCGCGAAGGTCTGCGGATGGGCGCCGAAATATTCCATGCGCTGAAATCGCTTCTGTCCGAGGCCGGTTACTCGACAGCCGTGGGAGACGAGGGCGGCTTTGCGCCGGCAATCAATTCGTCGGATGAGGCGCTGGACTATATCAGCCGGTCAGTGGAAACCGCGGGTTACAAGCTTGGTGAGGATGCGGTTATCGCCCTTGATGCGGCGGCAACCGAGCTATACGCCGATGGCAAATATCATCTGGCGGGCGAGGGCCGCAGCCTGACCTCGGCCGAAATGGTCGATATGTGGGCAGGTCTTGTCGGCAATTATCCCATCGTCTCGCTAGAGGACCCGATGGATGAAGAGGACTGGGACGGCTTTGCTGCCCTGACGGCTCGCATCGGCGACAAGGTGCAGGTGGTTGGTGATGATCTGTTTGTAACCAACCCGGTGCGTCTGTCGCGCGGGATCGAGGCGGGGTCCGCCAATGCCATCCTGGTGAAAGTGAACCAGATCGGCACGCTGTCGGAAACATTGCAGGCTGTCGAAATGGCCCAGAAAGCCGGCTTCGGTGTCGTTATCTCGCACCGTAGCGGTGAAACCGAGGACAGCTTCATCGCTGATCTCTCGGTTGCGACCAATGCCGGACAGATCAAGACAGGGTCGTTGTCGCGCTCGGACAGGCTTGCCAAGTACAACCAGCTGCTGCGGATTGACGAAGAGCTGGATGCCTCTGGTCTCTATGCCGGCGGGAACATTCTCCGCAGCTGAGTGCATATTCTCTGAATCTTTGGGAATCCGGCGATTCGCTTTTTTCTTGACGCTGCGAATCGGGTTTGATTCACTCTGTGGTGTCAGGTGCTTCTGAAGAGGCGCCGCCAGCCACGGAGACCGGCATGTATGCAGCAAGACAGCGGATCATGGTTATGATCGGGGGCTCCTTCCTCCTGTCTTCGGTGGTCATCTTTTTCGGGTTTCATATCTTTGCCGGAGACCGTGGCATCCTGGCTCGTCCGGAACTCGACCGGAAAATCATGCTTGCGGAAGAAAAGCTCAACCTGCTGGACAAGCAGCACAGCTTCCTGTCACACCGCATCAAACTTCTCCAGTCTGACTCACTGGATGCCGATATGCTGGCTGAAACCGCACGCGCCGAGCTGGGGCTCTATGCGCCGAACGACGTAATAATTTCAATTGATCTGTCGAATTTGAAATTTTCGGACGGCGAGGCTGAAAACGAAAGTAAACTGATATTCAGTTTATTTCAAATTTATATAATAAAAACATACAAATAAAATTATTGAAAAATTCTCCTTTTCGGTGAACTCTTCGCAAAACAGCATGCCGTCCAAGCGGCGTGCCGACAGAATTGCTTTGCGAACGGGGGGTGCCAGATGGCCGAAACGGTAAAAGCAACACGCAAGCGCAAGCCAGGACGGCCGCCAAAGGCAGCCAGTGGCGCAACGGCGGCCAACGACCTGCCCACGCAGGACGATCTGGTCGCCATGTATCGCGACATGCTGCTGATCCGGCGGTTCGAGGAAAAGGCCGGCCAACTCTATGGTATGGGCCAGATCGGCGGTTTCTGCCATCTCTATATCGGTCAGGAAGCTGTGGTCGTCGGCCTGCATTCGGTGAGCAAGCCGGGCGACACGGTCGTGACCTCCTATCGTGACCACGGCCATATGCTGGCTTGCGGCATGGATGCCGACGGGGTGATGGCGGAACTGACCGGCCGCGAGGGCGGCTATTCGCGCGGCAAGGGCGGCTCGATGCATATGTTCAGCCGCGAGAAGAACTTCTTCGGCGGTCACGGCATCGTCGGCGCGCAGGTGCCGATTGGCTGCGGACTTGCCTTTTCCCACAAATATCGCGACGAGGCGAATGTCTGCCTGACCTATCTCGGTGACGGCGCCGTCAATCAGGGCCAGGTCTATGAAAGCTTCAATATGGCGGCCCTGTGGGACCTGCCGGTCCTGTTCGTGATCGAGAACAACCAGTATGGCATGGGAACGGCTGTGACCCGTGCCGCTGCCGGTCGTTCGCTTGCCGAGCGGGGCGCTGCCTATGGCATTCCCGGCCGTCAGGTTGACGGCATGGATGTGCTGGCCGTTCGCAAGGCCGGTGCCGAGGCGCTGGAACATTGCCGTACCGGCAAAGGGCCCTACATCCTCGAGATGAAAACCTACCGCTATCGCGGCCATTCCATGTCTGATCCGGCCAAATACCGGACGCGTGAGGAAGTTGACGCGATGCGCAAGCAGCACGATCCCATCGATCAGCTTCGCGAGGTGCTGCACAAGCAGAATGTCACCGAAGATACGCTGAAGGGCATTGATGCTGACGTGAAGGCGATTGTGCTGCGCGCTACAGAGTTCGCACAGACCAGCCCGGAGCCGGACCCGTCCGAGCTTTTCACCGATATTCTGATTCCTGTTGGCGGCCGCAGCGCCGGAATGGAGGGCTGATCCATGGCGATTGAAATTCTGATGCCGGCCCTGTCGCCAACAATGGAAGAGGGCACGCTTGCCAAATGGCTTGTTGCCGAGGGCGCTGAAGTCCGGAGCGGCGATGTAATCGCCGAGATCGAGACCGACAAGGCGACGATGGAGGTCGAGGCGCTGGATGACGGCACCATTGGCAAGATCCTGATCGCTGCCGGGACCGAGGGTGTGAAGGTCAATTCATTGATCGCCGTGTTGCTGGAAGAGGGTGAGCGCGGATGCGGTTGCAACGGCCGCGCCGGCGCGGCAGCACCTGTCGCCGAGGTAGCGGCTCCTGCTACAACGCCATCTGCGCCGGCCGTAGCCGCGGCGGTCGAGACCGTTGCCGCCGAGCCTGTGATCAGCGGCGATGCTGTCGAACTCACGGTGCGGGAAGCGCTGCGTGATGCGATGGCAGAGGAGATGCGCGCGGATGACCGCGTCTTTGTCATGGGCGAGGAAGTGGCCGAATATCAGGGTGCCTACAAGGTGACGCAGGGTCTGCTTGCCGAATTCGGTGCCAAGCGGGTCATCGACACGCCAATCACCGAGCAGGGATTTGCCGGTCTCGGCGTCGGAGCCGCCTTTGGCGATCTGCGGCCGGTGATCGAATTCATGACGTTCAACTTCGCCATGCAGGCCATCGACCAGATCATCAACTCTGCCGCCAAGACGCTATATATGTCCGGCGGCCAGATGGGGTGTCCGATTGTCTTTCGTGGCCCGAACGGTGCCGCCAGCCGCGTCGCCGCGCAGCATTCACAATGCTATGCCAGCTGGTACGCGCATTGCCCCGGCCTGAAAGTGGTGTCGCCTTGGTCGGCAGCAGACGCCAAAGGTCTGCTGAAGGCTGCGATCCGCGACCCGAACCCGGTCATTTTCCTCGAGAACGAGGTGATGTACGGGCAGAGCTTTGATGTGCCGACAGATGATGACTGGGTGGTTCCGATTGGCCGTGCCAATGTTCTGCGAGAAGGCAGCGATGTGACCATCACGGCTTTTTCGATTATGGTCGGGCGTGCGCTCGAGGCTGCCGACAGGCTTGCCGAGCAGGGGATTTCAGCAGAAGTCATCGATCTTCGCACGATACGTCCTCTTGATACTGAAACCATTGTAAATTCAGTGAAAAAGACATCACGGCTGATCACTTGCGAGGAGGGATTCCCCTTTGCCGGTGTTGGCTCCGAGATTGCCATGCAGGTGATGGAACAGGCGTTTGACTGGCTGGATGCGCCGGTGGCACGGGTAACCGGCAAGGATGTGCCGATGCCCTATGCAGCGAACCTCGAGGCGATGGCTCTGCCGCAAATCGATGACATCGTGGCCACGGCAATCGCCACCTGCGAAGGCTTTAGGGGGGCATAGAGATGGCTATCGAAATTCTGATGCCGGCCCTGTCTCCGACGATGGAGACAGGCACGCTCGCCACCTGGAATGTCTCTGTTGGCGACGCGGTGCGAAGCGGCGATGTGATTGCCGAGATCGAAACCGACAAGGCGACCATGGAGGTCGAGGCTGTCGATGACGGTGTTCTGGCCGTCATTCTTGTCGAGGCTGGAAGCGAGAATGTGGCCGTCGGCACGCCGATCGCCCGTCTGGCCGAAGATGGCGAGGCCGTTGATGATGTGGCCTCGGCACCTGCCGCTGCCGCACCTGCACCAGTTGCCGCCGAGGCCAAGGTTGAGCGTTCGGCAACGACCACCCCACCGGCCACACCACCGGCACCGGCTGCTGCTGTTGCCACGCCCGGGGCCGTCAGTGACACGCCCGCGCCTGTTCGCCAGTCCGCTGGCCCGCCGCATTGCCGGCGACAACAATGTTGATCTTGGCGCGCTGACGGGCAGTGGACCGCATGGCCGGATCCTGCGCCGCGATGTCGAGGCGGCTATGTCTGCGCCGGTAACGGCGCCTGCGATGAGCGTGGCAACGAGCGCGGCAAGCACTCCGGCCTCGCCCGGGGCCAGCAGCCTCGAGCCGAACAGCCAGATGCGCAAGATCATTGCCCAGCGTCTGCAGGAATCGAAGGCCAACGCCCCGCATTTCTATCTGACGGTGGATTGTGAGCTCGACACGCTTCTTGCGTCGCGCAAGGTGATGAACGAGCAGTCGCCGGATGATGTGAAGATTTCGGTGAATGATCTGGTGATCCGCGCTGCCGCTATGGCCTTGATCAAGGTGCCGAAGGCGAACGCTTCATGGGAAGGTGACAACACACGCCTGTTCCATCACGCCGATATTGCCATGGCGGTCGCGGTTGATGGCGGGCTGGTTACGCCTGTCATCTGGGCGGCTGAGCAGAAGGGCCTCGCAGAGATTGCCGCGACAAGCCGCGATCTGGCGACCCGCGCGCGCAACGGCACGCTGGCGCCCGAGGAATTTGCCGGTGGCAGCTTCACCATCTCCAATCTCGGGATGTTCGGCATCCGCGAGTTCGCAGCGGTGATCAATCCGCCGCAGGGCGCGATCCTTGCGGTCGGAGCCGGTGAGGAACGCCCGGTTGTACGCAACGGCCAACTGGCTGTGGCGACGGTGATGACGGTAACGCTGTCGGCTGACCACCGCGTGGTAGACGGTGCTGTTGGCGCCGAATGGCTGCAGGCCTTCAAGGGCTATATCGAAGCCCCGGTCACAATGTTGCTGTAGGGCGGGAGGACGAAATCATGGCAGGCGAGACGAATTTCGACCTTGTGGTCATAGGCGGCGGCCCCGGCGGCTATGTTGCCGCGATCCGCGCGGCGCAGTTGAAGATGAAGGTGGCGCTTGTCGAGCGCGAGCATCTTGGAGGCATTTGCCTGAACTGGGGATGCATTCCGACAAAGGCTCTTCTGCGCGCGGCGGAACTGCGCCACTCGATTGATGAGATGAAGGATTTCGGCATCACCGTCAGCGGTGAAGTCAGCATCGATCTGAAGGCGGTGGTGAAGCGTTCGCGCAATGTCGCCGGCCGGCTATCGACTGGAGTCGCGCATCTGCTGAAGAAGAACAAGGTCACCGTATTCGACGATCGGGCTGTCCTGGGCAAAGCCGTTTCCGGCCGCCGCGAGGTGAAACTGGCCGGCGGTGGCATCCTGTCTGCGAAGCATGTCATTCTGGCGACTGGCGCGCGGGCACGCGCACTTCCGGGAATCGAGGCTGACGGCAGTTCCATCCTGACCTATCGCGAGGCCATGGTGCCCGAAACCATGCCGAAATCGCTGGTCATCATCGGATCTGGCGCGATCGGTTCGGAATTCGCATCCTTCTATCTCGATATGGGGGTCGAGGTGACCCTGATTGAGGCGATGGACCGCATATTGCCGGTCGAGGATGCCGAGATTTCGGATTTCGTGAAAAAGGCTTTCACCAAACGTGGCATGAAGATCATCACCGGGGCACGCCTTGCCGGGATCGACAAAGGCAAGAACGGCGTGACGGCAAGGTTTGAAGGCGATATCGCCCCGGTAAGTGCCGACCGTGCCATCCTCGCCGTCGGCATCACCGGCAATACCGAAGAGCTGGGGCTTGAGGGCACAAAGGTGGCCGTCGACCCCGGCCATATCGTCACCAACCAGTGGGGGGCGACGGGCCAGCCCGGCGTCTATGCCATCGGCGATGTTACGGGGCCGCCATGGCTGGCGCTCTAGGCGAGCCTTGAGGGCATTATCTGTGTCGAGAAAGTGGCTGGTGAGCCAGATGTCCACGCCATTGGCGAGGGGGCTGTTCCGGGGTGCACATACTGCCGGCCACAGGTTGCCTCTGTTGGCATGACCGAAGCCGCGGCCAAGGATGCAGGCTATGACATCCGTGTTGGCAGGTTCCCGATGCTGGCCAATGGCAAGGCCATCGCGCTTGGTGACGACCAGGGGCTGATCAAGACCATCTTCGACAAGAAAACGGGCGAATTGCTTGGCGCGCATATGGTCGGGCCCGAGGTGACTGAATTGATCCAGGGCTATGCGGTAGCGCGGACGCTCGAGGCGACCGAGGCAGAACTCATGCAGACGATTTTTCCGCATCCGACTTTGTCGGAAGCCATGCATGAATCTGTTCTTGACGCATATGGTCGCGCTATCCACTTCTAGGGTGCCGACAGCCGATTACCCGTGGTACGACACGGCGTTGAATGTGAATGACTGACAGCCAGGCATGCCGCAAGTCAACACAAGCAAGGGCGCCGAGCGCCATCCCGAAAAGCGCCGTAATCCGGACAGGCCGCAACCGCGCCGCCCGGAATGGCTTCGCGTAAAGGCACCGGTATCGGCCGAATATGCCGAGCCCCGCTCGCTGATGCGCGAGCACAACCTCGTCACCGTGTGCGAGGAGGCGGCTTGTCCCAACATCGGCGAATGCTGGGCGCAGAAACATGCGACCATGATGATCCTCGGATCGGTCTGCACCCGTGCTTGCGCTTTCTGCAACGTGGCTACCGGACGGCCGGACCTTCTTGATCCGCATGAACCGGAAAATGTCGGCGCGGCTGTGGCAAAACTGGCGCTGCGCCATGTTGTCATCACCTCGGTAGACCGTGACGACCTTGATGATGGCGGGGCCGAGCATTTTGCCAAGACCATCACCGCCATTCGTGCACAGTCGCCCGGCACCACGATTGAAATTCTGACGCCCGATTTCCTGCGCAAGGACGGGGCGCTGGAGATTGTCGTCGAGGCCAAACCCGACGTGTTCAACCACAACATGGAGACGGTGCCGCGCCTCTACCCGTCGATCAGGCCCGGCGCGCGCTATTTCCACTCGCTGTCGATCCTGCAGCAGGTCAAGAAGCTCGACCCGTCGATCTTCACCAAGTCCGGCATCATGGTGGGCCTTGGCGAAAGCGACGAGGAGGTCGGCCAGTTGATGGACGACCTGCGAAGTGCTGATGTTGATTTCATGACCATCGGCCAGTATCTGCAGCCAACCCCGAAACACGCGCCGGTGGACAGGTTTGTCGAGCCTTCGATTTTCGAGAGCTATGCCAAGCAGGGCAAGGCGAAGGGATTCCTGCTGATGTCCTCGACCCCGCTGACGCGGTCTTCCTACCATGGGGATGCTGATTTTGAGGCCCTGCAAGACGCGCGCAACGCCGCGCTAGCGAGCGCCAGAGATGACCGTCCATGCCGAAAAGCGGGTGATCCCGCATCGCCCGGAAGAACTCTATGCGCTTGTTGCGGATGTGCGGCGTTATCCTGAGTTTCTGCCATGGTGCATGGCGGCGCGTATCCGCGAGGAAAGCGATGCCGCGTTGGCAGCTGATCTGATCATTGGCTTCCAGATGTTTCGTGAACGTTTTACATCTTACGTTGAGCTCGATCAGCAAAACCTTGAAATTGATGTTAAATATGCAGAAGGCCCATTTCGTTATCTGACGAATAAATGGCGGTTCCTGCCACATCCCGACGGCTGTGAAATCGATTTCTATGTCGATTTCGAATTCAATTCACGGCTGCTGCAGTCAGTGATTGAAACGCTGTTCACCGAAGCGGTGAAGCGTATGGTCAAGGCGTTTGAGGACCGTGCCGATGTTCTTTATGGCCGTCCGGAGCCTCGCATCAGCGGCCAGAGCGCGACCCAGTCCTAAGACCCCAAGCCCCCGAGAAGAAGTTTCAGCGCCTCGTTCGCTGCCTGCGTTCTGATTGCGGCGCGGTCACCGTCAAACAGGTGATGTCCGGTCTCAACCGCTTCGCCGCGCACCGCCAGCCCGAACCAGACAAGTCCCACAGGTTTTTCCGCGCTGCCGCCGCCTGGCCCGGCAATGCCGGTGATGGCCACCGCCACATGGCTTTGCGGGGCGGCCGCGAGGGCGCCTGCTGCCATTTCGGCCGCAGTTTGGGACGAGACAGCGCCATGTGATGCCAGGGTTGCCTCGGTCACGCCTAAAAGGCTTGATTTGGCTTCGTTGCTGTAGGTGGCAAGCCCCCGGTCCAGTACGGCAGAGGCGCCGGAGATATCCGTCAGCGCGGCGGCTACCATACCGCCAGTGCATGACTCGGCCGTCACGATCATCTTGGCGGCTGCGGTTCCTGCAGCCACAACCTGTGCGGCCAGCGCCATGTCGATGCCGGTCGTCATCCCGCTGCTCCTGTCATCATCAATTGCACCACCAGTAACAGGATGGCGACCAGAACGCCGGCAACAACGTCGTCTGCCATCACGCCAAGGCCGCCGGGAAGCCGTTCGGCCATTCTGACAGGCCCGGGCTTGACGATGTCGAACAGGCGGAACAACACAAAGGCAGTAAGCCACCAGCGCCAGTCGAGCGGCACCACAAGAAGAGCGATCCATTGGCCTGCCAGCTCGTCGATCACGACTTCAGAAGCGTCCTTTTTGCCCGAGTGCGCTTCATAGATGTCGGCGGCCTTCACGCCAATGATGCAGGCGACCAAAACACCGATCTCGAGCAGCCAGTTGCCGCCCATGGCCAGTGCCGCCGCCGGCAGCAGCGCCGCTGCCGATCCCCAGCTCCCGGGTGCAGAACGAATGCGGCCGACCGGGCCAAGCGTGGCAAGATTGATCCAGAGCTGCCTGTGCATCGCTACACGTCCATTCCTAGTCGCTGCCCTGGCACCGGCGGCGGTCCCGCCGGTATTTGCGGGTGTGAACAGCAGGGTGGCTGACGCCTGCGCCGCGATGCCTTCGCCGCGCCCGGTGAAGCCCAGACCTTCCGAGGTGGTGGCCTTGACCGCGACACGGTCCTTGGAAATGCCTGCAAGCGCTGCCACACGTTCGCGCATAGCGTCGCGATGCGGCCCGATCTTCGGCCTCTCGCAGATCAGGGTCAGGTCGAGATTGAGGATGGTCGCCCCGCGCGCCGCGCATCGTTCTGCTGCGAAAGCGAGGAACTGGCCGCTTTCCGCATCCTTCCATCGGGCTTCGGATGGTGGGAAGTGCGATCCGATATCGCCATCGGCAAGAGCGCCGAAGATCGCGTCGCACAGCGCATGAAGCCCCACATCGCCATCTGAATGCGCCGCAAGGCTGCGATCATGCGGGATACTGACGCCGGCCAGCATGATCGGCCCGCTGCCGTCGCCGAATTTGTGAACGTCGAACCCGGTGCCAGTCCGGATGTCGGGGACGGGTGTCTTTGCTTCCATCTGGGCGGTTCCTTCCGGTACGGCATTGTCGCTGGCGAGGGCGTGCAGAATGGCAAAATCCCGAGGTGCCGTCAGCTTCCAGAGCCGTTCATCTCCAGTGATTGTCGCGATCCGGCCGCCATTGGCCTCGACAAGCTGGATATCGTCGGTGATCTCGCTGCTGTCGTCATGGCCGTCATAAAGGGCCAGCAATTGGTCGCAGCGGAAAATCTGCGGCGTCTGCGCGCGGCCCAGATCGGCCCGTGGTGTAGTGCCTGTCACCCTGTCGTCCTGAATGGTCTTCAGCGTATCAGTGACGGGAAGTACGGGCAGGGCCGCCATGACGTCATTCGCAGAGCGGTCTTCCATGACTGCGATCAAACCGGTGATGATGTCCTGCGGCAGCAGTGGCCGTGCCGCGTCATGAATGGCTATCAGTCCTGCCTTGTCTGCAGCCAGCCCCAGTCCTGCGCGCACCGAATCCTGGCGGCGTTTGCCACCGGCGGTGATCATGACCCGCTTATCGCCTGCCAGATCGCCTAGCGCGGCTTTGGCGGCGTCCATGCGGGTTTCGCCGGCGACTACAACCACCCGGTCTGTTGCCGGATGCTGCAGGAAAGCCTCGACGGAATGTGCCAGCACCGGTTTTCCGGCAAACAGGCGGAATTGTTTCTCGACCTCGCCGCCCATGCGCGTGCCGCCACCGGCTGCGACGATAACGGCGGTCAGACGGGCTTTGGCTGCGGCGGTCATGATGTTGCGCTCTCCATCGCCCCGTTATCCCCAATGCCCGGCGGGAAGTCCATCGGTTATCGACCGATCCTGATCGGCATGGTCATTCCCGGCATTACGGATACGCTGCCGCAAAAAGGCCGAAATGGCTGGCAATCCTGCCTGTGTTTGGGGCAATATGCCCGAAATTTCAGCAGCCGGGCATAAACAAGCGCGTCGTTTCGTCGGACGCGTGATCACCCGGCCGATCGGCCAGATGAAATGAGCCAAAAGCGATGAGCCAAAAGCGATGAGCCTGATCATTGGTGGAATCACAGTGCCGCATGCCGCCATCCTCGCGCCGATGTCGGGGGTTACGGACATGCCATTCCGCCGCGCGGTGCGCCGTGCAGGCGGCGGCCTTGTCGTGACAGAGATGGTGGCAAGCGCTGCCATTCTGCGCGAAGTGCGCAGCGAGATGCGCAAGCTGCGCATGGATACCGTCAGCGAGGTGCCGTTGTCCGTGCAGCTGGCTGGCTGGGACCCGCAGATCATGGCGGATGCTGCGCGCATTGCGGCAGATCTCGGCGCCACTTTCATTGATATCAATATGGGCTGCCCGGCAAAAAAAGTGACTGGCAAGCTGTCCGGCTCGGCGCTGATGCGTGACGAGCCACTGGCCGGCGCCATTCTGGGGGCCGTGGCGGCCTCTGTAGATGTGCCGGTGACACTGAAAATGCGTCTTGGCTGGGATGATGACAGCCTGAACGCGCCGGTGATCGCCCGCATGGCCGAGGATGCCGGTATCGCCATGATCGCTGTTCATGGCCGCACCCGCTGCCAGATGTATAACGGCTCGGCCGACTGGCAAGCCGTCCGCAGCGTTGTCGATGCCGTGCCAATGCCGGTGATTGTGAACGGCGATATTCGTAACCTCGAGGATGTCGACAGCGCGATGCGTGACAGCGGGGCTGCCGGAGTGATGATCGGGCGCGGCGCACAGGGGCGTCCCTGGCTGCTGGCCCAGGCGGGTGATCGTCTTGAGGGGCGTATTGTGCGGCCGGACCCGTCCATCGCAGAACGTCACCGGATGATGAAGCTGCATCTCGACGATATGCTGACACATTACGGCGCACCGGCGATGCGTCTGGCACGCAAGCATATAGCCTGGTACGCCCACGGGCTTCCCGGCGCGGCAGAACTTCGCGATGTCGCCAACAACACAACAGATGCCGAAGCGGTATTTACGGCGGTTGACCGGTTCTTTGCCGAACTGGACGAAGGGGCGGCAAGGGGAGGCGGCTGCCTGATGGACGACATCCTTTCGCCAGACATGCAGCTTGAGGCGACCCACATTCTCGCAAGCCTTCCGAACCCGGTCTTTCTTCTGGATGGCGCGGACCGCTTCGTCTTCCTGAATCACGCGGCTGAAATGTTCTTTGATTCCAGCGCGGCGATGCTGACCGGCAGCGAGCTGTCACAGCAAATTCCGGCTGATTCAGCCTGATGGCCTTGCTGGCGCGCGCTCGATCGCAGATGGCATCCGTGGCAGACCAAGGGATCGAGCTGGCAAGTCCGCGGATCGGCATGAAACTGCTGAATGTTCAGATTGCACCTTTTGGCGACCGGTCGGCGCAAGAAGGCCGGATGCTTGTCACATTTCAGGAGCGCGCGCTTGCAGAAAGGTTGCGAGGGCAGTCTCTGTTCCATGGGGCAGCCCGTTCGATCTCGGCAATGGCAGCGTTGCTGGCGCATGAGGTGAAGAACCCGCTGGCAGGCATCAAGGGGGCCGCGCAATTGCTACAGGCCGACCTGTCGCCGGAAAATCAGGAATTCGCGCGAATGATTGTCGAAGAGACCAACCGGGTGACGGCGCTTCTCGACAGAATGGAAGGCATCGCCGGGGGTGGGCAGGTCACATTGTCGCCGGTCAATATCCACGAGGTGCTTGACCACTGCCTGCGGATCGCTTCGGCAAGTTATGGCGCGCATATGACCGTCAAACGACGCTATGATCCATAACTGCCACCGGTTAACGGTCATCGTGATTTGTTGATTCAGGCGTTCTTAAATATGATTAAGAATGCTTTTGAAGCCACTGAAAATAAATCTGAATTGACTGTAGTCACTTCCTATTCGCGCGGGCGTCGCTTAAGTGGTGCCGGTGCCGGGCGTCTGCATGTGCCAATTCAGGTCGAGGTGATCGATAACGGCCCCGGGATCACCCCCGAACTTCGCGACAACATCTTTGACCCGTTCGTCTCCGGAAAGCCGGGCGGCAGTGGCCTTGGTCTTGCACTGGTGGCCAGCGTCGTTGCTGACCATGGCGGTCTGGTCGAGGTTGATTCAGCGCCCGGGCGGACGGTGTTCAGGATCAATTTCCCACCCGCCGGCCAGGAGTTGCCCTGATGAATTCGCGTTCAGCGCATATTCTGGTTGCCGAGGATGACAAGTCGGTCCGGCTTGTCGTGCAGCAGGCACTTGCCCGTCAGGGCTACACCGTACAGTCCAGCGGTACGGCGGCAGGACTTTGGAAGCTCATCGAAAGTGGTCGTGGCGATGTGCTGATCTCTGACATCGCCCTTCCAGATGGTGACGCGCTCGACCTGCTGCCACGGATCCAGCAACACCGGCCCGATATGCCGGTGATCGTCATGAGTGCGCGCTCGACCCTGCTGACAGCAGTCAAGGCGCAGCAGACAGGCGTTTTCGAATATCTGCCGAAGCCGTTCGAGTTGCGGAGCCTTGTCGAAGCCACCGAGCGCGCCGTTGGCAGCATCGGCCAGTCGCGCCCGTCCACACAGGCACAGCCCGGTGTCGAGGAGGGCGGTCCGCTCGTCGGCAGGTCGCGCCCGATGCAGGATATCTTCAAGGCGATGGCCCGTGTCGTAGGAACCGACCTGACGGTTCTGATCACTGGCGAGAGTGGCACAGGCAAGGAATTGGTGGCGCGTGCGCTTCATGACCTTGGGTCCCGCCGCGCCGGCCCGTTCGTGCCAATCAACATGGCGGCTATTCCGCGAAACCTTGTCGAGTCGGAGCTTTTCGGCCACGAGAAGGGTGCTTTTGTAGGTGCCGACAGCCGCATGTCGGGACGTTTCGAGCAGGCCGAGGGTGGCAGCCTGTTTCTTGACGAGGTCGGCGATATGCCGCCGGAAGCGCAGACACGGCTTCTTCGGGTGCTTCAGGATGGCGAGTATCTGCCGGTCGGAGCAAACCGCCCGGTCAAGGCGAATGTCCGGATTATCGCCGCAACCAACCATAATCTTCAGCATCTGATGCAGCAGGGATTGTTCCGCGAGGATCTGTTCTACAGGCTGAACGTCGTGCCGTTACGCCTGCCACCGCTTCGTGAACGGACCGAAGATATCGCTCCGCTGGTCAATCATTTCCTGAAACAGGCCGCGGCAGGCGGACTGCCGTCAAAACGCTTCACCCCCGATGCGATCCGCGCGCTGGCGGCATGGAACTGGCCGGGGAATGTCCGCGAACTGGAAAATCTTGTGCGCCGGCTTCTTGTTCTTGTGGGTGAGGACAGTATCTCGGCCGAAATGGTCGAGGCGGAACTGGCCTCGGTACGTCCGGAAGTGGCGCAGCCAATCGAAGTCGACAGTCTTGCAGATGCCGTTGACCAGCATGTGCGTCGCTACTTTGGCGCGCTTGAAGGGGCCACGCCGCCGGCAGGCCTTCGCGCCCGCATTCTGCGCGAGGTGGAATATCCGCTAATCGTTGCCACGCTCGAGGTGACGCGGGGAAATCAGGTGAAAGCCGCCGAAATTCTGGGCATCAATCGCAATACGCTCCGCAAGCGTATTCGTGAACTCGGTATATGGTCAGGCCGATGAGCATCGAAACAAAGACACCGCCGCGCCAGAGCAAGCTGCTGAGTTTTTCAGAGAACCGCTTCGGCTATCTTGCGGTTCTGGCCGCGCTGGCGATCGGTGTCTACGATTTACACGCTTGCCCAGTTCGATCCGGCACAGTCCGACAGTGGTCAGCTGGCGACCCTGATTGCTGTCGATGTGCTGGCGGTGATCATTGTCGGTGCATTTGTCATCCGCCAGATATTGCGTCTGTGGGTTGAGCGGCGACAAAAACTGGCCGGCTACCAGCTTCACTGGCGCCTTGCCCTGCTGTTTGGCGGTGTGGCCGCCTTGCCCGCGGTCATCACCACGGCTTTTGCCCTGTTTGTCGTGGATTACTCGCTTCGAGGGTGGTTTGCCGACCGCATCTCGACCGCGGTGACCGGCTCGGTTCAGGTCGCCGACGCCTATTTCGAGGAACATGCCAGCTCGATCCGAAGCGATGTCCTGACCATTGCCAATGATGTGAACCGCGAGGCCTTCAAGTTCCGTGACGAGCCGGCACTTCTGAATCAGTACCTCACAAATCAGGCGGTACTGCGCAATCTGTCGGAAGTTATCATTCTGGATGGCACAGGCCAGGTGGCGGCGAAGTCTCGTTTTGCCTTTGCTGTAACCTTCACCAGCTTTGGCGAAGGCTGGCTGGAACAGGCCCGGCAGGGCGAAGTGGTCATCCTGCGCGGTGACGAGACAAGCAAGCTGCGTGCTGTGGTCAAGCTGAACAGCTTTGTTGATGCCTATCTGTTTGTCGGCCGGTTCATTGACAAGTCGGTGCTGGATGCCGTCGACGGTACAAGGCTTGCCGCTGCGGATTATCAGCAACTTGGCATTCGCCAGCTCGATCTGCAGGTCAGCTTTGCCTTCGTCTTCGGGTTGATACTCGTCTTGCTTCTGATCACGGCGTTATGGATTGGCCTGAACCTTGCCACCGCCATTGTCGAACCGCTTGGATCGGTGATTTCGGTTGCCGAGCAGGTGCGTGGCGGAAACCTGACGGAACGTGTTCCGGCCGGGCTTGAACTGGACGAGGTGGCGCGCCTTGGTCTGTCATTCAACAAGATGCTGGATGAACTGGTCAGAAGCCGCGAACAGCTCGTGCAGGCCAATATGCAGATCGACCGGCGGCGCGAATTCACCGAGGCCGTTCTCGGCGGTGTGTCATCCGGCGTGATCGGTATGGATAGTGACCAGAAGGTGACCCTGCCGAACAATAGCGCCTGCCAGCTTTTGTCGCTTTCCGACAGTGACATGATCGGGCGAAAGCTCGCCGATGTTGTGCCGGAATTTGCCGGGCTGATCACCACAGGCACATCGCGCCGCCGCAGGTTTGCCGAGGAGCAGATCATGCTTGAGCGGGACGGGACGAGCCTGACTCTTCGCGCCCGTATCGCGACCGAACGGGTTGACGGGCGTGTGATCGGCTATGTCGTCACGTTCGAGGATGTGACCGACCTGCTGACCGCGCAGCGCAAGGCGGCATGGTCTGATGTGGCCCGTCGCATCGCGCATGAGATCAAGAATCCGCTTACCCCGATCCAGCTGGCGGCGGACAGGCTGCGGCGTAAATACCGGCCGGAGGACGAGGCAGAAGGCGAGCAGTTCAGCGAGTATCTGTCCATCATCGGGCGTCAGGTCGATGATATCGGCCGCATGGTTGATGAATTTTCCGATTTTGCCCGCATGCCGCAACCGGTGATGAAAGAACTGTCTCTTGCCGAGTTGGCGCATGGTCAGGTTGCCCTGTACGAAGCCCAGAAGGTGGATTTCTACACCGATCTTGATACGGATCCTGACGGGGGAATGGTGATGGGTGATGCCGGTCTGTTGCGTCAGGCCCTGACCAACATCATCCAGAATGCCATCGACAGCCTGTCCGGAGCCAGGGTGGAGATGCCGCAAATCCGTTTGGTACTGTCGGTAAATGATGGTCATGTCTGTCTCGCGGTTTCCGACAATGGTCCGGGCTTCCCGAAAAAGGACCGGGCCTCGCTTCTCGAGCCTTATGTGACCGGCCGCGACAAGGGAACCGGGCTGGGGCTGGCGATTGTCAGCAAGATCATCCAGGACCATTCGGGCGAGCTGGAGCTGGCAGATGATGATGGCGGTGCAATGGTCGTGATACGGCTGGCCCAGCTTGGTGCCCCGGAGGCCCTTTCATGAAGAGGCAAGGCAAATGAAGACGGCGGGTGATATCCTCATCGTCGATGATGAAAGCGACATCAGGCTGCTGATCGGCGCAACACTTCGCGACGAGGGCTTTACAACGATGGAAGCGGCATCGGCCATGGAAGCGCGGGACCTTCTTGCGGCCAAACCGCCGGGGCTCGCCATTCTCGATATCTGGATGCGAGATTCGGATATGGACGGCCTTGAGCTGCTTGAATGGGTGAAGAGTGTCTATCCCGAGGTGCCTGTACTGATGATCTCGGGGCATGGCACTGTCGAGACGGCTGTCCAGGCCATCCGCAACGGCGCCTATGACTTCATTGAAAAACCGTTCAAGGAAGACAGGCTGCTGCTGATGGTGCAGCGCGCTTTCGAGGCCAGCCGCCTTGAACGCGAGAATGCCGAACTTCGTGCACGCGTCAGCGAGGAAAGTGACCCTGCCATCATCGGTGTTTCGGCACAGATAAAGGCTGTCCGCACTGCAATAGAACGGATCGCGCCAACAGCCAGCCGGGTGCTGATCAGTGGCCCCAACGGCAGTGGCAAGGAACTTGCCGCCCGTTGCATGCATCACCAGTCCGACAGGCGTGAAGCGCGTTTCATTGTTGCCAATTGTGCGCGGCTGGGGGCGGAGAGGGCCGATGTTGAACTATTCGGATCCGACGGTGCCGCGACCAGCCGGCGGATCGTCGGGTTGTTCGAACAGGCGCATAAAGGAACCCTCTATTTTGACGAAGTTTGCGACCTGCCGCTGGAGACCCAAGGCAAGATCGTGCGCGCTGTTGCAGAACAGCGCTTCCGCCGCGTTGGCGGCAACAAGGAAGTTTCCGTTGATGTACGCGTGATTTCCGCGTCGAGCCGCGATTTGTCGGCCGCCATCGCCGACGGGCATCTTCGCGAGGATCTCTATTACAGGCTTGGCGTGGTGCCGCTTTCGATGCCACCACTTGCCGAGCGGCGCGATGATATCCCGCATCTTGCCCGTCATTTTGTCGATCTGGTGGCGCGTCGGACCGGCCTCCGGGCAAAGTCAAGCTGGGTGACGAGGTTTTGTCGGCGATGCAGGGATATCGTTGGCCCGGCAATGTGCGCCAGATGCTGAACACGATCGAGAACATGCTGATCATGGCTCCTGCCGACAGGTCCGAACCCCTTGGACTCGACCTGCTGCCTGTCGAAATTCAGAACATCTCGCCTGCCGCCGGCAATTCTGATATTGGTGCGCTGCTTGCATTACCTTTGCGTGATGCGCGCGAGGCTTTCGAGAAGAGCTACATGACAGCGCAATTGCAACGCTTTGACGGCAATGTATCGCAAATGGCCGGCTTTGTAGGAATGGAGCGTTCAGCCCTGCACCGCAAGCTCCGGTCACTCGAGGTCACACATAGTGGCAAGACGTCCGCGAACGAGGATGGCAAGACATGAAGATTGTGATTTGTGGCGCTGGCCTTGTTGGCGCCGGTATCGCCTCGCACCTTGCCGAGGAACATAACGATGTGACCGTGATCGACGCTTCGGAAGAGAAAATCCAGCGCATCACGGACCAGGTCGATGTACATGGTGTGGTCGGCACGGCCTCGTATCCGGACATTCTTTCCGAGGCTGGTGCGCGGGATGCCGAATTGCTGATTGCGGTCACCGAGTCGGATGAAGTGAATATGGTGGCCTGCCAGGTGGCTCACACCATTTTCAATACACCGGTGAAAATCGCCCGTATCCGGCACCAGCCCTATCTTGATCCGATCTATGGCGACCTCTATTCGCCGGACCAGCTTCCCATCGATCACATCATCTCGCCAGAGGCTGAGGTGTCCGCTGCCGTAAGCAACCAGCTGCGCGTTCCCGGGGCATTCGACGTGAAGGATATGTGCGGCGGTCGGATGAACCTTGTCGGCGTGCAATGCACCGATGTCAGCCCGATCATCGATACGCCGATCCGGCACCTGACCAATCTGTTTCCGGACCTGTCGATGACCATTCTGGCCATTATCCGTGACGGAAAGCTCACCCTGCCACGCGACGGCGCCGAGATGATGAAGCCCGGTGACCGAGTGTATTTCGTCTGTGATTCCGATCATCTCGACCGGGCCATGGCGACCTTTGCCCATGAGGAGCATGAGGCGAGATCTGTAATTATCGCCGGTGGCGGTGCCATTGGCCAGATGCTGGCAACCGAGATCGAGACCAATTTCCAGAATACAAAGGTCAATTTGATCGAACGAAACGCCTCGCGCGCCCATTTCCTTGCGGAAAATCTGCGTGAGACGCGCATTTTCAACGGCGATGCTCTCGACAGCAATATTCTGTCCGAAGCTGATGTCGGTACGACTGAAACATTTGTCGCGGTTACTGATGATGATGAGGTGAACATCCTCTCGGCGTTGCTGGCCAAGCGAAACGGGGCGACGCACGCCGTGGCGCTGGTCAATATTCCCGGGTTCATTCCGCTCGTCGCTGCCCTTGGCGTTGATGCGGTTATCAACCCGTCCCAGATCACCGTGTCGTCGATCCTCGAGCATGTGCGACGCGGCCGTATTCGCGATGTCCATGCTGTCGTCGAGGATCTTGGTGAAGTGATCGAAGCAGAAGCACTGCCATCCTCGCAGCTTGTCGGCAAATCCCTTCGCGAAGCAAAGGTGCCAAAAGGTGTTGCGATTGGTGGCATTCTGCGGAACGACAAGGTCATACCGGCACGTGGCGACACCATTATCGAGGCTGGTGACACGGTGGCGATCTTCGCCTCGCGGGGCAGAATCCCGCAGGTTGAGAAGCTTTTGTCAGTCAGACTGGATTTCTTCTGATCACTTGCTGGTTTGGCTGATGTTCGCTGCAGGATTGTCAGCCAGTCAGCAAGTCGCTACCCTTTCCCTAGGAGGACAAAAAATTGGCCAATGATAAGAGCCGGAACCTTCAGGAGATTTTCCTTAACAACGTCCGCAAATCCCATGCGTCCGTCACAGTGTTTCTGGTGAACGGGGTAAAACTGCAAGGGGTGATCACCTGGTTCGATAATTTCTCGATACTGCTCAAGCGCGACCAGCATGTGCAGCTTGTTTACAAGCACGCCATTTCAACCATCATGCCGATGGCACCGGTCCAGTTGCAGGAACTAGATGACGAGGCGGAGGGAGCAGGCGACGACTGAAAGTCGCGGGATCCTGACCATCATGTTTGATACGATTGCTGGCGATGTCGCCGATCTTGTTCGTGCGGCAGGCGACCAGCTTGTTTTGCCCCGTTACGGCGCGCTTGCCGAAGCAGACATTGCCACCAAGACAAGCCCGACCGACCTGGTGACCGTGGCCGACCGCGAGGCGGAATCCTGGCTGACGCCGCGGCTGCGCGACATTGTTGATGCGGTGGTTATTGGCGAGGAGGCCTGTGCCGAAGACCCGGCCTTGCGCGGGCGTGCCGTAGAGCCGCTCGCCTGGACCGTTGATCCGGTGGACGGCACCAATAATTTCGTCAATGGCAAGGATCGGTTCTGCAGCATGGTTGCGCTGCTTGAACATGGTGTTCCTGTCAGAAGCTGGATATGGCTGCCGCTTCAGCGCCGTCTCTATTACGCCGCCGCTGGCGAGGGCGATGATGCGCCTTGATGATGGCAGTGATCACAGGCTGTCCCTTGGTGCACGCGACTGGCGCATAGAGATGTTGAATGGCGCGGCAAGTGTTCGCGATGTTGAAGAGCCTGAAAAGACGCGCCTTCGCGGTATACTTCGCGAGATGCCCGGGCGCTGGTTTCCGGGGAGCATCGGCGTGCTTGCCGGCGGGATCGCCGAGGGCAGCCAGCATTTCCTGATGCATGCCAGCTGTACGCCATGGGACCATGCGCCGGTAGATTTGCTTTGCCGCGAGGCAGGCGCGCATGCTGCCATGATCGATGGAGGAGGGCGCTATAACGCCACCAACCGGTCAGGGATCATGATCGCGCCGGATGCCGATGCCTGGCACATGCTGCACAGGCATTTATGGGACGGCATGCCGTCTCTAGCCAGTGGAACGGGTCTTGGCCTCCTGCCACAGTGTTTCCATCTCATCAAGTGACATATCATCCATTGATTTTCCAATTATTTCAGCTTGATGTTCAATATATCTGAATCTTTGCTCAAACTTTGAATTACAGCCCATCAGCGCAGTTTCCGGATCAACGCCGGCGCGTCTCGCCAGGTTGACGGCAACGAACAACACATCGCCCACCTCGTCGATGACGCGGTTCTGGTCAACATTGCCCTTGTTGACCTCTGCACGAAGCTCGGCGGTTTCCTCGTCGAGCTTGGCGATGATGTCATCCATATCGGCCCAGTCGAACCCTACACGGGCCGCGCGTTTCTGGAGTTTCAGCGCGCGCAGCATGGGTGGCAGGCCGGCTGCAATGTCGTCAAGAACGCCGGTGCTGCCCTTGCTGGCGCGTTCGGCTGCCTTGATGGCTTCCCAGCGACCACTCTGTTCTTCCACTTGTGGGCGATCCTCACCGCCGAACACATGAGGGTGACGGTCAACCATCTTGTCGGAAATGCCGCGCGCGACATCGGCAAGGGTGAACAGCCCGGCTTCTTCGGCGATACGCGACTGGAAGATGACCTGCAGAAGCAGATCGCCGAGTTCATCCCGAATATCGTCGACATCGCCGCGTTGAACCGCGTCTGCGACTTCATAGGCTTCCTCGATGGTATAGGGCGCGATTGTCGAGAAATCCTGCTCCACATCCCATGGGCACCCGGTTTCAGGATCACGCAACTGCCGCATGATCTCGATGATGCGCTCGAGCTGGTTCAGTTTTTCTGTGTCGGTGTCATGGCCTTGAGGCGTCGTCATGTCTGGAGCGGTCCTTTACAGCATGGCAGTGGCGCGCATTCTGGCGGCTTTGCCGCAGTGCCGCAAGCTGCCAGCCATCCGACAGTTATCTGGCAGCTATCTGGCAGCGTTCTGGCAGGGAACTCAGTATCATGCCCTTGCAACAGATAGGCTTTCTCACCATTATCGTGGGGCACCCTACGTCTTGCGAGGATACCTGCATGCTGAACAACGATGCCACCGCGCCGACCAAACGTGTCGGACCGCTAGGCAAGCTGCGTTCCTGGTTTTTCACAGGCCTTCTTGTCACGGCACCCGTTCTGCTGACCGTCTATATCACCTGGGCGGCGATCAACCTGATCGACGGGCAGGTCGCCAGTCTTGTTCCGGGCTTCAGCGAGTTGCAATTCGCGAATGTGCCGGGTGTCGGGCTTGTTATCGGGGTGGTGCTGATCACCGTGATCGGCGCCGTCGCCGCAGGCTTTCTGGGTCGCTGGATCATCAAGCTGGGTGAATCCATCCTCAACCGGATGCCCGTTGTCCGCAGCATCTACGGTGCAAGCAAGCAGATTCTCGAGACCGTGATCTCGACCCAGTCGGATGCGTTTCGCGAGGTGGTTCTGGTTGAATATCCCCGCAAGGAGCTCTGGGTAATCGGCTTTGTCACCGGCGGAACCAAGGCCGAGGTGGCACGGCGGATTGATATCGACATGGTCAATGTGTTCGTGCCGACCACGCCGAACCCGACGTCGGGTTTTCTGCTTTTCTGCCCGCGCGAGGATGTGATCTTCATGGATATGTCTGTCGAGGATGCCGTGAAGCTGGTTGTTTCGGGCGGCATTGTTACCCCGCCTGACGATGGCAAGCCTGCTGCGAAGGGTGCAGCCACGGTTGGCAAGAAGGCCGCTTCCCGCAAGGCGCCGGCAAAGAAGGCTGCCAAGAAAACGGCTACCAAGAAAGCTGCGAAGAAAACGGCATCCAAGAAAACGGCTGCCAAGAAAACCGCGGCCAGGAAGACATCCTGAATTTGAGTTGATCGCCGGTTAAGAACGCTAGCCGGACGCCAGAAATCTGACAGCGCTGTCCCGTTCGAACAGGCTGAGCAGCAAGTCTGCCGTGGCCCTGTCAGTGGGCTGGTCGTCCGCGTCAAGCATCGCTGCCGCTGTCTGGCGCGCCAGTGGCAGCAGTTCCTGATGCGCTGCCATGTCGGCAAGGGCGAATTCCGGCATACCGGACTGGCGCTGGCCGAGAAACTCACCCGGGCCGCGCAGTTCCAGATCACGTTCGGCGATCACAAAGCCGTCATTGGTCTCGCGCATCACGGCAAGCCTTGATGTCGCCGTTTCGGACAAAGGCCCTGATACAGCAGCAAGCAGGATGATGCCTCGTCACTGCGCCCGACACGGCCGCGAAGCTGGTGAAGCTGCGCCAGTCCGAAGCGTTCGGCATGCTCGATGATAATCACGCTTGCTTCCGGAACATCGACCCCGACCTCGACCACGGTTGTCGCGACCAGAAGCTGCGCCGAGCCGTCGCGGAACGCCTGCATGGCGGCGTCACGCTCCGCTGCTTTCATCTTGCCATGCGCCAGTGCCACATTCACCTCGGGAAGGGCACGGGCGAGGGCCTGCTGACGGTCCTCGGCGGCAGCGACATCAAGCTTTTCCGATTCCTCGACCAGCGGACAGATCCAGTAGGCGCGCTTGCCGCCGGCAATGGCGGCGCGCAGCCTGCCGACTACATCGCCAAGCCTGTCGAGTGGCAGCGCCCTTGTGTCGATGGGAAGCCGGCCTGCCGGCTTTTCGTCGAGACGTGAATGATCAAGGTCGCCATAGGCGGTCATCGCCAGCGAACGGGGGATGGGAGTGGCCGTCATCACAATGACGTCGACACCTTCGCCCTTCTGGCCCAGCAGCACGCGCTGGCGCACGCCGAACCGGTGCTGTTCGTCGACCACGGCGAGGCCGAGGTCCTTGTAGGTCACGCCTTCGGATATCAGCGCATGGGTGCCGATGACGATTTTTGCGCTGCCATCCCCGATCGCGTCGATGACAGCTTTGCGCCCGCCGCCGCGTCCCTGACCAAGCAGCAGATGTGCCTCCATTCCCATGGGGGCCAGAAAAGCATTGATGCTGGCATGATGCTGGCGGGCGAGCACTTCTGTCGGGGCGAGAAGGGCGGCCTGTGCGCCGGACTCAACCGTGTGCAGCATCGCCGCCAGCGCCACCAGTGTCTTGCCTGACCCGACATCACCCTGAAGCATGCGCAGCATCCGGCGCGGGGCCTGCTGGTCGGTCCTGATTTCGGCGATTGCCCGAGTCTGGGCGCCGGTCGGCGCGAAAGGAAGCGAGGTCATCAGCGCCTCGGTCAATGTTCCGGTTCCTGCGAAGACGCGGCCCGGCATGTCATCGGCCGCCTTGTGCCTTACAAGCGCCAGCGCAAGCTGGTTCGCCAGCAGCTCGTCAAAGGCGAGGCGGCATCTTGCTTTCGACTCTGCCGGCATCAGATCATCCGCATTCTGCGGGGCATGCACCTTGTGCATGGCTGTTGTGAAGTCGGGCCAGCCGCGCGACTTCATCAGGTCCTGCGGTATCCATTCGCTCAAGGCCGGCAGCCGGTCCAGTGCGCCGTCCATGGCGCGGCGCAGCGCTTTCGGCGTCAATCCGGCCGTCAGCGGATAGACCGGCTCCATCTCCGGCATCTCGCCGCGGTCTTCGGGACGGATGATGTGGTCGGGATGCGCCATCTGCGGTTTGCCCTGGCGGATTTCAACACGGCCGCTGACGATGCGGCGCTCGCCGGCGGGCAGCATGCGGCTGACATAGTCATCGCGTGTATGAAAGAAGATGATCTCCAGCCTGCCGGTCTCGTTCTCGGTAATGACGCGCCACGGGCGGCGGGTGCCGGGCGGCGGCTTGTCATGTTTGACCACCAGGACCTCGAAGGTGGCAATGCTGCCGTCTGTTACCTCACCCAGAGGCGGGCGCGCGCGCCTGTCGATCAGACCGATGGGAAGGTGGCGCAACAGGTCGATGACATGCGCGCCGATGCGTTTCTCGATTGCTGCGGCCAGTTTGGGACCTACGCCGGGAAGCACCGTAGTGGCGGCAAACAAGCCAAAAATTTCGGTCGGGCGTCTGGGGTGCATGCGTTGTGTGGTCCGGGCCGTTTGGTACCCAAGACTACCTGAAACTGGACGACAAGACAAAATCGGGATGGCCGGCCTTGAGGCCGGTAATCCGGTCTGTGAATTGGCGCGACCTGTTGTCCGTGATGCCAACAAATGTTTTGCTTTGACGGCGCGCGCACCGCATATTGCCGGGCTCACAACACACCAGCAGCAAACGACCTGTGTCGCACAGTTGTAACGGCGCGGTGCCGAGGAACGGTTTTTCATGAACGAGCCAACTGCCGATCCAGAGAGACAAGACTGCGCCGGTTGGTCTATCAGTCGAGTTACACCGGCATGAAGGAGACTGATCTTCTTCTCGGCAGGTTTGCGAAGCTTCATCTTCACGGACTGACCGATGAAGAGCTTGGCCAGTATGAGGCGCTCCTTGATGCAGGGGATGACAGGATCTATGCCTGGGTTGTGGCTGGCGAGCCTGCGCCAAAAGTGCATGAAAACCGTGTTCTCGAGCTGATTAAAGAATTTAAAAACGACTGACAAGTGTCACATTTTATTAAAGATATACAGATTGGAAAATCTGTCTGGGGTGTGCCCGACGGTGTCAGCATGCTGGCATTGTCAGGCTGGCTTGGCAGCGGTGCACGCCTTGTTTATGTGGCACGGGACGACGCGCGCATGATGGCGATGCGGGACGGGCTGGCGCGGCTGGCCCCGCAGGTCGAGACACATCTGTTCCCGGCCTGGGACTGTCTTCCGTTCGACAGGCTGTCGCCGCAGGGCGCGCTTGTCGGCCAGCGCGTCGAAACGCTGGCGCGTCTTGCCGAAGGCGGCGCTGGCGCCGGCTGCTGGCCCCGGTGCTGGCGTCGGTTGGTGCTCCTGCTGACCACGGTGAATGCGGTGCTTCAGCGTGTGCCGCCGCAATCCTATTTTTCCGAACGTTCGCTTGTGCTGGTTCCCGGTGATTCGACCGGTCCGGCGCGGCTATGTGATTTCCTTGTCGGGCAGGGCTATCTGCGTACCGATACTGTTCGCGAGACCGGAGAATTTGCCCTTCGTGGCGGCATTCTTGATATTTACCCGCCGGGACGCGGCGCGCCGGCGCGGCTTGATTTTTTTGGTGACGAGCTCGAGACCATTCGTGATTTCGATGCGGCGACCCAACGAAGCGGCGGCCCGCAAGACAGGCTGGTGCTTCGTCCGGTAGCGGAATTCCAGCTGGACGAGGCATCGATCGAGAGGTTCCGCACCGGCTATCGCGCTGCCTTTGGCGCAATGGCAAGCCGTGATGCGCTGTATGATTCTGTTACGGCGGGACGGATGCACCCCGGCATGGAACACTGGCTGCCGCTGTTTCATGAAGAGCTTGCCCTGCTGACCGACTATTGCGCGGACTGGCAGCTTGTTCTCGATCATGAGGCAGACGCCGCGATTGCCGCGCGATTTGCCCAGATTCAGGATTTCCACGGCGCGCGGCAGGAACCCGGCGACGATGATCCCGACATGGCCTACAGGCCGCTTGCCACGGACAGGCTGTATCCGGCCGAGGCAGAGGCCGAGACGCTTCTTGCCAACGCCGTTCGGATGATGCCCTTTGCCGCACCGCCTGGAGACGAAGGGCGCGATGCTGGTGGCCGTGCAGGTCAGGTCATCACCCGTGCAGGAGGATCGGGAAGCAGTGTGATCGAAGAGGTCGCACAGATTATCGCGGCCGAGCGCAAGGCTGCGAACAGGCCGGTGCTGATTGCTGTGGCCGGAGAGGGCGCGGCTGTGCGCATTACCGAGCTTCTGGACCCACATCTTGGCGCGGGTGCTTCTGTCCGTGTGAGTGGCCTCGACCAGATTGAGCCTGGCGGCGTTTTCATCATGGAATGGCTGCTCGACCATGGCCGGCTTCCAGACAGACGGCCTGCTGGTCATTACCGAGACGGATATCTTTGGCCAGCGCCTGTCCCGTCCGCGGGCGCGTCGCGGGCGCGGCGAGGATTTTCTGCGCGAGGTCAGTGCCCTTGAAGAAGGCGATCTCGTCGTTCATGCCGAACATGGCATCGGCCGCTATGAAGGGCTGATCATCATCAATTCCTCTGGCGGGCCGCATGATTGCCTGCAGCTTGTCTATTCCGGTGGTGACAAGCTCTATCTTCCGGTCGAGAACATCGAGATGCTGTCGCGCTATGGCAGTGCCGGCACCGATGCGCAGCTCGACAAGCTGGGCGGTGCGGCATGGCAGGCGCGGGTGGCCCGGGTCAAGGGCCGGGTCCGTGATATGGCGGACCAGCTGATCAAGATCGCGGCGCAGCGACAGACCGCTCGCGCTGAACCGTTGAATGCGCCGACCGGCAGTTTCGCCGAATTCTGCGACCGCTTCGGCTTTGCCGAGACCGAGGACCAGCTTGGCGCGATCGAGGATGTGATCGGCGATCTGGCGTCGGGCCGGGCCACGGACAGGCTGATCTGCGGCGATGTCGGCTTCGGCAAGACCGAAGTGGCGCTGCGCGCCGCCTTTGTCGCCGCCATGTCGGGCTATCAGGTGGCGCTCGTCGCGCCGACAACCCTTCTGGCACGCCAGCATGGCCGGGTCTTCGCAGAACGCTTTGCCGGGTTCCCGATCACCATCGGCGTGTTGTCCCGCATGACACAGCCGGCGGCGGCAAAGGAAATCCGCGGAGGTATCGCATCGGGTGATGTGCAGATTGCCGTGGGCACGCACGCGCTGCTGGCAAAATCCATCGAGTTCAACAATCTCGGCCTGCTGATCGTCGATGAGGAACAGCATTTCGGCGTCTCGCAAAAGGAACGGCTGAAAGAGCTTCGTGGTGATATCCACGTCCTGACACTGTCGGCGACGCCGATCCCGCGTACGCTGCAAATGGCGCTGTCGGGCGTGCGCGAGATGTCGCTGATTGCCACGCCGCCGGTCGACAGGCTGGCGGTACGCACCTTTGTCGGCCCGTGGGACGGCGTGGTTCTGCGCGAGGCAATCAAGCGCGAGATGTTCCGTGGCGGCCAGGTCTTCTGCGTCTGTCCGCGCATCGACGATCTGAAGCGCGTCTATGACCGGCTGACGGTGCTGGTGCCGGATGCGCGCATCCTGTCGGCCCATGGCCGCATGCCGGCGGCCGAGCTTGACGATGTCATGACCCGTTTTGCCGATGGCGAGGCGGATATCCTGCTGTCCACCAACATCGTTGAATCCGGCATTGATATCCCGTCGGCCAATACGATGATTATTCACCGGTCCGACATGTTCGGCCTGTCGCAGCTCTACCAGCTTCGTGGCCGTGTCGGGCGCGGACGGCAACGCGCCTATGCCTATCTGACGTCTGATCCGAACCGGATGCTGACACCGCAGGCGCGCCGCCGGCTCGAGGTGATGCAGACCCTGGACACCCTTGGTGCCGGTTTCACCCTTGCCTCCTACGACATGGATATCCGCGGCGCCGGCAACCTGCTTGGTGACGAGCAGTCCGGCCATGTTCGCGAGGTTGGCGTCGAACTCTATCAGGAGATGCTGCGCCAGGCTGTCGAGGCCGCACGTAGCGGCGACAAATCCGAAGAGACGGAAGTGGACTGGACACCGCAGCTCAATCTGGGGCTGGAAGTCCGTATTCCCGAGGAATATGTCGCCGACCTGACGGTGCGGCTGTCCCTCTATCGGCGGATTGCCAACATGGATGTCGCCGCCGAGGCGGACAGCCTTGTCGCCGAGCTTGTCGACAGGTTCGGGCCGCTGCCGGAACCGGTGCGCAACCTGTTCGCGGTGATCGAGTTAAAGCAATTGTGCAGACGGGCGAATATCGAAAAGGTCGATGCCGGGCCAAAGGGGCTGTCTATCGCCTTCCGTGGCAATGATTTCGCCAAGCCCGACCAGCTTGTGGCATGGATCGCGGGCAAGGGCGGACGGGTGCGGCTTGGCGCCGATCACCGCATGGTTATCCAGCAGCCGATGCCGCGCGCCGAGGACAGGCCGCAGGTCTGCAAGGAAATCGTTCAGGAGTTGCTGGCGTTGCTGGTCTAGGCCGCCGCTGCCGCATCGATGGCCGGGATCAGATGCTCGGGAAGATGCGCCCCGGCCACGGCATATTTCTCCGCGAACACGAAATAGGGCACACCGTCGAGCCGCAGGCGGTTTGCGGTTGAGAGATGATGCTCCAGCTGTTTGCCGACGGCCTCGTCGCTTGCAGCTTCGATCAGCTCCGGACGGTCGAAACGTGCCGCGATCTCGCTCAGCACCTCGGGGAGCCGATATCAAGCCCCTCGATGAAATAGGCGCTATAGATGGCTTCCGACAATTCGGCATTGTCGGGCCCGGCGGCAATCAGCATGCGATGCGCCAGGCGGCTGTCAGGCGTCCGTTTGATGGAATCGAAACGGAAATCGATGCCGCTGTCGAGGCCCGCCGCCGCGATGCGGCCATAGACGGCAGCCGCTGAATTGCCGAATTTGGCGCTCAGATAGGCGGTGCGGTCCATGCCGGTCGACGGCATTGTCGGGATTGAGCAGAAAGGCGCGCCACACATAGGCCGGCCTGATTTCCGGACGCTGCGCAAAGGCAAGATCGAGGCGGCGCTTGCCGATATAGCACCAGGGGCAGATGACGTCGGCATAGATCTCGACCTGAATAGTGCGGCTGCCGCTTTGCTGTGTCTGGTCCTGCATGATGCCTGTCATCCTTGTGCCGGTCTCTTCTCAAGAGTCGGACGGTCTGTTTCTTGCGATGCGCCGGTCGGCGCGCCATATCTACCGGAATACAGGTGATCCGCGCTGGCCGCAAGACGGGCGCATTGGAACACCGGCAGGGAGAAGGGCAGATGAACGAGTTTGATCCGGTTGCGCTTGGCGTTGAGCGCGACAGCTTACTTGCCGGGGCGCGCACCGTGATGATGGCAGCGCCGGGCGATGACGCCATGCCGGAAATGGGTGTGACGCCGGTAATTCGTATCGACGGCGCCTTCTACATCTATCCCAGCCATTTGTCGGCACATGTCCGCGCCATGCTGGCCGCCGGCAAGGCCGCCTTCATGGTGATTGAGGATGAATCAAAAGCACAGAATATCTGGGCAAGAAAACGCTTGAAGTTCGATTCAGAACTTATTGAAATTGAGAGAAACAGTGATGAATTTAATTCTGTTTGCGATGTCTTTGCAGACACGCACGGCCCGACAATGGGACTGATCCGCGATTTCTCCGATTTTCATCTGCTGCGGCTTCGCCCCCTTGGTGGGGTAATGGTTCTGGGCTTTGCTCAGGCCTACAGGCTTTCGGGTGAGATGCTGGATGTGACCGAACATCTGCGGTCCGGCTAGTCCCGGTTAGTTGGAATCCGCCTTGCCAGCTTCGCGCGCCGAGCTGAGGAAATGGAAGCCGAGCGTCACAAGCACCAGCGCCGCACCGCCAATCATGGCAGCGCTCGGGCGCTCACCCGTCCCCATCCAGACCCAGAACGGGCCCAGCACCATCTCCAGCAACATGAAAAGGCTGACATTGGTCGGGCTTGTATGACGCGGTGCCAGCGTCAGCAGGCCCCATGACACTGGCATGACGATAGATCCCATCAGGCCGATCATCAGCGGATCACCTGTCAGGATGGTGCCGGGCGGTGCGCCAAACAGGCCGATCATGCCCGAAATCAGCGTGCCGATGGCGCAGGCCGGCAGGACCGGCACATCGGGATGACGCCGTGTCATCACGAACACCACAGCAATGCCGAAGGCGGCGGTAAAGCCGAGGCCGCCGCCAAGCCAGACATTGCCTGTCGGCGCAGAGAGCGCGCCCTTGCCGTTCATGATCACGATGAGAACGCCTGCCATGCTGAGGAAAATGGCAGCCCAGGTGCGCCATGGCAGCCGTTCGGCAAGTATGAAGACGCCAAGCGCCGCGGCGATCAGAGGCGCGGTGGCGAGTGCGGTCACCACAACGGTGATCGAGGTCTCCATCGTCGCGAAGTTGAACGCGATGGCGTTGAAGAAATTGGCGATGACAATGACAATAGCCGGACCTGTAAACAGGGCGGGAAGCTGGTCGCGCGCCCGGCGCGGCCCTTCCAGCATGATCCAGAAGACGATCAGGCTGAAACCGATCAGCACGCCCCGCCAGAAGGTGAGCCCCCAGCCTTCGAGGCCGGACAGCCTGATCAGAAGCGTGTCAGGCGTGATGATCAGTGCGCCGGCAAGCGCCATCACAAGGCCGAGGGCAGGGCGCGGCATGCCGCTTGAAAGTACCGATAAAGCCATTGTGGGACGGTTCCGCTAGCCGAAGAAGGCCGTCAGCGCGGCGAGTGTCTCGTCCGGCGCTTCTTCGGCACAGTAATGCCCGCCCGGCACGGCGGTCCCGGACACGTCCTGCGCCACCTTCTTCCATTCCGCAATGACGTCGTAATTGCCGCCGACAAATCCAACCTCGCCCCAGATTGCGAGGAGCGGCATGGCCAGCCTTGCATCGGCGTCGGCAGCGTCATGCTCAAGGTCGATGGTGGCTGCGGCGCGATAATCCTCGCACATGGTGTGGATCGTTTCCTGCCGCCGGAAGCACCTCAGATAGTCGGCAAAGGCCTCGTCGGTGATCGCGCCTTCGGTGCGGCCCCACTGGCCGCATTTGCTGTGAAGATAGAATTCAGGATCTGCGCCGATCATCTGTTCGGGCAATGGTGCCGGCTGGATCAGGAAGAACCAGTGGTAATAGGCTGTGGCAAAACGCATGTCGGTTTGCCCGTACATCGCCGCCGTTGGTGCGATATCCAGAACAGCAAGGCGGGTGACGCATTCGCCATGGTCACGCGCCAGGCGGTGCGCCACGCGGCCGCCCCGGTCATGTCCGGCAACCATGAAGCTGTCATGGCCAAGCCCGCGCATCAACCCGGCCATATCGGCTGCCATGGCGCGTTTGGAGTAGGGGGCGTGCGCGGCATCACTTGCCGGATGACCACTGTCGCCATAGCCGCGCAGGTCGGCCGCCACAACGGTATATCGTTCTGCCAGCGCCGGGGCGATCTTGTGCCACATCATGTTTGTCTGCGGAAAGCCGTGGAGCAGCAGCAGCGGAGGGCCGTCACCCGCAATGCGGTAGCTGACGCTGGTCTCGTCACCCTCATGGGTCTCGAGGCTGAACATGTATGTGTATTGCATTTTGGATCATTGCCCCTGTTAGCGCCGCCAGACCCTAAGCCATCAACCGATTGGCGGCAAGGCGTCCGGGTGGCAAAGGATTATTGCCCGGCGGCTGTCTGGCGCTGTGCCGCGCGATGCTCGAAAAAGAGCATCGCCAGGCCTGCGCCGACCGAAATGCTGATTCCAATAGACGCCAGCATGTTCGGCAACTCGCCGAAAACGACAAGCCCGATGGCGGTGGCAACTGGCAGTTCGATATATTGCATCGGCGCAAGAGTGGCTGACGGGGCAAACCGCACGGCGTAATTCATGCAGAGATGCGACAAGGTTCCGAACAGGCCGACGAGCCCCAAATTCATCAGGATATTGCCACCGACCGGAACAATCTGCAGGTCGGCGAACTCGAAGCTGTAGAACACAGCCCATACCGCCAGCAGCAAAACCGCACTTGTCAGGCCGCTGACCGTCTGCAGGCAGACCGGATCATATTCCTTGGCGATCTGCCGTGTCAGAAGCACCAGCGTGGCGAACAGGAAGGCGACAAGCACCGGCAGCAGCGCCGGCGCGCCTACGGCGGCGAAGCTCGGCTGGATGATCATCAATGTGCCTGCAAAGCCGATGGCGCAGGCTGTAATCCGGCGGATGCCGACTTGTTCGCCAAGGAACATCCACCCCATGACCAGCATGATGAAGGGATAGACAAAGGCGATGGCCAGCGCATCGGCAAGCGGCAGATAGCGAAGCGCGACATACATTGCCGTGACCCCGGCAATATGGATGACGCTGCGGACAATGATGATCCGTAACACGCGCTTGCTCATCGCAATCCGTTTGCCAGTTGCCAAGATGATCGGGATGGGAAGCGCGAACTGCATGCTGTAGCGGAACAGCAGGATCATCATCATCGGGGTGGCAAGCGAGATGGCCTTGGCCGCTGCATCGCCCATCGGCGCGAAAAGACAGAACCCCAGTACGAAGAGGATTCCGACAATGGGGCGGTCGTTGATCATCTGCGAACCTTGCGCCGCGTCCGGATGCCGGTCAAGCCGGGCCTGCCCGAAATGACCCAAATCGGTCAATTTGCATAATTTTGCCAACAAGGTCGCGGTAGCGCCTGCCTGCCGTGAGGTCTAAGCTCTGGGCCATGCTGTTCGAAGTTCTTGTGATTTCTATCGGATGTTTTGCTGCCTCTGCCGTTAACGCGGCATTCGCGACCGGAGGTGTTCACCTGACGCTAGCCGTCAGTTCGACTGTGTTGCCTCTGGCAGCTGCCATACCGATGCAGGTCGCGCTGAATGCCACCTCGTTGCTGGCCCGGATCATCACCTGCTGGCGGCATATCAACTGGTCCATTTTTGCGATGTTTGCGCCACCGGCTGCGATCGGAGCCATTCTGGGCGCGCGTGTTTTCGTGAGCATGGAAGAGGGCGTGATCTCGCTCTGCCTAGGCACACTTCTTCTGGTGATTGTCTGGGGCGTTCCCAAAGGCGTCAAATTAAGCCTGCCAAACCGCTTAGCACGATTTTCGGTGTCGGCCTGTTTCTGCAGCCGGCAGTGTTGCGCACCGATCTTGCGCGTCTGCAGATCACTGGCACATTGGCGGCCTGCATCATGGCGCTGGAGGTGGTGAAAGCCGGCGGTTATGCCGGGTTCGGTTTCGATTTCACCGAATACTGGCCGCATATTCTGGCTGGTGCTGTCACAAGCATCATCGGAAATATGGCTGGTCACCGACTTGGTGCCCATGTCAGTGAGGCGCGCTTCCGACTTGTCTTCAAGACGATCGTCACCCTTGTCGGGGTGCGGTTGCTGATTAAGGGTGTGCTGCTTCTTTCAGCCTTGCCGTGATCTCTATTCGGCGATCTGGTAGCTGAGAATCATCGAGACGTCGCTGCGCTTGTAGTCATACTGCATGATGTTCGAGTCATTTTTCGTGGTCGAGGCGCTCAACCCCAAAGTCATGCCGGCAAGCTTGTCGGAAAAGGCCGCCCCCGAAACCTGAAAGCCAACACTTGTTCTGGTCTGGCTGTCACGGCGGAACTTTCGGCTTGTCTGCTCCAGATTGGAATATTTTGCCTCGCTTGAAGCGACGGAAGCGTTCACCCGAGTATATCTTGTCGGCGCAACCGCAATGCCGATGGTTGCACCCTCGGTCTGGTTCGCATTGGCGAGCGACTGGTTATGGGCGTTGGTGCCAACAGTGAACCGGCTTTCCATCGGGTTGAAGGCAGTCAGGCTGCGCTCTGCAAAAACCGAGTAACGCGACGTGAATGTACGCGACAGGCCGATCCTGTATGACCGCGAGTGGCCATTTCTGGTCTGCTGTGCTGAACTGAGGCGAGGTCAGGCGGTTGGTGACGCTGTAATTTGCGGACACCACGCCCTCAAGGCCGTAGGGAAGCGCATGCCCCGCCGACAGGCTACCGGAGATGACATTGGTCCGAGGAAGTCTTTGCCTGTGTCTGGGACACACGCGCACTCGGGACAGGCGCAGACTTCCCAGTTTCAGGGATGCACCGGTGAATACGGTCGTTGTGCCGCTGGTCAGATATTCACGGCCGCGGGCCTCCTGATGGTGGTGATGCTGTCACGGTCCTGATTGGCAATCTCGTGGTTGCCGCAGGTTACGCTTGCTGTCGAGGCCACCTCGCGAATGGTCTTTGAGCCCCGCCGAAGGATTCATAGGTGCTTGTGGCCGTTGCCGCACCGGCGCTTTGAATTCCAGAAGGCCGGAAGACGGATAGCTGTTGGCATTATCGCTGCCGTTGAGGCCGATTGTTCCCGATACAATCGTCCGCCAGCGCTTTGCGCGCCCTTCAATCACGGCTTGCAACTCTCTGACCCGCGATTTCTGCTCGTCAGCCATGGGTAGCTGTGCCAGCGCATCCAACTCGCCTGTCGCCAGCGTGTCGTTGCCAAGGTTTACAAGAATCTCGGCACGGATCAGGCGCAGGCCGACATCCGCCGGACGAAGGTTGATCAGACGCTCGACTGCTGACAGTGCTGCCGGAAGGTCGCCTTGTGCCAGCCTTTCGGTAACAAACTGTTCATTCAGCGCCTGATTGTCGGGATCAGAGATAATGTCCATCCAGCTGACCTCGGCATGCGCCGGAAGGTTCAGACAGGCAAGTGTGGCCATTATGGCCACCGCACGGGGCAGGGCGATCGTCAACTTCATTGTGCTGCCATCCCGTGAACGGTGCCGGTGGCGATTTCGGTGCCATCCGGCTTGGTGATGTTGAGTTCATGGCTGGCAATATTGCCGAGCGAGTCGGTAGCCGAGGCGTCGCTGCCAAGCGCAAAGTTCGACAGGAACGCGTCGCTTCGAACACAACGTGCCCTGGAAGCGACCCGCCATTTTCGTTTGTGACGGTGAAGCCCCGGCGTGCTTGTCCAGTCGATACGTTTGACGTTGTCGTGAAGGCCGATATTGGAAGAAGTCAGACTGGCGTTATAGGCCTGCATCGAGGCGCTCTGGTCGAATTCGGCTGACACATGGACATAGCCAGGCATGGGTTCGCCCTGGTCCATTGTCACGATGTTGCTGCCAAGCGGCCCGGAGGCGCTGTAGTCAATGGTGACATCCATTCCAAAGGAAATCTTGGTGTCCAGCGTACCGTTTCCGGAATAATCGAGATCGGCCGAGCCATTGGACATGACTGACCTGATCGTGCCGTTTGCGAAATTCCAGGTGTCAGTGATGTCATAGCTGCCGCCACATCCGGCCGCACCGCTGTTCGAACAGGCAACAGAGACATTCGTTGCGGCGTAAATGGCGCTGCCTGTCAGCCCTCCGTTGCGAAGCTCGTCGAGCCGAGATACCAGAACAGGGCGGCTGCCCCGGCGCCAAGGTTTACGCCCAGCGTGCCCATTTCATCCATCTCTTCTCCGTCGCTGACCGAGGTCGAGATGAAGACGGCATCAAGAATCTCTGCATCATTGGTGACCGATGACGCGCCTGTTGTCGCACTGGCAATGCTGGCACCAAGATCGCTGTTGGCGACGATCTGGTCGGTATGCCGTCATCATCCGTGTCGATGGCAGGCACAACTTCTCAGATTCAACGCCGAGGGCTTCTGCAATCTCGGTTTCCGCATCCTCGCCGGTGCTGGCCTCAATGGCCTGAATGGCCTCGGGCGTGACAAGCACGGGTGTTTGAGGCGGTTGGTTCGGGACGATTGTGGTGGCGAAGTTCGGGCGGGTCAGATCAACGCTTCCGAAGTCATTCGTGACGGTGACCGCGCCAAGTGTCGCGCCGAAATTGTTCGGCCCCGGTCCGACCAGAACCACCTGGCTGCCGCCATCCTCGTCAACAAGACCGGCAACCTGTGTGCCGCGGATGCTGAGGCTGGCGGAGGGCAAATTGACCTTCATCGCCTTCGGACTGGATTTGGCCAGCTTGCCGGATACAAAGCGGAAGGCGCCCTTGGTGATGTTGGTGGTCATGGATCCGGCCTGCGTGGCGGGATCATAGACAAATTCGTCAATCACGGGCGGGCGCCACTGCCAAGCGTGAATACGGTTTCATCGACGAGCATGATCTGCATGCGACCGCCCGAGGCGACCTCGATCTCGTCGCCAAGAAAGATCTTCGTTCCAGAGGTGACTTTGCCGATATCGGCGTCGCCCTGAACCGCTGATACGCGTACGACATCGCCGCGCAGAGCAGCAGCTACGCCTATGAATTCTGCGGCAGAGACGGCTGTTACCGACCCCGAAAGAACAAGCCCGACAAACAGAGGAATGAAACGCATGGCACAACTCGGACAAAACCAAACCAGCGCGCAATGTCGCATAGTTAATTTTAGCAGTCACTAATTGATTGAGACGTCAATTAGTATCAGTCAGCGGTGGTCAGAAGCGGCTGAAAATGGTTTCCCGGCCGGGTTCCGGATGTCTGGGGATCATCAAAGCCAGCAGCAGCGATGCGGCGGCCAGAATTGCCGCAAGAACGAAGACAGACGCCTGCGATGTAACCCAGAGATAGCCCAGCGCCGCCGGCAGCGCGACAGCGGCGATATGGTTGATTGTAAAAGCAACCGCAGCGGTCGGGGCGATATCGGCTGGGTCGGCTATTTTCTGAAATAGGTCTTCTGGGCAAAGGCCAGCGCGAAAAACAGATGGTCGATGACATACAGTGCAGCTGCGAGCGCCGCACCCCACCCAAACCAGTAGATGCCGCCATAGGCGACAAACACACAGATCAGTCCTGCATATTCAATGGCGAGCGACCATTTCTCGCCGATGCGGTTGATCATCCACCCCATCATCGGAGCAAACAGGATATTGGCGGCATAATTAATCAGGAACAGGAATGTGAGCTCATGGACGGCAAAGCCGAAATGCTCGACCATCATGAAGGCCGCAAACACCATGAAAATCTGCCGCCGCGCCCCGGCCATGAATTGCAGCGCATAATACAGCCAGTAGCGCCGGCGCAGGATCAGCCGGTTATGCTGGCGAATTTCCTTCGGGAACATCGGATAGGCGATCCAGCAATAGATGGCGATGGCGACAGTGATCCCGCCCCCCGCCATATAGACCGCGTGATAGCCAAGCCCACCCCATTTGAAGACGATGGCGATCAGGCCATAGGCGACAAGCGAAGCGGCTGATCCGGCCGCGACAAGCCAGCCGATGATCTGCGGTGCACGCTTCTTGTCGAGCCATTGCAACTGCAGCGACTGGTTCACCGTCTCATAATAATGGAAGCCGAAAGAGCCGATCAGGGTGGTGATCAGCAATCCGGCGAAGCTAGGGAACATTGCAGTGACCGCGGCGGCTGCACCGAGCATGACAAGTGACAGCAGGGCCAGCGTCTGCTCGCGCATGACAATCAGGACAAAGATCACGCCGACAGCGAAAAATCCGGGAATTTCGCGCACGGTCTGCAGCCAGCCGATTTCGATGCCGGAAAAATTCGCCACCTCGACGGTGAAATTGTTCAGCAGGGCAAGCCAGGTCGAGAAACCGATCGGCATGGCAAAAGCCAGCAGAAACAGGAGCCCGACCGGTGTGCGGCGCAGGGCATAGGCTTCACGCAATGTAGCGGCGAGGGCGGTCATTGGTTGGCTATCCGGAAATACTTGATCGGCATCACCTTATACAGCTTCTGCCAAGACGCCAATTCGGCTCCTCTGGCTCGACCTTGTCTGTCCCGATGAACCGAATTTTGCTTCTATCAGGTGCAAAGGGCTGTATCCTTGCCGGTGCAAGACCAAGAGGCCCGCCATGACGTCACCAACCCGTCCGAACTTCCTGTTTATCATGACCGACCAGCTGCGAAGTGACTGGATTAGCTGTGCCGGGCATCCTGTTGTTAAAACACCAAATATCGATGCGCTGGCCGCAAGGGGAACAAGGTTCGCCAACTTTCAGGCAACGTCGCCAGTCTGCATGCCGAACCGGGCATCTTTCATGACCGGAAGGTACCCCTCCACGCATGGGCTTCGCTATAATGGCTGCATTCTGCCGTTGGACACAAATTGCTTCACGGATGTTCTTGCCGCTGCCGGCTATAGCACAGCATCGATCGGCAAGAGCCACCTGCAGCCATTTACTGTCGATGCGCCGCTTCGTGACGAGGACAGGACCGGGCGACTGATAGCCGAGGCGCGTCGTGCCCCGGACGGCAATTACAGCCAGGAACAGCCGGGATCTTATGAGGGTGATGAGCCCTTTGCCTTTGATCTTCCCTATTTCGGTTTCCAGCATGTCGATATGGTGACCGGCCATGGCGACAAATGCGGCGGTCATTTCCAGCAATGGTTCCGCAAGACCTGTCCGGACTGGCAAGCCATGCAGGACCCGGCGAACGAGTTGCCGCATAACTACACCTGTCCGCAGGCCTATCGCACACCTGTTCCCGAGGAATTCTACCCGACCCGCTATGTCGGAATGCAGGCCGCTGACTGGATCCGCGCGCAACAGGACGGCGATGCCCCGTTCTTTGCCTATGTGTCCTTTCCAGACCCGCACCACCCGTTTAACCCGCCCGGGAAATACTGGGACATGTACGATCCGGATGATTTCGAGGTCGAACTGCCTTACGAGGCGCATCAGAATCCCACACCCCCCATGCAGTGGATGGACGACCAGTGGCAACAGGGCAACAGCGCGCGCACCAAGACCACGGCGCGCCGTCTTGGCGAGCAGGAGCTTCGCGAGGCGATGGCCCTGACGGCCGGCATGATCACCATGGTTGATGAGGAGGTCGGACGATTGATCGAGGTGTTGAAGGATACCGGTCAGTACGAGAAAACCGTGATCTGCTTCAATTCGGATCATGGTGACTATCTCGGTGATTTCTCGTTGCTGCTGAAAGGCGCATTGCCGTTCCGTTCGGTCACTGATGTGCCGATGATCTGGTCGGATCCGACATCGCGTGAAGGCCGGGTGACCGAAGCGCTGGCATCGACCATCGATCTGTCCGCCACCATCCTCGATCGAGCCGGTCTTGCGCCTTATAACGGTATGCAAGGTCAGAGCTTCATGCCGGTCATTGATGGTGCGGATGATCACCATGAAGCCGTGATGTGCGAGTTCAACGACCTCGGCGCGCGTCTTGGTTTCGAACGCCCGGCAAGGGTGAGAGGCATCAGGACCGCGAACTGGCGTTTCACCCTCTATCAGGGCGAGGCGTGGGGCGAACTCTATGATCTGGCAGCAGACCCGCGCGAGACCAATAATCTGTGGGACAGTCCCGATCACGCCGGTATCAAGGCCGAACTGACATTGCAGCTTGCCCATATGCTGGCCGGCCAGATGGATGAAAGCCCGATATCCCGCCTGATGGCCTGAGCATTCAGGCGCGGCGGTTTGTGACCTTGTCGCTGAAGACATCGCAGGACAGGATGTATGCTATGACTGCCCTGAAACGACATTTCCTCGCGTTTGCGGCCTTGTGCCTGTGCCAGTTTCCGCTGTCCGCGTCGGCACGCGACGCAGCTGAAGCGGTATGCGGGTGGACCAACAGGATCGTCGGCATCAAAACGCCGAACATGATCGCGTCCGGAACGATGATTGCCGACGGCTTCATCGTCACCAACAGGCATGTCGCCGAGGATCACGCGCGGGTAATGACGCGTGACAGCGAAGGACGGATACGGACAGCGACACCACTGGCGCATGATTTTCCGGCTGATCTTGTCATTCTGCGGATTGAAAGCGCCGATGGCGTTCCGGACAAGGCGCCCGCTGTGGCGGATGGCAAACCGCAGGAGCTGCATGTTGTTGCCTTTGATCAAGGGCGCAACGGCCCCCGGGTCTATGCCGCCGGTGACTTTGCGCTTTATCCTGCGGCGGATGCCAGCACGCGGGCGCGCATTCATACCAATGCGCGGGCCTTGCCCGGCAACAGTGGCGGTGCGGTTGTAGACAGCGAGGGGCGGCTTGTCGGGATTCTGGCATCCGGAGACGGCAAGATCAGCGAGGTGGTGCCGGCGGCGCACATCACATCGGTTCTTCAATCCACAAATCCTGAACATGACAGGGAATTTCAGGAGACCGGTACCGCCATCAGGCTGTGTGCCGATGCGTTGTATGATTCATCGGCGATCAATCGCGATCCGCCGGAACAGCTGGTAGGTGTGATCGAAACCGAATGTCTTGCGTCGAACAACAGGCAACTGTTCGATCAGGCGGGCCAGACATTCGGCCGCTGGTGGATGTTCGACCAGTCGAAGGCGTTTCTCCAGCGCAGCCTGACCCTCGACCCGCAAAGCCCGAACACGCTGATGTCGATGGCGGTGACGTTGCACCTGAACCGCGAGATCGAGGCAGAACGGCCAATTCTCAAGCGGTATCTGGCCATCCAGCCGGCTGATCCGCAGGCGCTGCGCATGGCCATTCAGGTTGCCGGTGTCCTTCAGGACCGCGTCTTTGCGGACGATGTCCTCGAGATGATGCGCACGCATAACCCGGCGGCCGTTCCGCTGGCGGAGTCATTCATCAAAGACGCGTTTGGCGGCTAGAAACCGAAATCGTCGCTTGGGTCCGGGATCCAGCCATGAACAAGTGCTGCGCCTGATGCCGGGCGTGTTCTGGACACAAGAAAGGCGATGATGTCTGCGGTGCTTGCCTCGGGATTGGCGGCGAGAAAGCGCATGGCAAGACCGGCCACGCGCGGTGCCGCATAGCTGGTGCCACCTGTTTCGTCGCGCACCCCGCGATGATCGAAGACGGCGACGCGTTCCGCCGGCACCATGATATCCACCGTGCCAGCCCCGACATTGGACCCGCGGCCGATCCGTCCGAAATCATCCGATGACGTCACGGTGATCATGTTCTCGAGTGGGAGCGCGGCCGGATAGACCGGCGCGTCGTCAAGGTTCCGTCCGTCATTGCCTGCAGAAACGACAAACAGCATGTCGGGATGCTTCGCTGCCGCGCCGGCGAAACAGTCCCAGTCTGCCGGATCGAAAGACCCCATCGACATGTTCACCACCCGCACCCCAAGCGCCGCCATATGCGACACCAGGTCGGAAAATCTGCACATGTCCGGCGCGGGAAATCTGTAGACGGCGATTGGCTCGTCGCCACTTTCGCGCGCCAGCACGCTGAAGACGGTGGTCCCGTGATGAAGCGGCAGGAAAATGTTGCGGCGCGGGTCACTGTCAAACGGACGGTTGTCATCATCCCAGAAATCATATCCGAGCAACCTGCCTGCAGCGTCCGATGCAAGCCGTTCCCTGACCTCGGGAAGAAGGTAATTCACACCGGTATCCACATGGGCGAGGCGCACACGGCCATTGCCGGCGGCAAGCTCTGGCACCGGCGGGTTTGCCGGTTCCCTGTTCCGGACGGTGGCAAGGTCGCTTTCCAGAATTTCGACCGCCGTGACCGCACCTGTGGTGTCGCGTTGCAGGCGGCGAGCCTCGATCAGTCTGCAAGGCGGCATGATGCGTGCCAGAAGCGCAGGGCTGCCTTGCCGGTCTTCCACCTGCGCAACGGCTATGCGCCAATCGGCTGTGGGTGGGCGCAAGGTCACCCGTGCCACGCTGCCGTCAGTGGTTGCAAGCTCGATCGGGGCGGCACTCTGGGCTGTCGGCTGTTGCTTTGCGGCCGTCTCGACGATCTCGCAGAGCATTTCTACAGTCACGCTGTCAGACGCGCTTGCCGGGCCGGCAAAGACGAGACAGGCCAGAAAGAGGAATAGCCGGCCGCCCATTCCGTTCAACCGCCGCGAAGCCGTGGCATCAGCACGAAATCCCAGGGCGAAGGAACCTCGCCGATCGGCACCTCAATGACAGTTGGCCCGTTATGGAGGAGGGCGGTCTCGATGGCGCTGCGAAGCTGGTTCGGGCTGGTCGCCATCAGCCCCTGTGCGCCAAATGATTCGGCAAGCGAGACGAAATCAGGGCTGCTGAGATCGGAGGCGATCAGGCGGGAATCGTAATTGTCCATTTGCAGCCTGCGAACATTGCCAAAGGCATTGTCGTTGAAGATCACAGTGGTCAGCGGAATGTTGTGGTGAACCGCCGTGGCCAGCTCGGTAATGGTGAAAAGCGCGCCACCATCGCCGCTGATCGACAGAACCGGAACGTCGCGCCGCGCATGCGCGACCCCCAATGCGGTCGCAAAGCCATAGCCAAGCGTTCCTTGATAGCCTGTCGAGATGAAGCTGCGCGGATGATAGCTTGGGAAGGCGAAACGCGACACATATCCGGTCTGGGTCAATTCATCGACGAAGATGCCGTCGCGCGGCAGCGCATCACGGATGGCGCCAAGCCATTCCAGCTGTGGCCCCAGTTTTTCCTGATATTCGGCCGCGCGCTTGGCCTTGGCATTGGCCGTGCGGTCGGCCCAGTCGGGGTTCGGGTCGGCAAGACCCTCGACAGCGCTGATCAGCAGTGGCATCGCATCGCCAAGCCGCGCATGGATGCCGACATCGACTGGCGTGCTGCGGCCTATCTGTGTTTCGTCGATATCGATATGGATGATCTTCATATCGTCATCATGGCCCCATGACATGACCTGGCTTTGCAGACGTGTGCCAAGGCCGATCACAAGGTCGACATCGGCCCACAGGCTGTGGGCGACCGGCATGCCGATTGACAGCGGGTCATCGGATTGCATTACGCCATGGCCGGTCCGGAAGGCGACGACAGGTGCCCCGGTTCTGGCAGCAAGCTGACTGACAAGGCCGGAATCCCCTTGCGCGCCGCCGCCAACAACGATCATCGGGGCCCGGGCAGATGCGATCAGTTTCGCCGCCCGGTCAATCGCATCAGTGTCGACGGCTGGTGCGGGGCGACCAGGCGGCGCCAGATCGGGAAGGCTGCCCGCTACTGCCTGGGTCCAGAGGTTGACGGCGATCTCCAGCCCGACTGGTTGTGGCGGGCCCGAAACAAGCGCGGTGAAGGCGTCGACGATCTGGCCGACAGCGTCGCCACCGCCAGTCACCCGGTGGCTCGATTTGGTCAACCGCTCGAGGATGCCGAACTGGTCGGGAATTTCATGGAGAAGGCCATGTCCCTTTGTCTGCGCCCCGGTCGGGATTTGGCCGACAAGCGCAAGTACCGGCGCGTTCACACCGTAAGCCGTTGACAAGGCCGCCGTTGTATTGAGAAAGCCGGGGCCGGGGACAACGCAGAACGCTTGCGGCTCGCCGGTGGCCATTGCCGCACCGGTGGCCATGTAGGCGGCCCCTTGTTCATGGCGCGTCTGGATTGGTGTTATGGCGTCCGTATGGTCAAACAGCGCATTGAAAAAATGGTCGTTCTGAACCCCGGGAAGGCAATAGAGCTGGTCGATGCCATTTGCGATCAGCGCTTCTACGGCGAGTTTGGCGATTGTCGTTGTCATCGGTTGTCCCGGGTCAGTCAAATGCGTCCGGATCAGGAATCCGGTGGACATCCAAGCTGAGCCGACGGGACCCGACTGTCAATCTTCGAGCGTGAAGTGTCTGTCAGACAAAGCGTTGCTTCGTCTTCCCGCTAAATTTGACGGTTAATTCGGGGTCGGCCGCGGCCGGGTCCGCCATCCCGAGGACAATGCCCTTGCGTCGGCTTCTGCCGCGCCGTGACACGATTTCGTCATCGCTGATGGTGTTTCGCTGCGCACATCTTCGTGACCATTCGCCAAGTATTTCATAGCAGGCGCGCCGCTGTTCCTCATAAGCAGGATCACGGCCAAGATCGACAAGCTCGTTCGGGTCGTTTTCGAGATCGAACAGCATCGGCGGCATCCCGCCTTCGGCATGCATCAGCTTCCAGCGACCGTCAAATGCCATGAACAGGCGCGCATCTTTCGGAGTGACCCCCATCTTCGCCGCCATTGCGGTCATGCTGTAGTCATATTCGCTGACCACGAAATCACGCCAGCTGTCCGGAGCCTTGCCATGAAGGAACGGTACGAGAGACAGCCCTTCAAGATGCTCGTCGCGCGGCGTGCCGCCGGCCATTTCTACGAATGTCGGCGCAAGATCAATGCTCTCGACGAGAGCGTCGCACACTGTGCCTCTGGTGGCATCTGCCTCGGGCGAGGGTCATAGATGATCAATGGCACCTTCACAGACGGCTCATGGAACAGGTCTTTCTCGCCGAGCCAGTGATCGCCCATATAGTCGCCATGGTCAGATGTGATGGCGATCACGGTATTCTCCAGCTGGCCACTGTCGCGCAGGTAATCGAACAGCACGCCCATCTGGTCGTCGATCTGCTTGATCAGCCCCATATAGGCGCCAAGAGCCGCGTTGCGGACATCGTCTCGCTTGAAAGCCTGGCCGATGACATTGCCGGAAAAGGCGGCATAGACCGGGTTCTGGTCTTCCAGTTCGCGCTCATCGCGGACTACAGGTATGAAATTGTTCGGCCCGTACATGTCGTGATACGGCGCTGGCACAATATAGGGCCAGTGCGGCTTGATATAGGACAGGTGGCACATCCACGGGCGATCGCGGTCAGGTGCGTCCTCTTCCATGAAGCGGATCATCTCGCGGGGTCAGCCAGGGTGTCTCCAGATCCTCTTCACGGATATTGGCCGGCTTGCCGCCATTGCTGTAGATCCAGCCCGAGGCGATGCTTCCGTCTTCTTCAATCCCGGCATTGGCGAAATCATGCCAGGGATTGTCTCCCTCGTACCCCTTCTCGCGGAGATAGGCATTATAGGGTGATCTCCCGCTCGTCATAGTTGCCGTCAGGGCCTTCGGCCCACAATCCGTCATCACGGGTGACGATGTCGAACCCGCATTCCGACAGGCGTGCGCCGATGATGCTGTCTGGCGCCAGTCCAAGCCGCTTCATACCGGCAACATCGGGTTTCATATGCGTCTTGCCGACCAGTAGCGCGTCCATTCCGGCCTCGCGAAGATGGTCGCCAAGTGTCAGCTCGCCGCCCTTCAGCGGCATGCCGTTCCAGGCTGAACCATGCGAGCTGGTGTAGCGACCGGTGTAGAAGCACATCCGCGATGCACCGCATACCGGTGACTGGACATAACAGCGGTCGAAGCGAACCCCCTGGCTTGCTAGCCAGTCGATATTCGGCGTGTGGAGGTGCGGATGGCCGGCACAGCTCAGATAATCGAACCTGAGCTGGTCGAACATGATGAACAGGATGTTCTTTTGTCTGGTCATGATAGGTCGGTTTCTTTCGATCTTCAGAAGATCGCGCCAGATGCGCCGGAGATTGAATGGACCTCCTGAAACTGCTGTATGCCTTCGATACCGAAGTTCCGCCCAATGCCGGACTGCTTCACCCCGCCAAAGGGAGACAGCCCGTCCATGGCCGTCGGGCCATGCGAGTTTATGTTGGTAAAGCCTGCCTCAAGCTGCCCGGCCAGTGTAACGGCGCGCGACTCGTCTGCAGACCACACTGACGAGCTCAGCCCGTATTCCGTCCCGTTTGCCATGGCAACAGCCTCGTCTTCACTGTCATAGGCAATGACAGGAAGGGTCGGGCCAAACTGCTCGTCCTTGACCACCGACAGGTCGGAATCAGCGTTCACAACCAGTGACGGACGCAGGAAATAACCCGCCTCGAAATCGGCTTCGTCATCCACCTTCCCGAGGTAGCGGATGTCGGCACCGGCTGCTTCAGCCTCGGCAAGCATCGCCGAGACCACGCCTTTCTGACGGGCAGTGGTCAGCGGCCCCATGGTCACGCCTTCCTTCAGCCCGTCGCCAACCACCTGCCGGTCCATCACCTCGGACAAGCCGTCGACAACATCATCGAACAGGGAACGCGGCACATACAGACGTTTCAACGCCATGCAGATCTGCCCGCTGGTCAGGAAACAGCTGATATAGAGCTTCTGGAAAAATTCGGGTGACAGCGGCGCATCGTCCAGAAGGATGCCGGCATCATTACCGCCAAGTTCCAGCGTGACAGGCGTGATGTTTTCCGCGGCCATTTTCATCACATGACGCCCAATGCGGATGGAGCCTGTGAAATTGACCTGGCGGACATGCGGATGGGTCACCAGCCTGTCGCCGATCACTGTGCCATCGCCTGTGACCAGATTGACAACCCCCGGCGGCAGCATGGCGGCGATGCGTGAAATGGTGAGGGCAGGGGCCAATGTCGCAAACTCGGACAGATTGACGACGACTGTATTGCCGGCAAGCAAGGCCTGCGGCAGTTTCGATCCGAGAATGGCAAGCGGCCAGTTCCATGGCACGATCAGTGTCGTTACACCGCGTGACTTGCGGGTAACCATGGTGTCGAACCGGGGGCCCTCGATCCTGTCAGAGCCAGAGATACGTCCGGCAAAACCTGCCACCTGTGCAAAACGGTCGACAAGGCGGCCGATCTCGATATTGGTCTCGAACAGCGTCTTGCCATGCTCGCGTGTGAAGAGCCGTGTACGGCCGGTTGTTTCGGTTTCGTCGGCGTTCAGACCTTCGGCAATTTTACGCAGATAGCCCGCGCGTTCATCGACGGACAGGCCGGCCCAGCCGGGAAGCGCCGCCTGCGCAGCATCCATTGCAGCATCGACATCCGATGCACTGGCAGCGGCAGCATGGCCAACCACATCCGACGGCCGCGCCGGATTCACAATTTCATAGGTAGCCTTGGCCGAGGCGTGGCGCGATTCGCCGCCGATAAACAGCTCTGTTGTGATCTGGTCCATAGGTCAGTCCTTGTTTTTTCGATCAGCCGGCCGCGAGAGCGAATGCGCCCATGCCGCCATCAATGACGATATCGATTCCGTTGATCCAGTTAGCCTCTTGCGAGAGGAGGAAGGCAATCACCGATGCGACCTCTTCAGGTTTACCGGCCCGGCCAACCCGTTCCAGATTCTTCGCGACCCCGGGGCCGAAGGCATTGATGAAATCATCCAGAATGCCGGTGCTGACGGCGGCCGGGCTGACGGTGACAAACCTGTGCTTGCCGATATGATCGGGCACCTGCATCTGATGCCAGTAAATCACCGCCTGTTTCGACAGCCGATAGGCCGTGGCGGCATCGATATTGCCGGCATCGCAAAAGGCCTGCATCTCGTCCTGCCCGCGCGAGAGAATGTCATTCAGCATTGCCATATTGTCCTGCCAGCCAAGCCCGGCTCGCGACGCCACTGTGACGACGGCGGCGCCATCATTCAGCTTGTTCATAAAGCCGCTGATAAACTGGACGGTAGAAATCGTGTTTACCGTCAGGCAAGCGGCGGCATTGTCGTCACGCGGCGGAATGCCCGCGATGAACGCAAGCCCGTCAAACGTGCCTTCTGCTTTGGCAAGCGCCGTTTCGATGCCGTCGCCGTTCATCAGATCAAGCGGGATATATGTGACATCGGCATCCGGTTCATGAAGATCGAATACCACGAGTTCATGGCCTGCCGACCGAAGCAGGGAAATCGTTTCGGCGCCGATGCCGCTCGCGCCGCCAGTGATTGCCAGTCTCATCAATAGTCTCCCTCAATTCCGCACGGGCACAACGCCGGTCAGGCGGAAATCTCTTCGGCTTGCGTCACCGACCGTCTGTTCCAAAGCCTTTGCGTCACAGCGCCATTTGTAAATCAAAAATATTTGTACATTCATTCATTTATGAATAGGTTTGAACACCAGATTATTTGACGGATATGTCAGAAACAAGGGGGCAGGGATGAGGGCGAACCAATCACTTGATCCAAGGTTGCTTTATCAGCTCCATATAATCCTCGATTCCGGTTCGCTTTCGGCTGCAGCGGATTTTCTGTCGGTGTCGCAGCCCACATTGTCGAGAAATGTGAGCTTGCTGGAAGCGCATGTTGGTCGTCCGCTCATGGTGCGCGGCAGACACGGTGTTACTCCGACCGAAGCGGGTATCAGGCTTGCAGAACAGGGCAGGAAGATCGGTTCCGATCTGAAACAGGCAGACGAAATACTGAATGCCCTGCAAATGACAGCCCGCAGACGGTTCGTTTTGGCATGGGGCCATTGATTGCCCAGGCATTGATGAACGAATTCGTCAGTCAGGAATTTGCGGATGAAAAGGCGCCTCCGCTCCATCTGGAAGTGGCGACAGCGCGCGATCTCATCGCCAAGCTCATACATGGCGGACTCGATTTTGCCGTGATGGTCACACCACCGGATATGAAGGTGGAGCATCTCAGTTGCATTCCAATTGCCGACGAGCATATCGGCCTGTTTGCCGGTCCGAAATCACGACTGAAGGATAGTGCAATCGAGGATCAGGCCGGCCTGCGTGCTGCGCGATGGCTGGTGATTGATGCGGCTTTTGCGGCGACGTCCTCGCATGACAACATGCTGAAACGCATTGGTCTGCCAAACATTCCGTCAAGCATCCAGTTCAACATGGATGCCATCGGCCTGATCAAGGTGCTGTCCAATTCAGATGCCTTGGCATTCCTGCCTGCGAAGATCGGGCGGCTTTTGTTTGAAGATAGCGGTGTGTCGGAAATCCCGCTTGGCGATTATGTGGAAAAGCGCCAGATCTCGATCTGGCATCAGGCTGATGCCAATCTCTATCCCACTCTCGAAGGCGTTATTCGCAGATGCAGTACCTTTCTGCGCTCTGCATTCAGGACCTAGTCTTCGGCATCTTTGCTTCAGCATTTCATGCCCGCGACATTCGGGACGGGTCCCTTCAAGCGGGAATAATTCATTCATTTGTGAATGGATCCTAAATTTTTTCTATTTACAAATGGCCGACCTGCATCAACGCTCAACATGTCGAGGTGACGTCAATCGCAATGCGCCGTCATGGCGCCAACCGGGAGGGCAAATTGATTAAATCACTCAAGAGCGCAGTCGTCGCGCTGACCTTGGCTACAGCCGGGTCATCCGTCGCAGTCGCGCAGACAAACATGACATTCCATACAGCCGGCAGCGGCACGCCTGTCAGCCTGACGGCAACCGCTCTTGCAGAATTCGCGTCCGAACGCGGCATCGGCAATATTCAGATTTCCGAAGGCAAGGTGGCCACCCTTTATCTGCAGGCACTGGCCGAAGGAAAATCGACCTTGCGAACGGTCCTTTCATCCTTCCGTTCCTGATGACAAAGGGGCTGGTCCCTATGCCAAGATCGGCAAGGAGAAGGGCGCCGAACTCAAAGGGCTAACATCCAGTTGCTGTATCCCTACACGCTGGCGGTGTTCTCCTTGTATGCATACAACGCCAAGGGCATGAACGGCTGGGACGACCTCAAGGGTCGCAAAATCCTGAACGGGCCACCGCGCGGTGCCGCGACCACGAACTCGCGCGCACTGGCACAATTCTTTGGTGGTGCGAAGCATGGCCAGGATTATGAGTCGGTTACCGTAAACTGGAACCAGGCGTCGGCCGCCATTGTCGACGGAACCGCCGATGCGGCAGTTCTGACCGTGCATTTCCCTGGCCCGCGCGAGACCCGCAATATTGCTGCCGGTGCAATGACCATGTGGTCGATGCCGAAAGCGAAGTTCGAGTCTGAAAAGGGCCGCAAGCTGCTGAACAAGCCGGGGTCGGTCGCCTATCCGCGCCGGTATCCTTCATTCAGGAAAAAATGGGCAGCGACTGGACGATTGAGTCCGAGGACGGAACCTTCCGCGGGATGGCCGTCACCGGTGGTGATTTCGTCAACAAGAGTATGTCTGAAGACATGGCCTACAAGCTGACAAAGGCGCATATCGACCATCTCGATGAGATCAAGTCGCTGGCTCCCTTCATGTCGACGCTGAACTATGGCGAAATCGATCCGAAAGTGGCCGGACTTTGTGGGCCTAACCCGGTGAAGTTCCATCCCGGTGCCGTTCGCGCCTGGGAAGAGGCCGGCTACAAGATCGCTGATTGCGCAAAGCCATAATCACGAGTTGAAATCTGTGGTCAGGCGGCTCATCGCTGCTGCCTGACCCATTTATTTTGCTATCATCATGCAAGACGCTGGGTGCCATGGGTCAAGCAAAGGAAAAGTCAGGTCAGGGGTCTCTGACGTCAGTCCGCTCGTCTACTGGATGGCGGTTGGACTGGTGGTGACAGGTCTATTGAACGTGACACCGGCAATTCCGGGATGGGATGACCTGTGGAAGACTGTTACCGGTCTCAGTCAGTTTAAAATCCGGCGTTTTTCCACCGAATGGCTTTATCCCATCGTCTTCGCCTGGATGATGCTGATCGTCTCCATGAAACATTCTATCTGGCGGAGTTGGAAAGACAGATCGACGCTTCACCGCAGGTTTGGTCTGTTTCTTGATATCGCGCTGGTGACGGCAGGCGTGGCGATTTCCATCACCTATCTTATCGAGCTGGAAGCCGTTTGCCTGATCGATGTGATGACAGGCGACCGGGCAAGGCTGATGGCCGAAGCGCTTCAGTCAGAGATCGAATATTCCGAGATGATGGGACTTCCAATTCCGGATTCTGCCGATGATCCTGCCTGCCTGAATACAACACATGCATTGCTTCCGCTGATCCTGTTCGGTGCTGTGGTGATCTTCCTTGCCTATAACATCAAGGTCTGGGGGCTTCCGCTCGTCCTTGTCTCGATTCTGATCGCCACCTACACATTTCTGACGGTCATGAACTGGTATGTCTTCGGTGCTGACGGGCAGAACAAATATCTTGTTACGATCCTGAGCAGCGAAGAGGTTCGCAGCCTGACCTCCGGCCGTGAATTTGTGCGCGATGCACTGGTCAACAATACCTCCGGGCTGCTCGGGCGTTTCATCAACATCCTGATGTTGCTGGTCTTCCCTTATATCGTGCTTGGTGCGCTGTTCGGCAGATGTGCGGGTGGGCAGGCGTTGATCAAACTGGCTTTTTCGCTGACGCGCAATCTTCGTGGCGGGCCGGCGCATGCCGCTGTTGTGTCTTCTGCGATGTTTGGCACGATTACTGGCGGACCGGTTGTGAATGTTCTGTCTACCGGCGTACTGACCATACCGATGATGCTCAAGCGCGGCTTTTCTCGGGTGTTTGCCGGTGGTGTCGAGGCCGCCGCCTCGTCTGGCGGTTCAATCATGCCGCCTATCATGGGGGTTGCCGCCTTCATCATGGCCGCGCTGACCGGGGTTCCATATCGCGACATCATCGTGGCAGCTACGATTCCAGCGGTGTTCTACTTCTTCTGTCTGTTTCTGTCGGTGGTTTTCAGGCCAGAAAACAGAATATCGAGGCTGTTGGCGAGCTGACGGACGATATGCGCCTGTCGCGCGGGGACAAGCTCCAGTTGGTCCAGATTTTCGGCCCGGTTCTATTGGTGTTGCTGCTGTTGCTGACGCCGAAAGACGATATCGGCTGCAGTTGGGTGTCAGTCGCGCTGGGCGCCGTTATCGAGACCAATGGTGAAATATGCCGGGTTGTCTCGCTTCCCTGGATTATCCAGCTCCTTCAGAATTCCGCTGGTGACGCCGGTGCTGCCGGCTGGTGGGCTGTGATGCTGCTGATCGGTCTTATGTTCATCGACAAGGAATTCAGAGCTCATCCCCGCAAGGTGCTGGACGGTCTGTGCCAGGCCGGTGTTCTGGTATCAACGCTGTATCTGATGTTCATGGCTGTGACGGTGATCGATGTCTGTCTGAATTTTACAGGCCTTGCCAAATTCGTTGCCATTGATGTGCTGGCTTTCCTGAAGTCATTCGATATTTCTGCAAATTCCGTCGGATCGCAGTTGCTTGCGCTGACCCTCACCATGTTCCTTGCCGTGATCCTTGGCATGGGCATGCCCTGCAGTGCCGGCTTATATCAATGCCGCGCTTCTGATGGGACCAATGCTGGTTGGGCTCGGGCTCGCAACCTTCACAGCACATATGTTCATCTTCTATTTCGCGGTTGCCTCTGCGATCACCCCACCGGTCGCGCTTGCTGCCTTTGCGGCGTCCTCAATAACCAATGCCGACCCGATGAAGACCGGTTTCTCAGCGGTCAAATCCGGCATCGTAATGTTCACCATCCCGTTTGTATTCGCGATCTATCCCGAACTGCTGCTGATCGACCAGGCGGTGATCGCCCCGTCCAGCGGTGCGTTTTTGCCGGGTCATGACGGCACCGTTGATCTTGGCTGGCTGCTGTTCCTGATTGCGCGGCTTGCATTGGCGCTCTATCTGGTATCGAGCGCAATGGCTGCGTTTGACAGAAAGCCGCTTGGCGCATTGCATATCGCCATCCGTATCATGCTGGCCGTTGTGATCCTGGCGAAACCTGTCGAGGTTTACAGTGTCGCGGTCGTGATGGGCATCGGGATCATCATCTGGCACCTGCTGCAGAACAGAGAAGGGGGCGCTCCAGGCGCTCCGATGAGCAGCAAAGCGGGGGCCGCATGACGGACCGGCCAAGCTATATTCTGTTCATTACTGACCAGCAACGCTTCGACAACCTTGGTTGTAACGGTCATCCGGTGCTGCGCACACCGCATATCGACGCCATGGCCGCCGAAGGCGTCAACCACAAGAAATTCTATGTGTCCTCGCCGGTCTGCATGCCGAACCGTGCCAGTCTTGTGACATGCCGCATGCCGTCAAGCCACGGGGTCCGGTCGCTTGGAATTCCTCTGTCGCATGACAATGTGACCTTTGTCGATTTGCTCCGAGCAGCAGGTTATGACACCGCACTGATTGGCAAGAGCCATCTTCAGACGGTCACAAGCTGGCCTGTGAAACTCGACCCGCCGGTGGAACGTGACGGGTTTGAAAAGCCGCCTGCCGATCTGGCCGAGGCCGTCCGTTCAGACCTCGACGATGCGCGCTACAAGTACGAGCAGGACAGCTTTTACCAGACCGAAAGCCCTGATGTGCCCAAGCCGTTTTACGGCTTTGACGAGTATATTTCGGTGCTGCGCCACGGGTTCAATACGGGTGGAGATCATGAGCTGCATCTAAAACAGGTTGCACCCGATGTGCTCGACCTGCGGTCCCGCGACAACCAGTTCCCGCATGACTATTCCTGTCCGCAGGCGATCCGAACAAAGGTTCCCGAAGAGCATTATTCGACCAGCTATATTGCCGACAGGGCGTGCGAATGGCTGGCAGCCCGAAAAGGAAACCCCACGCCGTTCTTCTTGATGGTGTCCTTTCCTGACCCGCACCATCCTTTCACGCCACCGGGCAAATACTGGGACATGTACAAGCCCGAGGATATGACCGTCCCGGCGGCCTATGCTGCCGATGACTGGGATCCCCCCGAATATGTGAAGATTGCCGAGCGAGACCGTGCCGCAGATCCGTCGCTCGGCCAGCGGTCAGGTTATTCCGTTGCGGTGTCTGAACGTGAGGCGCAGGAAGCGCAGGCGCTGACATGCGGCATGATCGCGATGATTGACGATGCTGTGGGCCGTGTGCGTGACGCTGTGCAGGATGCCGGTGTTGCCGACCGCACGGTGCAGATCTACACCTCGGACCATGGCGATCATCTCGGCGATCACAGGCTGTTGTTCAAGGGAGCCGAACAGTACGACACCCTGACCCATGTTCCTTTCATCTGGTCTGACCCGAATGGCGCAAGCGGCGAGGAAACACAGGAGTTGGCCCAGACGCACGATATTGGCACCACCATCCTTGAACATGCCCGGATCGAGCCTGCCATAGGCATGCAGGGGCAGGTCATGGCGGTTGCCGGAGGCAAGGGCCGTGACACCGTGCATATCCAGTACGAAACGCAGCGCACACAGGAAGCTTTCGGGCAGCGGCCGCGCGTTCACACCGTCATTCGCGGCCGGTGGCGGTTGTCCATGTATCTCGGCAAATGCAAGAACGAGCTGTTTGATCTGGAAGTCGACCCCGGCGAATTGACGAACCTTTGGGATGACCCCGGTCATGCAGCCGTCAGGGCCGAAATGACCGAGTTGCTGGCTGAAATGGAAATCGCTGTTGCCGATCGGGTGCCATTGCCAACGGCAGAGGGCTGACAAGGTCCGCATCAAGTTCAAAGGAAAGGGAAGGAAGAGTGTCAGACGTAGATTATGAGAACAGGCAGAATTTCGAGATGGGCCACTGGCCTGAGCTTCGGGAAACCTGGAACAAGATGATCCAGCTCGTATTCCCGGAGCGCGAGGTGTCAGGTGAGCTGAAACAGCTTGTTTTCACTGTCGCCAGCCTTTCGAGCGGTTGCCGCCACTGTCAGTCTCACGGGGCCTTCCACCTCCACAAAATCGGCGTTTCAGACGAGAAGATCCAGCATCTGTGGAGTTTTGAGACCTCTGACCTGTTCACCGATGCCGAGCGCGCTGCCCTGCGGCTTGCCATGGCTGCTGGTGCAACACCAAACGCGACCGAGCCGGAAAATTTTGCGGAAATGCGAGAGCATTTCTCTGAAATTCAGGTCATCGAAATTCTCGCTGTGATTGCCGTTGGCGGTTATCTGAACCGGTGGAATGACACCATCGCCACAGTCACGGACCAGGAATCCATCGATTTCGCCAATGAGGTTCTCCGTCCTGTGGGCTGGGAACCCGGAAAGCATGTTGGCGCCGCCGAAGAACAGCGCAAGGCGCATCCGATCAATCTGGGCTGGTCAAAGAAATAGGGCCGGAATCAAAATCTGCCCCGAAAGGAGGCGTGCGACCATGCATCCTGAACTGAAACAGCATCCTGAATATTTTTCCCGGGAAATCATCCCTCTGGCCGACAATGTCTTCATGGCCTTCGGGTTTGCTGCATCGAATGTCTATATGATCGTGGGCGATGATTCCGTCACGATCATCGATACGACCGAAACGACGGCGGCGGCATCTAACATTCTTGCTGAATTTCGTAAGATCACCGACAAGCCGGTAGCGAATATTATTCTCACACATTCGCATCGTGATCATGTGTCCGGGGCGCTGTCTTCGCCGGTGATGACGCGCCTGAAGTCATCACAAGCGCCAAGGGTTCAGAGGATCCCCTGATTGAAGATACACCGCATCCGCGTGCAAAGCTTGCGATGCAGGCACGCACCAAGCGTCAGTTCGGGATCGGCTTGTCCTATCCGGAAGAGATTATCGGCATCGGCGTCGGCCCCGGTGACAGGCCGCTTCAGGGAATGGGGGCCGGCATGCTTCCGGCGACGCGTCTGATTTCGGAAGACCGGACGCGGGTAACCCTGTCAGGCATCGAGCTAGAGCTTGTCATGGCACCGGGGGAAACGCCCGACCATATGGTCGTCTGGTATCCGGAGCGCAAAATCCTGTTGTCCGGTGATAATTTCTACCGGTCTTTTCCAAATCTCTACGCCATTCGCGGAACCGCATATCGCGAGTTCGATACCTGGGCGGATACAATGGACCTTCTGATGGCATTCGAGCCTGAAGTACTTGGCCCGGGACATACACGGCCCGTTTTTGGCGCATCGGAAATTCGATCCGTACTGACCGATTATCGCGATGCAATCAGGCATGTCGTAACGGCCACCCGTCAGGGGATGGATCGTGGTTTGACCATCGAAGAGCTTGCACATAGCGTGAAGTTACCGCCAGAACTTGCTGAAAAACCACACCTTCGTGAGTATTACGGACGTGTTGATTTCGCCGTCAGGGCATATTTCGTAGGAACGATGGGTTGGTTTGACGGCAACCCGACATCGTTGGGTTCGCTGGCGCCGGCAGAGGAGGCGGAACGCTTTATCCGGCTTGCCGGTGGCGTTGAGGCGGTCTGGAGCGAGATTGGCACGGCAAGGGACGACGGTGACTTCCAGTGGGCGCTGCAACTGCTGGACAGGCTGATCCAGATAGATGGCGAGGCCGGCCGGGCGCGCCTGACGAAAGCAGAAGTGCTGCGCGAGCATGCGGTCGGCCAGATCAACTGCCCGACACGTCACTATTACATCCAGTCCGCCAAGGAGCTGGAACAACAGGCAGGAGAACAGGGCGGGGAAGTTTGACCAACTGACCTGCAGGGGAGACAAGAATGACCGGATATTTTCTTATGACATTTGCGGCACTGGCCGCATTGGAACTGATCAAGGGGTTTAGCGCCAACGGTACTCCACCTGTGCTTCAGCGTTTTTCCTGGCAGATGGATCTGGCTCACTTCATGTGGTCGAGCATCCTGTTCTTCAGGATTGCCTTTGTTGCCGCGCTTGTCTGGATGTTCGTCTCGATCCCGGAAGAGAGCCGCATGGCCGTGGTGCCGGGCGGTATTGTTATCGGTGCGCTATGGGGCTTTATCTATTGGCTGTTCAACAGATATTGGGTCGGCAGATTCAAGTTCCTGCCGATCACCCAGAAGCGGTTTGAAAAGGCTGCCGGCAACGAAGTGGGTCTGGATGAACAGATCCTTGGCATCGATCATGGTGGCGAACAGAAGGCGTTCCCGGTGAACATGCTCTATTACCATCACCAGATTGCTGACGAGGTTGGTGGAAAGGCCATCTGGCCGACCTATTGCGGGCTTTGCAACAGCGGGCGCATTTATGATCGTGAGGTTGATGGCAACGCTCTTGAATTCACCCTTGTCGGGGCCGTGAACTACAACGCCACGTTCCGCGACCACACCACAGGCTCCTGGTGGAGACAGGAGGTCGGCGATGCCATCAAGGGCGCGCTCAAGGGACGGCAGATGGAAGATATGCCGTGCGAGCAGATGAGCCTTGGCAACTGGCTCGCCAAGCATCCTGACAGCGCTGTCCTGCAATATGATCCTGTCTTCAGGAAGCAGTATGCCGTCAGGACCGCGCTTCTCAATTACGAGATCAGCCTTCCGGGCTGGCACATGCAGGCTTCACCCCCGCTTGTTGTCGGGATCGAGGTCGATGGCGTTGGTCGTGCTTATGACTGGAACCAGCTGGTGAAAGCGCAGCTGGTGAATGACGAGGCAAACGGCGAGGCTGTTCTGGCCGTGACCGACAAAGAGGGAAGTTCCGCCTTTGTCTACAGCCGAAAGGTCGACGGGACCGTTCTTGACTTCGAGGGTGCCGGTGACGGCTTCAAGGACGTCAAAACCGGATCAAGCTGGGACCGGTTCGGAAGGTGCACGAAGGGCAAGATGAAGGGCAAGGCGCTGGCACGGATCCAGAGCTACAAGCAATATATCCGTACCTGGCTGAACTTCCATCCGCAGAGCAGTTTCTATGATTTCAATTGAATGCCGCAGGCAGGAAATGCAGGCGAGGCTGTAAGGGGAGGTGTCCCCCGATAAATCAAGGGACTTGTAGGTTGACTTTGATTTACAGGGATCAATCTTAAAGTCATGCTATTCAATGGCATACAAAGATAGTCTTACGCTTGACTTCAGCCTGCCACCGACGCCGAGGAACAGGGTCCTGTTCACCCATTCATATTTCGGGTGGCCGGTTTCAAGCCGCGCATGCGTGCGCATGTAGTAGCTTGACGGATCGACATCCTCGCCAGCCGCAACGCGCCGCATAACGTCTTGCGGACCATGCCGGTAGCCGAAATTGATGATTTCGATCACCGCGCCGTCGTCCGTGCGGAACGCATAGCGGGTGTCCAGCTCGGCAACGCCGCTGCTGAAAATAGTCTGCCAGTCGGCACCCACATTCAGGATTTCGCCGGTGAACTCGGGTCCGCTGATCCGCCCGCCCACAATCGGGATAATTCGGCGTTTGCCTGCGCGGCCGTCGCCCATTTCGCTAATCGGGTCCAGATCAATATCAAAATCAGCGACATGCCGCAGGGTTGGTTCGGGTAGCAAGATCGAACTCCATGGTCAGATTGTACCTGCCGGAAACAGGCTGTGAACGAGCTTAGCTCGGGCGTTCGAGTTGAACAGATGATGGTTCTCGACGCTGTAACTTACTGCTAAAACAATCGGGCATTTTTCAACTTTTGTCAGTGTTCTGTGAAGAAAGGTTATCTCGTTGGAAAGTTACAAGATTGCGGCCATTCCTGCCGATGGCATCGGACCCGAAGTGATCGATGCGGGTGTGCGGGTCCTGCAAGCTCTTGCCGCGCGCGATGGCGGCTTTGCCTGCGATGTCACGACCTATGACTGGGGGTCTGACTATTACAAGAAACATGGCCGGATGATGCCTGATGACGGCCTCGAAAGTCTGAAATCACATGACGCGATTTTCTTTGGCGCGGTCGGCGCGCCTGATGTGCCCGACCACATCACGCTCTGGGGGCTTCGCCTGCCGATCTGCCAGGGTTTTGACCAATATGCCAATGTTCGCCCGACACGGATTCTTCCCGGCATTTCAGCCCCGCTCAAGGACAAGGGCCCGGGCGACCTGGACTGGGTGATCGTTCGTGAGAATTCGGAAGGGGAATATGCCGGCCATGGCGGGCGTGCACATCGAGGTCTGCCCGAGGAAGTGGCGACAGAGACCGCCATTTTCACCCGTGTCGGCGTCACCCGCATCATGCGTTTTGCTTTTCGTCTGGCGCAGGCGCGTCCACGCAAACTGCTGACCGTTGTGACCAAATCCAACGCCCAGCGGCACGGTATGGTGATGTGGGACGAGATCGCAGCAGAGGTCGCCGCCGAATTCCCCGATGTGAGCTGGGACAAGATGCTTGTCGACGCCATGACGGTGCGGATGACATTGAACCCCGAAAGCCTCGACACCATTGTCGCGACCAACCTGCATGCGGATATCCTGTCCGACCTTGCCGGTGCGCTTGCTGGCAGTCTTGGCGTGGCTCCGACGGCCAATATAGATCCCGAGGGACGATATCCCTCGATGTTCGAGCCGATCCACGGGTCTGCCTTTGATATCACCGGCAAAGGCATCGCCAATCCGGTTGCCACATTCTGGACGGCCTGCCAGATGCTTGATCATCTTGGCGAGGCAGATGCTTCGGCACGGCTGATGAAGGCCGTCGAGGAGGTTTGTGCGGCCGGCATTACCACGCCCGATGTAGGCGGCAGTGCCACTACGGCCGAAGTGACCGATGCGGTCATCGATGCCATTCGCGGGTCGAATGAATAGGCGCCTGGTGTCACAGGAGGTGTGCCATGTCGGATGATCGCGTCATCATCGCCGGTGGCGGGATCGGCGGGTTTGCCGCCGCGCTGACCCTGCACCAGATCGGCGTGCCCTGCCTTGTGATCGAGCAGGTGGCCGAGTTGAAGCCGCTTGGCGTCGGGATCAATCTGCGGCCCAATGCCGTGCGCGAACTTATGGATCTCGGCTTTACGGCAGAGGATATGGACGGGTTCGGAGTGGCGGTGCGGGAATGGGCGCTTGTCGGGCGTCAGGGGCAGGAAATCTATGCCGAGCCGCGCGGCACAGATGCGGGATATCACTGGCCGCAATATGCGGCGCATCGCGGCCGTTTCCATATGGCGCTTTACCAGCGTTTTCGCGAGCTGGCGGGGGATGCCTCCATCCGGCTTGGCGCGCGCGCGACGGCATACCGGATCCTTGATGACGGGCGCGTTGCCGTGACGCTGGACACAGGGGATGGGCCTGACGAGGCGACTGGCCGCCTGCTGATCGGGGCTGACGGCATCCATTCGGCCATAAGGGCGCAGATGCATCCCGACCAGCCACCGATCCACTGGGGAGGGGCGATCCTGTGGCGCGGCACGTCGCTGGCACGGCCGGTGCGCACCGGGTCTTCTTTTATCGGGCTTGGCGACCATCGTCACAGGATGGTGATCTATCCGATATCGGCACCGAACCCGGACACGGGGCTGGCCCTGATCAACTGGATTGCCGAGGTCACCTATGACGACCCGTCGGCGCGCGATAGAACAGGCTGGTATAATCGCGTCGAGATCGATGACTTCATCCATTATTTCGAAGACTGGACCTATGACTGGCTTGATGTGCCAGCGCTGATCCGGGGTGCCGATGCCGCCTATGAGAACCCGATGATCGACCGTGATCCGGTGCCGACATGGGTCGACGGGCCGGTGGCGCTGATGGGTGATGCCGCACATCCGATGTACCCGACCGGATCAAACGGTGCGAGCCAGGCCATCATCGATGCCAGGATTCTTGGCGCAAAATTCATCGAACATGGCGTCACGGCCGCGGCCCTTGCTGCCTATAATGAGCAACTGTGCGGCCCTGTATCAGAGGTTGTACTCCGCAATCGCGGGGCAGGGCCGTTTGGCCTGCTGAACCTTGTGAATGACCGGTGTGGTGGCGAGTTCGACGATATCGACGCAGTTGTGTCGCGGGACGAGCGTGAGGAATTCATGGCACGCTACAAGACGGCGGCCGGTTTTGCCCGTGACACACTGAATGCGGCTGCGCCAACGATTGCGCCCGGCTCGATGGCCCGCAGCTAGTCCCTGATCTCGGCTAGTCCCTGATCTCGGTCGTGCCAAGCGAATTCGCGTAGCCGCGAAGCACCCTGTCGGCGATGATGGCGATGAAGGCCATCGACAACCCAGCCGTCATGCCAAGCCCTGTGTCCGCGTCGCGAAGGCCGATATTGACCTGTTCGGCAAGGCCCCGCGCACCGACCAGTACCGCGATGATCAACATGGCAAGCGCGAACAGAACTGTCTGGTTCAGCCCCAGAAGGATAGCCGGGCGCGCTACAGGCAGCTCGATCATCAAGAGCCGCTGGAGCGGCGAACAGCCATTTGCGCGCGCCGCCTCGACCAGCGTCGGCGGCACATGCCGCAGCCCGTGCTCGGTATAGCGGATGAGCGGCACGATGGCGTAGAGCACGATCGCGACAAGGGCAGAGAATTCGTTCACCTGAAACAGGGCGACCGCGGGGATCAGGAAGATGTAGAGCGGGATGGACTGCAGCGTATCGTTCATCGGCCGCAAGATTCCCGAAACGATATCCGACTTCGCGGCGAGGATGCCAAGAGGGCAGCCGATCACCAGGCATACAAGGATGGCGGCAGAACATAGATAGACCGAATAGAGCGCGCCCTGCCAATGGCCTGTCAGCGTGATGGCAAGCATCATGGCACAGGCGACCAGCGCAAAACGCCACCCCGCATGCCGCCATGCCAGCCAGCCCACCCCGGCGAACATCACCCACCACGGCATGTAGCTGAACCCGCAATAGGCGATCAGGCCGACCGACAGAAGCAAGCCGGCAGCCGTCGTCCGGCCGCGCCAGGCAAGCCACGCCGTCCCGGCAAGCACTGTCAGCAGGTAGGCCGTCTGCATCACCGGGGTGAAGGTGAAACCCCATGTGATCGGTAGGACAGCTTTGGTCAGGCCAATGCGAAGCGGAAGCAGCAGATACATGAGCGCGGTCTTCTTGATCGCGTCCAGGGTCATGCCGTGGGTGGCGATGAAATCCTGCAGCCAGCCATTCACCGCAACCTCGCCAAGCCGGAAGAAGACGGCACTGGCCACGGCAATAATGTCTGCATAGGTCTTCAGCGCGATGCTGGCGGCCAGAACCAAGGCCAGACCAGCAAGTTGCCACAGGACGGGAATGGCCTGTCTGCCGGTTTCCCGTCCGATAGCCTCTCTCCGCGTTGCTGCGGCGCGAGTCAGCCTGTCGATGACGACGGCCAGCAGCACGATGACGATGCCGGCGGCAAGGGCCTGTCCGAAGCGTGCGGACCCCTTGTTGGTCGCAACGAGGACCTCGCGCCCGATATCGTCAAAACCGCCGATAACAGCGGCGATGATGACCATCGAGAGGCTGGCCAGAACCAGCTGGTTGATACCGACAAGAATCTGCTGTTTGGCGCAGGGAAGCTCAATATGGCAGAAACGCTGCCACGGGGTCGTTCCGGACATGGAAGACACTTCGCGAAGTTCCTGTGGTACCGATTGCAGCCCCAGCAGAACATTGCGGGTCATTGGCGGTGCCGCATAGATCATGCTGGCCAGAACCCCGGGAACAGGGCCGAAGCCGAACAGCACCACCAGCGGCGCGAGATAGGCAAAGGTCGGGATCGTCTGCATCAGGTCAAGCGTGGGTTGAATGACCGCATTGGCGCGCCTTGATTTCGCACCCAGAACGCCAAGACCGAACCCGACAGCAAGCGCCAGCGGCACGGCCACGCCGACCATCGACAGCGTGTTCATGGATTTCAGCCAGTAACCCGACAGCGCCATATACAGAACAGCTGTGCCGCATAGTGCGGCAAGGCCAATTCCCTTGAGCCGCCATGCCAGCCAGGTCACGGCGATAACGATAAAAGGCCATGGCGTGGCGTGCAGACTTTTCTGCAACCCACGAACCGCCCAGTCGAGGCCGGCCGCGACTGCTCTCAGTGCCGGCTTGAACGCCGCGACGAACCAGTCGATCCCGCCATTGATGGCGGCGGCGATGGCATCACTTCCGGCAAGTGGTGACGCCACAAGCGCCGGCAGCCGTTCAGGCATGATGATCGCGGCAATGCCAAGAAGCACCAGAAGGGCAAGAGCAGCGCGTCTCGCTGTATCAAGAGACAGGCTGGTGCCGGCGGTTGTTGCCGCGCCGCTCACCCGGTCTGCCCCGGGGTTGCCTGTCTGACGGTTTCAATCGCCTGAGCACGGTCGATCTTGCCGATCACTTGCCCGGTGCTGTCGATCACATTGATCGCGGACACATCACCGCCTGTGGTGAGCAGCATATCCTCGATCGACAGGCTGGCCGGCATTTTGGGCGCGCCGGAAACGGCACGGCGCGCAGGCTCCATGATATCGCCAAGTTTCAGCACCTGAAGCCGCGAGACATCGCCGACAAAGCGACTGACATAATCATCGGCCGGGTTCAGCAGCAATTCGGCGGCGCGGCCCTGCTGGATGATCCGGCCGTCGCGCATGATGGCGATGCGGTCAGCGAGGCGAACTGCCTCGGAAAAATCATGCGTCACGAACAGAATCGTTTTCTGGAGCCGTGCCTGCAACTCCAGCAATTCGTCCTGAAGCTGCTTGCGGATCAACGGGTCGAGCGCGCTGAAAGGCTCGTCGAGCAGCCAGACTTCAGGATCGACGGCAAGCGAACGGGCGATTCCGACGCGCTGCTGCTGGCCGCCCGACAGCTCGGAAGGGTAGGCGCCGCCGCGGCCGTGAAGTCCGACGAGATCGAGCATCTCATTGGCCTTGGCTGCGCATTGTTCGGCTGACTCTCCGCGTACTTTCAGCGGGAAGGCGATGTTCTGAAGTGCTGTGAAATGCGGGACAAGACCGAAATTCTGAAACACCATGCCCATCCGGTGGCGCCGGATATCCATCAGCTGTGCCTCGGGCATGCTGGCGAGATTGGCATCATCAAGCCATACTTCACCGGCAGACGGGCGCTGCAGCTGGGCAATGCACCGCAGCACGGTGGATTTGCCGGACCCGGACAGCCCCATGATCACAAACAGCTCGCCCGGAGCAATCTCGAGATTGACGTCGCTTGCGCCGATAATGGCGTCTGTGCCGGCTATGGCCTCGTCAACGGATGTGCCGTTGCCGCGGCGTGCGCAGGCCGCCTCGGCGGCATCACCAAAGACCTTCCACAGGCCGTGACAGCGAATCTTGGGTTCGGTTCTGGATGCCTCCGGCATGATGCAGGGCCCCGCTTGAAACTTGCCGTAAAAAGAAGAGGGGCACGGCAGGATACCACCGTGCCCCTTTGGTCTGTGATGACTAGCGCGACTTGGCGGCGCTGATCAGCGCATCGACAGCTGCCGCATTGGCATCGATATGTGCGGCGACAACAGCGTTGATGTCCTCGCCGCGTCCGTCGACAGCGGCCATCATCTGCTGCTGGGCACCGGCCTCAAGCGTGTAGTTCGCCAGAATGTCGCCGGCGGCAGGCCAGGTGTCGTTGAAGCCGGCCCATGTCACCTTGAAGATGCGGGTCGGGCTGAAGTCGCAGTCGCCGGTGGCCGACTTGTTCACGCCCCAGGACGGGTCGTTGTAGCACTCTTCGGTGCCGGCCGGCAGGGCTACCCACTCGGTCTCATATTCGGCAAGCGCCCAGTGCGGCTGCCAGAAGGTCATGACCAGCGGAGACTTCTTTGCAATTGATGCTTCCAGCTCGGTGATCAGCGCACCTTCGGAACCGGCCGGAACGGCGGTGAAGTTCATGCCCATCGCCTCGAACCGGTCCTTGCCGGGTGAACCCCAGTCAGCCGGATAATCGAGAAGGCGTCCTTTCGGCAGGGTCTCGACCGACGCAAACTTGTCGGCGCAGGCATTCAGCGCCTCCCAGTCGGGCAGGCCCGGGCAGATTTCCTTCATATGAACCGGATAGAGAACTCCCTCACGCGCATCAAGGCCAAGACCGCCGATATCGACAACCTTGCCTGCTGCCTCGGCCTCATTGAACTGGCCGGGCGCGTTGGAAGTCCAGATTTCGAGCGTTGCATGCAGGTCGCCTTCGCCAAGCGCGATGAACTGCGGGCCATAACCGGCCGTTACATATTCCACGGTGTAACCTGCGCGCTCGAGGATGGCGCCTGCGACACGAGTCGACAGATGCTGGCCGGTCCATTCGTTGATCGCCAGTTTGATGGCCTTGTCGGTGGCGCCCATGTCGAGCGCATTCGCCGGAAGGCTGGCAACGCTGGCAGCGATCACAGCTGCGCCAAGCAGACCTTTTACTGTTTTCATTGTTTCTTCCCCTTGTTTCCTTCAGTTGTGCAGCAGTTGTGCTGCCGTCGATGGATTTTTGTGAATCCTTGAATGTATCCTGCACATTATTTTTGTCGTTGAACATAGGGCAAATTAGCTTCTGTATTCATTGGCCAGCCTTTGTGTCCATTGCCGGGATCCTGGATTGACCGACAGGCCCGGGACTGTCACGAATGTGGAAGAAGGTGACGGGACCAGTCGATGATAGCTTTCCTCTCCAAGCAGCATAGCCAGCGAACCGCCTCGATCATGGTGTTTGCGGCCTCATCCATGTGGGGCCTGCTGTGGGTGCCGATGCGGTTGACCGAATCAATGGGGTTGCGCCGCTGTGGGTGCATTTCTGGTTCACGACGATGCCGGCGCTGTTTCTGGCTTGTCTTTATGTACCGTCACTGATGCGACAGCGCGCTTTCTGGTCGGTCTATGTGATGTCCGGCATGTGCATCGGCATCGGATACACGCTCTATGCCGTCGGATTGCTAGTCGGATCAGTCAGCAAAACCACTGTGCTGTTCTATCTGACCCCGATCTGGTCGACCCTGCTTGGCATGGTCTTTCTTGGTGAAAGTCCCGGTATTCGCCGCTGGGGCGCCATTGCGATGGCAACCCTCGGCTGTTGCCTTGTAATGCAGATCAATCCGGTCGAGATGCGCCTTGAAAAAGTGGACCTGCTTGGCCTGCTGTCCGGTGTTTTCTGGGGCATGGGAACAGTGGCGCTGCGCCGGTATCCCGAGGCTGACTACAAAAATGCAACAATGGCGCAATATGTCTGTGGCAGCCTGATCACCGGTGCGGCAATCCTGATCCTGGGAACAGACATGCCCGACATGGCCACTACCGGAAAGGCAGCGTTGATGGGGGCTGTGTTCGGCATACTCGTGTTTATGTCGACCTTCCTGATGATCATCAGGATTATGCAATATATGTCGCCGGGCCGGGTTGGTATCCTTATGCTGTCAGAGGCTCTTGTAGCCGTGATTTCGGCCATGCTCTTCCTAGGCGAGCTGTTGTCGTTCGCCCAATGGATCGGGGTGCTGGTGATCCTGTCTGCCGGTGTGATCGTCGCCCTGACGGATGATGTTTCTGAAATTGACAAAGCATGAGGCATCGCGAGGGATAGAGAGCCAAAATGCTGTCGAAAATGTACAAATACAGGTGTTGCGATAGGACCAGAGTTTTCTGGTAAGTGACGTGCAGAGGACTACCCCATGACCAAAGGCAGCCGCGCCCCCAACATCGTCTTGATCATGGCAGATCAGTTGGCCCCGCAATTCACCGGTGCCTATGGACACCCGGTTGTAAAGACACCCCATATCGATGCGCTGGCAGACCGCGGCATGCGGTTCGATTCCGCCTATTGCAACTCGCCGCTCTGCGCGCCGTCACGCTTCAGCTTCATGTCCGGCCAGCTGATCTCGCGGATCGGGGCATACGACAACGCGTCGGAATTCTCGGCAGCTGTTCCAACATTCGCGCATTACCTTAAGTTAATGGGGTATCGCACTTGTTTATCTGGAAAAATGCACTTTGTCGGACCTGACCAGATGCATGGATTCGAAGAACGGGTGACGACAGATATCTACCCGTCGGACTATGCCTGGACGCCGGACTGGGACCGGACCGAGGAACGTATCGACAAGTGGTATCACAACATGGCCACGGTGAAGGAGGCCGGCATCGGCGCCGCCACCTTCCAGATCGATTATGACGAGGAGGTCGCCTTCTTCGCCAAGCGTCGAGATCTTCGATTATGCGCGTGATGACGACCAGCCTTTCTGTCTTGTCGCCAGCTTCATCCATCCGCACGATCCCTATGTCGCGCGACAGGAATGGTGGGATCTTTACGATCCGGACGAGATCGACATGCCCAGAACCTCGATGTCGCCAGAGGATCATGACGGGTTTTCGCGGCGCGTGCTTGACGGGATCGAGGCGTCCAGCGTGCCACTGACCGAGGCCGAGATCCGCAAGGCGCGCCATGCCTATTACGCGAATGTCTCTTATTTCGACAGCAAGGTTGGCGAGTTGGTCCAGACCATCACCGAAGCCGGGATGATCGACAATACGATCTTCATCATCACGGCCGATCATGGCGACATGCTTGGCGAGCGTGGCCTCTGGTACAAGATGAACTTCTTTGAGCATTCCGCGCGGGTGCCGATGATTATGGCTGGTCCCGGTATCGCCAATGGCACGGCATCGAACGCCTGCAGCCTTGTCGATATGTTGCCGACAATGCTGGATATCGCCGGCTCGACCGGAATGTCGATGCCGGAAATGGGAATGCCGGTCGACGGACGGTCGCTGATGCCGCTTGCACGCGGCGAGGATGACCCGGCGGACGAGGCCATCGGCGAATATTGCGCCGAAATGGCCGGTCATCCCGTCTTCATGATCCGGCGCGGCGATTACAAATACATCGCCTGTGAAGGTGACAGCCCCTTGCTCTACAATCTGGCGGATGATCCGCATGAGCTTGCAGATCTCGTCGATGATCCGGCGCATGCGTCAGTGGCCGAGGCGTTTGCCGCCGAAGTTGCCGGGCGGTGGGACAGCGCGACGCTGCGCGAGGACGTAATGGCAACCCAGCGGCAGCGGCGCGCGATCCATGCCGCTATGGAGGCCGGAGCCGCCGAGGCCTGGGATTACAACCCGCCACGCGACGCAAGCCAGCAATATGTGCGCAACCATATGGACTGGACAGTCGCCGCCGACCGGTACCGGTTCCCGCCCGAGAAATAGCCGGAGCCGAAGAATATGGGACGAGGAGACAAAGCGTGATCACCAAACTCGACAAGCATGATTTCGAACGCATCAGGGCAGGGTACGACCCCGACCCGTCAGCGTCCTTGTCGCTGCAGGCCGAGGCCTACACAAGCGCAGACTGGTTCGGCCTGGAACAGAACGCCGTGTTCTCTCATTCCTGGCAATGGGTGTGCCATGTCGAGAAACTTCGCGCGCCGGGGGCCTATGTCACCACGAATGTCGCCGGTCGTTCCATTGTCGTCATCCGTGACCGTGACGATACGCTTCGCGCTTTCTACAATGTCTGCAAGCACCGGGCGCACGAGTTGCTGCAGGGCGAGGGACGTGTCAGCCATATCACCTGCCCGTATCATGCCTGGGCCTACCGGCTTGACGGCCAGCTTCATGTGGCGCCGCATACCGGCTCGCTGAAAGGGTTCGACAAATCCGAAATCTGCCTTGATCAGGTTCAGGTCGAGGCGTTCTGCGGCTTCATCTATGTCAATCTCGACCCGAAGGCAGCGCCGCTCGCCGAACAGTCCGGCGACCTGCGGCGCGAGATCATGTACTGGGCGCCGGATGTCGAGGAACTGACCTTCGGCCACCGGCTGGCCTATGACATCAAGTCGAACTGGAAGAACGTCGTCGACAATTTCCTCGAATGCTATCACTGCCCGACGGCACATAAGGATTTTTGCACGCTGGTCGATATGGACACCTACAAGGTGACCACCCACGGCATCTATTCCAGTCACATGGCCGATGCCGGCAAAGGAACGAACACCGCCTATGACGTGTCGAACGCGGCCGTGCGCACCCACGCTGTCTGGTGGCTGTACCCGACGACATGCATCATGCGTTATCCGGGCCGCTCTTCGATGATCATCCTGAACATCATTCCTGTCGGGCCTGAGAGAACGCTCGAAACCTATGATTTCTTCCTTGTCGAGCCGACACCGAACGAGGCGGAACTCGAGGCCATCCGATATCTCGACGAGGTGCTGCAGGTGGAAGATATCGACCTTGTCGAAAGCGTCCAGCGCGGCATGAACACGCCCGCCTTCGAGCAGGGGCGGATCGTCCATGATCCCGAAGGGTCAGGCAAATCGGAACATGCGGTTCATCATTTCCACGGGCTGGTGCTCGACGCGTATGAGAAGGCGCTGCAGGCATGATGCTGGATGGTAAGACCGCGCTTGTTACGGGTGGACGCGGCGGGATCGGCCGTGCCATCTGCGAGCGCTTCGCCCGTGAGGGCGCGCGTGTGTTTGCGGCCGACCTGTCTGCAGGCGGCTCGCTTCAGGACGGGGATACCGCGCAGGATTTCCTGCAGCTTGACGTCACCAGCGAGGCCAGTGTAACCGCGGCCTTCAATCATGTTGCGGCCGAGGCCGGGTGCCTCGACATTCTGGTGAATGCGGCCGGCATCGAGATTGAAAAGACCATCGAGGAGACGAGCCTCGATGAATGGAACAAGATTTTCGCCGTCAATGTCACCGGCACCTTCCTTGTCTCCAAGCACGCGTTGCCGCTGCTTCGCAAATCAAAGGCGGCCGGCGGTGCCTCGGTGATCAATTTCGGGTCCTATGACGGCTTCATTGCCGATCCGGGGCTGGCCGCCTATTGCGCGACCAAAGGTGCTGTTCATGCCCTGACTAAAGCGATGGCCTGCGATCATGGACCGGAAGGCATCCGCGTGAACGCCATCTGCCCCGGCTATGTCGACACGCCGATGCTGCAGTCCTTTTTCGAGGGAGATGGCAGCGGCGGAGACGGCGGCACCATCGACAGCCTGCAACAGGCTGTCCGTGACGTTCACCCGATGCGTACTTACGGCACGCCCGATGACATGGCGAACCTTGTTAACTGGCTCGCTTCCGACGAGGCCCGATACGCGGCCGGCCAGCTCTGGGTGCTGGATGGCGGACTGTCGGCTCAGGTCCAGCAGATGAAGCTCTAGCCGGGGAGAGAACCACATGGCCAAGCCCGTCATTATCACCTGCGCGCCGACTGGCGGCATCCATACCCCGACGATGAGCGATCATCTGCCGATCACGCCGGACGAGATCGCCACCGCCTCGATCGAGGCGGCAGAGGCCGGCGCCTCGATCATTCACCTCCACGCCCGTGATCCGGAAACCGGCAAGCCTGATGCCGATCCCGAGCTGTTCATGCAGTTTTTGCCGCGGATCAAGCAATCGACTGATGCGGTGGTCAATGTTTCGACTGGCGGTGGTCTCGGCATGACCCGCGAGGAACGGCTCCGTGCAGCTACCCGCGCCAGCCCCGAAATGGCCTCGCTGAATGTCGGATCGATGAATTTCGGCATCTTTCCGATGGCGAACAAATACAGCGAGTGGAAGTTCGACTGGGAACCGCAGTTCCTCGACATGACCCGCGACTTCATCTTCCGGAACACTTTTGCCGATCTGGAATATGTCGTGAAAGAACTTGGCGAGGGCCATGGCACGAAATTCGAGTTCGAATGCTATGATCTCGGTCACCTCTACAATCTGGCCTGGCTGATTGACCAGGGGTGGATCAAGCCGCCTTTCTTCGTGCAGATGGTCTTCGGCGTTCTTGGCGGCGTCGGAGCCGATCTCGACAATCTGATGCATATGCACACCATCGCCAACAAGCTGTTCGGCGATGATTATGAATGGTCTGTTCTGGCAGCGGGACGTCATCAGATGCCGTTCGGCACGCAGGCGGCCATGCTTGGCGGCAATCTGCGGGTCGGGCTGGAAGACAGCCTGTATATCGGCCCCGGCAAACTTGCCGAGAGCAACGCCGACCAGGTCCGCAAGATCCGCGGTATCGTTGAATCACTGGGGCTGGAAGTGGCGACACCGGAACAGGCGCGAGAGCGGCTTGGTCTGAAAGGTGCCGATCAGGTCGGGTTCTGATCAGGATAGATAATAAGGAAGGGGAGGAAGCCCATGCAGACAAAGATGTTGATTGGCGGAGAGCTGGTAGCCGGCGACGGCGCGGCGACACCGGTTCTGGATCCGGCGACGGGCAAGGAAGTTGCCAGCGTGAACGAGGCCAGCCAGGCACAGATCGAGGCGGCATGCGCCGCGGCAGGCGAGGCGTTCGAGAGTTTTGGCCAGACAACCCCGGCAGAGCGGTCTGCCATGCTGCTGGCCATCGCAGACGCCATCGAGGCGCATAATGACGAGCTGGCGGAACTGGAAAGCCTTGATTGCGGCAAGCCCTTTGCCGCGGCGCGCGACGACGAGATGCCGCTGACCATCGACACTTTCCGCTGTATGGCCGGCGCGGCCCGCACCCAGGGCGGATCGGCAGCCGGAGAGTATGTCGAGGGACACACCTCGATGATCCGCAAGGACCCGATCGGCCCGGTGGCCTCGATCGCGCCGTGGAACTACCCGCTGATGATGGCGTCATGGAAGCTCGCTGCGCCGCTTGCCGCCGGATGCCCGGTGGTATTGAAGCCTTCGGAGATGACGCCGCTGGCAACCCTGAGACTTGCCGAAATCCTGAACGGCATTCTTCCCGCCGGTGTGCTGAACGTCATTCATGGTGACGGTGCCAGGGTCGGCAACAGCCTGATCAACAATCCGGGCGTCGAGGGGATTTCGATCACCGGCTCGCCTGCCACCGGAATGGCGGCGATGAAAGCCGCATCACAGCAGATCCGGCATGTGCATCTGGAGCTTGGCGGCAAAGCGCCCGTGATTGTGTTTGGTGATGCCGATATCGATGCGGTCGTCGAAACCATTCATGGCGGCGCCTATTTCAATGCCGGTCAGGATTGCGCGCAGCCATGCCGCATCATGGTCGAGGATTCGGTCTATGACCGGGTGGTGGCGGAAACCGCGGCCGCCGTTCCAAGATCAAGACCGGCACACAGCATGATCCCGACACCGAAATGGGACCTCTGATCTCGGCCGCGCATCGTGACCGTGTCGCCGGGTTCGTCGATCGGGCCCGGGCCTCGGCGGAGATTGCCTGTGGCGGCTCCGCGCCGGACGGTGACGGTTTCTTCTACGCGCCGACTGTGGTCGCCAATGTGGATAATGACGCCGAGATCGCCTGTGACGAGGTGTTCGGGCCGGTCGTGACGATCTCGCGCTTCAGTGACGCCGACGAGGCGCTGCGGATCGCCAATGCATCGCCTTACGGCCTCGCGTCGTCGGTCTGGACCAGCGATGTCGGCCGGGCCATGAAGATGTGCGCATGGCTGCGTTACGGCTTCACCTGGGTGAACACCCCATGGCATGGCGTCGCCGGAAATGCCCTGGGCCGCGATGAAGGGGTCGGGGACGGGATGCGATATGTCCGTCTATGCGCTGGACGCCTATACCAGCGTCCGCCACGTGATGATCGCGCACTAAGATGGGCATGCTCCAAGGCAAAACGGCGCTCGTGACTGGTGGTCGTCAGGGGATTGGCCGCGGTATCGCCGACAGGTTTGTCGAGGAAGGAGCGAGCGTTACCCTGACCGGGCGCGGCGCACGCCCTGATGACCTGCCGGAACATTTCGGATGGTCCGGAACGGATGTGTCTGATGCGGCTGCCGTCGAGGCGCTGGCTGCCGGGTTCAACGGCCTCGATATCCTGGTCAACAATGCCGGGGTCCAGATCGAGAAGACGGTGACCGGCACCAGCGACGATGACTGGGACCTTCTGATGGGTGCCAATGCCAAAGGGGTGTTCCTGATGTGCCGGGCGCTGATCCCGCGCATGGCAGATGGGGGATCGATCATCAATATCGGATCGATTTCAGGCCAGACGGCCGATCCCGGCCTCGCGCTCTATAACGCCTCAAAGGCGTTCGTTCATGGACTAACGCGGTCCATCGCCATCGACCACGGGCCCCAAGTGCGATGCAACGCCATCTGCCCGGGCTGGATCATGACCGGCATGGCGGACGCCGCCTTTGCCGTTGCCGCAGATCCTGACGTCGCGAAAGGATGCTCTGGCCCGGCATCCTGCCGGCAGGTTCGGCCAGCCGTCCGATATCGCCGCGATGGCGGCCTGGCTTGCCTCGACCAGTCCGGTTTTACCACCGGCCAGTGCTTCGTCGTTGATGGTGGCCTCACCGCGGCATCGCCGCTCAACCCGGGATTGTTTTGATGAGTGACTTTACCCAGACCGCCGTCATCGGCGCCGGTGTGATCGGCGCGAGCTGGACGGCCTTGTTTCTCGCTGCCGGCAAGGATGTGTGCGTGTTCGATCCGTCCGTGACAGCGCGCGCCGATGTCGAGGATTATTTCGCCAAGGCTTGGCCGACCCTCGAGGAAATCGGGCTGGCAACAACTGGGCGCCGCGGCAGCCTGACTTTTGCCGAGACACCGGAAGAGGCGGTTGCCGGCGCCGATTTCATTCAGGAAAACGTGCCTGAACGAATCGATATCAAGCTCGATCTTTATGCCCGCATCGAGCCGCATCTGAAGCCGGGCTGCATCGTGGCCTCCTCGGCATCCGGCCTGATGGTCAAGGAGATGCAGGAAGGCTGGAAGGACCCGTCCAATTTCGTTCTTGGCCACCCGTTCAACCCGCCGCATCTGATCCCGCTGGTTGAAATCATCGGTAACGAAAAAGACGTCACCTGACGCCATCACGGCTGCCGAGCAGTTCTATGCGGAGGTGGGCAAGACGACCATCCGCGTGAACAAGGAGGTGCCGGGGCATGTCGCCAACAGGCTGCAGGCTGCGCTGTGGCGCGAGGCGCTGTATCTGGTGCGGGAAGGTGTGGCCAGTGTCGAGGATGTCGACCGCGCCGTCTGGGCGGGGCCGGGGCTGCGCTGGGGTGCGATGGGGCCGCATATGCTCTTCAACCTTGGCGCAGGCGAGGGGGGCATGAAGTCCTTCTGCGAGCGATATGCCGACAGCTTCCACCGCTGGTGGGACGATCTTGGCACAATGCAGCTCGACGCCGAGATTGGCGAAATTCTTGAAAAGGGCCTTGCCGACGAGGCGAATGGAAAGAGCGTTGAGGAACTGAGTGAAGAACGGAACGCCCTGATCACCGCCCATCTGAAGGCGGTAAGGGGCCTGCGGTGACCATGGCTGTGCGTTTTCTTGTCAGCTGTCTTGCCGTGCTGGCCTGCGGCGCAAGCCTCGGCACAGGGGCTGCGGCGGACAATGCCGAATTCGACCTTCAGCTTGAATATCGCGTGTCATGGAGCAACGCCGACATCGCCTCTGCCACCGCGAACTGGTCGTTTGGCGATACCAGCTTTGAACTTGCGGCGACGAGCCGGACCCTCGGCATGACCGAAACCTTCCGGAAATACCGCGGCAAGGTCGAGATTTCCGGCAGGATCGAGGATGGACGGCACGCGCCGGACACATTGTATCTGTCCGGCATTTCCAAAAAGCGCACGCGCGAGGCGACGACCAGCTGGGACGGGGCCACAGGAGCCATCTCCACCACCCGAACGCCCGAACTGGACCTGGAAAAGTCTTCCCTCTGCAAGACCGGCATATCGAGGGCGCCATTGATCCGCTCAGCGCCATGCTGAACGCGCTTGCGAACCTGTCACGCACAGGTAGATGCAGCGGTACGGAACGCGTCTATGACGGCTTGAGAACGTCGGAGATCACGTTGCATGACCTTGGCACGGCGGTGGTGGAAAAGGACCGGCCCTTCAGCTTTGAGGGCGAGGCGCGTGTCTGCGGTTTCACCGGCACACCGACCGGCGGACACCAGCGCAAGTCCAGATGGCGCGACAAGGAACGCAAACCCGAAGATTTGCGGGTCTTTGTTGCCGAGGTTCGGCCTGACCTGTTCATTCCGGTGAGAATGGAGGCGAAGTCCTTTCTCGGCACCGTCACATCGAGACTGGTCATGCCAAGTTTTAAAATTAGCGGGCGTGATGGTTAGGCCGGGCAGTCAGACAGGCTTGTTTTCGTGGCCGTCAACCCGAATGAAACCCTTTTGAAAAATGGTGTGAGGGTCGCAACAGGGTTTTGGATAACAGACGGGGTTCAGCAAGGCCCTGCACGCATACTGGAGAGCCAAGATGGCACGACGTTCTAGAAAATCCCGGTCGGACGCCACCGAACAAACCACCGCTCCCGCTTCTCCATTCATCAAGCGGTCACTTCCTTTTTTCGACATTCTGGACGAGGAAAAGATCGAGGCGCTGGAGCGTCAGGTCGACTGGCTGATCGAAGATGTCGGGATTGCGTTCAGGGATGACCCTGTTGCGCTTGATCTCTGGCGTGCCGAAGGTGCGAAACTTGATGGAGACATCATCCGGGCTCCGGCCGACTGGATCCGTTCGCTCTGTGCAAAGGCGCCGAACAAGTTCACGCAGATCGCGCGCAATCCCGAAAGATCGGTCGAGATCGGAGGGGACAATCAGGTCTTTGCACCGATCTATGGCGCGCCCTTTGTCCGCGATCTCGAAGGCGGGCGGCGTTACGGTGATATCGCGTCATTCAACGACCTTGTGCGTCTGACCTACATGCTGCCATCGCTGCACCATGGTGGTTTTGTCACCTGCGAGCCATGTGATGTGCCGGTGAACAAGCGTCATCTGGACATGCTGCTGGCGCATATGACCCTGTCCGACAAACCCCCCATCTCGGTGCCATCACGGAAATGAGCCGGGCGCAGGACAGTGTGGACATGGCCGAGATCGTCTTCGGCAAGGACGTGATGGACGCGAACTGTGTCATCATGGGCAATGTGAACACCAATTCGCCCTTGCTGGTGGACAAGGTGGTGACCGAGGCGGCGCGGTTTATTCATCCCGCGGGCAGGGGATGGTCGTGGTGCCCTTTATCCTGTCGGGGGCCATGGGGCCTGTCTCGACGGCCGCATCGGTGGCGCAGGCCATGGCCGAGGCGATGATGGTCTGTGCCTATATCCAGCTTCTTAGGCCGGGCGCGCCGTTCGTGCTTGGCAATTTCCTGTCTTCCATGTCGCTGAAATCCGGTGCGCCGACTTTCGGCATGCCGGAACCGGTGATCTCGAACTACGCCATCGGGCAGCTGGCGCGGCGCGCAGGACTGCCACTGCGATGCGGCGGGTCACTGACGGCTTCAAAGATCGAGGATGCCCAGGCTGCCTATGAAAGCGCCGACTCGATGCATTCGACAATGCTGGCCGGGGCGAATTTTGTGCTGCATTCAGCCGGCTGGCTGGAAGGCGGCCTTTGCACCGGGTTCGAGAAGCTGGTGATGGATGCCGACCGGCTGGGAAGCTATCAGAAGATTCTTGCAAACGGGCTGGCTACGTCCGAGGAGGCACTTGCCGGCGATGCCTACACAGAGGTCGCGCCCGGTGGTCATTTCCTTGGAAGCGCGCACACCATGCGCAATTACCAGAACGCATTCTACGAGCCGAAACTCAGCAACAGCGAGAATGTGGAAAGCTGGGAGGAGGCAGGTGCCGAGGATATGCGAAAGCGCGCCTTCAACCGCTGGAAGGACATGCTTCAGGACTATCAGGCGCCGCCGATCGAGGAGTCTATGAAAGAGGCGCTTGAGGCGTTTGTGGCAAGGCGCAAGGCCGAGATGCCGGACGCCTGGTACTGATCATTCCGAACTTTGCATCACCTTGTCTGGTGCCGCGACAATAAGATAGGCTGTCAGTCAAGGTCAGGCTAACGGCCCGTCCGTCTCATCCCATCGCCAACGGAACGCGCATCTCATGTCCAAGCATCCCGAGTTTCACAATATCGATGACAGCAGCGACGCCATTGTCCGGCAACTTGCCGACGGGCTGACGGCGCATATCTACCCCGGTGACCAGGCGATGATTTCTGTCGTCACGGTTGCGCCGGGCGCAGAGGAAGCATGCATGACCACCCCGAAGAGCAATGGGGCCTGTGCCTTGAAGGCTCCGGCATCCGGTTTCAGGGCGGTGAGGAGATCGCCTTCTCGAAAGGCGATTTCTGGCGCACGCCCGGCGGTGTGCCGCACACGATGCGCGCCGGCGAGGATGGCTGCCGGGTTCTTGATATCTTTGCCCCGCCACGCGACGAATATCGCAAGCCGGGCTCCGGCTTCGGAAACGGCTGACCCATGCCGGTATTTCAGCACAGCACAAGCTTCCGGCGGTTGTCGGCGCAAGAACTCGAGAACTGGCGCGATGCCGAAGCCGCTCCTGTGTCCGACTGCCTGAACCGCGCGCAGGCCATGGATGCGGGAATCAGCCCGCTGTCGCCCAGCATGCATGTTGTCGGGCAGGCACGCACTGTCCGCTGCCAGGTCGGCGACAACAGCGCCATTCATGCCGCCATCAATCTTGTTGAGCCAGGTGATGTTCTGGTGGCCAGTGCCGGCGGTTTCCTCGGCACGGCTGTCTGGGGCGGGTTGATGACCGAAGCCGCACGGAAACGCGGGATCGCGGGTCTCGTCATTGACGGAGCCGTGCGCGACTTCACCGACATTGTCGAGGTCGGTTTTCCCTGTTTTGCGCGGGGCGTAACGCCTGCCGGACCACACAAGAATTTTGGCGGCGAGATCGACGGCCCGATTGCCTGTGGTGGCATCGCTGTCAATCCGGGCGATCTGGTGGTGGCTGATGCTGACGGCGTGACCATCGTGCCGCTGGCGCGCGTGGACGACACGCTGACAGCCTATCGCGCGCTGAAGGAACGAGAGGTGCGCACGCTGAAAAGCCATTGAGGAAGGTGGAACACTGGCTGAAATCTATGGCGTTCCCGGAAATTATTTCTATGGAACCCGGTGGCGAATGAGCGCCGCACGGGGTCATGCGAGGGGTCGATCTCATCGACGATCGACTTGGCGCTTTTACGTCAAGCTCGGCTCTCGAGGCTCCCAAGGCGCGGTGCTGGCCTCACCGGTGACTTCGTGAAGGTTTCCCGCACCTATAAATCTTTTGGATTTCCGCCAGTCTTGCCATAGCGTTAAACCTCGGGAGGAAGCCATGGTATCATTAGTTAGCAGTGAACAGATCAATGAATTCCGGGAACAGGGCGTTACTGTCCTGAAGGGTGTGTTTTCCGACTGGGTCGATGATGCTTCGCAAAGGCGTTGACGCGAATATGGCGGACCCCGATCCGAATGCCCGTATCTACACTGGCAAGGACGGCGGCGGCCGTTTTTTTGTCGATTACTGCAACTGGGCCCGTATCCCCGAATATAGAGAGTTCATTTTCGACTCCAAAGCTGCCGGCCATCGGCGCGGAACTGATGGACAGCAGGCAGGTTCAACTGTTCCACGAACATGTTCTGGTCAAGGAGGCGGCGACCGGCGTGCCGACACCATGGCATCAGGACGCGCCCTATTATTGCGTAGACAGCGCCAAGACGGTCAGCCTGTGGATCCCGCTGGATGATGTGCCGCGCGAGACGACACCGGAGTTCATTTCCGGGTCCACAAATGGGATAAATTCTATCGGCCACAACGGTTTGACGGCTCAGCCCCTGAATGAGCATGACGGGCTGGAGGATATCCCCGACATCAACGGGAACCGCGAGGATTACGACATTCTGGGATGGGCGGTCGGGCCCGGCGACGCGATTGCCTTTGATTACCGCACCATTCACGGGGCACCGGCGAATGCCAGCAAGAGCAATCAGCGGCGTGCCTTTTCGCTGCGTCTGGTCGGCGATGACACCCGTTTTGTAAGGCGTGAGGGAATTACGACATCACCCCCATTCCCCGGCGTGACGCTTGCGCATGGAGATGTTCTGGCCGGCGAGGAGTTTCCTGTCCTGCTGAGCTGACATAGTCGTTCGACCTGAACAGAGCAGGCTGGGTGTCATGTTCGCCGCACTCCTCTGGATGTTGGACTGTAGCTGTATTACCTATGGTTAGGATCGTTGATATATGGAGCCCTTGATGCTGGTCGTTATTTCGCCTGCGAAAAAGCTGGATATGAGTGTGGATGACCGTGCTCCGGTTACGGCACCAGATTTTGCTGCTGATGCCAAGACGCTGGCGGGGGTCGCTCGCGACCTCAGCCATGATGAGCTGCGGGCATTGATGTCGATCAGTCCGGCACTTGCAGAGCTTAATGCAGAGCGGTTCGCCGCCTTTGGAACGCAGCCGGTCAAGGCGGCGGCGCTAGCCTTTGCCGGTGATACCTATCAGGGGCTTGAGGCGCCAACGCTTGATGATGATGAGCTGGCCTGGGCACAGAACCATTTGCGGATCCTGTCAGGCCTCTATGGCGTGCTGCGGCCAATGGATGCCATTGAACCCTACCGGCTCGAGATGGGCAGTCGGCTGAAAACCGAGAGGGGCAAATCCCTCTACGACTATTGGGGACCAAGACTGGCTGAGGCGCTGAACATGCAGGCAGATGCTGTCGGATCAAAGGCGCTGGTGAATTGCGCCAGCCAGGAATATTTCGGCGCTGTCGACCGCGATGCGCTGGCCATGCCGGTGATCACGCCTGTCTTCAAGGAAATCAAGGATGGCAAGGCGCGGATTGTCAGCTTCTTCTCAAAGAAAGCACGCGGGGCCATGGCCCGGCACATCGTTCAGAACCGCCTGACCGACCCGGCCGACCTGCAGGGCTTTTCAGCCGGCGGCTATCGTTTCGAGGCTGAAGGGTCCGACAGCGAGACAATGCTGTTCACAAGGGATTATCCCGAAGCCTGACCTGCGGCGTGGCATCGGCGAAATCCGTGACAATGCCGCAAAAATAATGAAAGCAGAAACATGTTGAAACGACTTCTGATCACCGGGGCCGCCGGTGCGCTTTGGCTCGCATTGCCGGCAGAACCTTGGTCATCTTGCCGAGACGGTGCGCGTGTCCGACATTGCCGACCTTGGTGCAGCAGCACCGCATGAAGAGGTTGTTCAGGCCGACCTGTCCGACCGTGATGCGGTTGCGGCGCTCGTTGAGGGATGTGACGGCATCGTACATTTCGGCGGCAAGGCGACCGAAGGCGAGTGGAGCGTGGTCAGGGACGCCAATATCGAAGGCATGTATAATCTGTACGAAGCGGCGCGCCAGTCAGGCTGCCGCCGGATTTTCTACGCCAGTTCGATTCATGCCGTCGGTTACCATTCGGTGACGGGTGATCTCGATGAGACGATCAGCATCCGGCCGGATACGCTTTATGGTGTTTCCAAGGCCTTTGGCGAGGCACTGGCGCGCTTCTATTTCGAGAAATTCGGCATTGAATCGGCATGTGTCAGGATTGCGTCCTGCCAGCCGCAACCGCAGAACCACCGCATGCTTGCCACATGGCTGAGCTATGATGATCTTGTGCGGCTTGTCGAGCGCGTCTTTGCCGTGCCGGTGCTTGGTTGCCCCATTCTGTTCGGCGTGTCGGCCAACGACAGGAGATGGGCGGATAACAGGTCGGCTGATTTTCTCGGCTGGAAACCGCAGGACAATGCCGAAACGCATCTTGCAAGGCTGGATGCCGAGCAGGGTGCCCCCGATCCTGCTGCGCCGGATTTCCATCATATTGGCGGGCCTTATGTAGATATGCCGGTGATGACCGATACGGACAGCCTAGGCCTGATCCGGGATCCAGCTCCCCGGAAGATTTTCTGGTCGCGTTCTGATTGGATCGGGATCACGATATGTTTAAAAAATGCTATTGATATCAGTATTCTGCTCAATGGAATTGATCTGGTTTGCAACCTGATTGCACGTCGTTTCATTCCAGAGCCTGAGGGCAAGGCTCTGATATTTTTCGATGAGCTGATCTCGGTTGTACGGGTCTTGCCAATCACCCCGGTTGGTCTCGACCGATGCCTGAACCCGGCTGCCGTCCTTCAAGAAAACAGTGACTGATGCCGGACGTAGGTCAGGCAGTTTTGCCGTCATGGAGTGATCCTCCCGAACGGTGACACGTTTTGCCAAGGCAAGGGTATGCAGGTGTGTGAGTGCGTTCCCAGAAAAACTTTCGACCCCGGAGGTGCCTGTCACGATTGTCGTAGCCACGGCAAAAGGAACCGAGAATTTTGCCGCCAGCATGTTGCGCGGTGACTGATCGTCTAGTTCGGCCGCGAGGCTGTAGCTGTCGACCTCGATGCGATCGATGGCTTCATGGTCGGCAAGCTGTTTATGTTGCGCCATGAGTTCACCCAGGGCGTCCAGTGCGGCATGGTTGTAGCGGCAGCAGGCGTGCAGTTTGAAATAGTTCCGTGTGATCTCGAACCGCTCACCCAGTTTTTCGCATGCTGCGTCATGATTGAATTCTGTGCCGACGACAGCCCCGAAGACAGAACTGATTCCATCACTTTCGCCTGACACCCCGGCTTGCAACAGCCTGCAGGCGAGGTGTGCCATCTGGTTGCTGACGCCGGTATAGGCGTTTCTCACGGTGCCGCCTTCCAGCATGGTCTTTCGGCTGGTCGCCAGTGTCAGGCTGCTGGCGATGTTCAGCAATTCGGTAATCTGCTCTTCCTTCAACCGGTGCAGGGCGGCCAGCCTGGCTGCGGCCCCCAACGTTCCCCAGGTGCCGTGGGGATGCATGCTCATCCGCAGTTTGGTGCCGATGCCGGCACGCGCCGCCACGTCATAACCGATGATAAAGGCGCGGAGAAACTCGATCCCAGAGACCTCTCTGGTCTGCGCAGCCGCCAGCAGCGCTGGGAAGACATGCATGCCGGGATGACCTCTTGCGAACTGGCTTCCCTCATCCATTTCCAGAACGGTGCCTGCCATACCGTTCAGAAACGCGGCGGTCTGCGGATCGGCCGTCCTGCCTGTTCCCAGAATGGTGGCCCGCCCATCAGGCTGTCCTGCCTTCACTAACGCCTGCATATCAGGCTCGGCCATGCCGCCGACAATCGCACCCACGCAGTCCATCATCACGAGCTTGGCGCGGGCCACGGCGTCTTCGGGGATATTGCCCATCTCCGTTCTGCAAATGAAGCGCGCTACGTCGGGTAGAAAGAGGGGGCTCATTGGATATCTCATGGCGTCAATGTTGCTGGTGCGACAATTTTCATCAAAAATTGCTTGCTGGTGAAGGCATTTATTCGGTTTGATGAAACAGGGAAACAGTGGTCGCCAATCAAGGACGGCCGGACAAGGAGGATATATATGTCTAAGATTATTCCGCATCTTGGCGGCTCTCGCCGTCGCTTCATCCGTAATGCCGGTGCAACCGTCGCGCTAGCCTCCACCGGACTGTCCATGCCGCATATCGCGCAGGCCGCAGGCACGGTGAAGATCGGTCTGATCCACCCGGCGACTGGCTGGGCCGCTTATCCGGCTGCTCAGTTGCGTTACGGCGCGCAAATGGCGATTGCCGATATCAACGCTGCAGGTGGCATCAAGTCCATGGGTGGTGCACAGATCGAGGCACTTCTTGGTGACTCGCAGACAAAGCCGGAAATCGGCGCTGCTGAAGTTGAGAAGATGAACGAAGCCGGCGTTCACGCCCTGCAGGGTTGTTACCAGTCGGCTGTTGGCCTTGCTGCGTCTGCGGCTGCTGCCAAATACAACATCCCGTTCTCGGTCGATGTTGGTGTGTCGGACAAGCTTGTCGGCAGGGGGCTCTCCAATGTGTTCCGCATGGCAGACGGCTATGGCCGCATCGCCCGCGACGCGTCGGCTTATCTGGGTGAGATCAACGCCGCCGCCGGTTCCCCGGCGAAGACCGTTGTCATTGTCCACGAGGAGTCCGAATTCGGTACCGGTACGGCAAAGCTGCTGACACCGGCGCTTGCCGAGCGTGGCCTGACGGTTGTGGATACAATCAAGCACGCGAACCCGACGCGGAACTTCGACAACATCGCGCTGCGTATCAAGTCTGCGAAGCCGGACATCATCATGCCGATCAACTACCCGGGCGAATATGTGCTTCTTGCCAAGACACTTCGCCAGCAGCGTGTTGATTTCATGACCAGCTTCTCGGTTCTTGGTGGTGGATTTAACTTCAAGTTTATCGATGATATGCCTGAAATCGCTGAAAATATGATCGATGTGAACCACTGGTATGATCCGCGGTCCGCATCCGGTCAGGCAATGCGCAAGCGCACCGAGGCCGATGGCAAGTACTTCACCTTTGAAGTCTACTGCGCCTACATGTCGATCATGTTCCTGGCCGACGGTTTCGAGCGTGCAGGCTCGACCGACAAGGACGCTGTAAATGCGGCGCTGGCATCCTCGACCCTCGAGGTTGATTTCATGCCGTACGATAAGACCGAAATGGTCAACGGCCAGAATATGGGTTCACGCGCTGTGGCCATTCAGGCCCAGAACGGCGACTGCCAGGTCGTTGCGCCGTCCGCCTATGCCTCTGCAAAGGCCGTCTTCCCGCGCGCCTAACCGCCGGGTACTAACAGCCGGGCAACCAGCCAGCCATCTGCCTGGTTGCCCGGGTTTTCTTTCCTGAACCGGGCTGACCATGTTTTCTGCCTCATTGTCGATGTTGCCGGCCGCGATCACCAACGGCCTGATGTATGGTGCGATCTATGCGCTTGTTGCGCTTGGTCTGACCCTGATCTACGGCGTTCTGCACATCATTAATTTTGCCCATGGCGCCATGCTCATGCTGGCGCTCTATGCGGCCTTTTTCCTGTTTCATCTGTTCGGCATCGATCCCTATCTGGCGATTGTCATTGTCACGCCGGCAGCGTTTGTCTTCGGCTATGTGATCTACCGCTGGGGTGTCGGCAAACTTTCCGGCGGACGGGATCAGAATATCCTGCTGATCACACTCGGGCTGTCCATCATCATCGAGAACGGGGCGCTTTTCTTCTTCACCGGCGACCAGCAGACCGTCAGCCTGTCCTACAGTTATGAGGCTGTGGATCTCGGTTTTGTCTTCCTGTCCTATCCAAAGATCATCTCTTTCTTCGCCTCGCTGCTGATCTGCCTGTTGTTGTGGGCGTTGATGACAAAGACGGATCTCGGGCGTGCCATCCGCGCAGTTGCCAAGCAGAGGGAGGGCGCGCGCCTTGTCGGCATCGATGTCGAGAATATCTTTGCCATTACCTTTGGCATTGGCATCGCCTGCCTTGGCGCGGCGGGATGCATGTTGCTGCCGATCTTCTACGTTGATCCCTATACCGGGAACATTTTCGTCGTGATCGCCTTCACCATCGTTGTTCTCGGTGGGATGGGCAGTATCGTTGGCGCGCTTCTTGGCGGCTTTATCATTGGCATCACGGAATCGGTTGGTGGTCTGCTTCTTGGCGAGAGCCTTGGCCAGATCGGCATCTCGCTGATCTTCATCCTGATCCTGATCCTGAAACCCACAGGCCTGTTCGGGAGTAAGGTCTGATGGCGACGCGCAACTCCACACTGCTTTTCTGCGCCATCGGCTTTGCATTGCTTGCCTTTGCGCCGCTCGGCATTTCCAGCAAGTTCTATCTTGATATCCTGACGCTGATCTTCTTCACCGCCTATATCGGCCAGTCATGGAACATACTCGGCGGCTATGCCGGGCAGTTCTCCTTTGGCGGCGTGATGTTCTTCGGCACTGGCGCCTATGCGTCATCGATCCTTGTGAATTCCTTTGGTGTACCGGCGATCATCGGTGTGGTGGCAGCGATCCTTGCAGGTGCGGTGCTTGCGCTCTGTGTCGGCTATCTCAGTTTCCGTTCCGGCCTTCGCGGGTCCTATTTCGCGCTGATCACACTCGCCTTTGCCGAATTGCTGCGGGTGGTCGCCAATTCGCTCGAGATTACAGGCGGCGGTGTCGGGCTGTTCCTAACCTATGCGCCAGGGCTGCAGAACCTGCAGTTCGAGACGCCTGTCGGTTTCTATTATTTCGCGCTGATCCTCTTGGCGATTTCCATCGCCATCGCGATCTGGCTGGAGAATTCGCGCTTTGGCGCGCAGCTGGTCGCCATTCGCGAGAATGAGGATGCGGCAGAAGCACTTGGCATAAACACGCTTCGCCGCAAATGCCAGGCGATCATGATCATGGGCGCCATGGGCGGTGCTGCCGGAACATTCTATTCGCAGAAATACCTGTATCTCGACCCGCCGATCGCCTACAGCGTGCACCTGTCTGTTGAGATGCTGCTGGTGACTATTGTTGGCGGCATGGGGACCGTGTTCGGCCCGCTGATCGGTTCGCTGGTTCTGCATACCGTCAACGAGGTCACCCGTAATTTCATCGACACGCCGGGGCTCAGCCTTATCGTCTACGGTATCATTCTGATCATCATCATCAGCTATCTTCCGAATGGTTTGATAGGGCTGTTCAAAGGGCGTGGCTCGAAGAAGGCGGATGCCGCGCAGGGAGACGGCGATGCTTGATGTGCGCAGGGCGACAAAGCGGTTCGGCGGTCTGGTCGCGGTGTCCGAGGTCGATCTTCATGTCGATCAGGGGGAGATTGTTTCACTGATCGGCCCGAATGGGGCCGGCAAGACAACGCTTTTCGCGATGATTGCCGGGTTCCTGAAATCGGACGGCGGCGAGGTGAAGCTGAACGGCACATCGATCCTCGGGATGAAGCCGCATATGATCTGCCAGATGGGCATGGTCCGCACCTTTCAGATCACCCAGCCATTTGCAGGCCTGACAACACGCCAGAACATCATGGTTGGCGCCTATTCGAGGACGTCCAGCCAACCCGATGCCGAACGAAAGGCAGAAGAGGTCGCCGAGATCGTAGGGATGACGGCACTTCTCGACCGGAATGCCGATAACCTGACAGTGGCAGGCCGCAAGCGGCTGGAACTGGCCAGAGCGCTTGCCACCGGGCCGAGCCTGCTGCTTCTGGACGAGGTGATGGCAGGTCTGAACCCGACCGAAATCGACGAAATCGTGACTGTAATCAAGGGCATTCGTGATTCCGGCGTAACCATTTTCCTGATCGAGCATGTGATGAAGGCGGTGATGAACCTGTCCGACCGGACCTATGTGCTGAACGACGGCAAGCTGATCGCCGCCGGAACACCAGCGTCTGTGGCCGCCGATCCGCAGGTCATCGAGGCTTATCTTGGCCATGGCGCCGCTGAAACGATGGCGGGGGGAGCAGCCTGATGATCAGCATCCGCAACCTCCATGCAGGCTATGGCAGTGTCAGTGTCCTGCGCGACGTGTCCATGGAAATCGGCGAGGGCGAGATTGTTGCCGTTCTGGGAAGCAATGGTGTCGGCAAGACGACGTTGAACAACACGCTTTCCGGGCTGATCCGGCCGAGCGCTGGTGAGGTGACTTTCGAGGATCGGTGATTTCCGGTCTGCCGCCGGCAGAAATCGTGGAGCGTGGCCTTATCCATGTGCCAGAGGGCCGCAAGCTGTTCTCGAACCTGTCCGTGCGGGACAATCTGGAACTCGGCAGCTACAAGCGCGGCCGTGCCAACCGGTCGCAAAATCTGGACAAGGTGCTGGAAGTGTTTCCGAAGTTGCGCGAGCGGATCGAACAGCTTGCCGGCACATTGTCAGGCGGCGAGCAGCAGATGGTCGCCATTGGCCGCGGCCTGATGAGCGAGCCGAAAGTGCTTCTCCTCGACGAGCCGTCACTTGGCCTGTCACCGCTGCTGGTGGAGCAGATGTTCGCACTGATCAAGCAGATCAACGACACCGGACTGTCGCTGATCCTTGTTGAACAGAACGTGATCCAGTCGCTTGCCATCGCAGACCGTGCCTATGTGATCGAGGAGGGCAGCGTTACCCTGTCCGGGTCGGCGGCCGAATTGCGCGAGAACAGCGACCTGAAAAAATCCTATCTCGGGCTGTAATTCGTGATTTATCTGGCGGTGAAGCCGCCATCGGCGACCACCACCTGGCCGGTGATGAAGCCCGCCTGTTCCGACAGCAGGAAGACAACAAGATTTGCAATTTCATCCGCCGTGCCGAACCGGCCCATCGGTATGGCTGAACGCAGAGCCTCGAACCGGTCCGGATCGGCTCTGGTAGCTGCCGTCATGTCGGTGGCGATGGGTCCCGGCGCGACCGCGTTGACCCTGACATTCTGGTCGGCAAGCTCCAGCGCCAGCGATTTGGCAAGTCCGTTGATCCCGGCCTTTGACGCTGCATAGGCAGCGGCGCGCTGATGGCCGACGAGGCCGATCTGGCTGGAAATGAACACCATCGCGCCATGTTTTTCAGCCGTCAGAAACGGCGTGGCAGCGCGTGCGAGGTTGAAGCCTGCCGTCAGGTTTACATCGATGATGCGTGACCAGTCGGCGCTGTCGGTGTCGGCCGAGGTCAGCAGCTTGATGATGCCGGCGCAGGCCACTATGCCATCAAGGCCGCCAAGCCGGTCGGCTGCGTTTGCAACCGCATCGTTCAGCGCCGTTTCATCGGTCACATCTGTCTGGAAACAAAGGTCTTGCGACGTGACAGCTTCGAGGTTGGCACGCTGGTCTTCGGTCTGGATGGTGCCGCTGACACGCGCACCTTCAGCAACAGCAAGTCGTGCGGTCGCCAGTCCGATGCCGGACCCCATGCCGGTGATGAACAGGCGTCTATTGACAAGGGATGGCATCGGTGACCTCCTGAAAACCAGAGTAATACTGCAGCGTGACACAGGATCGGCCGGCGATGAAAGATGTTCTGGTGATTGTTCCCTTTCCGATGTCGGAAGAGAATCTGGCACAACGCCGTTCGCAGCTGGATGCGGTCGAACTCAGTGACCAGTTGCGGTTCACCTTCAAATCGACGAAAGCGGCGCCGCGCAATTATGTCAGCGAGGCTGATATGGTGCTTGCCGATCTCGGCATTCTCGAGGTCGGCCAGTCGGCACAGGAGGAGGGGTTCGATGCCGTCTGCATCGACACGATGAGCGATTCTGGCGTCGCCGCCCTTCGCTCGGTGCTGGATATTCCGGTGATCGGTCCCGGCCGTGCCTCGATGCTGACGGCAATGCTGCTGGGAAGCCGTTTCTCGGTCGTTACCATGTGGAAGCACTGGTTCCACCTCTATGAGAAGACCATTGGCGACCTTGGCATCAGGAACCATGTCGCCTCGATCCGCTCGATCGATGTCGCGCCGGACAATCAGGCCCTTCTTGCCGGCAAGGAGGAGGATATTTTCCCCCTGCTGCAGGCCGAGGCCGAGGCAGCCATCAATGAGGACGGCGCTGATGTCATTCTTCTGGGATCAACGACGATGCATCAGGCGCATCAGTTCCTGAGCGAGAGCCTTGATGTACCGGTGATCAACCCCGGGCCGCTGACCTATAAGCTTGTTGAGGCGATGCTGGGCCTCGGCTCTGTCACACAGCCGTGCCGCCTATCCTGTCTCTCCGGTACCGCGAACCGAGATGATTGCCGCAATGATGGCCGCAGCCAGCAGGTTCGACCATTAGATCGGACGTGCGCACGGCCCCGGTCACTTCTGGTCACCCCTTTCGGTCGAGTGTGTTCTCGCCAGCCATATAGACACGGACTTCGGTGAACATACCGTCCTTTGCTGTGAAGAAATTGCAGTTGGATTTATAGACAAGGCTGCCATCGGGGAGGGTGTTGGTCACGCGGAAGCGCACAGCGATGTCTGCACCGTTATCGGCATCAACAAAATGGAACTGATCATGCCTGACAGCAGCGTGATGCGACCACAGCCTGTCGAACATGCCACTGATCTCTTCATGTCCGCGCAGTTCGACACCATGCGTCTCGACAGAGAACACACAATCAGGGGTGAGCGTCGTGAAAATGAGGTCGGGATCCTGTTCATCGACACCACGAAAATAGGTCAGGACCAGCTGTTCAAGGTTGTTCATGCCGGTTTCATCTCTGCCATGTCGTTCCAGACCATCTGCGAGACAATGGTCTCGCCTTCCAGCTCGAACCGGTCGATGAAACGGATGCCGCTGAATCCGGTGCCGTCCAGCCAGCTGCCGGAAAGGGTGCCGAAGCAGAAGACCGTTGAACGGGTGCCGTGAAAGGCAGTGTCAAATCCTTCATAGCTCTTGCTAACGGACTGATAGCGCTGGCGGGCCCATGCCACCAGTTCTTCAAGCTCTGCAAAGCGTGCATTCCCGGGAAAGGTCATGGTGAAGTCATCTGACAGGTGGGATTTCGCGGCATCAAGATCGCGCGCCTCCATCGCCGCAAGAAAGCCGCGGACAATATCTTCGGCAGGTTTCGGGGCAGATGCCGGCACCCGGCTTGTGCGGCCGCGCATATAGTTGTCGGGATCCACTTCCTTGATGGTTACGGTGACGAAATCCGACGCTGCACCGATCGAGGAACAGGCCGCGTCTGTCACGCGTTCGGCAAGCCTTTTTCTGACCTGGCTGTCATATCCCTTGATCAGGGTGCATTCGATCAGCGGCATCTTGTCCCTCCTTGCCGGGTGTTTGTTGAAATACAATGCCCCGAATACTTTAATGTAGTGATTGCAAGGCCGTCAAAAGTGATGGCCTGCCATTATTTTATGCTACGGTTTTTTCATGGAAACTCTCGCCCGAAAACTGATCGCCCGCGCCTCCGGGCAGCCCAGCGTCTCGGCTGGTGATGTTGTGATCTGCAAGGTCGATCTTGCAATGATTCACGACAGCGGCGGGCCGCGCCGGGTAAAGCCGATGCTGGAGCGGCTCGGACGTCGCGTGTGGGACAAGGACCGGGTTGTTGTGGTCACCGATCACTATGTCCCGGCCGATACCGAAGAGACCCGCGCCATTCAGGCTCTGACCAGGCAATGGGTCCGGGACGAAGAGATCGCCAATTTCTATGACCAGCAGGGCATTTGCCATGTCGTGCTGCCGGAACGCGGACATCTGTCCCCCGGTATGTTTTGTGTTGGAGGCGACAGCCATTCGCCGACCGGCGGTGCCTTTGGCGCCTATATGTTCGGCATCGGGGCGACCGAGATGGCAGGGGTTCTGGCAACTGGTGAAATCTGGCTTCGCGTTCCCGAAACCATTTTGATCCAGTGGGACAACAGTCTTGGGTCCTGTGTCACGGCCAAGGATATGATGCTTGCCGTGTGCGGCAAGATCGGTATGGGCGGTGGCCGGTATCAGGCCATCCAGTATGCCGGTACGGCGATCAGGGATTTGTCGATGCAGGAACGCATGACCATGTCCAATATGGCGGCGGAGCTTGGCGCGCAGGCAGGGCTTATTGCGCCTGACCAGGTGACTGCGGATTATGTGCTAGCCGCCGGAGGCTCGCTTGCCGATGACTGGGCGGACTACGCCATCGAAGCCGCAGACAAATCAGATGACCATCTTACATTCGATGCGGCGGAACTCGCGCCGCAGATCGCTGCACCGCATTCACCGGCAAATGCCGCTGATGCCGCAGAGTTTGAGAATACAAAATTCGATGTTGCCTATATCGGGGCCTGTACCGGCGCGAAATATGTCGATCTGGCAGCCGCCGCCAGTGTGTTGAAGGGGCGGCGCATCGCCAGCGGCATTACCCTGAAGGTTGCGCCGGCCAGCAAGCAGGATCAGGACCGCGCCGCTGACGAGGGCATCATGTCGATCCTCGAGGATGCGGGAGCACAATTCCTTGCGAACAGCTGCGGTATCTGCGCCGGCTATGGCGACGACCGGCTTGCCGAGGACGAGGTCTGCCTGTCCTCGACAGCGCGTAATTTCAAGGGCCGGATGGGCGCACCCGGCTCGCAGGTCTATCTGGCGTCGCCCTACACCGTCGCCGCCTCTGCGGTGACCGGAACCATGCGCGATCCGCGCGAGATCATGGAGGGCTGACAGATGGCGCGTCTCTGGCGGTTCGACGAAACCATCGATACCGATGTCCTTGCTCCTGGCAAATATATGAAATCCCCGCTGGCGGAACTGGCGATGCATTGCCTCGAGGCTGTGAGGCCCGAATTTGCCGGCAATGTGCGCTCTGGCGATGTGATGCTTGGTGCGCCGAACATGGGGGTCGGCTCGTCACGCGAACAGGCTGCCGAAGTGTTGAAACACCTTGGAATTGCAGCTGTGATCGCCCCCAGCTTTGCCGGTATTTTCTATCGCAATGCCATCAATCTGGGCCTGCCGGTTTTCACCATAGATAGCGAAGCGCACGCACATCCCGGACTGACTGACGGAGCTGAGATCAGCTTCGATTTCGACAGCGCCTCGGTGACACTTCCGGCTTTGGGCGAGGTTCTTTCGCTTGAGCCGTTGCCTGATTTCCTGCGTGACATGATTCTGGATGGCGGTCTGATTCCGCATCTGGAAAAGCGCTTCCAGAAGACAGCAGTGGCGGAGGGGGCCTGATGACTATAAGGGGAACTGATGGGGAAGGGCGGCATCCTCCTTGTATTTGGAATCTATGACGCGCTGTCAGGCCTGATCGCGACACAGACGGGGGCAAAGGCCGTATATCTCTCGGGCGCCAGCCTTGCCTATACCCGCTTCGGACGCTCCGACATCGGCCTTGTCAGCGTGTCCGAGGTGCAAGACACACTTGCGGCCATTACCGACCGTATCGAGACGCCGGTGATCGTTGATGCCGATAACGGGTTTGGTAATGCACTCAATGTTCAGCGGACCGTTCGGAATTTTGAACGTGCCGGAGCTGGTGCCATCCAACTTGAGGACCAGTCCTTTCCGAAGAGATGCGGTCACCTCGACGGTAAGAAGCTTGTGTCCTGCAATGAGATGGTGGGCAAGATCAAAGCAGCGCTCGATGCTCGCCAGAATGACGACACACTGATTATTGCGCGCACTGATGCCCGCGCCGTCGAGGGGCTGGAGGCGGCTATAGACAGGGCCGAAGCCTATCGAGAGGCTGGTGCCGATATTCTGTTCATCGAGGCGCCGCAGTCGATCGATGAGATGCAGGTTCTTTGCGGCCGGTTCGCCGGACGTGTGCCGCTTCTTGCCAATATGGTCGAGGGCGGCAAGACACCGATCAAATCTGCGGACGATCTTGCCACGCTTGGCTACAGCGTCGCGATTTTTCCAGGTGGTGCGGTGCGGGCGATTTCACGGCATTTGCAGGCCTATTACGAGGGTTTGCTCTCTGACGGGAGCAATGCCGGCTTTGCCGACCGGATGCATGATTTCAACGGTCTTAACGAGATCATTGAAACCAGCGCGCTTCTAGAACTTGGTAAAAAATATGAAGATAGTGACTCAACGGACTGATTTTTTATGACTTCTACCAAAATGGATCCAGTGACGCTCGCCATTCTCAAAGGCCGTCTTGAACAGATTGCCGACGAGATGGATGCAACTCTCTTCCGATCTGCTTTCAATCCGATCATTGCCGAGGCGCATGATGCCAGTCACGGCATCTATGACGCGCAGACAGGTGAAACCCTTGTTCAGGGCAAATCAGGACTTCCTATTTTTGTCGGGGTGATGGCCTTTGCCGTGAAGGCGGTAATTGACAGAGTACGGCGTGACGGCGGCGTTGCTGATGGCGATGTGTTCATTTTCAATGATCCCTATGACGGCGGCACCCACTCTCGGATTTCCGGCTTGTGAAGCCGATCTTCAGGAACGGAGAGATCTTCTGCTATCTTGCCTCTGTAGGTCACTGGCATGACGTCGGGGGAAATGTACCCGGAAACTATAACCCGCAAGCCACTGAATCTTTTCAGGAAGGCATGCTGATCCCGCCGGTGAAGCTGTTTGAGGCAGGAGTTCTGAAAAGCGATATCGTCGCGATCCTGTCAGCCAATTCGCGCCTTCCCAATTCGCTTTATGGCGATATGAACGCCCAGATCAACGCCCTCGACCTCGGCCACCAGCGCCTTGCCGACCTGCTGGACGAATATGGCGAGACCGATGTGTCCGCAGCTCTGAAACTTCTCAGGCAGCGTGCTGACCGCATGATGCGCGACCACCTTGCGGCGCTGCCGGACGGCACCATCTCGGTCGAGGACTATCTGGACAATGACGGTGTAAGCGATGACGTGCTGACCCTTGCCGTCGACATGACGATATCGGGCGACCGATTGACCATCGATTTCAGCCGGTCGAGCCCTGCCTGTGCCGGCCCGGTGAATATTTCACGCTCAACGACTATCGCCGCCACCTATGTGGCGCTGAAACATATCTTTACTGATGTGCCGGCTAATGCAGGCGTGTTGCAACCTGTGGAATTCATTATCCCGGAGGACAGTTTTCTTAGCGTCACCGCACCAAAGCCGGTGGGTGGCTATACGGAAACCATCCTTCGGCTGATTGATGTGATGTTTCAGGCCTTCCAGCATGTATCGCCGGAACGGGTCAATGGCTGTGCCTATGGGACAATCAACGCGTTGTCACTGGCCGGACATCGCGGAATGGCAGCCGCTGGGTGATGTTCTCGTTCTTTGGCGGCGGCCATGGCGGTCATCCCGAAGGGGACGGTTTGAACCACGGCAACGCGCCAATCAGTACGGCGACCATTCCGCCGCTGGAGATTCTCGAGGCTGCCTATCCGGTTGCTTTCACACAATGGGCGCTTCGTCCGGATTCCGGTGGTGAGGGACAGCATCGTGGCGGACTGGGCGCGGTTTATGAAATTGAATTGCTGGAAGAATCTGCAACGGCATTTCTGTTTGGTGAACGTGGCAAAAACCCGCCTCCCGGTGTTGCCGGAGGCGGCGCCGGCGCTCCCAACAGGTTCTATTTCGACAGCGATGGCCCTGATGCCATCGTCGGGCAGGAGTCTCCGCCACTCGTCTCGAAGATGACGGGTATCAAGTTGAAACGTGGCCAGCGTGTGCGGCTCGAGACTCCGGGGGCGGTGGCTATGGCGATGCGGCAAAGCGCACCAGTGAGCAGACTGCGCATGACGTAGCGCAGGGATATGTCACAGCTGACGGCAAGGGAGCGGGATCATGAGCAAATCCATCGTGATCGGTGTCGATGTCGGCGGAACCTTTACCGATATTCTCGCGCTTGACGAAAACACCGGCGAGGTGCGTGTCGCAAAGGTGCCCTCGACCCGTGGTGACCAGTCAGCAGGCTTCCTGAGTGGCATCAAAGCTGCGACCGACGATCTTGGTGCTGTCTCGACGATCATCCATGGCACGACAGTGGCCACCAATGCCCTGCTTGAACGCAAGGGCGCCAAGGCGGGCATCATCACCACGGCGGGTTTCCGTGATGATGCTGGAAATGCGGCGTCGCGACCGGCCGACCACCTGGGGGCTGTGGGGCCAGTTCACGCCGGTGATCGAACGGCAGAGCCGTCTCGAGGTCACCGAGCGCACGCTGGCCAGCGGCGAGGTCACAACACCAGTCGATCCGGACGAAATCCGAGCTGCAGCGGCACGCCTGCTTGAACATGGCTGTGAAGCGGTATGCCTGTTCTTCATCAATGGCTATGCGAATGGCGAAAACGAGGCGCGCGCTGCCGAGATTTTGCGTGATGTATGGCCGAACGAGCATGTCAGCGTGGCGACCGAGATCCTGCCTGAAATCCGCGAGTTTGAGCGCTGCTCGACGGCGAGCCTGAATGCCTATCTGCAGCCGGTTGTCGCAAACTATCTGGCGCGGCTTGAAGAGCGGCTGGAAGGTGAGGAGCCACCGATGCGGAAATCCTGATCGTCCAATCCAATGGTGGTGTCATGTCGGTCGATACGGCCAAGGCGCTTCCGGTGCGCACGGCGCTGTCCGGTCCAGCAGCTGGCGTCGTGGCCGCGCGCCAGATCGCCAGCGCCGCCGGTTTCGAGAATGTCATCACTGGCGACATGGGCGGCACATCCTTTGATGTATCGCTGGTCGCCGACGGGCAGAACACTCTGACATCTCAGGCCAGCATCGATTTCGGCATGGTTGTCCGTACGCCGATGATCGAGATGACGACCATCGGGGCAGGCGGCGGGTCGATTGCCCATATTGACGAGACCGGCCTGCTGGATATCGGGCCGCAGAGCGCGGGGTCGGATCCGGGACCTGTCTGTTATGGCCTTGGCAATGACCGACCGACCGTCACGGACGCCAATCTGGTTCTGGGCCGCATCGATGCCCGCAACCCGATCGGCGACAAGCTGACAAGGTTGGACAGTGAAGCCGCCGCAGCCGCCATCGACACGCATATTGCGGGCCCGCTCGGGATTTCGGTTGAAGAGGCCGCCGAGGCGATCATTCGCGTTGCCAACGCGAAAATGGCTGGCGCCATTCGCCTGATCTCGATTGAACGGGGTCATGACCCGAAACGCTTTGCAGCGATGCCGTTCGGCGGGGAGGGGCGCTTCATGCCGGGGCTCTGGTTCGCGAAATCGGTCTGGCAGCAGCGATCGTGCCGCGCTTCCCGGGCGTCAATTCGGCGCTTGGCTGTGTGATGTCGGACCTGCGTCATGACGAGGTCCGAACACTCAACAGGATGCTGGACACTCTTGATTGCAAGGCGCTGACAGAGATGATTGGCGAGATTACCATGCCTCCTCTGAAGAGGTCATAAGGCGTTCAACCGCGTCAATTGACGGCCTTGAAGCAGTGATTGAGCTCGACATGCTCTATCTTGGCCAGACGCATGCCGTGGCTGTTCCGTTGCCTGTGTCGGAAAAAGGGCTGACAATCGATGTTATCCGCGCTGCTTTCGATGCCAGCTACAAGCGCACTTATGGACGCCTGCTCGAAAATATCCCGGTGCGTGTGTTGAACCTTCGGCTTTCTGTGATCGGCAAACGTCCTGAAGTTGACATCGCCAGCCTGGCGCGTGGCGAGCGTGCAGCGTCGGCGGAGGACTGCCATCTGGCCGACCAACAATTTTCGCTGGCGGTCAGTGGCATGACGGGACCATCGTTGACCGGTTGCGTCTTCCTGCCGGTGCCGTGGTGGACGGGCCCTGTCTGCTGGTCCAACCGATGCCACCATCTATGTCGATCCGGGTCTTTCGGCCCGTGTTGACGATCTCGGCAATATCATCATTGAGGAACAGGGGTAGATATGTCCGACAACGCCTTTGACGCCGCTTCAACGGCGGTTCTGATCGTTGATCTGCAGAATGACTTCCTGCATCCGAAAGGTGCTTATGGCCGGTCCGGCACCAGCAGCCCCGAGATTGCCGCTCTGCCGTCCCGGATCAAGCCGCTTCTCGATACCGTGCGGCAAGCCGGTGGATGGATTGTTTCTACCCAGTTCAGCCTGATCCCCGGACGTGATGGCGCCCCTTTCATCTCGCCACATCTGAAGACACTCAGGCCATTCCTGACAACTGGTGATTTCGTTCCCGGCGGCTGGGGCCATTCTCTTGTTGATGAACTTCAGCCGGCAGACCTAATTGTCGAAAAGGTCGCTTATTCAGCATTTTACCAGACGAGGATGGAGTTTGTTCTCAGCCGTGCCGGCATCAGGACGTTGATGGTTTGCGGCATTGTCACCAATGGCGGTGTGGCCTCGACTGTTCGTGACGCGCATGTGCGGGATTTCAATACCATCACCCTTCATGACGGGTGTGCCGCCTTTTCTCCGAAACGCATGACACGGCGATCAAGGCGCTGGCCACGGTCGGGAAGACAATGAGCATCGCCGAGGCACAGGCGTTGTTCAGCGGGAGCTGAAAGGCTTATGGCAGGCATAATTGTCAGTGACAGCATCGAAGCCGAAATTGAGGTCGACTGCCTGATCATCGGCGGCGGCGCTGCCGGTCTGACAGCGGCGCTTGCCGCCACCGAGGCAGGGGATCGGTACTGGTTGCCGAGCGTGACACCCAGCTTTCCGGCTCGACAGCGTTGTCCTCCGGACTGGTGCCTGCAGCGGGCACAAAAGCACAGGCAGCGCAGTCCATATCTGACAGCCAGGACGTCTTTGTCGGCGATATCATGGCAAAGAACAAGAACAGTGCCGATCCGGAATATGTGCGCGCCATCGTGGCGCAGATTCCCAAGACCATCGACTGGCTGGCCGACAGCCACGATATCCCGTTCCATGTGCTTGATGATTTTCTCTACCCAAGCCACAGCCACCACCGCATGCATGCTGTGCCAGAGGTGACCGGGCAGGGGTTGATCACGAGGCTTGAACAGGCAGTGGCGGCAACTGATACCATGATTGTGACGGGTGCGTGCGTCACGGACCTGTTGCAGTCGGAAGGCGGGGAGGTGATCGGCGCGCGTTGCGAGCGGCCGGATGGCGCGATTGAGGTGATCGCCGCTAAGCGGACGATTCTTGCCTGCAACGGCTATGGCGGCAATCCCGACCTCGTCGCGCAGCATATTCCGGAAATGAAGGATGCGCTTTATTTCGGGCATCCGGGCAACCAGGGCGAGGCCATTCTGTGGGGCGAGCAGATTGGTGCTGTTCCGACACATCTGTCTGGATATCAGGGGCATGGTTCTGTCGCGCACCCGCATGGTATTCTCGTCACCTGGGCTCTGATGATGGAAGGCGGCATTCAGGTCAATCTTGAGGGCCGCCGTTTCTCGAACGAGCATCAGGGATATTCCGAACAGGCGGTGGCGGTGCTGGCGCAACCGGAACAGACCGCATTCAACATTTTTGACGGCCGCCTGCAGCAGCTTGGCCGGAAATTCGAGGATTTCCGCAACGCCGAAGAGAACGGCGCCGTCATTGTGGCGGACAGCCCAGCCGAGCTGGCAACGCGCATCGGGATCGACAGCGACGCGCTTGAGGCAACACTGGATGAAGCAGGCCTGCGCCGAGAGCGGCGAACCAGACCGGACGGCAGTTCTCTGCGGATACCTTGTTGCAGCCGCCCTATTGTGCGGTGCGGGTCACCGGTGCGCTGTTCCATACGCAGGGAGGCCTGTTGGTGGATGACCATGCTCGTGTGAAGCGGGCAGACGGGACCGTCTTCAACTCCCTGTTTGCCTGTGGCGGGGCGGCTTGCGGTGTGTCAGGGCCGGATGTTTCCGGATATCTGTCAGGCAACGGCCTGCTTACGGCACTGGCACTGGGGCATCTGGCCGGTGGTTGCGCGGGACAGGAAGGCGCGTAACCTAACTTCAGCCAAGATCGTGAGCCACCCGGAATGCGGCTCCGTTCAATGGCAATGGGTATGAGGAGACCAAACATGTGGCAGGCTGCTGAAGATCGCTACGAGAAGATGCCCTATCGCCGGCTTGGCAGATCCGGGCTGAAACTGCCTGCGGTGTCACTCGGCCTCTGGCACAATTTCGGCAATGACACCACACATGACATCAAACAGGCCATGTGCAGGACTGCCTTTGACCATGGCATTACCCATTTCGATCTGGCGAACAATTACGGCCCGCCCTTCGGCAGCGCGAAATTGCTTTTGGCGAGATTCTGAAGACGGATTTTGCACCCTATCGTGACGAGCTGATTATTTCCTCTAAGGCAGGTTACGATATGTGGCCCCCTATGGCGAATGGGGTAGTCGGAAATATCTTATTGCATCCTGTGACCAGAGCCTGAAGCGGATGGGGCTGGACTATGTGGACATTTTCTATTCGCATCGTTTCGATCCGGAGACACCCCTTGAGGAGACAATGGGTGCACTGGATCACATCGTGCGATCGGGCCGGGCGCTCTATGTGGGAATCTCGTCCTACAATTCAGAGAAAACGCGCGAGGCGGCGGCCATTCTTGACGAGTTGGGCACGCCTTGCCTGATCCATCAGCCAAGCTACAACATGCTGAATCGCTGGGTGGAAACGGACGGGCTCAAGAAGGTGCTGCATGAACTCGGGATTGGTTCGATTGCCTTTACACCACTTGCCCAAGGTATGCTGACCAGCAAATATCTAAACGGCGAGCCAGAGGGAAGCCGCGCAACACAAGGCAAATCGCTGCTGGACGGTTTTCTGAATGACGAGTCGCTGGGCAACATTCGCAAGCTCAACGAGATCGCCGAGGGGCGCGGCCAGACGCTGGCACAGATGGCGATTGCATGGGTGTTGCGTGACGAGGGTATCACTTCGGCGCTGATCGGCGCTTCGAAACCCGAGCAGGTGATAGACTGTGTGCAGGCGACCGCCAACCTTCACTTCACCGAGACCGAGCTCGCGGAAATCGACAAATATGCTGTCGAGTCTGGGATCAACCTGTGGGCCAGATCAAGCGCGACTTGACCTTGCCATCGAGATGCCACAGGCAGTCTGTCATGGGAAGTGGCGGAGAGGGTGGATTCCATCAATCCGTAAGCATCTGACAGACATCAGTTTCAAAGACCCCAACCAATCCAACCCCACATCTCACCCCACATTCGATCAGGGTTACTGGGGATGGTTGCCAGATCTGGATCGAATTGGTTCGAGGGGTGGGGTGTGGGTTCGGGGTGGTTTGTGCCTCGGAACTCGGGGCGGGTGATATGTGAGCAGAGGCGTCGTGGAATGGTTTTGTCTGGGTGTGCGACAAGATTCAAATCCCGCCCCCAGGTTTCTGTTCGGGTGTCACTTCGCCGAGATAACCGCAGGGTCGGTTTCGTCATATAGCCTGTCAACGAAACCGGCACGGTTTCTCAGTACGGCTTTGTTGTTCAGATTTCCCTTCGCCGTGATTTCATGTGCTTTGATCGATGGTGGCTCGGCCAGGATAATGGCCCTGACGATCCGGTTTGAGGAACCGGTGGCAGTCTTGGCAAGCTCGGACAGCACGGATTTGATCTGGTCGCAATAGCCGGGATCCCGAATGGTGCCGTCTTCATGCGCGGCCAGCTCTCCAGCTGCGCGTCTGGAAACACCAGAATACCGAGATCAGCGCGATTTTCGCCAGTGATGACAATGTCCTGCACAAGGCCTGTAAACGCCGGCATGACGTGCAGGCGGAGCCGTGCTGCCTGTACCAGACCGCCGACAGAAGTTTGAAATCCTCTCCGATCCTGCCGTCAAAGCGCAGACCTTTCTCGGGCGCGGCTGGGTTTGCAAAGCGAACGGCATCACCTGTTTTCATGAAACCTTCTTCATCAAAGGTTTCGGAATTCTTCTCTGGTTCCTCGAAATAACCGTCCATGACATTCGGCCCACGAACCCGAAGCTCGTAGCGATTGTCGCCAACAGGCAATAGCCTGGCTTCCAATCTGGGACCGGGGATGCCGATCATGCCGGACTCCGCCCCGCCTTCATAATGGATCAGGGCCATTGGCGCGGTTTCCGTCATGCCCCAGCTGGATGTCAGCATGGGCACGCGGCCAAGCTCCTTCATGGCCAATTCTTCAATCTGCCCTGCCACACATCAGAGGAAGCGAGGCGCCGGCATAGAATATCAGGTCAAGATCGCAAAGTTATGACGAAGCTCGACATCCTCGCGCATCGCCTCGACCAGCATGGCATAACCGACTGGGACATTAGCCGACATGGTGGGTTTCACCATTCGCAGATTTTCAAGCGTTTTGTCGAAGAGCTCTTTCACGGGCTTGCCCGTGTCAAGGTAGAGTGCTCCGCCAAGGCAAGCGCCATGTTGAAATTGGGTTGCCGGCAAAGACGTGGTTCCAGGGAAGCCAGGACAGGATGACGGGTGGCCTTGCCTTCAGGAAAGGCAGGCAGCCACTGTACTGGTTCTGGTTTATGCACAGCATGTGGTGCGTTTGTGGCACCCTTTTGGGGTCGAGGTCGAACCTGAGGTAAACAGGATCTTGGCAAGTGTCTCAGGCGTGACGGCGTTGCGTGCCGCACTGATATCCCGTTCCAGCCAATAGGCTGTTCCAGGTAACCTTGTCGTCAGAAGCGCCCGGTGCAGACCACCTTCACGGCGTTGTTGAACTGCAGCAGCCCGACGCCTCGCGCGCAAAATTTATCGGCGTCATCGGCAAAAACCATCGCCGGCTGGATTTTCTCCGCTATGTGGACCAATCGCGAGAGGCGTCCGGTATCAAGAATATTGTTCGGCAACCGGCACTGTGGCGACGCCGATATATGCCAGCAAGTTTAAGGATGCCGTGCGTAATGCTGGGCCCGGAGAGGATGATAATCTTGTCGCCAGGCGCTATCCGTAGTCAAGAAGACCTGCAGCAACGGATTGCACTTTTGCCAGCGCTTCGTCATAGCGCAGCTTTTCCCAGCGGACCTGACCGTTCAGCCAGAAATACGGCGTCAGGCGTCTCGTCCCGCCAGCTTGGTAGAAGCCAATCGCCCGTGTTGCGGACCGCTGGTTCCAGTTCAAGCCCCGATGACAGCACCATTTCACCATCCGGCCGATTTTCAATGACAAGTCTGTGCTTCAGATAATCCTGCGATGCGAACATCGACGCCCTCGTTGAATGGCAAGCCGGCGGCCATATTTGTTGCCGGCCAATTCTTGTGGGACAGAGGCAGGCTTTGTTCATATTGTTATAAAACTTATGAACTGTAAACGACATGTCATGTCAGGTGTGCAACGGACGATATGAAAATTTCAGGTGAGCAGATCTGGATAACTGGTGGCGGAAGCGGTCTTGCCTGCGCGCGCCGGTTTGCTGCGGACGGTGCCAAGATCACCATTTCGATCTGGATGATGCCGCTGCCACTGAGCGGGCGTCCGAGATAGGGGCCTCTGTGGTCAAGGTGGATGTTGGAAATGAACTTCGGTTGCATCTGTGTTGACGACGGTGGCAGGCACTGGCGCGCCACGGGTGCTGGTAAACTGTGCAGGGATCGGCCTGGCTGCCGCGCGGATTGTCGGCCGTGAAGGCAAACTGTCGACGGATGTGTTTTCAAATACGATCCGGGTCAACCTCATTGGCACCTATTTGATGATGAGCCACACCGCCCGCACAATGCTTGAACTGGACCTTCTTAACGGTACGGATGAACGCGGAGTGATCGTCAACACCGCGTCAGTGGCGTGGCAGGATGGCCAGCGGTCAGGCCGCTTATGCGGCGTCAAAGGGCGGCGTTGCCTCCGCTGTGTCTCCAGCAGCGCGAATTCGGACAGTTTGGTGTGCGTGTCATGACGATCGCGCCAGGGCTGTTCGAAACGCCGATGACCGGAGGTCTGCCGGAAGTGGTGCGCGAGACCATAAGCAAGGACATACCCTTTCCGTCGCGGCTTGGACTGGCCGAGGAATATGCGCTTCTGGCGTCTCAGATTATTGTCGAGAATTCCTATCTTAACGGCACCGTGATCCGCCTTGACGGCGCGGTGCGCCTTCCCGCAAAGTTTCGACCAGGGTGAGTTGATGTCCAACGTGCTGAACATCAGCGTCACTGACAGGATTGCTGTTGTCACGATGACCCGTCCCGGCAAGCGCAATGCCATGAATGAAACGCTGTTTCAGCGCTGGAGACGATGCTTCCAGTCACCCCACCGGATGGTGTGCGGGTCGTTATTCTGACCGGCACCGAAGGGCATTTTTGCGCCGGGCTTGATCTTGCCGAGCATGAAACCCGAAACGCCGAAGAGAACCTTCATCACTCACGTCGCTGGCATCGGCTGATGGATCAGATCCAGCTCGGCGGTCTGATTATGGTGTCGGCCATGTTTGGCGCCGTTATCGGCGGGCTGGAGCTTACAAGCGCCACCCATGTCCGGATCGCAGAGCCGTCAACCATATTTCAGCTTCCGGAAGGACGACGTGGTATTTTCGTTGGTGGTGGTGCCACAGCGCGTTGAGCGGATCATTGGCGCCGACCGGATGACCGAAATGATGCTGACCGGCCGAAAATACGGCCATGAGGACGGGAAATCTCTTGGCTTGGCGCATTACATATGCGCCGAGGGATCGAGGCGCTGCTCTGGCAGAGGAGCTGGCTGCCAAAATCGCCATCAACGCGCCGATGTCGAACCCTATATGATCGTCAATTCCATCCACCATGCTGCCAACATGGCATCAGAAGACGCTCTCTATGCGGGATCGTTGGCGGCGGCGCTCCGCAGACCACCGAAGATGCCGCCGAAGGGTTGCGTGCCTTTTTGGAAGAAGCGCCGTCCGGTGTTCAGGTAGAGTCATGGGGAGGCCGCAGAGATTCCGGCTGAAACGCCCTGGGATGCCGGCACCGTGGTGAGAGGAACACCGCGCTGTCGCAGCTTGTCGAAACAATCTGAAGCGCAGCTTTCAACGGCATCTATGTTGATCTTGCCGAGGCCTTGCGGCCGCTCGGTTTACGGATGATCACCTTCACCATTCTGACAATGTTACGTGAAAATCCGGGAATTCGGCTGTCAAACCTGGCAGTGGCGATCGATATGGAAAAACCGAACATGGTGTCGGTGATTGACGAGTTGTCGAAGCGTGGTCTGGTCACGCGTAGTGCTGATCCTCTGGACGGACGCGCGCGTCAACTCCATCTGACGGATGCTGGGGAAGAATTGCAACATAAGGCCTATGGCGCGGCCTGGGCGCATGAGGAAGGGTGCTTGCAGCATCTCGACAAGTTCGAGCGCGCTCAGCTTATTGCCTTGCTATCGAAGATCAGGTATGGCGCAGATAAAGGTTCATGAGCTTTTGACCGGTCTGGGCCGCTGGTCAATCTGGTGAGAGGGGTACATCGAAAATGATCGATCTGGAAAACATCCGCGCCATCGATATTCATGGCATGCCGAGGAGCCGTGCGGCAATCATGCCGATGACGGCTATGACGAGCTGCAATCCACGATGGCGAAATATTTCCGTGCCCCCTGGGAGCATCCGCCGACGATTGAAGAAACGGCAGCGCATTATCGTGCGCAGAATATCGCCGCTGTTATTTTTCCCGTCGATGCCGAACGTGAACCGGATATCGCCGCTATGCAAATGAGGAAGTGGCCGAAATCGCCGCTGCCAACAGCGATGTTCTGATCCCCTTTGCCTCAATCGATCCCTGGAAGGGAAAGATGGGTGTGAGGGAGGCGCGGCGGTTGATGCAGGATTACGGCATTTGCGGCTTCAAGTTTCACCCGACATTTCAGGGGTTCTATGCGAATGACCGCATGGCCTATCCGCATGAGGCGATTGAAGAAAATGGTGGGATTGCCTTGTTTCACACGGGTCAGACTGTGTGGGGTCCGGTGCGCGGCGGCAACGGGATGCGGCTGAAATTCAGCAATCCCATGTATGGATGATGTGGCTGTGGATTTCCCTGATCTGAAGATCATTCTCGCTCATCCGTCTTTCCCTGGCAGGAAGAGGCGCTGGCCGTCGCCCAGCACAAGCCGAATGTCTATATCGACCTGTCCGGCTGGTCGCCAAATACTTCCTGAGATTCTCGTCCGCTATTGTAATTCGATTCTGAAGAAGAAGGTTCTGTTCCGGGTCTGACTGGCCGATGATCACGCCCGAGCGGTGGCTGAATGATTTTGAGAACATCGCCATCAAGGATGAAATCCGGCCTGACATCATCACCGGGCTAATGCCGCGCGTCTTCTCGGTCTCGGGGGCTAGGCAGCCGTGAAGAAGTTTGCCGCGCCAACTGATGACATTCTGTTTTCCCTTCATAGGGTTGCTGATGCCGGGGCAACGGGAAAACATGACCCAGACTTAGCGGCAGATATTCTGAGCCAGTTTGCGGCCTTCGCCGAACAGGTCATTGCGCCGACGAATCAAACTGGAGACCAGCTGGGCTGCAGGTTGGAGAATGGGCGGGTCAGAACGCCGGACGGATTCGCCGACGCCTTCCGGCAATCAGCGGAAGGTGGCTGGCTCGGCCTGACTGTTCCTGAGGAGTTCGGTGGCATGGGGTTAGACCGCCTGACCGCAGCTGGGGTTTCCGAAATTTCCACAGGGGCCAATCACGCCTTGCAGATGGCCACTGGCCTGCTGCCTGGTGCGGTGTCCACCCTGATGCGTTTTGGCACGGCTGATCAGAAACACCGATGGATCCCGAGGCTGTCTGAAGGCCGGACATTGAATACCATGCCTGACCGAAGCCGGAGCCGGATCGGATCTGTCGCGTGTTCGTACGAAGGCAGAGCGGCAGGATGGCAGCTGGCGGTTGAGCGGCGAAAAGGTATTCATCTCCAATGGCGACCAGGACCTGAGCGAAGACATCCTGCATTTTGTGCTGGCGCGAAGTGGCGAGCCTGAAAGCCGGCACAAAGGGACTGTCGTTGTTTTTATGTCCGTCAAGGATCGAAGGCGGGCGCAATCATGTCAGCGTCGCGCGGATCGAGGAAAAGCTGGGCATTCACGGCTCGCCAACCTGTCAGCTTGTCTTTGATGATGCTGAGGCCGAGTTGATCGGTGAAGAGGGTGGTGGGCTTGGCGCCATGTTCACCTTGATGAATCATGCCCGGATAGATGTGGCTCTGCAGGGCGTCGCCCATGCCGCGCGGGCCTATGACGACATTGCCAGCAGCTATGCTGCTGTTGAGCGCGCGCAGGGGACGACGCGTCGATGGCTCGCCTGCCGTGCTGTCGGACCACGCTGATGTGCGGCAGATGCTCGAAGAACAACGCGCGCTAGCGGGCTGGGTCTGCGGGCGATGTTGCCATCTGGCGCTTGTCGTGCTCGAAGATCCTCCAGCTTCCGCTTGCCGATTTCCCGACGCCGGTGTGCAAGATGTTTGCAACAGAGGCTGGTATCAGGGCAGCCGATCTTGGGATTCAGGTGCTGGGTGGTTATGGCTATCTTGAGGAATATGACATCGCCCAGACGGCGCGACCCTAACATCACCTCAATCTATGAAGGGGCGAACGGCATTCACGCGTTCTGGCGGCGCAACACAGGGCCTGAAGGCGCATAACGGCGCGCCGGAGCGGATGCCTTTGTGACTTTATCAGCGAGCTTGCCGGCACAGTCGAACCAGTCCGGTATGCCTTGCCGAGTGGAAAGAGATGCGGCGCGAGACACTGGCGGCATGGCGTTCCACCCCAAACGCTCGGCTTTTGCTACACTGACGGTCGAACTGCTTTTCCGCGCCTCGTGGGCACATATCAGCACGGTGTCTGGTGGCAGCATTTGAAATTGAATTTCAGCAACTCGCAGAAAAAGTGCTGAAGAGCATCATGCCCTTGCCGCGGTTCAGTTTTGATTTGAGACACTGATCGACGTCGGCTTCCGATTATCTGAAAGCTGCCTGATTGATTGAAAGGTTGCATGGCATGCGGTTTTGCCGTTAGCGCAGTTTCGACCTCAAACAAGCGCTACTTGATTCAGCCAACATTCATTTCCAGGCTCTGACAATTACCGCGGATCTGTCTGGTCTGAGAGACTGGAGCGTTCCTACGAGCACTCGGCGATTTAGCCATGATAGTTGTCCGTCTGGAACGGTGGCGTCTTATAACTGACATGGCATAGCGCTGCCCATCGTCAACGATTACGCGGTTGCGAATGGTAATTATTTGACCGTCATCGGTCTTGATCATATAACGCGTCTAGCTCTTTGACCCCATCAGCGCGAAGAAGCTGTCTGTCGGCACCACCTGCAAGCACGATCCATCAGGCCATTGATCCAGGTCCAGAGACAACACGACCACCAAGGATAGGTACCATAAAACGACGACCTTCTGGCACAGCGCCAAGATCTACACGCTCTCACATCCCGCAACGCGGTCCAGACTAGTCTTCCTTTAGGTGAAGAAGGCACTTCCTTGATCATGTGTTCAACATCTATCTGGCTCATCTTTTTACCTCAATTTTGCGTCGGATGTTGAATTCAGTTGCGATACTAAAATCCTATCACAGAGTGCCGAGATTTATTCCTTTATCATAGATGCATTTAGCTTTTTTAAGACAAATTATCAAAAATACAGGGAGGAAAGCCCACATGATACAGTCTATTCGGAATTTCTACAGCGGCAGGAGTGCCCTCATTGTGTGCTTAGTGGGACCGCCGGCCTGGCGCAGGCAGCTGATGAACTGATCATTTCATCTGCAACTCCACCGCAGCATATCCAGACGCTGACTATGACTAATTTCGCCGCTGCGCTTGAAGCTCGTTCGGGCGGGGCACTAAAGGCAAAGGTCTTTGATTCAAGCCAACTCTACAATGCGCGCGATGTCGGCAAGGCCGTCGCCCGTGGTGACGTCGGCATGGCGACATAGTTCCTTCGCCTCTCTCAGCCGCATGTGGCTAACATCAACGTTCTCGACCTACCACGTTCTGAAGGGCATGACCGCGCAGCGAGGCCGAAATGCTCGATGGTGCTGTTGGTGACAAGCTGAACGCCATGTTGAATGAAAAGATGGGCGTCAGTGGTTCCGGGCAACTGGCCATCTGGGTCGCGTTTATTATTGGTCCACCAACAAGCCTTTGCGGAACTGGACGAGTTTGTCGGATTGCAGGGTACGCATTCCGGGTGGTGCCGTCCAGCTGCTGTTGTTGAAGGCATGGGCGGTGTTCCCGTCGTGATGCCAGGTTCTGATTACGCCGTTGGCCCTGCAGCAAGGAACGGTCGACGCCACTATGGCATCAATTGAATCGGTCGTGCGGCAGAAGCTGACCGAAGTTGGGGATTCTGGGTTTAAAAAGGTATCGTCGGGTTTCTGATCCCAATTGTCAGCCAGAATTACTGGAACAGTCTGAATGATGAAGAAAGGAACTGTTTACAGCCGTGTGGAATGACGTGGTTGCCGAGCAGCGGGTGTCGTCAATGGCAGTTGATGCGAATTCCGTAGAACATAAAGGCTGGGGCGTTACCATCTCTGATGCTGAAACAGCTGCAGCTGAAGCCATGCGTGAGAAGATGATGCCGCAACAGGAAAAGGTTATCGCCAAATACAAGCTGGATGGCAATCTGGTA